>JBCBJS010000035.1:0-47873 GCA_038523095.1 Cyanobacteria bacterium J06626_6
CCCCAGCACCCCGTCCGCACCCAAGCCAGCACCCACCAAAATATGGGCATTCACCGCGTCCCCTTTCACCAAAACGCGATTGAGGTCACCAGCGGCCACCGTCCCCAGCAGATTGCGCTTCACATCCAGTTTGCCTAGCTCGCCTGCCACGCTCAGCGACCAGTCCGCCCCCGTTTCGAATAGGTCCAGCTTCTCAGTCTGGCCGATCTGCCAAATTCCAGCAGAAACACCATCGACCTTCGCCTTCATCAGTTCGCCAGCGATCGCCACATCAGCAATAAAGTCACCTTTCATCTTCAGGTTATTTAGCCCTGGGGCAATCACCTGACTAGTCACGCCCGTCTCCCTCGTCCAGTTCTTTGCTTCCAGCGTCTCCAGTGCGCTCTGGGAGGTGAGCGTCAGGTTACTCACCTGGTCTAGCTTGATATCAACCTGATGCTCATCGTCCTTGCCAGGACCAATCACAATCTGCGCATCGTCTACATCATCTAGTACGAGGCGGTCCAGGCTGCCGCTGAGCGTCAAATTTCCTTGCAGGTCCGTCTTCGTCCCATAGAACTGCTTCAGGTCGCCGTTAATCGTCACCCCGCCCAGCGTGTGACCGTCTCCATCGGCTTGGATATTGACTTCTGTTTTGTCGCTTGTCCCATGTAGAACAATCTGCTTAAGTCCGTTGCTTTCAGTGATTTCCCCGTAGCCATCTCCCTTCAGGCGATAGCGCACCACATCGCCATCCGCTTCGTACAGCGCCAGCTGCCTACTCTCTCCGCCAATGTTGCCAAACTGCCACGCCACCGTCTGCGTGAAGCCAGCAACCACAACATTGTTGAGTTCATCTGCTTCAGGAACCGCGCCCTCCGCATCTACAACGACAGAAATATGGTACTCACCCGCAGGCAGATTATCCGGCAGCTCAACAACGGCAGAGGCTGTCTTTGTCTCTCCCGGTTCTAGCTTCAGTTTGCCAAAACCTATCTCACCAATTTCCACAGGTACGGCATTGAGGTTATTCTGCTCGCTAGCAAAAATCTTCAGCCTGACCGGCGACTGTATCTCCAGTCCGCCCTGGTTCGCCAGGGTAAGCGACAGGCGTCCACCGTCACCCGGCAAGGCAACCTCATCTAGTGTCAGCTCACCGACTTCAGCAGTTAAGTCTGGCAGGCCCTGCTGCTGCACATACTGCATCACCTGCACAAGCGATTCCGCCGCATGGGCAATTTCCGGCGTCCCAGTGACCGGGTCAATGCCAGGGTTAAAAGAATGGTCGTTCGCGTAGCGCTGCACATCCGAAAGCAAATCTTCTATCTCGCTAGCGCCCAAGAGAATACGGTCTACCGCATCTAGGTCAGCCAAAACCTGCGTCTCAGTTTGCGCAATCCCATCATCTAAAACAACATTGCCAATGCCGCTATAAGTCCCTGTCGTCAGCTGACTCCAGAGTTCATCTATCCAACCACTTTGCCAGATTGTCTTGCCAGGTGCAGAAGGAAAGTTGCTGCTGTTATTGTTGTTATCCATGACGCGCGAGTAAGAGATCTGTGGGCTGAGGCCAGCTAAATTCCTCAGACACTCTATCCAGCTCATCAAGAAAACCAGATGGGTTATTTCACGGATTTCTCACATACTTTCTGTTAAACAATTATGTATTACACAACTTGATAGAAACAACAGATAAAAAGAACAAAGATGAACCAAGAGAATACGGAAATTCTCTCCTTTCTCGACACATCTCAAAGCATTTCCTGATTTTCTTTATTTCCGAGCAGCCAGACTAGATATTACCTCGGCAACTAAATAGACAAGCCTGAAGTAGATCCCCTCTGGAGGGGTGCCCGCAGGGCGGGGTGGGTTGGCAGCGAGTAGCGCTAGCGGCTCTATCCTGTTTGTCCGCCAGACTAGATATCACAGCTCGTCAGGATATTTTCAACACAGCCCAGCCGGCTAAACTGCCTGATACGTAAAGTTCAGCGTCGCCCACTTAGCCGTATCCAGGGTGTAAGTATCCGATTCATCGCCCGCACTCATATCAGAGAGTAGCGATCGCACAACCTCAAGCGGATTTGGCAAAGGCTTGACCCGCTGCCCGCCGCTATTGGTTGGGCTCGTCAGCGCATCAAAAGTATTGACCAATGGCAAAGTACTGCACACAACGTAAGTTTCCACTGGACCCGTCGGCGCATCAACCGCCCAATCAAGATCGGCACTGGGGACCGCCACCGAAGTGCCAGGCGCGATGCTAGCCGCCGAAATTGTTGGCAGCGTGCTGTCTTCTTCTCCTGTAGATTGCAGCGCAGTGGGCGTTTCAGCAACAGGGCAAAAAGCCGACAGCCGCTCCACCGGATCCACATTAATCAGCGTGTAGTACAGCGGCTCGCTGCCATCATTAAAAATTCTGTAGCGAACCCGGCTGCCAACGGGCACCTCAGGCAAAAAGCCCTCCGCGTCGTTTTTTATGGGCGCCCCCACCTCAAAGGTTTGCCGGGTGATCAGCAGCTTGTTCTCTTTGGGGTCTACCTGCTCTAGCGTGACCCGTACCGGTAGCCGAGAAGCTGCCCTATTCTCACTGAGCCGCAGCATTTTTAGGGCTATCAGCGTTTGTAGCTTCGCCGTTAGTCGGGTGATGGCGGGCTTTATTGCCTCATCCTGCAGCGCCAATGTTCCAGGAATCAGCGATCGCGTCAAAGAAAACAATCCATAGCCAACCTCCTGACCATCCACCGGCTCATCGGCGCTTGGTTCATCGCCCAAATCTGCAGACTGAGCCAGTCTGGAAGTATTCAGCTTCGATGGATTTAAGCTGGCAGTCAGGGTGCCGCTACTGGTGTCGATAGGCTTGCCCAAAAGGCAATCGGCAGGCAAATCGGTATCCGAAGTAGAGCTGACAAACGACAGCGCCGACAGGGCACTGGTCGCATCTACCCGCTCAATGCGCTCTAGGCGGCTGTCGAGCGCAACCACCAGGTCAACATTTTTGGGCAGCGCCCTCACCGATTCAAAAATGGGCTGTCCCACTTCCAGCGGCGCACCGTCATTACCGGCATCTTCGATTAGCTTGGCTCTAGCCGTCAGCCCGTTGTGCGATCGCACCCGCAGCTGCCGCCCATTGCAGGTCACCACCGACGGTGAGGCCAAATACTCCAACACCCTAGGCGGCAGGCCACCTAGCCATAGGGTCGCCGTCTTCTTGTCGGCACTCAGAGACTGCACAATGCCCTCCCCCCGGGTCCGACCCACCAGAGGCGTATTGTAAATAGCCGCATTCTTTGCCGCGCCGGTGCCACTTTTGGTACCGCTTACGGCGGGCTGCTGAGTGCTGCCACCCCAGCGGGCCAAAATTTCTTGCGATCGCGCCAGCGTATTCTCCACCAGTACCGGTGCAGGCGCTGACCACAGGTACTGCGTCAGCACATAGGTAAACACGCCCGCATTAAAGTCATTCCACTGCCGCTCTAGAACAACATCATCGAGCGCCGCCCCTCTAAGCAGCACCCCCGGAAAGGGATCGTCTTCCTTCGGCAGGCGCTGCTTCACCAGCTGCGGAAAAGGCGCCGGTATCTGACCGGTTACCACTTCAGAGCGCGCGCGCGATCGCAACCCTCCTGAAAGTGGCACCGCAATATCCACAAATCCGGTGTCCAAAATCGTGGTCACATTCTTTGTCTTGAGCTGCCGCAATAGCGCCTTCAGCTCAATTTCAGAAATGTCATTTAGCACCGGGCGGCTCTCAGTGGGCAGCAACCCATTGACCGGAACAAGCGATCGCCGCACGCCCTTCATGCCAGAACTGGGCGTTTCTGCTGCAGCTGTCCCCGTGCCCAAATCCGCAACCCGTACCTGCGCGCCGTAGCCGCTAAAGTGAAAAACCACCACGTCCCCAGCTTTCGCCTGCTCGTACAGATGGGACATAAAGGCATCGTAAATGCCCTGACGGGTCGCCTGCTTATTCGTCAGGCAGACAATATCTTTCGGCAAAAAGCCAAACCGATGGATCAGTAGCGCCTTCTGTAGCTCCACATCTGTCACGCAGCCCTCAAGCTTGCCAGAGCCCAGCTGCCCGGAAGGGACGGCCTGCGATGGGTAATCGTCAATGCCGATTAGCAGCGCTAGCTTACGACCATTCGACTGTGCGATCGCCTGGCCGTAGTCCCTCGCCTGCGAAAACAGCCCTGCCGAGCGACCAAACTGAATAGAAAGCTCTGTGAGACCAAGGGCCGCTGCCAACGCACCAGTTTGCTTAAAGAATGTTCGCCGACTTACCCGGCCATCACCCGGCTTAGACCCCATAGAACCTGACCCCACCTTTCCATTGCAATCACAATAAAGCGCCGATAGATGTCCATCAAAACACCCATCGGCAGACATTTATCATCTTAAGTAGTTTGCATCGCCTTGATCAGTTCAGCGGCAACTTCTGGACGAGAGAATTCCGGCGGTGGCTGCTTGCCTTCGCGCAGCATGGCGCGGACCTTGGTACCCGATAGGTGAATCCGCTCTTCAGGGGTCGCAGGACTGGTCTTGGTCGTCGCCATGGTTCCAGTGCGCGTGCAGTAAAACGCATGCTCAAACTTCATGGGCATGATGCCTAGCTCACCCGGCTCAAACTCATCGAAAATGGCCTGAGCATCGTAGGTGCCATAGTAGTCGCCCACACCTGCATGGTCGCGTCCCACAATAAAGTGAGTGCAGCCATAGTTTTTGCGAATCAGCGCATGGAAAATGGCCTCTCGTGGCCCCGCATAGCGCATCGCAGAAGGATTAATCGCCAAAATTACCCGCTGCTGAGGAAAGTAGTTTTCCATCATGATTTCGTAGCAGCGCATCCGCACATCAGCCGGAATATCGTCGCTCTTGGTTGCGCCCACCAGAGGATGCAAAAAGAGCCCATCCACTGTTTCAAGCGCGCACTTTTGAATGTACTCGTGGGCGCGGTGAATGGGGTTGCGCGTTTGGAAGCCAACTACAGTCTTCCAGCCCCGCTCGCGAAACTGCTTGCGCGATTCAGCCGGATCGATCTGGTAGTCCGGGAAAAGGGGGTGCGGGTCGCGCTCTAGCAGCCACACATCACCCGCCAGGTTAATAGGTCCCTGGTCGTACACGACTTTCACACCAGGGTGCGCGTCTTCATCGGTGCGATAGACGTTGATAGCCTCTTTCTTTTTGTCGTAGGTGTACTTTTCGCTCAGCTCCAGCACGCCGATAAACCGTCCAGTTTCGTCGTCTAGGCGCACCCGCTGGCCGATCGTCAGAGGCCCGGCAACGGCTTCACTGACCGAAAGCGTGACCGGCACAGACCAGGGCACTCCGCTGGCCAGGCGCATATCGGTCACTACTGGCTCATAGTCGGCCTGAGTCATAAAGCCAGTTAGGGGACTAAAGCCACCAATGGCTATCATCACCAGGTCAGAAGCTGCTCGCTTGTCTAGAGCGACGCGGGGTAAGCTGTCTGCCTTGCTCAAAAATTCCTGCTTTTGGTCAGGGCTAGCCAGCCGGTTGACCAGCGTGCCGCCATGGGGTGCAATGCCGTCTTTCACTTCACTCAAAGTTAGGTTTCCTCGTTTACTGCGTCTTTATCTAAAGTCTGGGTGGCTACAGGGGTTGTTCCTGCTAGCCCGGGCAAATCTTTGGTCGCGCATCTGTTTACGCGACTGGCTACCCGACTGTTTACGCGACTGGCTACCCGACTGGTTACCCGTCTACGGGCTCAATAATACCGCCCCCTAGCACCCGACCACTATTTTCGTACCAGACAGCCGCCTGTCCGGGGGTTACTCCAAACTGGGGTTCATCAAAAATTATTTTGACGCGGCCCATTTTGTCTGTGTTGCTCCGCACAGTCCCATCGGAGTGGGCCTCCTCTGCGCTAGAAGCTATCGGCACGATGGTCGCGCCGACCGCCCGCGAGCGATAGCGAATCTGAACGTCTGCTGAAATCGGTCCGGCAGGCGGCGCAATCGAAACCCAGTTGACCCGATGAACGGTGCAGCTAGGAGAGGTGACGCTGTCCCGCTCACCCACAATCACCTGATTGCGGCCCACATCTAGCTTCACCACATAGAGTGGATTGGGTGCGGCGATGCCTAGCCCTCGGCGCTGGCCGATGGTGTAGTGGTGGATGCCATCGTGCTGACCGAGCACTTCACCGCTGGTGCTGACAATATCACCCGGTTTGGGCGCTAAGAACTTATCGAGGAAGGTTTTCATAGAGCCGTGCTGCTCTACCAGGCAGAGGTCCTGGCTTTCGGGCTTGTCTGCAGTGTGCAGGCCTAGGCTAGCTGCGATCGCTCTGGTTTCAGGTTTTGTTGTCTCGCCTAGCGGAAACTTTGTCGCGGCCAGGTGCGCCTGACTGAGATCATAGAGAAAATAAGACTGATCTTTGTTGCGATCAACCGCGCGGCGTAGCTCATATCGCCCCGTTTCAGCATTTTGCGTAATCTGGGCATAGTGTCCCGTTGCGATGTAGTCTGCGCCCATCTCATTGACGGCGTAGTTCAGCATGGGGCCAAACTTGACCGCGCTATTGCACTGAGAGCAGGGTAGCGGCGTCACGCCCTGGGAATACCCTTCCACTAAGTAATTGACAATGTACTTTTCAAAGACCTCGCGCGAGTCTACAACGCTGTAGTCAATGCCCAAGTCCTCACACAGCTGAGCTGCGTCAGTCATCCCCTCAGAGCAGCACTGACCTTTGCCCTTCATCAGCCAAAGGGTCATTCCCAGCACCTCATGGCCCTGGTTGTGAAGGATAGCTGCAGCGACGGAGCTATCGACTCCGCCCGATAAACCAACAACAACTTTACTCATAGATAGGCAGTTTGGGGACTAGCAGTTTGGGGACTAGCAGTCTTGGTAGCAGGCGCAATCACTTCGCCTGAGAGAACACTCACAGGCTAGCATTACAGGCCATACAATTACCTCACCTGATCCCTATTTCTTAGTTTCTGCGCTGGCCAAATCTGCGCTGGCCAACCCTGCACTGGCCTGCACTGGCCAAAGCCGACGAAGGCGGTCTTAGAGAGCCTCCCAAGTGCCTACAGCGCTATTTTTAGGCGCTACTGCTAATTTTTTGGCGCTGCTATTGGGCAGGAAACTCATAGCCATCAGCCTCAAGTTCGTGAAGAACTTCCAATGCCAGGCCCTCGCCCCAAGTCTGGCCTACCGCCATGCTATCTTCTACAAGCAGCGGCATCTTCGCGATAATAGACTGGCCTTCTGGCGTTTGATAAAAGTCAACCATGGCACTGATTTCAGCATCCGTAAAATTTCTCTCGTAAACTGGGATAAGCAGGCTGTTGATATCGCTTGCGTTGATTTTCTCAATAAAGCTATCCCACCACTCATCTGGGACTTGTGGCAAAGCCCGTCTGAACTGAGCAAACATAGTTTCGGTCACTTGCACACTCACGTCAGAGGCGTTCGTCATCTCTATCAATTGTTCAATTCGTTCTGTTTTAGATACCGCTTCTTCTGCGAATGAGGGCGTACTTGGCACAGCCAGGGCAGCCACTACACCTAGCGCGAGTAGTGATTTTGTCAGAGTGGTCATTGCGGTATCTCCTTAGCGCCTACAGCTACTGTAGGCGCTGTCTCATGGTCAGATAATTCTCAGCCAAACAGGTTTTAGCCGTACTGTTATAGTTCCCGTCTACTGCCGGTTCACTAGCTTACAAAACTGGCAACAGTTCCATCCCTATCTACTACGGAATGGATTGTTGTCATCGGCTAGATTTTGGCAACAGTGACGCCTTTTCCGCCGTCTGCTTGGTCTGCAGGTTCGAAGCTTTTTACCTGGGGATGCAGCTCGAGATATTCCTGCACGCCGCGTCGCAGCTTGCCCGTCCCGTGGCCATGGACTAGCCACAGAGGGCCGTTGGCATGGGCGATCGCTTCTTCAATCACGCTCTCCGCTTCGCTCACCCGCATGCCTCGCAAATCGACTGTATTCCGCTCTGTCTTCACCATGGGCGCTTCCGGCGTCGTCTTCGCAACAGGCTGCTTGGGCTTCTTTTCTATCGGCTCCGCTTTCTCACCCTTGAGCGACTCTATGTCTGACAGGTCAACGGTCATTTTCATGATGCCAAAGCGTACCGACACCTTGCCGTCTTCGTCGGCTTCTGCCATCACCTCTGCCACTTGACCGCCCAAGCTAGCCAGCCGTACGCGCTCGCCAGCCTTGGGCCGATAACCACTTCCGGTAGAGCTGACTTTGGCCGGATGTTTGCCGGTTGGCAATCGCTTTTCTTCGATTCGGTTGAGCGCTTCTGTCGCTTTTTGAGCGTCTTGGCCGGTTAGGTTCCCTTTCTGCAGGTCGCGAATGACTTTGGCGACTTCGGCGCGGGCATGGAGCAGCGCTGTTTCCACCTCTTTTTCTTGCTGGCGCTTGATTTTCTGTTCGCGATCGCGCAAACTCTGGGCCCGCGCTTCCACTTCCTTATAAAATCTCTCTGCCTTCGCAACCAGCTTTTCGGCTTCCGCAGCCCGCTGTTCCTGACGCCTGCGCTGAGCCTCAAGCCCCTCAATCACCTGGTTCACATCTTCATTGGCACCGCCCATGCGCTGTTTGGCCATCGCCAACACTTGCTCATTTAGCCCTAGGCGCTGGGCAATCGAGAGCGCATTCGACCGGCCCGGAATGCCCCACAGCAGCCGGTAAGTGGGAGCCAGCTTGACATCATCAAATTCTACTGAAGCGTTTTCAAACCGCTCGTCTTCATATTTCAGCGCTTTGAGTTCACCATAGTGAGTGGTTGCGACGGTCAGGCGAGTGTGGTCAGCTAGGTATTTGAGCAGTGCGATCGCCAGCGCACTCCCCTCGGAAGGATCGGTCCCTGCGCCGACTTCGTCCAGCAGCACCAGGGAATTGACCACGGCGCTATCCCCAACCTGTTCGGTACGCTCGTCATCTAGCGCCTCTAAGATGCGCCCAATCCGCTTCACATGCCCCGAAAACGTCGAAAGACTCTGCTCAATCGATTGTTCATCGCCAATATCTGCTAGCACAGAATTGAACCAGGGTAGCTCTACCGGTTCTCTAGCAGGCACAAACATGCCTACTTTGGCCATCAGCGCCGTCAGGCCAAGGGTCTTGAGGGTAACGGTCTTTCCGCCTGTGTTCGGGCCGGTAATGGCAACAACTCGCAAGTCTGGCCGCATTACCAGATCGGTGGGAACAACTCGACCTTTCTGCTCTTTTTTCTGTTGCCAGAGCAGGAGAGGGTGCTTCAGCTGACGCAAAGTGATTTGTTCATTCTCTACAAACCTGGGCGCGTTGCCCTCCATCCACAGCCCGTAGCGAGCCCTCGCTGTTGCCAGGTCTAGCTTCACCATTGTCAGGATTAAGTGCTCTAGCTCAGGGAGAACTTCTGCCACTTTGTAGGTCAGCATCTGGCGGATGGCTTCTTCTTCTATTTCTTCTTCTTTGCGCAGTGCCCGCCGCCTGTTGCCATTTTCGACCACGCTGTGAGGCTCTACATACAGCGTCGCCCCACTGGCAGACACATCGTGGACAATGCCCGGCACCGCGTCTTTTTGAGCGCCCTTCACCGGTAGCACAAAGCGATCGCCCCGCTGGGTAATCAGCGTCTCTTGCAGGGCCCCGCTCTGGCGCTGCATGATGCGCTGCAGCTTCGAGTAGATGCGATCGCGCACCACCTTCAGCTGCTGTCGAACATTTGCCAGCTTTTGGCTCGCCCGGTCCGCCACCTTTCCCCGCTCATCAATGCACCGGTTAATCTCCTGCTCTATCTCAGGAAACGTGCGCAAGTCTTCCACCAGCGCCTGCAGGACCGGCAGCTCTTCTTGCGCATCAATTTGCCTGCGCAAGCGCCGCGCCCCCGACAGCGTCGTGGCAATATCCAGCAGCTCATCCCCCGACAAAATCCCCTGCAGCCTCGCCCGCTCCAGCGACACGCCAATGTCTCGAATCCCGCCAAACTGTAGACCACCCACAGTCGATTCCAGCTGGGTTGTTTCCACTGTCTGGGCCAGCAATTCTTCACTCTCTGCGCGGCTCGTCGGAATCGGCAATCGCTGCGCCGCCACATTGCCAATATTCGTCGCAGTAAAGGTCGCCAAATGACGACAGAGCCGAGGCCATTCGAGTAGGGTGAGCGTTTCAGACTGAATCAAGTAACCAGGTGGAAAGCGTTATCTCTACACTATAAAACCAAATTCAGAGTTAGGTTTCTTAGGTGAGAGAGGGGCAACCGGCTACACCTGGCCCGTCAAAATGCCCATCAGCGCCTGAAACAGCCCTTCTATATTCGCCGGGATTCGGTACAGCGTCAGGTCTTGTTCTATGCGTTTCTGCGTTCGAAAGAATCGCCCAAACTGCCACACATCGCCTGTCGAAACCGCCCCATAAAGAACAGGTTCTTCCGAGTCAATCCACTGTCAATTCTAAGCTGCGCTTGAGTGTTGTCGATCGGTGCAAGCATAATGGGCGCAATGAGAATTTCTCTGCGAGCAGTTTCGCTAGTCAAGCTCACAAAAGGCAGCCGTCGCTGTATGTCTTCCTCTAAAGAACTGATTGACTGCTGAAGATCAATTGAGGATTCACCGACATCGGCGCCTATGTCACCTATATCGATATTGGAAAAGTCGAAAGTACTTCGCTTCAGCAAACAGTCAAATTCAGCCAAAATTTCATCTAGCTCATGACTCATCTCGAAATAGCTACCAAAGGTATAGCTCTTATTCGATTCTAGAATTGAGCCTCTGGGCATAGCAATCTTTTTCTAATGGCGAAACTGCTGTTCTGGTCTCAATCATTAGCGCTGTTTCAATTTCTGCTCGGCACTATCATCACGGCCACTAACCCACTAAAGTTCACCCCTGGAGTAGATAATTCTGTAAAATCGAGCAGTTGGCTGGAGGCAATTACTACGCTACCTTCTCCTTTACTTATTCAAAGATATAGCGGCGACTCACTCATTCCTAAACAGCTCGCTCTCAAAAGGGTCAATCTTCAGACGGCGCGAACCCTCATTGACCTTTTCCAAGACGCTGTGGGCAAAACCCAGGGCGTCTTGGACCAGCAGCTGCAGTTAGAGGAAGGCGAAGATACCGACTACCGAATCAAGCGCGGTTTGGCCCACATTTTGCGCAATAGCTTTAGCACGTTTGAAATTGTCAGCCCGCTGGAGCCCCCTGAGCTGCGCGATCGCCTCTTCGCCCTCGCTGCTAGCACAGCGCCTAGCCCTACCGCCGCCACCCGGCACCTCACCACCCTCGCCGCCGAACTCAGCCAAGAAACAGACGCCCCCGTAGAACCGGTCCATATCCGCCAGGGGCTCTACGCCGACCTCAAAGAAAACCGCATTCTCACCACGTTCGATGCACCGACCCCGGAGGCGCTGATTCATCGCTACAACCTCTCCCAGGTTCAAGGGATTTTTTACAAAGCCAGTCATATGGTGATCAACCTGCACCGAAACGATCCGGGCGAGTACAAACTCATGTTCAAATACCTCAAGCTTTTTCGGCTGATGACCTACATCGAAGGCGAAGCTGACCAGGGATTTACCATCACCATCGATGGTCCCGCCAGCCTATTTAAGCCCAGCACTCGCTACGGCGTAGATATCGCTAAGCTAATCCCAGCCATTTTGCACGTTACTCGCTGGCAGCTCACCGCCACCCTCCAGTGGAAAAATCCCTACACCAAAGTCGCCCAGGAAAAAAGCTTTAGCCTTCAAGACAGCTGCGATCTGGTCAGTCACTATCCGCCCGGTAAACCCTTCGACAGCATGCTAGAGCAGGCCTTCGCTGAAAAGTGGGCCAAAACCCAAACCGATTGGAAACTAGAGCGAGAAGTAGATCTCATTCCCATACCGGGCAGCGTGATGATTCCTGATTTTCGGCTAGTGCATCCGAGCGGGCAGGTGTATCTGCTCGAAATTGTCGGCTACTGGCGACCCGAGTATTTACGCAAAAAGTTCTACCAGGCCCGGCAGTCCGAGTGCAAAAACTTAATTTTGGCCGTCTCAGAGCGCCTCAATCTAGAGAAGGCGGGGGTTGACACCCACACCACACCCGCCAAAGTAGTGTGGTTCAAAGACAAATTACAACCAAAAGCCGTAATAGAAGCGCTCGAAGCGGGTTAGACGGGAATGCTTAGTGCATCATATTTAACCTCTAGCCCTCCCTGAGGAGAACCCATTCCTCAGGTGAGCGCAAGGCATCTATATGAATGCAGCTGTTGACTCTACTGAAGCGATGAGCACAATATTAGTCGTAGACGATAGCCCCATGCTTCGAGAGATGATCTCGGGTCTCTTGAACAAAACGGGATTGAGCATTTCGGTGGCAAAAGACGGCCACGAAGCGAAGGAAAAGATCGCCGCCAATCCGCCCGATCTGGTGGTGCTAGATGTCGTCATGCCCAATATGAATGGCTACGAACTGTGCCGCTGGGTCAAAAGCAACGAAGCCACAAAAAATGTGCTTGTGATCTTGTGCTCTTCCAAGAGTGAAGAGTTTGACCGGTACTGGGGCATCAAGCAGGGCGCAGATGCCTACGTGATCAAGCCTTTTCGACCGGGTGAACTGCTAGATACCGTCAAGTCGTTGCTGGCAGGCAAGGTCGCCCAATAGCTCACCGCCAAAGGACTAGCGGCCAAACGCAGGCTAACTTTTCTACCGTCCTTTTTTACAGCCCTCGAATAGCCCCTTGAACAGCCCACAGTCTAACCCGTTAGACTGTGGGCTAGTTGCTGTTGGGTAAAAAAGCGATGCCGACCAAACGGGCTGCACTGCCACCAGGCCTAATCGTTCGCGCCGGAAAATTTGTATGGAATACGATGTGGCACACCATGATGTCGCAAATGGCGCCCCGCAGCCAGTCTGGGGAGTACGTCCGGCCTGAAAGCGCCTTTCGCGGACGAGAAATTTATCCAGAAGCTGGGCGCTATCGGCTAATTGTGGGGATGAGCTGTCCTTGGGCCCATCGGACGCTGGTCACCAGAGCGCTCAAGGGGTTGGAGGGTGCGATCTCCATAACCACGGTCTATCCATCTACAGATGAAGGCATGTGGCTTTTTGAACCCGACCAGTCTTTGCTAGATTGCCGAACGCTGCCCGAATTCTACCGCGCCTGTCAGTCTGGCTATTCGGGCCGCTCCACTGTTCCTGTCCTATGGGACAGCCAAACCCAGAAAATTATCAACAACGAAAGCGCCGAGATAATTGAACTTTTAAACAGTGAGTTTGAGCCGCTGGCTACCGGGCCAGACCTGTATCCCAAAGCGTCACGCACTGAAATAGACAGCCTCAATGAAGAGATATATGCCAACGTCAACAACGGCGTCTATCGCTGCGGCTTTGCTCAAACTCAAGCTGCTTACGACGAAGCTGTCAGCGCCTTGTTCAAAACGTTAGACGATTTAGATGACCGGCTTTCAAGCCAGCGATATCTCTGTGGAACATCGCTCACCCTTGCGGACGTGCGCCTATTTACCACACTGATTCGCTTTGATATTGCCTATCACGGCATCTTCAAATGCAACCGTCGCCGCATTGCCGACTATCCAAGCCTTATCGGTCATACAGCCGATATATACCAGCTGCCTGGCATCGCTCAGACCTGCGACATCGAATCGGTCAAGCGCGATTACTTTGGCAACCTATTCCCGCTTAATCCAGGCAGTATCATTCCGATTGGACCGGGGTGGGACGGGTTGAAGGCGCCACATCACCGGGAGCGGTTGGGCTGACAGCAAATGCCAAATACGGAGGTAAAGCCATGTAAAAAGGTCGACCCTCCGACCGGCCCAATCTCACCATTACAGAAGAAGCCACCAACTGGTATAGGGCCCAAATACTTCTCAAAAAGGTCCGAATCAAAATTGGGCTCATCGTACAGCCCTTCACCGCGACCTGTGCAAGAAAATAGTAGGGCTCCTACGGGTGAGCTGCCAGCACTTTCACCCCCCAGCTTATTCTCCATACTCTCGACACGGTAGCGACGCAGCATGGCTTCGAGGTCTTCTTCGGAGGTCTGAGCATCGCGCATGTGAAACTGCACCCGCATCCCCGGACGGATTTTATCGGCGACGGCGATCGCACCGTTTCTTGGATCAACCCCGACCAAATTTCGGATTAAAAAGTCTCGCCGGGTCAAGCTCGGCTTAAAGCCACTCTGCGCCACCCCGACAAACAGCGCGTTCTGTGCCAGCTCACGCTCTTCTTCATCCATCTCTTGGAAGATATTTTGCAAAATTTCCAAAGGCGTCTGAGCCGCTGCCACAGCATCGGAAGAGCCATCGGGTTCTAGCTTGAGCATCACGTTGCGATCGCCCTCACTCACCCGGTACAGCTCACCGATTGGCCTGCAGCCCTGAGCCACAATCGCCTCCAGCACAATTTCACCGGAGAGCGCCACCCCCACAATGCCCTCCCGGTAGAGTTTGCCGTTACAAAATAGGCCGCTATTTTTACTAAAGCTCTCGATGCCCGCTAGCCCGCCAACCTTAGTAGCCCCTGGGTAGGCATAGTCCATTCCCTGCAGCAGCTCATTTGTGCCCGACGAAAAGGGATCAGCCATCATCACAAAGCTTGGCTGCGCCTCCGGCACGACCCCAATCAAATCGCTCCAAGCCTGGGGCGGACTGTCGAGATCCGGCAGGTCAGCTGCCGTCAGGTGAAAGCTTTCAATCTCAACATTGGGCAGATGGGCAACCGTAATGCTCAGCGCGGGCCCTTCTTCCACCTCTGCCGGAAAGCCATCGTCCATACCAATCACGCCGCTCCCACTGCAGCCCACCAAGTGGGCAACCGGCAGCTTCTCCTGCAGTAGGGGCATCAGACGCACATACTCACTGGCAAACGCGACCGAGACAAACACCAGCGCCAGGTCAGGCTGCGCTCCCAGCTGCGCTGTAGCTTGCTGAGCTACTTCGTTCACCGCAGCTTCTAGCGAGGCACTGGTCGAAATCGCACTGGCCCATTTCATATCTGGAGATTCCTTAAATAATTCTACGAGTGGAGTAATTTATCCAGAGCGGCTGACATAATGGTGTGAGCTTGAGCTATCGTAAGCAGCGGTGGGCATTGGCTAGGTGGCTAGTAGGACTCTAAGCACTATGGGTTTTGCAGACTAACTTACGCTAGGCTCACATTCTCTGTAACCTCAAGCCATTTGCCAATACTGCCACGACCATGGTCCTATCTCTCCATGGACAGGTAGCTGAGGGGTTTCGGAACTGCCATATATGATACGGCAGTTTGGTTTCAGCCAAAGCTACAATAGTTATTGGTTCAAACACTGTTAAAACTCTACTAATTACGGTTTGCCATGAGCGACATTCAAGAGAAAATTAAGACCGAGATCGAGGCAGCTCGTGAAGCCTGCTCCGTAGAAAATGCTGATTCCGAAGCCTGCGCGGCCGCTTGGGATGCCGTTGAAGAGCTTCAGGCAGAAGCCTCCCATCAGCGCGATAAAGAAAGCGAAAAAACCCCCTTCGACAAGTACTGCGATGACAATCCAGAGGCAGATGAGTGCCGTGTCTACGACAACTAGGCTTTCGCGTACATGGGCCTTTAGGCTAAATGCCCTGTTTTGCACTACCTAGCAATATCTAGAGTTCGCGCCATCTAGAATTCATAAAGCTAAAGCAAGCAGCAAAGCGAATAGCAACGCAAATAGAGCAGCAAATAGAGCTGAGAGGGGAGAGAGTAGCCGCACGGGCAGGCTCTCTCCCCTTCCTTTTGGCTGCCCGAACTGCGTTGCTCGTTCGTGGTCTCTGTCTATTTGCTGCTCTATTTTTGTGCGCTTTTGACCTTTGCTATTAACGCCATCCGAGTAAGACTAGCCCCATGCATGTGTCCTAGTATTCGGCGATTTTGCGCGATTTTGCGCAAAAATAGAATCTTTAGATGAGCAATCCTTTCGCAACTTGACAAAAGAGCCTCATATTGCACAGCAGGTGCTACATTGATTACTGCTCATTTATCCCTTGTTGCCAAGTGCTAGTAGATCCCTCATCGGTACTTTCCCTGGTTTGGACCGATTACCGGTTATCGCTCTTAGTTGCCGTTTTTATTCCGTTGACGCTGCTAATCTGGTCATGGGTTAAAAAAGCAGAGGCCATTAGCGCGCTGCTTACCATATATTGGCGTGTGGCAACGCTGATAGTGATCACCTACTATTTGATGATTGGTGGCCTGTCCATCGGTTTTGTAACGGCAATTCTTGCCAGAGTACTCATTCCACTGAGCCTGTGGTTCTGGGCAGATCTCAATGAGGAAATTCGAGAGCAGCCCAAGCGATCGCTCAATCTTGGTTTCAACGCTTGGCGTTGGGCAATGACCGCTTATTGCGGGGTTGGGCTCCTGCTGCGGCTCCTGTTTGTTTCCTGCGCGTTTTCTGGTGCTGCGTTGAGTGGCGATCGCTGTCAGGCCTGGCTTGCACCGGCTATGAAGTTCCGAGAAACATTCCACAGCGGCCTAACGCCCGGCTTTTTAGGATTTTGGGGTATTTTTGGGCTCGCCATCTATGCGCTCTACCTGGCCTATTTCCTATTTGTCAAGCTAGGTCGTCAGGGCCGCTCCGCACTCAATCAGTGAATGTGCCGGTCGATCACCGGCACATTTTCCAGCAGACCGCCTCGTAAATTGAAATGAGCTGTGCACCGTTGGCCAATCGCTTAGAAAACTACACCCTCACCTATCCTGAAGAGGTTTTGCTAGTGCAGATAACCGTTGCCGGTGAACCAGATCAAATTTTGATCTTCAAAGGCTTTTCTAGCTCTCTCATGCGGCCCACCGCATTCGATCCTGAAATTCCAGTTTTGCCTGAAGCAGCCGTTGTTCTTTCCATTGATCGGCTAAAAGGACCTTATCTGCCACAATCTCCCGACTATATAGAGCAAAATATTGCGCTGCAAGACTTTCTTGTACGCCTCGACCAGGCAGGTCTATAGCAGTAGCCTGTAGCAATCGCTTGTGGCGACTGTCTGTCATGACAGATGACAGCGCAGTATTTAGCAAATACTTAGCAATTGCAAAGAATCACACATTCATCCAGTGACCTGTCACAATGATGGAGTCTTCTGTTGCTCAGGTAAGTCCCTATTGGTAGACACCCAAACTATGTACAAAACTCGAGACCTTCATGTGGTTGAGAACCGCCCCTTGCTCCCACCCAATCAACTGCTTAAGCAGCTGCCACTGACTGAAACCGCAGCCGCTCTGGTCACCCAAACGCGCGATCGCATTCGCAACATCATGCACAACGAAGACCGTCGCCTGCTGGTGATTGTCGGCCCTTGCTCTGTGCACGATGTCGAAGCCGCCTACGACTACGCCCAGAAACTCGTCACGCTACGAGAGCGATTTTCTGAGCAGCTAGAAGTCGTTATGCGCGTGTATTTCGAAAAACCACGCACTAGCATCGGCTGGAAGGGACTCATCAACGATCCGCACCTAGACAACAGCTACGATATCAACGAAGGTCTGCGGCTTGCCCGCAAGCTCCTACTAGACTTAGCAGAGCTAGGCCTGCCCGCTGCCACCGAACTGCTCGACCCGATTACCCCCCAGTACATTGCCGACGTCATCTCTTGGACGGCCATCGGCGCGCGTACCACAGAAAGCCAAACCCACCGGGAAATGGCTTCTGGCCTCTCCATGCCCATTGGCTTCAAAAACAACACCAATGGCAGTCTGCAGGCCGCATCTAATGCCATGCTGGCAGCTAGCCAACCCCACCATTTTCTCGGTATCAACAGCAGCGGCCATGCGAGCATCGTGTCAACCACCGGCAACGCGGACGGCCACTTGGTGCTGCGCGGCGGTAAGCAAGGCCCAAACTACGAAATCGCCCACGTTGAAGCTGCAGCCCGCGCCCTTGCCGAACAAAATCTCAATCCTCGGGTCATGGTCGACTGCAGTCATGCCAATGCCAACAAAGACCACAGCCGTCAGGTCACAGTGCTAGATAACGTTGCAGAACAGGTGAGGGCAGGCTCGCAAAACCTCATTGGCGTGATGATTGAGAGTCACTTGGTAGAAGGCAAGCAGCCCATTTCGAAGAACAGAGAGGATTTGACCTACGGGCAGAGCATCACAGATGCCTGCGTCAATATCGAGACCACATCCACCATGCTCGAAAATTTGGCTATGGCAGTCACCCAAGCCAATGAAGAGTATGCGAATGCTGAAAAGGTTAGTCGCGCTTAACTAAAACAGAGGAACGCTGACGTTCAGTCCGGCGCCATAAAAGGTGTCGTTCAAATTGACGCCCCTCGTAGAGGATCGGCCAAATCGGGTTCCGCCGAAGAAACTCAGGCGGCTTTCTGGCGTCAGGTTGTAGCTAATAATGCCTAGCACCTGCTGGTAGGTATCAAAGCGCGACACTTGAGTGTAGTCGTCAAAGTCAAGCTGATAGAGCAGACTCGTGCGAAAATCTCGGGAAATGCCGTAGTTCAGGGAAAGGGTAAACGTTTGCCTGAGTCGACTTGCCGTCTGCGGATCGGCAAATCCCAGGCGCATTTGGTAGAAGCCGTCTAACCAAGTTTTTTTATTGATAATGCTGCGATGGCTAATTAGCGTGTCGATATAGTGGACGCTGAAAAGCCGGTCTCTATAGCCGGGTGAGTAGAGCTTTTGATTGCGCCAGCCAACTTGGACGAAGGTGCGGGGCAGTAGGCGCTGCCTGATACCCACCTGTACTTCTAGCTCGTTGTAGTCGACGCTTTCAAAGTTGCTGTATCGGGCCAGGTTTGTTTCTGCGATCGCATACAAACTAGTGTTATCTGAAACCCTAGGAAAAACAAAAAACGTCAGCCCGGACTGGTATATCTGCTCATCGAGTTGGGGGGTCGAACGAAAGGCATTTTGAGTATCCAAAAATCCCAAACGACCCGCTAGAAAAGCAATCGGTGGCTTCGGGGGTGGCGGCGTGGCCTGCGCAGTCTGCAGCAGACGCAAAATGCCTAGCTCTTCGTTTTCGCGCGATCGCAGCTGAATCAGTCGCAGCGTGCCTAGCTCATCGTCTAGCACTTCATCATCCTGCACAATCACATTTTGCTCACTGAGCAATTCAGAAAGCAGGTCGATAGAGTCTTTTCGGCTATTTCTATCGTTGATGATATCTAAACCGTCCTTATCTAAGAGCAAATCAGCCCGCTGCTCAAAAGTTTGTTCGGCGGTTTGTTCGGCGGTTCGTTCGGCGGTCCGTTCGGTGGTCCGTTCGGCAGGCTGTTCCGCAGAGGCAATCTCAACAGTACGCTCAGCTTCGATGATGCGCTCAGCTTCAATAAGCTCTGTCTCATCTTCAGAGGGAGCTTCTACAGCAATCAACGCTGAAGCTTCCAACGCCAGTGCAGCCGAAGCCGAAGCAGCCGAAGATGAGGCAGATGGTGTTGATGCCTCTAAGTCAGGAGCATACTCGATTAGGTTAGCTTCAAATTCTGACTCAGCGTCTTCAACGGCTAGTTTTTCCACAGCTTCGCTATCCGGCAATGCCCGTATCCAATCGGCACTGCTCACTGAGTCAGTTTGGCTCCAATCCAGGCTGATAGCCTCTAGTTCCGAAATAGACTGCACAGCGCCAGCTCTCAGCAGTTTCGCGATACTAAAATGAGGGCGCTTTTGTAATGCATCAGGGCCAGCTGCGCTAGGCAAATCCGTTCTATAAGTTATCAGGCTGTTCAAGTCTTCAGAGGGAATGGCTACACTGTCCTGCTCGAAACAGTCTTTCCTTTTCTGCCCATCCTTTACTATTCTCCTTATTGGTTTTAGAGAAAATTTTGGAGAAGGAAGACCCGCCTCCATGCGCGTTTCTACACTTCTTTCCACACTTGGGGGTAGAACCAAACCATAGCAGCTAGCAGAAGATCTAAATCGATCAGAATGCGTTTCAGAAATCCGTTCAGAAGTTTGTACACTTAGGTCTAGAGTTTCTTCATTGATGAAGCCTTCAGCATTTACTTTTGCTAAAGCAGCTGTGCAGAGTACGTTGATCATTCCCCCCAATCCAAGGCTGAGTTTTAGAACCTTTTGGCAATTGGGAGAGATAGCCTGATTTTGCATATAAAAATGAGCTCGGCAGATACTGGCGATTAGCTGCGAGTCTGGTGAGTAAGGGGACTGAGTGGTAGAAGCTTCGTTTTTTGGCTAGGCCTATACGCAATTAGCTCTTTTCGGTAGCAGGGGCTTTGCGCTAGCGGCCCTTGGCACAGCGATAAGTGTGGCGCAGTCAAAAAGCCATTATCAATTGGCCGAATCAATTATAAGGGCCTACCTTTGCGGTGTCAGCTCCCTATCTTGAATGAAATCAAGTAAACTCGATGGGATGCTGCGCAACCCAGGATATTATCTTTTGGTTGAGTTTTATTACCACCCAAGAGGATAAGATACTAAACAGAGAACTGGCGGGTAGGCCAGGCTTGCCCACGCGTCACCCATCACAATTCTGTGCATCTACTCCACATATCAGAAGCAGATAAAGTCCGGCCTTGAGGCGAGTCAGTCCTAGGACTGTCAAATCCTTAGGTTTTAAGAGGGATATGATCCGGCAGCTGATGAAATGTTACACAAGCTTTTCTGCATGCAGTCATCCTACTGATAAGTGGGTCCCTCTGGCTAGCTTTCTTACCTATAAATCCTATGAGTGGAAATTATTCCAAATTTAGATATTCCATGCACAGATTATCTCTGGGTCTATCCATCGCGCTCAGTATTGCCGGAACGCTCCTGATTCCTCATTCGGTAAGCGCTCAAGAACTCGAAATAGAACCAGAGGCTTTGACTTGGGCCCGCGTAGATTTTTTAAGAAATCGGGTGCAGCTTGTGCCCAAAGAGCAGCGCGGGAGGCGGGCCAGAATTTCCGACATTCTCAGCGTAGGTGATTCTTTGAGGACAGCCAGAGAATCGCGCGCCGAGCTGCGTTTTAACGATGGTTCGCTGGCACGAATTGGCGAGCGAGCAACCTTTCGCTTCACGCCTAATACGCGAAACTTTCAGCTGAGCAATGGGACCGTTTTGCTCTTGATTCCACCTGGGCGAGGCCGCAGTACAATTCAAACCCCCAATGCAGTCACGGGTATTCAAGGCTCAGCCCTATTCGTTCGCTACATCCCTGAAACTGACACCACCATCGTCGGCGCACTGACCGACAATCCCCTGGGTCCTATGGTGCTTTTTAACCGGGATGGCACCGAACAGCAAGCCCTTCGCGCCAACGAAATCGGCGTCATCGAAGGTAACCAGATCACAGAGCTGTACCAGTTTGACGGCACGCTCTTCTGGCAGAGCAGCGGACTCGCAGAAGGTTTCAACTATCTGACAGACTCATCATCGACCGGTTCTGATGCTCTAGATGGGGTCCGTCAGGAAATTAGGGATGCTATTTCCAACCAGGCCCCTCTAAACAGCGACAGCGTTATCGTCAATCCAGATTCGTTTGCTCGCCCAGAGCCCACCGAGTCTCCAGGTGCGACCCAGCCAAACCCTGTAGGTGCCACGGCCGAATCGCCTGAAAGTGAGCAGGGTATTTCACCAGAAGCGGGGGGAGCCGCTATCACCGAATCAGGACTAGATGCTGACCTAGAAGATCCTGAAGGTCCTGCCCTTGAGTTCCAAGACTCCCCCGCGCAGGAATATTTGCAGGGAAGCATCGACACCTTGGAGGAAGAGGAGCTAGAAATTGGTGTCAACAACTCCCTCGCGCCTGCTGTATCTCAGGGCAGCGGTACAAATAGCGGTGCTACAGCTGGTGCTCAAGCCGAAGATGAGAAAGACGCAGCGGTCGATGCGACACCCAACGCTGGTGAAACAGAAGGGGACCCCACCCGCTTACCGGTCACTGACGATGAGGCCGATGTCATCATTGCTGATCCAGCCACAAATCCAACGGTCATATCGGGTCCGGGTGCTGCAGACGAAGGTAATGGCAGTGACACCCCAGCCGTTCAGCCGTTGCCTCCTAGCGCATTGACTGACGACTCGCCTACTAACGAAGTACCCAACAACGACACACCTACTGGCGACTCGATAGATGTACCAGTCGAGCAGGGTAACGTGCCAGATGACAGCCTCATTCTGGATGAAGGCCCCAACGATGGAACAGAAGACACCGTCATTGAGGTGATTGAAAATAACTCGACGGAGTTACCAAACGACAATGACGTCACTGTCCCAGGAGACAGCGAACTGATCAGTGATGAACTACCTGGCAACGAGCTGTTGGACAATGAGGGAATAGCCGTTTCAGGCGAGAACGCTGCTGAAGTGCCTGGATTTGAAGGAACTAATCCAGATGTGGCAGTCGAAGCGCTAGCCGGAGAGCAGTTGGGCTCAGAACTCGGTGGTGCGCCAACTGGCAGTGAAGAGCTTCTACTGCCGGAGGAGGTTATCCCGACGGGGATTCAGCCTGTGGAAGAACTGGGAGACACCACCATACCCCCCACTGCACCTGGTGCGGCCCCTCAGCTCGTGGAAGATCCAACGATTGATCCGCTGCCTTCTCAGCTCGAGAAAATAGACGAACTCCCCACGCCAGAGGCTATGGAGATAATTGACTCTAGCGATGCCACAGGCAGCGATACCTAGAAACGCGCGAGAAAAACCAAAAACTTGAGCACGCAGCGCTGAAGGCAAGAGCGCTATTCGACTTGCATCTCCTGAGAGAGATGCAAGTCGTCTTTATGTTCAGATTTCTCCGTCTTCTGCCGCATTGGGTTCTGAGGTCGGCTCCTGCCGAGTCTCTAGCTCGTTTGGCCAGTGCTCTGGCAGGATTTGAGTTTCCCCAAGCTCTGGATTCGTCGCAATCACGCCTGGTCTAGTGCCTTGGTTGTAGGTTCTCTCGCTCAGCGATGGAAAGTCTGGATCTGGGTACATTTCCTGCACGGTAGAATCGTTAGAAAGCCGCTCATCATCGAGCATTTGCAAGTCTGCAAGCACCTGCTCGCTGGACGCGTAGCGATTGTTGAAGTCGTATCGCACCATTTTATTGATAATTCTGCAGAGCTCTGGTGATAGGTTTTCAAGCCTGTGAGACCAGATCACCTCACCGCTTTCACTCCGCTTGAGCGCGTGGGGGGGGCGACCGGTCAGGGCCTCAATGGCAGTAATACCCAGCGCATAAATATCACTTCGGACGGTCGGCATACCGGCTGACTGCTCACTGGGCATATAGCCCTGGGTGCCAATGCCGACCGTGGAGGTGATTCGGGTGTTGGCATCTTCGCTCAGCTTGTTTGAAATCGTTTTGACAGCACCAAAGTCAATCAACACGTAGCGGCGATCGCGCTTACGTAAAATAATGTTGGAAGGCTTGATGTCTCTATGAATGACGCCTTGAGAATGCACAAAACTCACGACAGGCAGCAGGTCGCGTAGCATGTTGACAACGGCCCGTTGCGAGAGTGGTCGACTGCGAGACAAAATATTCCGCAAGAGCTTGCCCTCTACCATCTCCTGCACCAGATAAAAGGTCTGCTGCACCTCGAAGTAGGCCAGCAGCTGGGGAATTTGACTGTGCTCACCCAGATTTCCTAGAACAACCGCTTCCGCTTCAAATAGTCGTCGAGCCAGGTGGTGAGATTTTGGATTGTCGCTAACGATTTTGAGCTGTTTGACAACGCAGATGGGGTCACCGGGTCTCAAGGTGTCTTGAGCCATGTACGTTTCACCAAATCCGCCTGCACCCAAGACCTCTAAAATTCGGTAGCGATCGCGCAGCAAAGAGCCCACAATTTCAGCTCGGCTAATCTCCAAAAGGTCTTGGAAATCGTCCTGCTGACTGATGATTTCCTGCACGACTGGCGAAGTTGCATACCGCTCAAGTGCCGTCCGCAGGCGCTTACGCTTCAGTCGCTCAGCTGTAAAGCCTAAGCCAAAGTCCATCAGGCCCATCGTGGCGATCGCCAGCATAGGTGTACCCGTAATCAAAATAGTCTGGGCACCTGCAAACGCAAAATAGCTGACTACCCCCCACAGGCTCAGCCCCCCACCAATAATCATCGCCCGCCTCGACTGTCGGCGCGTCTGCGTCGCTAGCCCCATCACCAGTAGGCCCAACCCCAGCACCACCAAGGCGTTAACAATAGGTCGCCTGATCAGCGGCTTAAGGGCGACATCTTGATCGAGTGTCGCCACAGTATTCGCCAATATTTCTACCCCAGCCATTCGCGCAAAAGGCGTGTTGTGAAAGTCCTGCCGCACCGCCGCCGTCGTGCCGATGATGACAATCTTATCTTTGAAAAAATCACCAGAGTTTAAATAGTTGTGCCAAGGATCATCGTCCAACACGTACCAAAAAGGCAGCTGTTCAAAAGTATTCTGCGGCCCGAAGAAAAAAATATTTTCCTGGGGGTCAGCGCTAAACGGCCTTCGAGCAGCTTTTAGCGTCGCCTGGGCAAAACTCAGCGGCTCCTCCATCACCTCGTCCAAGGTCACCGCTGAAGCCCCAAAGAAATCTGCTTCCTCTGCCGCTAGCTCAGCCAAAAAAACCTGTCCCAGCCGATGAATCTGCCGGTTGGGCTCCAGGTGAAAATTAATGGAGCCAATCAGCACCCCGGCCTCTTCAAATTGTTCGAGGGGAAACATCGGCTCAGACAAAACGCCCTGACGCCTAATATCACTGCTGTAGTCTGCAGCTAGCACGATGCGATCGCCATAGCGACCTAGTACCTCCGTAAAAGCATCATCATCTGCCGGACCGTAGGCACTCGTTTCCGTAAACAAGACGTCAACCGCAACCGCCCTTGCCCCAGCATCCATAATTCGTTCAATCACCTGGGCATAAGCCCGCCGCTGCCATGGCCAAGATTCAATTGGCTTAAGCGATTCATAGCGTTCAGGGTTTTCACGATAGTACTGCCCCTGCGACAGGGACTCTTCGTCAATTGCCAAGATCACAATATCCCCCGGCGCTTCAACCGGGCCCCTAATCTCAAAAAATAGGCTCTGAACCTGGCGTTCCCACAGATTGACGATGCCCAACTCAAGCGCCACAGCGCCAGCTGCCACAATGGTGCAAGTCGCAGAGACAACCGCTCGCCAGTGCTTTAGCAACGCCCGCCGCTGCCAAGTTGAAAGCCGGTCTTTAGCTGTCAACGTGAGCGTGTCCTCACCAGCAGGTTTTGGCTTATGAGCGCTGACTTGTTCGGGTTTAGACATGGCTACAAAAGAGAATTACCACAGAAAGCTTGCTAAGTAACTTATTGGTCTAACCGTCGGCCCAACTGACGACCCAATCGGTCATCTAATCCGCCGCCTGACAGGGGATATTGAAACGTACACCGCAAATATGCGTAAGTAAGGCCTGTATCAAAAAGAACCTTCTTTCTAAAAAAGAGACTATAATGTCAGGATATGTCCTGTCCCAACAGGTCAATTTTAGGCTCCCACCTGTAACTTTATTTCTAGCAAATAAGCTAGATAGCTTATTCCCGCTGCGTATAGCCCCCTGTCCAAACGTATTTGGCAATATATTTGGCAATAACTTATTCAGCTACGGCAGCTTCTTACAGGTTTATTCTTACAGGTTTATTTTTTGCTCCAAAAATCACTTTCTAGCATAGAGCACGCTACTCCAAGCACGCACTAACGGCCATGCATTCTACATGCCTGTTAGCAACTGACCGCCTCTATGACTTTTACCAGCAAGACTTCATTGCGCATCTTACTCTTATTTAATTCTTATGGTATTACCGACACTCAACCGACTGTCTATCTTTGTAGATGGCAACAATATGTTTTACGCCCAGCAAAAAAACGGCTGGTTCTTTGACCCTAAAAGGGTACTTGAATATTTTGTAAAAGAAATTCACGGCATTTCTCTAGTAAACGCATTTTGGTACACCGGGCTAAAAGATCCTCAGGACCAAAGAGCCTTCCGGGATGCTTTGATTAGTTTGGGTTACACCGTTCGTACAAAAGTTCTCAAAGAGTACTACGACGACACCTCCGGACGCTATTCACAAAAAGCAAACCTAGACATCGAAATCGTTGTCGATATGTTCAACACTGTCGAGCAGTACGATCGCGTTGTCCTGCTGAGTGGGGATGGCGACTTTGAGCGGGCAATTGAACTGCTACGCTCAAAAAGTACACACATTACAGTTGTCTCCACCGAAGGGATGATTGCACGAGAACTGCGCAACGTTACAGACCGTTACATCGACCTCAACAAGATTCGCAAGCACATTGAGAAAGCAGAGTAATTGCCTGCTTGATATCAGCGGTTTTCGTATCGGCTAGCGGCCTGCTGATTGACTGTATCCTGCTCCCTTCAAAGCTCCCAGCCCGATTTCGAAGCCATCGACCTCATTGCCTCACGAAGCTTCATCTGCTCTCGGTACTGGCGCTGTAGTTGAGGATCGCTGTTTATCCAGCCAATGACTAAGGCCTGCTCTGCTTCAGTCACCTCATCATCTAGGAATGCGCTCAGCAATAAGAACTTCTCATCGGATGTGTAGGTTTCACCCTCATTAGAAGCAGCTACGTCATGCTCGTCAGCATCACGCAGCCCATTCCCACCAGAAAAAGACTGATCGCTGGCTGCCAATTGAGGTGAGCATTTAGTCTGTGGTTCTAAGACTACGGTGCCAGCATCAAAGGAAGTATCTAAAGCAGCCATACAAGTCTGCTCGTTATCTAGGTAGGTTGATGAGGAGATACTGTCTGAATATCCGCTGTAAGCATCAGTACTGAGATGTGTAAGCTCTATTTCCTGCGGAGAAAGTGAGCTTGCGGACTGAGAATGAGCGTTGAAATTTGAAGTCATAACGCGTCTGAAACTATGCCGATAGGCGAAGTGAGAAAAAGCCGCTGTGAAATGTGCACCAGTACAGGGGGCTGTGGGATAGGGTTCTCTGTATGTAGTCAGCTGTATGTGAGGTTACGAACTCATACAATGAGCTTTCAAAGGCACAGGTTGAACCCTGTATATTTTCGAGGTAGCTATCTGAACGAGAGTCTGAACAAGAGATAGAGCGGCAAACCATACTGAGACCTAACGCTAGTGATGCCAAAGAGACTCAAACGCTCAACTATCTTGCCTAACTGTCTAACTGTCTGTCTAACTGTCTAGATAAGTAGACGGATAAACCTCCAAATAGATTCTTGATTTGCAGGAATTTCGTTATCAGTGATAGCACGGTTAGACCATTACTGGGTAGATTTTTTTACAAAATCTTGTTTCAAAGATGAACTGTCCATATATTTGTTCATATTTATGTACAGAATCGTATGTACAGAATCAGTACCGAAAGGATTTAGAGTCGGAAGACTACAGACAAGTAGACTAAAGGCAGATTACTGAGGAGAACGGTTTAGTCTTGCGATAGCCTATAGGTGATAAATGAGGTGAGGCGTGCTCAAAAATATCTGTTCTGGGTAGAGCACCCATATTCATAGATATATCTTTATCGATTCAGAAAGGTGTCTTGACAATCAGCAATAGTTTCCCATGGATGTGGCCTTTGGGCTGTATTCTCAGGCTATACCTGTAACACGTATTCTTTACGCATTTCTTATACCTGCCTTGCCCATGCAATACCTAGCAAAGGTCAATGCCAAATACTCACGGGGAGAGACAGAGCTTGAACTTCTAGCCCTCAATGCATCGGAACACATTTGGGAGCTGATTACACCTAGCAAACTGATCAGCACCTCCAGAGATATTCCGTTTAATGAGCAGGTCCTTGTTCTTGTCGAGATCGAAGATAAGGATCGGGTCGTTAGCGCTAAAGATGCTACTGAGTGGGTTGTGGACTTTGTTGCAGAATATTTAACGGTTGGGCTAACGCCGAAGGGGCTAGCAGCAGAACTCGAGCGGGCCGAGCAGTGGCGTCAATCTTTGACGTTGCAGAGTCAGGAGGTTCGCCGTAGGGCTCTAGAAACGGCAGCACGGCGAGACGAAATTCAAAATTTGGAGAAACGCCTCAAGCTCGAAAGTGAAGCTTATGAGCGTAAAGACTAGCAGGTCTATACGTACTGCGCCTGCCTGTGTGCCCTTATTTATCTGCATCCTATTTTACCTGGACTGCTGCTAATTAGGCTTCTTGTGGCAGCACATCCTGCAGCAGGGGAGCAAGTTCGTCTTTTAATTGACCTGCCCGAATAAATTCGGCGTAGGTATCCGATTCTATGGCTAGTAGTTCGTCCCGAACTTGTTCGGCAGCGTAGGTCAGTAGCTCAGGGTTTGAGCGCTGAAGCTTAGTCAGATCTTCCTGTAATTCTTCCAGCTGACCTTCAACCAGAGCAATCTGGTAGCGTGCGAATTCTTCGTCGACCTCCTGTCGGTCTATGAGTTCTTTTAGGCGGTCTAATACGCGGTTGAGCGCGACCCGGTGGGCGATCAGCTGGGTGTGCTTTTGCCGGGTAGGCTGATCGCCAAGTAAGTCTAGCCAGGAGAGGAGGGGCTGGGTCGTGAGTCCCTGCACTAGCAGAGTAAAGAGCATGACGCCGAAGACGACGGCAATAATTTCCTCTCGCTCTGCTAGCGACTCCGGTACGCTGAGCGCTAGGGCAACGGAGACTGACCCTCTAAGACCGCCCCACCACAGTACGGTTTGGCCAGGTAGGGAAATATTTTCTCCCTTGGTGATCAAATTGCTGAAGCTGCCCAGTCCATAGACGCTAACGGCCCGGGCCGCAATCATGATGATGATGGCGACAACAATTGTATCGGCATAGTCGATGAGGTACGGAAAGCGGACCTGATCGCCGATGAGCAGGAACACGATGGAGTTCACGAAGAAGGCCAAAAACTCCCAGAATTCTGAAACAACCAGCCGGGTGCGAGGATTCATTCCTATGCGGGAGCCGAAGTTACCCAGAATGAGTCCAGTGGTGACAACCGCGATAACGCCCGAGCCACCGACTTCCTCAGCAATGATGTAGGTGCCATAGGCAGAGACAAGGGTCAGGGACTGCTCTACTAGTGGAATATCGAAGCGCTGGGTAAGGAAAGAAATGCCAAAGCCAATAAGACCGCCTAGGCTGATACCCAGCCCTACAAATAGGCCAAAGCGAGCGATGGTTACAGAAGCATTGAACTGCTCTACCCCAAGGGCAATGCCGAGCAGCAGATTAAAAGCCACGACAGCAACGCCGTCATTAAAGAGGCTTTCACCTTCCATCAGCGTCGTCAGACGCTTATCGACGCCCAGTTCGCGAAAAAGAGCGGTTACTGAGACAGGATCGGTCGCAGAAAGGCTAGCACCGACCAAAAGTGCGGTTGCTAACGAAGCACCTGCTAGCTGCTGCAGCCCGAAGACCAAACCCATCACGCAGATAACAACGCCCAGTACCGCGTAGAGCAGAATAGGCAGAAAATCACTCTTTAACCGATTCCACTGAATGTTCCAGGCGGCTTCGAACAACAGCGGCGGTAAAAAAATAAATAGAATCAGTTCAGGCGATAGGTTGACAAGTCGTACGTCAACGACGGCGAGGCCAAGGCCTACGACCAGCAATAGCAGAGTGTAGGGAATATTTCTAAGGATGCTGAAAACCCGGGAGAGCGTGGCGACGCCCAGGGATACTGATAGTACCAGCAGGAACTGTCGCAGATTTTCTTCAATAGCTGGATTTTCTAGAACAGGTTCTGTGGTGGCAACTAACCAGTGCATGGGCGCTCGTTCCCGGTAGCTTCTGAGAAGGTCAGCCTTACTATAAGTCGTGACGGTGTAGGAATCACCCCGCCTTTCGGATCGTTTCGGCTTGGGCGAGCAGGGAATCTGCGAAGGCGATCGCTTCGCTGTGCGATCGCCCCCCCGCTAGCTGGGCCAGTTCATCTCTGCGAGCAGACGTATCCTGTAGCGGCGTTACCTTCACAATCGTGCGCTCTTCGCCCCGAGTCTCAGCCAGAGCGGTGGCGGTTTTCTCATGCTTGGTCTGACGGGCTTTGGACTGGCTAGATTTCTGTGTTGAAACCGCCTCAATTTGCGCTGCGACCTTGGCGCGGGCGCGGGCCTCCTCTGGCTGGAGCGTGGTTACCACGTGCTTGCCGACGTGGTAGTGCGCATCGGCCATAGCGGCTACTAGGGGCTGGTGGGTGACACAGAGAACCTGATGCTCACGGCTGAGGTGATGGAGTTTTTCGGCGATCGCCTGTGCCACCCGGCCCGAAACCCCCACATCAATTTCGTCGAACACCATGGTGCTGATGGGGTCTACTCGGGAGAAGCAGGCCTTGAGTGCTAACAGAAACCGGCTCATCTCGCCTCCAGAGGCGATCTCCACGAGGGGCTGTAGCGGCTCGCCCGGATTTGGGCTAAACAAAAAAGAAATCGCATCCGCCCCGTGGACCGTTGGCGGCTGTGATTGAATATCGACCTTGAACTTGACGCGCTCCATTGCCAGGGGCTTTAGCTGGGTCACCAAGTCAGACTCTAGCTTTTTGGCCGCTGATTGTCTGAGCTTAGTGAGCTTATCGCAGCTCTCAAGCAGCACCTTTTGCTTTGACTGGTAGTCGGCTTCTAGCGCTTCAATCGACTGGCCGTCACCGCTGAGTGCGGCGAGAGAGGCCTGTATGCTCTGGTAGTACTCGATCAGCTCAGGCAAGTCTCGGTTGTACTTGCGGCAGAGCTGCTTGAGCTGAGAAATTCGGGCGTCAATCTCACCGAGTCGCTCAGGATCGGTTTCGATGTTCTCGCCGTACACATTCATCTGCCTGCCAGCTTCCTGGACCTGGGCCAGCGCGTCGCTGACCATTTCCAAAATAGAATTTACTGCTGGGTCGTAGCGCAGCATGTCGTTCAAGATGCCTTCCGCATCTCCCAGCATGTCTGAGCAGGCCGCACCGTCGTCATTTTCGTAGAGCGCTTGATAAACCTGATAGCTTTGCTGCTGCAGTTCTACGCTGTGACTCAGCCGCTGATGCTCTTGCTGCAGATCTTCTAGCTCTTGTGGATCTTCGAGGGCTGCATCGCTGAATTCTTTGTTTTGAAACTGAAAGGTCTCTAGCTGTTCGGCACGCTGGGCGTCAGCGCGTCGGCGTGTCTCCAGAACTCTTTTGGCTGCGCTAGCAGCTTCGTAGTCGATTACCACCTGCGATCGCTGCTTCAGCAACTTTTTATCACCAAAGCCATCGAGCCAGTCTCGCTGCAAATCTGCATCCCCTAGCTGCAGCGTTTGCCCTTGAGCGGTAATTTCAATCAGCAGCTGGCGCAATGACTCCATCTGCGGCTTTTTCACGGTGGTGCCGTTGAGCCTTAGCTTACTGCGCACAGAAGCACTCTTACTCGCAGTTAGCTCGCGGCGACAGGTAATGAGATCGCCATCAGCCGGAATATCCTGCTCGCTCAACCAGCCAGCAATTCGCGAATCCGTTTGGAAAGCGGCCTCAACTAAAGCCCTGTCAGTGCCGGTTCTCACCCATCTGCCGGTGGCTTTCCCCCCTAGCACCGCGTCAATGGCATCGAGGATAATTGACTTGCCTGCACCGGTTTCTCCGGTGAGAACGTTCAAACCAGGCTGAAGCTGCAAATCGAGCTGGTCGATGAGGGCAAAATTCTCAATTTTTAATGAAACCAGCATAAATGAGCCGCAATGGAAAAACAGGTAGGAATGCTTGTACTACAAACGTACTATCTCTAAAAGGTACTATTTCTAAAACGTACTGTTTCTGTGGCAAATAAAACTTATGGCTCGAGAGAGAAGACGTTTTTCAACAACTTGATACAATAGTTTACATCGGACGAATGACTGCTCATATTGGCTGCTCATTCAAGGCGTCTTCCTAATATCTTTGCTAGCTCAAGTTTTTAGCTGTGCTTATTCTACAGCTGGAGCTTAGTGACCGACCCTGCTAACACCTTTTTTGCATATTTCTTATGAGCGCAGCATCCACTGATCTGTTCAGCCGCTACCCTTCAGATGTCTCTTCAGTAGGACCTTCAGCACCCGCTGCCGCCAGCCCTGCCGCCAATCTGACAGAAGGTCCCCAGACGGTTACCGTCGCGTCGATGCCAGTTAAGCCTAGGACGCCCTCCTCCATGCCGCCCAAGTCTTTGGAAGAAATTTTGGTCTATGACCCTGAGGCGATCGCAGCTTACTACCGCTCGCGCCCGCTACAGATCCTGTTTCGTTTAATCAATATCTTTTGGATCGCCTTAGGCTACCTCCTAGGGCTGCTCTGGGACAAGGTAACCGGTCGCCAAAAGGTAAATGAGCAAAAGCGAGCTGAAGGGCTGCGCATCATGCTGACCCGGCTAGGACCTGCCTACATTAAGGTGGGTCAGGCGCTCTCGACCCGGCCAGACCTCGTTTCACCAGCTGCCATGGCCGAAATGGTGAAGCTACAAGACCAGCTGCCTGCATTTTCTAACGAGACCGCCAGGCGCTTTATAGAAGAAGAAATCGGTCAGCCGCCAGAGGCTGTTTATGAGTACCTATCCGAATCTCCCATTGCTGCCGCATCCTTGGGCCAAGTGTACAAAGGCCGACTGAAAACCGGAGAAGAGGTCGCCGTCAAAGTTCAGCGGCCAGGCCTAGCGGACCAAATCACCAAAGACATCTACGTCATTAGAATCTTGGCATCTTGGGCAACCCAAAATATCGGTCAAATTCGCAGCGATCTGGTCAGCATTGTCGATGAATTTGGCACGCGCATCTTCGAGGAAATGGACTACAACCACGAGGGTGCAAATGCGGAACGCTTCGCGCAGCTTTACGCTTACTTGCCTGAAATAAAGGTGCCGAGCATCTACAGTCAGTACACCGGGCGACGGGTGCTGACAATGGAGTGGATCGACGGTATTAAGCTCACAGAACTTGATGAGTTAGCTCGCCGAGGCATCGACCCGACCCACGTGATTGAAGTGGGTGTGCAGTGCTCTTTGCGTCAGCTACTGGAGCATGGCTTTTTTCACGCAGACCCCCATCCTGGGAACCTGCTCGTCACCCGAGAAGGCAAGCTAGCCTATCTGGACTTTGGCATGATGTGTCAGGTGGAGCCCTACCAGCGCTACGGACTCATTGAAGCGATTGTGCACATGGTGAACCGGGACTTTGAAGGGCTCGCTCAGGACTATGTGAATCTGGAATTTTTGACGCCAGAAACCGACCTCTCACCGATTATTCCGGCCTTGGCAAATGTGTTTAACAATGCCCTAGGTGCCAGCGTTGCAGAGCTGAATCTGAAAAGCATTACGGACGAATTTTCGGCGCTGATGTACGAATATCCCTTCCGGGTGCCCGCCTACTATGCTTTGATTATTCGCTCACTGGTAACGCTTGACGGTATCGCCATTACGGTAGATCCCGATTTTAAGGTGTTGAGCAAGGCCTATCCTTATGTTGCGCGTCGCCTGCTGACAGACCCAGCACCGCAGCTGCGAACGTCTCTACAAGAGCTGCTGTTTCAAAATGGCAGCTTCCGGTGGAACCGCCTGGAAAATCTGCTCAAAAATGCACGCAACAGCACTGACTACGACCTCGATAAGGTGCTCGACCAGACGTTGGAATTTTTGTTTTCTGAGCGCGGTGAGTATCTTCGGGTGCGCATCGCTGATGAGCTCGCCAAAGAAATCGACAAAATGGGCTATAGCCTACTGCAGCAGGTGACCCGGGCTCTGGGTTTGCCAGTGGGTAACGAGGCCGCACTCTCTCAGCCAGCGGGCGGCATGGTAGGTCAGCGTCCTAGTGCTGAGAGCAGCTGGGAGCAGGCCATACGCATCTTGAAAATATTGAGAGAAACTCAAGGATTCAATCCGGCTACTGTGGCCACCGTGATTCCTAAGCTCATCGCCCAGCCTGAAGCGCGGGGCCTCGGTAGAAGGGTCGTCAGTGGGGTTTTGCAGCGAGCGATCGCCCGCTTAATTAGAGAGTTCTTGACAAGTGGGCCTGCTACGCCGACAGCCCTACCACCGGCCAGCGCTGCTTAGGGAATTTCGCTTAGGCTGCAAATCAGGTAAAGCGGGGAATAGGGGCTGCAAGAAGCAATCAATCGTTGCTCGTCCTTGCCGTAGGTGAGCGTACTGCCAAATCGGTTTACCCATGTCCAACCGGCTTCCTCCACGTAGGGATCGAGGGTTTCGTAGGAGCGGGTGACCACTTGCCCATCCGTTACGGGGGCTTCTGCAGTCTCGTCTGCGTTGCCGTCTGTGATAGGAAGGGTATCTTGTCGTTCAAACTCCATCTTAAAAATAGTGCGCAAAACGGTGACATTGTCCTTCTCTGGCGACCAAGCGCCCTTGAATAGCAGCCAAAACAGAAAAACGCCGACGCCACTGGTGAGTATCAACAGCACAGCGACCTGAATGAGTCTGGGATGCCGGGCGATCGCAGTCCCTATTTTGCGCAGACGGCTAGCTTTCGGGCGGACCGCTGATGTCGTAACAATGGCGGTATCGGGCTCCCTTTCTTTGAGTGTGGTCATAGAGACGGCGTAGAGAGGTAGATGGGAAGCTAGTCACATTCACTGAGTTTGATTGTATAGCAAATGCTCCTATAGCCCATTCTCATAGCCAATATGTGTTGTCACTGAGCCGTCAGGATTTCACCGGGGACAGCCGAATAGAGAGCCGTGATTTCATAATTTGTACCAGCCGCGAAGCCTGGTAGTCATAGAGCTCAACGGTCATAGAAGCGCCCATTAGCGCCTGCATCTGTTCAGGCGAGCAGTTGATCAGCCGTGACAAAAGCTGGATAGAATCAGCGGTGCTCCCGGTGTTTGTCAGCTTTTCTGCCGTGAGCTGCCAGCGTCTAGGTGGGGTCATTTCGCCGCGTTCTATACGACGCAGGCCGTTGATAGAAGAGAGCACAAACAGGCGATCGCCTGCCCCTAGCTGCTGCTCATCTGTCGGCAACAAAACCGCGCAGCGATCGCCTGACCGGTTAACCGTTTCCCACAGGATGGGCACGACGCCATAGCCGTAGGCAATCTGGGCCAGCGGCTTACCCACCAGGTGATCACCAGGCTCGATGAGATATTCCGTAATTAGGTTGGTCTGGTCGCTTAGCCGAAACAGACCCAGAATGCTTTCGCCGAAAGCCGCCCCCGCAAATGCCTCTGCAGAAAGTGCGTAGGGGCAAAATGCCTGGGCCTGGGGCATCAGTGCGGCCAAATTATCGCTAAACGCTTGACTGCGAGTCCGCACTACCGGTGAAAAGGTCTGCTCACCGCCCAGATTCTTCTCTGCGGCCAACAGCGCCACTTCTAAGTTGAGCATTTGATCGTCTGTCACCGCGATTACGCTCCTGGCCGTAGAGAGGTTGGCCGCAGAGAGCTCTTCGAGCACATTGCCAATTAGCAGTGGCACCTGGGTGAACAGCTCTGGATGCTGTAGCTGCGGTGCCACGGCCACCAGCGGCTGATTGAGATCCTGCAAGAGGCTGGTTACCTTGCGGCCAATGCGCCCTAGCCCCACCACGATGACGTGGTTACTGCGCGGCATACGGGGCCGCTTCTGCAAAAATTCGAAGCGTGAACTCAGCAGCTGGTCGGCAATCAGACCCAGCACACCCAGCACCACCATGATGCTAGCTAGCGTAATCGCCAGGCACACCAGCTGCACCCAACCTGGCGTAATCGGTGGGTTAAATCCACCAAAAACGTCACCATAGCCGCCCAGGAGCAAGATCGCGCCCAGAGAAATGGCCTTTACCCAAGCAATATTCGGCACGGTGGCCTTGAGCAGTAGCGTACCGGTTATCCAGAGCACAATGGCAGTCAGCAGCGCTACGCCGACCACCCGCTCAAGGGCGCTTTCTGAAGACTGCCGCCAGTTTCGCAGCCGTCGCCGCCAGTCGCCGGAGCGCCAGTCTTCTAGCCACTGAGCCAGGGTGGTCAGAACGTTTTTGCGCTGCTCAGCAGGTGCTGCTTCTTCAACCACTTCGATGTAGGCAATGCGATCGCCTGCCGAGACCCTTACATAGGGCTGCCAGCGATGAAAAACAGAAGAAGCCGTCGTCGCCCAGCCCATAGGCTGCTGAGGATTTTCGACTGGGTTGAAGTCCAGCAGGCGAAACTGACCCCGGTGGAGCTGCTGTACCGGCTGCTGATCAAAGCGGGGATCGCCCGCTCTGACAAAGCTCTCGACCACTCGAAACCGGTGACGACCAATATTGAAAACGCTGACGGTGTCATCGCCTAGCCCGGCTAGGGCAAAACTCATCGCCGGTAGCTCTGTCGCATCTAGCGCCACAAATTTTCCTAGCTGGCGCTCTAGCAGGGCATTTAGGCTGTGGCGAGAAGAGCGCAGCACAATTTGAATTTCGGGGTTGAGACGGCGGGCTGCGATCGCACATTCCACATTCGTACTCTCATCGCTGGTCACAATCAAAATCGCCCGACTGCGGTCAATACCTGCTTGCTTCAGTACATCTTCCCGGCGACAGTCGCCTAGGATTGGCGGCTCAGCTAGATAATCGGGAACATCATCGGCTTCCCAAACCGAGATATCACGCCGGTCAATCGCGGTAATAGAGACTTCGAACGGATCGTAATCAAATTTTTTGAGGTTGACGACGCTTTGCTGACCCAAGCTGCCCAATCCGCAGACAATGAAGCGATCCTGCCCAGCTGAGGACAATCGCCTCGTCAGGGTCGGCATCAGCGTTTGAGGGCCGGTAAGCCGTGCGGGAGAAACGCCAGAGGGAGAAGAGTCGGCTGGCATAGCAGTGTTGTCGCCTCAAGGGGTAAAAAAACGGATTACAAAAAGAATATTCTTACTTATCCCATTTCAGACCTTGAATTTTGTGCAAACGGCTTTAGGTTCTTTTTTTACGTTCTTTCGCTGCGCTCTTTTTGGTTAAGTTAAGTAGGATAGCGACCCCTAAAATGGGGATGCCTTACTTAAATCCATATTTACCTGAGTGACTGCTATGAGTGCTTTTCGCAGCATTGAGTGGAAAAACGATCGGCTCAGGCTGCTCGATCAGCGTCAACTCCCTGCAGTCACGACCTACTGCGGCTATGACGACTACCGGGCCGTTGCTCAGGCAATCACCGATATGGTCGTGAGGGGCGCGCCTGCGATTGGCGTGACGGCGGCATTTGGGATGGCGATCGCAGCCCGCCAGTCCACTGCGAGCACGACAGCGGCATTTTTGTCAGACCTACGCGAAGCCGGTGCGCACTTAATTGAAGCAAGGCCGACAGCCGTCAATTTGTCTTGGGCGGTTCAGCATTTGCTAGCGGTTGCAGCACAGAAGGCTAAAGGTGGTGCGGCGATCGCGCAGATTAAGCGAGCCTTGCTCAGTGAAGCTCAGTCAATTTGTCAGGCAGATGTTGAAGTGTGCAAGCAGCTCGGCACCCACGCGCAAGCGCTCATCCCTGCAACGGCAAACATCATCCACCACTGCAATACCGGTGCGCTGGCTGCGGTTGACTACGGCACAGCCATTGGTGTGATTCGCGTCGCGCATGAGCAGGGTAAGCAGATTCATGTATTTCTAGACGAAACTCGACCCAGATTGCAGGGGGCCAGTCTTTCGGCCTACGAAATGAAGGCGTTTGGCATTCCGCATACGGTGATTGTGGATGGTGCGTCTGGCTATGTGATGCGATCGCGTAAGGTTGATGCTTGTATTGTGGGGTGCGATCGCGTTGCGGCCAATGGCGATGTGGCAAACAAAATCGGCACTTACAACCTTGCTCTGGTCGCCCGTGCTCACAGCGTTCCATTTTACGTTGCCTGCCCCACTAGCACGCTCGACATGACTTTAAGCAGCGGTGACGAGATTAATATTGAAGCACGTGCGGCTACAGAGATTACCCACGTCAAAGGGCAGCAAATTACACCCGACGATACACCCGTCTTTAACCCAGCTTTTGATGTGACGCCTGCCGAATATATCAGCGCTATCATCACAGAGAAAGGCGTCGTCTATCCGCCCTACACTGAAAACTTGAAGAGCATCATGCTGGCTGAACGATAAGTCAATCCAAAACTCCAAAAGCGTCCCACAAGAGATGTATGCATCGCAAGCGTAGCGCAGCATCGTATTTTTATTATTTCAGCCTCTTGAGATTATTCTCAAACCCTCAACTCTAAAATTACGAGCAGTGGTTAGGCACATGCCATCAGACATTATTCTCATTGGTCCTCAGAGTGCCGGAAAGTCTACCGTCGGCGCACTGCTGGCCAAACGACTGGGATTGCCACAATGCTCAATGGATGAGCATCGATGGCGCTATTACAAAGAGATTGGCTATGACGAAGCACTTGCGAAGCAGAAACGTGACGTCGAAGGTGCCTGGGGTATCATCTCGTACTGGAAGCCATTTGAGGCTTATGCGGTAGAACGACTACTCTCGGAACGAAAAAGCTGCGTTGTAGACTTCGGTGCGGGCCACTCGGTGTATGACGATCCGTCTTTATTTCAGAGAGTTCAGAAAGCTCTTTTACCCTATCCTAACGTTGTTCTTATTCTGCCGTCCCCAAATCTAGATGAGTCGGTGCTCATTCTGAATGAGCGAAATCAGGACTTGCCTAATGATATTCGAAGCACAAATGAACACTTTGTGAGGCATCCTTCAAACTATCAGCTCGCGAGATTTACTGTATACACAAAAGAAAAAACGCCGGAAGAAACTTGCGATGAGATTCTAAGGTTGATAGATGCTGAAGAACCATAAAATCCATTAAAAGTGTTGTTTAGGAACGCTACGATTCCCCTGTTCCTGCAAATGCGACATACCCGCCTAGTGACACTAAGCCAACACCGGTCGCAATCCGCTGACGCTTGCGAAGTCTAGGACTTGTTCTCAGCTTCTGACCTATTGGGCCTGCTAGCGCAATCACTATCAGGTCTACTAGCGTATTGAGCACAACGGAGATAGTGCCCAGTAGCAAAAATTGAATGAAGACAACACCTGAAGGATTCACAAACTGCGGAATGAACGCGAGAAAGAACAGCGCTGTCTTCGGGTTCAATATCTCCACCACCACACCCTGAAAGAAAGCTCTACGGTAGCCAACCACAGTACTACCGCCCTTGCTGATGACGGTGTCTTTACTCAGTATGGTCTTGATACCTAAGCAGATGAGGTAGGCTGCGCCGAGATACTTCATCAAGCTGAAGGCGATCGCAGAGGTTGCCAACAGCACTGATACTCCTAGCGCAGCGGCTACGACATGAAATAGACAACCTACTGAGGTTCCCATTGCTGATGCAAAGCCTTCTGGCTTTCCACCCTTCAAACTTCTGGTCATCACGTAAAAGATGCCCGGGCCTGGCGTGATTGCCAGTACCAAGGCAGCACTCATAAACAGTCCTAGCGTTGTGAGGTTAGGCATGAGGTTCGCTCCTAGTCAACAGTCTGAATTATGCGCTACTTTCGCCAAGAAAACATTACCAAACTGCCCTCGAACGACAACTTGAGGGGAAACTATCGCATGAAGGCGGCCTCATCTAGGTAGACGCGCGTGACCTTTCCTCCCCCACAAAAGACAACTAGCTCGTTTGCTTTCGTAGCAATATAGGCTAGATGGTGGAGCTGCCTAACTAGGTTGGTGATTATAGGACAAATATATTTCCATTTGATTCTACGGTGAGGGCGCTTACTTCTGAATCGAGATCTGTCGTTGGCTTGATGACGAGCTGCACCATGTCGTTGCCAGGGCCGGGCTTGAGTTCGGCTTTTGTGAGGCCAGTGGCTGTTTGCCGGTTTCTGTCGATGGTTGCAAATGAGAAGGTGACGGTGGCTGGAACCCGCAGGTTTTGTAGGGTGACGAGGCCGCTGGCGTCTATGGTTCGTGGCTCTGTGTCACCGAGGGCCTGGTAGACGAGGGTCTCTTCTGTTTCATTGACTATCTGAACAGTGACGTTTCCCGCTTCTGAAACTGGCATAGTCATCATCGGTTCCCTGGGTGGCTGCTGGGCAACTTCGGTAACGGTGATAGCCGGATTAGCGGGAATGACTGAAGTGGCTGGGTCTGCTAGTTCGGGGACTTCGACAGCCGTCGACAGCTGGGGTAAGCCGTCGTGTGGGTTGATTTGAGCAACTGTGGGTGAATTATAAGCGGTTGAAGCTATGAGCGCTGAGACTATACCGCTAAAAAATAGAATCCAGTGGTTGAGTTTCATGTTTAGAACCTGTTGTTTACGTTTGGTAGCATTGTTGTTGAGAAAAATGAGTTGGGCATGAGCTAATCCGTCGTTTGCTGTTAATGCTGGAGCGTTTTCCACTAGCCAGCTAGAGGCTTATGAGGAGCCTAGCTTGGCTGCGTATAATACGGCGCCGATGAGGCCTACGTTTGGATTTAAAACAACGTGGACGGGAACGTTTTTGAGGAGTTTGCTGACGCGTCCCTTGTTGAGGAAGGCTGCCAAGAATCCTTCGCTTTTCATGAGGGGTAATATTTTGGCGGCGATGCCACCGGTGATGTACAGGCCGCCATAAGGCAAGAGCTTAAGTGCTAGATTACCGGCTTCTGCGCCGTAAAGCTGCACGAAGAGCTGCATTGTTTTTTGTGAGAGAATGTCGTCACCTGAGATCGCACGTTTTGCAATTAGCGCTGCCGGACTGGCTACTTTTTTCTGCTCTCTCTGAGACTGCTCCCATTGCTCGAAGGCGGCTGTCAGCTCGGGTGCCTCAGGTGAAAATCGATAGTCGTCCCGAAAGCATTTGTAAATGGAGAGTAGGCCTGTGCCAGAAACGACTCTTTCAATGGAGACGTGGGGGATCTTCTCCTGCGCTTTTATGTAACGACACAGCTGGTAGGAGAGGCCGCCCTGGGGGGCAAAGTCCGCATGTCCGCCTTCTCCTGGAAACACGTGGTAGCAGTTATCTTGAGGAATGACAAACGCTTCTCCTAGCCCGGTTCCTGCGCCGATGACGGCGATGGGAGCACTCGGCTGGGCCGGTGCCGACTGCAAGGTATGCAGATCTGACGGGGTGAGGCCTAAGATACCGTATCCGTTCGCAGAAAAATCGTTCATGAGCGAGACTTTTGGGATTCCCAGTATCTGTTCTAGCTCTCTGGCCTCAAGTGACCAGTTTAGATTGGTTAGCTCGGAGCGCGACCCGACGACAGGTCCGGCAATGCCGAAGCAGGCCACAGCTGGGGAAGGCGCAATATTTAGCTGATCTGTAACTTCAGCGAAGAAGATTTTGACAATATCCTCTAGGCTTGAAAAATCTTGGCTGGGATAGGTTTGCTCGTAGCGCGTGTGAATGGGGGGAGACTTGGTTTGAAGGGTGATAGGCGGGAAAAATTCTGCTAGGCGCAAAATTGTTTTTGTTCCTCCGATGTCTCCTGCAAGCAGCATAGCCATGGCAATTCTCAAGTGCACAATCACGATGAATGACATGGTGAACGATATGACTTAAGCAATTGTGAGAATTGCGTGAGGAAGGGCTGTAGAGTTCACTTACTAGAAATTTTCACAGTGCGTTCATCTTTGTTGGACTTGGGTTTGGCATGCTTAGTTTCACAGTTGAACTTGTGAAGTGATGGGGCGTTGCGATGAAAAGTCTTTCGCTAGGGACAAATTTTTGGATGGGATTTCGCACGAAACTGTTTATTCGGTGTGCTTATTCACTCGCTGTTGCACTTGGGGTTTGGGCGGACGGATTTGCTCTGTCACCTGCTAGGGCGGCTGAGCGGGTTCAGTTTTTCTTTGGGCCTTTTGAGCCTACCCTGTATGTGGAAGATCTGGCGGTCTTCGCAGAAACTGGAGAGGTTCCTGAGCGGCTGCAGCCCTTTGCCGATCGTTTGAATAGGCAACAAACGGCAGCACTACGCGGCTTCTTGAGCGCCCGGGTTGAGGTGAGTCCTATTCCAGTGGCTCAATTTACCTATTCTTCTCTGGGTGAAAGTTTGTTGGAGAAGGTAGGGCAGGTCATCCAAACCGATAGCTTTCTCAACGGGATGAAGGGCATTCGCTCAGCGCTGATATTAGCGGCGGCAAATGAGGCGCAAGGTGGCCTATCAACCGTAAACGCTATGCGCCATTTCCCAACTGAAACTATTCAAATCGATTTTTCGCTAGCTCGGCAGATAGCGACGGAGAATGGGGACATTTTCATGCGGCGAGATAGCGTGGTAAGTGCGATTCGGCAGCATGCCCAAGCACAGGCAATGGACAAAGCCAAACTGCCGCTAAATGATGACCCTAGGCACGCAGGCAGGCAAGAATGGCGGGTTAAAGTGATGACTTTTCAAACGCCTGGTCGATCAGAGGCTTCAATAGCGGATCTGTACATTCCTGACCCGCCTGACGGGGCGACTAGGCACATCCCGGTTGTGGTGATTTCCCATGGGGTGGCTTCTAGCCGTAGCACGTTTGACTATATGGCGGAGCACTTGGCCTCCCACGGTTACGCGGTGGTGGCGATTGAGCACCGTGAAACCAGTGCTGAAAAGTTTGTTCGATTTTTGTGGGGGAAGGAGGGGCCGCCTGGTGGGGAGGAATTGTTGTTGCGGACGAGAGATATTACGGCTGTGCTAGATGCTCTCAGTAGGCGACAGGCGGAGGGAGAGCCTGAGCTGGAGCGGTTGAATCTGGTATCGGTGGGTTTGCTGGGTCAGTCCTTGGGAGGGTACACGGTGCTGGCGGCGGGCGGCGCGCAGATTGATCGAACGTTTTTGGCAGGGGAGTGTGAGTCGAGCCTGGCGGAGCGGCCTACGCTAAATCTCTCCCTGCTGACGCAGTGTACGCTCTTGGAGTTGCCGTCTGGAACGCCGACGAATATTGCCGACGAGCGAGTGTCGGCAGTGGTGGCACTCAATCCGCTGACTAGCAGCATCTTTGGCCGCTCTGGCTTACAGAAGATTGAGATTCCGGTGATGCTCGTAGCGGGAACGGATGACTATATTTCACCGGCGCTGCCTGAACAGATAGAGCCTTTTAATTGGCTTACAACAGAACACAAAAAGCTGGTTGTGATGGACAGGGGCACGCATTTCTCTTTTTTGGACCAAAATGCCCAGAGCGCTTTACCCTTTTCAGACGGGTTGACTGGCCCTGATCCAACAGCAGCAAGAGCACCGACACGGGCGCTGAGTTTGGCGTTTTTTAACCGACATTTACAGGGACAGGCAGATGCCGATCCGTTTTTAAATCAGGTGTATTTGGATGAATTTCCGAAGGAGCCGTTTGAATTTAGCGTGGTGGATAGCTTGCCTGAGTAGAACAACTGTAAGGCGTACGGTGTGCTCGCGGTTGGTTTGTTTTTCAGTTTTTTAACTTTTTTAACAGAATTTTTCTTAATAGTAACAACAACAGTAATTGGAGTAAATCTATGACTTCTGTCCAGCTTAGACAGTCTGCTACTGACATTATCTCTGTTCAGCTGCTTCGTTCTTTTGGTCAGTCTATATGGCTTGACTTTATTCGGCGCTCAATGCTGTGTAGCGGTGAACTCAAGCGTATGGTAGAGACGCAGGGCATTCGCGGGGTGACATCGAACCCGGCGATTTTTCAGAAAGCGATCGCAGGCAGTACGGACTATGACGAGGCGATCGCAGCCCTTGAAAAAGACCACGACCGAGACGCCATTGACCTCTATGAAGAGCTGGCTATTGAAGATATTAAAACAGCAGCAGATATTCTCAGATCTCTTTACGACACGTCTAATCGGGTGGATGGGTATGTGAGTTTGGAAGTTTCGCCTTACTTGGCTGAAGACGCTGAGCAGACGGTGGTGGAAGCCAGACGGCTGTGGCAAGCGGTTGATCGGCCTAACCTGATGGTGAAGGTACCGGCTACCCCAGCTTGTATTCCAGCAATTCAACAGCTGATCAGTGAAGGGATTAACGTTAACGTGACGCTGTTGTTTTCTCAGAAGGCTTACTTGCAGGTGGCAGATGCCTACCTGACAGGATTGGAAACGCTGGCTCGAAATGGCGGCGATGTGAGCCGAGTGGCCAGCGTGGCGAGTTTCTTTATCAGCCGAATCGATTCTGCAGTTGATGGCCTGATTGCTAGGCGGCAGCAGGACTTTGCGGGGAATGACGAGAAAGTGATTTTGCTGAAGAGCGTGGAAGGACAGGTGGCGATCGCCAATGCCAGACTCACCTACCAGAAATATTTGACCCTGTACAATAGCCAGCGGTGGCAGGCACTCGCCGCGCAGGGCGCGCAGCCTCAGCGCCTGCTGTGGGCCAGCACTGGTACCAAAAACCCAAACTACAGCGATGTGCTGTACGTAGAAGAACTCATTGGCGCGGACACCGTGAACACCATCCCGCCGAGCACGTTTGCGTCTTTTTGTGACCACGGACAGCCTCGCAGCAGTCTTACGGAGGAAATTGACATTGCCGAGGAGATTGTTGCCTGCCTACCAGAGGTCCTCATTGACCTTCAAAGCGTAACGGACCATTTGCTGCAGCAGGGGATAACGCTGTTCCAGCAGGCTTTTGATAAGCTGCTAAGTGCGGTGGAGAAAAAGCGAGAAAGCGAATTAGGAGAAGCGCTCAACCGACAGACCTACCGCCTGCCAAATAAGCTAGCAAAGGAAGTAGAGGCAACCCTTTGCGACTGGCAGAACGCGGGCAAGGTACGGCGGCTGTGGGCGATGGACGCCGACCTATGGACGGGTAAAGATGAAAATCAGTGGCTCGGCTGGCTGGGCACCACTGAAGACCAGCTGGCTCACTTGGACAGGCTGCAGCAGCTGGCAGCGGATGTAAGAGCTATGAACGTGGAGCAGGTTGTGCTACTGGGCATGGGTGGATCTTCACTGTGCCCGGAGGTGCTGAAGCGGACCTTTGGCTTGGTGGATGGCTTCCCTGAGCTGCTGGTGCTGGACTCGACCGATCCGGCACAGGTGCAGGCACTGGCCGATAGGCTCGATTTTACCCGCGTGCTGTTTATCGTATCGAGTAAGTCTGGCAATACGCTAGAGCCGAATATTTTTAAGCAGTATTTCTTTGATCGGCTGCAGCAAGCGACGGGAGATAGGGCCAAGGCGCGGTTTATTGCGGTGACCGATCCGGACTCCAACCTACAAAAGGTGGCTGAACAGGATGGGTTTGGGCATTTGTTTTTTGGGATTTCGTCAGTGGGGGGACGCTACTCGGCGCTCTCTAACTTCGGCATGGTGCCTGCTGCCTGTATGGGGGTAGATGTGGCTCGCTTTCTGGATTCGGCGGAAGAGATGGTGCATTCTTGCTCGCCTTCTGTGCCTGCGACTGATAATCCGGGGGTGATGCTAGGTACTGTACTCGGCGTGGCGGCTAAGCGTGGTATCGATAAGCTGACGCTGGTGGCTTCGCCGGGCATTGTAGGGATTGGCGCGTGGCTAGAGCAGCTGCTGGCAGAATCGACGGGAAAAGCGGGCAAGGGGATTATTCCGGTGGACCTGGAGCCGCTGGGTGAGCCGAAGGTGTATGGAACAGATCGGCTGTTTGCCTATATTCGGCTGGAGAGTGCTCCCGATAAAACGCAGGACGCGGCGATCGCAGCGCTGATTGCTGAGGGCTATCCGGTGGTGCAGATAAGTATGGCAGAGGCGTATCAGCTGGGTCAGGAATTCTTTCGGTGGGAGATGGCGACGGCGGTGGCTGGCGCTATCTTGGGGGTTCATGCTTTCAATCAGCCGGATGTGGAGGCAAGTAAGGTGGCGACCCGGCAGCTCACGGACGACTACGAGAAAACAGGAACGCTGCCCGCTGAGGTGCCTTTGCTAGAAGAGAGAGAGATTCAGCTCTTTACCGATGAAGCCAACGGACGATCGCTCGGAGAGATAGCAGGGGAAAATCAGTCGCTGACGGGCTATTTGCGGGCGCATCTGAAGCGGCTAGAGGAGGGCGATTACTTTGCCATACTGGCCTACATTCACATGAACGAGGAGAACCAGGCGGTGCTGCAGGAAATGCGTCAGGCGGTGCGCGATCGCTTGGCAATTCCTGCTGAAAATCGTAAGCAGATAGCCACCTGTGTGGGCTTTGGTCCCCGGTTTTTGCACTCTACGGGGCAGGCCTACAAGGGCGGTCCGAATAGCGGTGTCTTTTTACAGGTGACCTGTGAAGACGCGGTGGATGTGGCGATTCCGGGGCAGCGATACAGCTTTGGTACGGTGAAGGCGGCCCAGGCTAGGGGCGATTTTCAGGTGCTGGCGGAGCGCGATCGCCGGGCGTTGCGAGTCCACTTGGGCCGTGATGTGACGACGGGGCTGAAGGTGCTGCAGCGGGCTATTTTGGACGCTTTGGCATAGGGTGACAGGTATGTGATGGGGGCGACTGCGCTCCCCTGCCAAAGACAATGCCAAAGACAATCAGATTCACCTTGTGGGATAGTCAGCGCTGACTATCCCTTTCCTATGGGCGGATTAGGCGTTTTGTAGACAAGTGTCTTGCAGTGAGGAGAAGCGCGTGCATAAGAAATCCCCCTCTTGCGAAAAGAGGGGGAAATGGTTCTCTATGGTATTCCAACTTTGGAAGTGTGTTCTCCAAATTTAGTTCTCTTTAGCTAACAGCACAGCGTAATTTGACTTTAGTGATGACCGTGATGATGATGAAAGAACTTCTTCTTTTTGAACTTAAAGAAAACGCCCTTTTCACCAGCACCCTCTACGGGTTCCTGATTAACGGTGGCATTTTCGGTGGCGTTTTCGAAGGTAGCCTTGTTACCGCCTGACACTTCTTCCAACGCTTCGTCAGATACTTGCTCTGGCGATTCTTGGTTATTCTTCTCTTTATTTTCCATGGGTACCTGTTTATATCTACAAGTGTGCAAGTGTGCTGAAGAACCAGAATTTGTTTTTTTGGTTTCTATCAACAATTCAACAATATCTCGGCAGTTGGAGAGTAGTCTGAATGAACCATTAGAAGATAGCTAGTTTTATGCGTTTTAGAGGTGTAAGCACATAACCCGCTTGAGATAGGACAACTCAAGCGGGTTATGGATTGGGTGATTTTAGGTGGGCAGTTGCTTTTCGAGACAAGGCTGATTTGTGGGTATTTGTCGTTTCGTCTAGCTGACTTCTCTTAGGATGTAGCCTACGCTGCGGATGGTGTAGATAATTCGATTCTCTGGGGTGGCCCCTAGCTTTTTGCGCAGGTAGCGGATGTAGACTTCGATAATGTTTGAGCTACCGGCGTAGTCGTAGCCCCACACGTTTTCTAGGATTTGGGCGCGGGTTAGGACTTGGAGATTGTGCTCCATAAAGTACTCTAGCAGATTGAATTCTTTGGCGGTGAGGTGAATATATTCGCCGCCTCTAAACACTTCCCTGGTTTCACGATTGAGCAAAAGATCTGCGTATTTGAGCAGGGGCTCTTCCATTTTTCGCTCTTGGTAGTGGCTGATATTGGCATGGATGCGGGCTAAGAATTCCTCTTTTACAAAGGGCAGTGAAAGACAGTCGTCGGCACCGGCGTTGAGTCCTTCAATGCGCTCTTCTACGTTGTCTTCTTTGGTGAGTAGGATGACGGCGGTGGTGCGTTTGTGTGTCCGCAGGCGCTGGCAGATGTCGATTCCGGAGAGGCGGGGGGGAGACCAGCTGATCACGACGAGGTCAGGCTTCATGCGGTTGATGGCGAGTAGGCCCCGCAGCCCGTCATGAATGATGCTGACTTGGAAGCCTTTTTGAGAAAGCTCTATCTGCAGCGTTTCTACTAGCTCTATCTCGTCGGAGACGAACATGACGTGCTGGGCAGGATAGGTCTTTGCCGGTCGCTGAGGGATCTTATTGGAGGTTGATTTGAGTGCGTTTCTCATCATGGCATTACAGAATATCAAGAGAACATCGGCAAGCGTTACAACAGAAGTTTTAAACGGAAATAGAGAAACGTTAAAAAACTAGACATTCGATAGAGATTTGTTAATAATTCATATTGCTAACCTCTTGTAGACAAAATCATAAGAGAGATACTTGACACTGTCTTTGAATTTATGGCTGCCGATTGTAAATCGTGCTCGCTGAAAAACTAAAGAAAGGATTAAACAGCGGACTGTTTCCTGGGAATAGCGTCAGTATTGAAGGGGGTTTCTCGGTAGCTTTTGGGGGTGGTGCCGGTGAAGCGACG
>JBCBJS010000036.1:0-46389 GCA_038523095.1 Cyanobacteria bacterium J06626_6
TCTGCATCGTCGACGGCTTCAGGAGAATCCGGTAAGTGCAATAGAAATGTGGGGTGTGCGGATGCCGTGTACACCGGGTTGCTCACTGGAACTAGCGCAGTCAGAGGAGAGCTAGTGCGATCGCAGGCCTGAACAGCCTCATCCAAGCCACCGCCCGGCTGCACTCGATTTGGGGGTAAGCGGCGGGGCGGACGGGGCCGCGAACGCTTGGCCATACGCTGCTTGGCCATACGCTGCTTGGCCATAACGGGCGATCGCTCAGCCGATAACGAATGCAGCGGGCTATCAACCGCCGCCGCCGAGCCCAACCCATAAGCGCTCAACATACCCATAGAGAGGGCTGCCGCAGTCAAACTACGGAGCAACCTTGGCAAAAAAATAAGATCGACCATAAAAAATTTCTGATAGCAAACGATTTGCCATACTCTCAAACCAAATATTAGCCTAGCCGGACACCAAATAACCCAGCTACATCGAGAAAACACATCCCAAAACTATCCTTCGTAGCAAGGCCCAGCTACCCTTCCTCTGTCTGAGCCTTCTCAGATGTAAGCTCAATCTGCCCCTGGGATCCCCCGCTTTGCGTCGCCCTTTTTGCCGTGCCGCCTTTGCCTGGCTTCCCCATCATCACAACCGCAGCACCTGCACCCAGCGTGGCCAGTCCGCTGGGAATCAGCGGCAACCAGAGCCCCGACACCATACCCGCCCAGCAGATTCCATACAGAAGGAGGGTCAGAAATCCAGCCGCCAGTAGCAAAAGCCCTACAGTTGCACTCTCAGCGGCACTCCCACCGCGATTATTTTTGGCACTGTAGCCAACCATAAACCAACCGACATAGCCACCCAGCCCGCTCCAGGCCAATATCCACAGCGCATCTCCCCACTGCCAGCTTTTCCACTGCGGCAGGGTATAAATCAGCGGGCGCTCATCCAGCACCGTCGATACCAGCTGGCTAACCATATGGGTATGCACCCAAAGCCCCGACATAGGGCCATAGGGCGTATCAAAATAGTCTTTCGAAACGGGCGCATTGTAACCAATTAACACAATGCGATCGCGCAACAGCAGCGGGTCAAAGTTACCGGCTAGCAGCTGCTCAAATGAAATTTTCTGAGCGGGCTGGCTGGTCCGATAGTTCAACAAAATCTGACTACTTGAAGCCCCCAGTTTTTGATAGCCACCAAATCGGCTGGCCAAAGAACGAAACACCACAGGCCCAAACCGCCAGTGCTCATCCGGCGTCACTTCCAGCGGCGTAACCCCCTGCCTGTACAGATATTCAAACGCCAGCTGAAAGCTGAAGCTGTAGGGCGTCGTACAGGTAGAGGGTGCTGTAGAAAAGTCAGGGTCGTAGGAGAGCAGCTGGCGGCGGACAGTCGCTCCCGCCAAGCTAGCTTCACCATCCGGTGACAAGTCACCGCGATCGCCGTTCACGCGACTCAGCGGCGTATCTACAGGCAGATCGCTAAAGCCTACCTGCTCAAGCCGAGAGCTTTCCGAAAGCTGCACCGGCACCTGATAATTTTCGTCAGTACTGCTGTAGGCGCAGACCAAAAACAAGTTTGGCATCTGCTCAACCTGCTCCAAAAATTCTGCGTAAGCTGACGTAGTCTGAGGCTGCCCACCTGGCAAAACGCTCACGTCACGAGCAAAAACAGTGCCATTCGGGGTTTCCGTCGATGGCTGAACCGGCGGCTGGACCGAGGGCTGAATAGTGCGGCGCGTTTGCTGCTGGAGCTGCCATCGGGTAGCGACGCGACCTTGCGCCGGTCTGGCCTTCCCCCGATGTAAGTCGACGCCGACAGCCATCGGGTCACTCTGATTGACCGTGTCAATCACGGCAGTCAGCACTTCATCAGGCAGGGGATAGCCATACTCACTGGTCGTTTCTCCCGAAGCCTCGACCACAACCAGGCGAGCATCGACAGGTTCTGCAGGGCGCGATCGCATTAGATGATCGTAGGCAGCCAGTTCAAACGGTTCTAACACCCCTAGCGCTCGCAAGACCAGCACCATGCCACCTGCTAAGACACTCTTAAAAAGAGGCACCTTCCACCCATGTGGGGCGTATGCCACCGCCCCAAGAGATTGCCCCTGCAAATCTCGCCAATAAATCGCCCGGGCAGTTGGATTTTGCCAAATACTCGGTAGCCAGCTCGCGCAAGGCGATTCATTATCCAGTCCAGCCAGCCGCTGACGGGCTTCGCGAACGGCCAAATGAAACGGCGCACCCGCCGCAAAAGCCATCAGCAAATACTTCAAAAACTTCTGCGCCACATAGTCTGGCACAGGCTCACGCATGACTACTATGTAGGGAATTTGCAGATCACAAAGCTGTTGGGCCAGCCCCAAACCATCACAGGAATTAAAAATAGCAATCTTCAATCCATTTTCAATCGCCTTGCTGAGCGCGTGCCTGATCTGCTCAATCGTCAGCCGTTCACTGTCGTTTAGGTCTACAACTCCGGTCTCTCCCTGCGTCCGACTGTGCCCTGCAAAGAAAAAGACATCCCAGCCCTGTGGCTGCCAGAGCTGCTCGTGAAGCTTGCTAAGACTCGGCGACTCCAGAGCGCTGAGTTCTGCACCAGGCAATTCGCTGAGGGCGCTCAAGTCAGCGGCCAAATCAAGCCCATTGCTATGGCCAAACGTCGCCAGAATGCGAGCCTGTGAAGATGCGGAGTGTCTGTTGGGTAAGGGCTGCCAGTCGGAAGCGCTAAAGGTAAGCTCCGCCTGCGAATATTCTTCGAGCAGCTGCCACAGGTGCCAGGGCAACTTCCTCAGCTGCGAATCGCTGGTCTCCAAAATGATCTGCGCATTTCCCATGCGAGCCAGCTCGCTGCGCAAAACCCTATCAATCGGTAAAAACGCTGGCGAATTCAACCAGTCGTTGAGCTCCGCAGCCAGGTCGGCACACAGCGTCTTAAAGTCCGATTCCGAATATCGCAATCCTTCGCGCTGCAGCAGATGAATGCGCAGCGACAAATCCTGATTACGGGCGTAGTAAAGGCTCTGCCACTGCTGCAGCTTGACAGCAAGCGCCGGTGCGGGCGGTAGCTGACCTGAGAACCGACTAGGATAAGCACCTTCAACAGAGGGTTCACCCAGGATCTCGCCAATGATGGACTGACATCCTGAAGACAAGGTCCCCGAGCCCAAGTTTAAAATAATTTTCCGCATAGATGCCAGATGCCGATAACCGCAGCCTCAGAGCCTTTCACCACCCCAAGCAAAGGGAAAAAATTCCCAAACCCATGGCGCGAATTCTCTTCAGAGCGAAGATATTGGACAAAAATCAGGATAGTTCAGCCCTAGCCGCACTTAGGTCTAGCCAAGGCATTCGAGCCGTAGGCAATCAGACGCATCAGATGAAGAAAGTTTCAGTATGCTGGCTCTCGTTAAGCGCTAGCTCAATTTCAAAAGACTCTGAAATCTGCCCTTGAAAGTAAGGTAGCTGAATAAACGTATCTGCCTGCACCGCTTGGACCTTTGCCAAGAGAGTCTTCTGAGGAGCCATGAGCCTTAACTCGAGGCCCTCGGGAAGCACCTGAGAACCCCTAGATGGCTGAACCTGCACACAAACTTTGTACAGTTTTTCAGCCTCTTCGCGAATAGCCATCACTAGAATAGCGCTGGCCGTCACCGCCCGATAGTCCTCAGTGTTATGGCTTAAATGTGCATTTTTATACATAACACTTAAGCTAACGGACTTACATCGCTTGATAAAAGTTTCATCCCTGAGGTGATAAGTGCTGCGTAGCCGCAAAGAAGGCATCGCTGACGTTTCCAAAAGCTGACTTAGCGGCTGCCAGCTCACATTAAAGTAACCGTGAAACCACTGGCTAAGCTGTACAGGTTGCTCACTCGGTGAACTCAGATTAATGATCCGCTCCGGTGAGAAGGCAGTCGAGACAGCATCAGTCCAGATGCCGCCCCGACTGATCAACGCGGTGCTTCGCGGCGGCGTCCGCTTAAACTGCGCCATTAGCTGATACACCGCATAGGCCTTGATAAGGGGAGGCAGCTGAAATTTTGGCCAGTCTGTCTCCGGTTGCGCCGTCTCTAATTCATCTGCCTCTGGTCGATTTGCCTCTAGTCGATCTGTCTTTGTTCGATTTGCCGTGCGATCTGTCTCTAGTTGATCTGATGTTGTTTGGACAAAGAGGTAAAAGCGCTGCTTGAGAGAGTCTAGGGCAGAGACCAGTTCAGTAGAGCTGACTGGAGAGGGCAGTGTCTGCTGAATTTCCTGTAGGGAAAGCGGTTCTCTCTGACTGGCCAACCAGTACAGAATATTCAGTTCTTGCTCAGAAAGTCGCTCGAAAGTAGGTGTCAGTAGCCGAAGAATATCTGTAAATAGCGGCGATGCCTGCAGCAGAAAAGTATCTACCCGACTGTTAAACATTTCCCTGATCACCCTAGCTGCCGAGAGCAGAGCGGAGGGATGCCCCTGATAGCGAGTGATGAGTTCAGGCCAGTGGTCACGCGCGCTCAGAGATTCATTTTCAAGGAGGGCCGTTGCGGCAGGCATGGAAAGCCCTTTCAGGTAAATAGAATGTTGATAGGCTTGATGGCCCACGTGGTTCACCCAACCAGCCGGGCTTTCGGTACCGGTGAGCAGCAAGCAGCTGCGGGTATCTGCGATCGCCTGAAAAAATTCGTCATAGGCCCGATATTCTGACTGGTAGTCTCCCACTAAAGCACCGGAGCGCAAAATCGCCTCAACGCCTTCGATAACTAGCAAAGTAGGCTGTGCTGTCAGCGCGGCCAGCAGCCGTCCCACCGCCTGCTCTAGCGTCTCACCGGCAGTTTGACTGGCAGCTTGACTGGCAGCTTGACCGGCAGCCCGGTCGAAACGCTGGCCCATTGGCTGCTCGCCGGGTTGAACCACGAATTTCGCTGGGGACAGATCGCCCATGCCAGACAAAATATGGCTGCAGAACGTCGTCAGCGTAGGTTTTCTTTTGAGCGATCGCCAAACAACCGTCTCAAAGAGATCCCCCACCTGAGCAACAACGCCCTCGCAAAAAAGAGACTTGCCAGCGCCCTTGAGTCCCCATACACCCACAAGAGCGCTCTGCCGCCTCTGCCGCCGTAATTGCTCGTTAGCGTCATCACCTGGATCTATAAATAGTGATGCCTCCAACCACTGCTTGACCCGATCTAGCTCAGCATCGTATCCATACAAAACTGAGGACATAGCTAGCGGCGACTGCCGCACCGACCGCGACATTGGACGGGTAACGCCCGCCGCCGCTTTGATATTGACGGCTTCCGTACCGACCTTTATCCGGCTCCGAACATCTCTCTGGTCATCCGTCCACACACCTTTCTGAATATCTTTCTGGGCACCTTTCTGAGCATCGTGCCTAACATAAGTCTCCAGCACGATTCGAAAGTTGGTCTTACCCACTGGCTTTCCAAACGCCTTAGAAAGGTACCGCCATAGCTTCGGAGCGACATCCCTCATTAAGTAGTTGGTGCTGTACTCAGACTCCTCAGCCATTTGCTCATAGGTGAGCCCTCGCCACGTCCCCTTCAAAATGACGATTTCGGGCCCCCTCAACGGATGTCCGGTATTTTCAACAACGGCGGCACTGACCCAGCTCAGCGCATTCGACAAATCGGCATCCATACCTTTTTTTCCATAACCCTACGACCTAGCGACAGGAAGCAGCATACATAACATAACCACCATAAATGAATAGTGGTCAATTGCGGAGACTAAACGCTTTCTAGCACCCCCAGAGAGCTACACCCGTACCCAATCTTATTCTTTCTTAATAGATATTTAACAACAGGAAGATTACATAAAATAGTTATGTGATAAATTTGATGCGTAAGGTTACGAACCTTACAACATTTCAGGTTATATCGACGATGTTCTAGTAAGCGTTACAGGCAAACACTAAAATGGTTTTTTCTTCTTTTTTTGCGGCATTTTATAACCAGATTGATGGCACCTCAAAAGCGGACCATCTTGTTGGAACGTCAGACGACGACTGGATTGAAGGATTCGCTGGAAATGACCTGCTCTTTGGTCGCGGTGGTGATGATCAGCTCTTCGGGGGCGACGGTTACGACAAGCTCTTCGGCGAAGCTGGCCACGACGAACTCTTCGGCGGCAAGGGCGACGACTTTCTAGACGGTGGCCTAGATAATGACTGGCTAGAAGGTGGCAGCGGTGACGACACCCTGAAGGGCGGCAAGGGCCACGATGACCTTTTTGGAGACAGCGGCAACGACGTTCTCAACGGTGGTGCAGGTCTAGACTATTTTGACGGCGGCTCAGGTATTGACACAGTCACCTTTGCCGATGAGAGCGCTCGTGTGTGGGTTAGCCTAGCGGACGGAGATGCTGACGTTGCCGAAGGTAGAGAGCACCTCGATGACATTGAGAACGTCATTGGTAGCCGGTTTAACGACTCTATCGAAGGCGATAGAAAAAACAACAGCCTGAAAGGCGGCGAAGGCAATGACGAAATTTTTGGCGGTAGCGGCAATGACACACTTGAAGGTGGCCACGGCGACGACAAGCTATTTGGACAGCATGGGGACGACACCCTAATTGGCGGTAGCGGCAACGACGAACTCGAAGGCGGGGCAGGCGACGACACGCTAACAGGCCTACTGGGAGACGATATTCTCAACGGTACAGACGCCCATGCAGCTGGAAAAGGAGAGCGTGACTTCATCCAAACAGGTGAGGGACACGATGTTGTTGTACTCGGCGATGCGCACCGTGCATACTACGCAGCTCAAGGCTTCGACGACTTCGCCGGCATCGCTGACTTCAATGTAAAGCAAGATAAGCTTGTGCTCTTTGGCTCAGCCGATAAATACACCGTACAAGAAAACAATGGCAGCTCTCAAATTCTGCTGGATGGCGATCGCATCGCCATCCTCACAGGCGTCGGCCACTTGAACCTCAAAGCCAGCGCCCACTTTGTATAGGCCATAACCTGTGGAGTCTGCTTGCCCGTAGACTCAGGAAGGTGCAGCTGAATAACCTCTCCTTCTCCCAAAGTCTCTCTCCCAGAAAGTCTCTCTCCCAGTAGAAGAGAGACTTTAGCTCCGGTCTCCTCTCCCACTGGGAGAGGGCTAGGGTGAGGGCAATCAGAATAATTCTCACCTTCAACGCCCCTACTGCCACAACCAAACAGACAGACTTCAGCAAATCCAAAGTCCAAAAACAGTTGACTAAGGGTGCTCATATGATGACAACAACATTAAAGACATCGCCAGCCGCCGTTCCGCACGACCTCGATCTCTGCGGACTGCTAGGCTATCGAGCTTGGCATCAACCTGAGCAACTTGCGTATCAATTTCTGGAGCGCGGGGAAGAGGTTTGCGCGCAGCTCACATACCGTGAGCTGGAAACCAAAGCCCAAGTGATCGCCTTTCACTTACAAAGAGTCGGTGCAACGAGTGGTCAGGCTCTACTGTTGTTTTCTCCAGGGTTAGATTTTGTCGCTGCCTTCTTCGGCTGCCTCTACGCGGGCGTAACCGCCGTTCCTGCCTACCCTCCCCGCAAAAATAACAGAATGTTCCGCCTGCAGACCATTGTCGGCGATGCGGAAGCCTCAGCAGTACTCACGACCACCGCCCTAGCAGAAAAAATCGGACGATGGTTCGACGCAGACTCTCCATTGGGAACCGCTCATTGGCTAGCGGTGGACACGCTAGAAAAAGAGTCTCTACAGGTTGGCGCTCAGAGAAACCCACTGGCCTTTTTGCAGTACACCTCTGGGTCCACTGGCACGCCAAAAGGCGTGATGGTTAGCCAGCAGAATTTGATACACAATTTGGCAGCTATTCACAGCTGTTTTGAGCATGGACCTGAGAGCAAAGGTGTGATTTGGCTACCGCCGTATCACGATATGGGCCTCATCGGCGGCATACTTCAGCCACTATATGGTGGCTTTTCAGTAACGCTAATGGCCCCAGTCGACTTTTTACAAAAGCCGCTGCGTTGGCTAAAAGCTGTTTCGCAGCAGCGAGCAACCACGAGTGGCGGTCCAGATTTTGCCTACAACTTGTGTGTGCAGAAGCTAGAGAAATTGCGTAACGCTTCCTCCCTCATCCCGACTGAGGACCCGCTAAAAGGACTAGATCTAAGCAGTTGGAAGGTCGCTTTCACAGGCGCTGAGCCGATCAGAGTTGATACCTTGGAACGGTTTGCAGCTGCATTTTCGCCCTACGGATTTAGCCGAGCAGCTTTTTATCCGTGCTACGGCATGGCCGAAACGACACTTATCGTATCAGGAGGACGTGTCGGCACTTTGCCTACCGTCAACACTGTCAGTGCAGCGCAGCTCGGTCAGCACAAGGTTAAGGAAGTTCAGCAGGAAAGTGACGATGCTTGCAGGGTCGTCAGTAGCGGGCGCAGCCTTCCCGACCAGCAGATTGTCATTGTTCATCCAGACACGCTCCGCCAGTGCCAACCCGAAGATGTGGGAGAGATTTGGGTAGCTGGAGACAGCATTGCCATGGGGTATTGGCACGAACCCCAAAAGACCCAAGAATCTTTTGAGGCTTATCTGGCAGACACCGGCAAAGGTCCCTTCCTACGCACGGGTGACTTGGGATTTGTTCAGGCGGGTGAATTGTTTGTCACCGGACGCCTCAAAGATATGATGATTATCCGCGGAAAAAATTACTATCCGCAGGATATTGAGCGGATGCTAGAGACTGTTCATCCGGCAATCAGGGCAGGTGCGATCGCAGCATTTTCAATTGAGCACAAAGGGGTCGAACGTCTGGTTATTGTCTCCGAGGTTGAGAGAACCCATCTACGCCAGCTAGATGTGAAAGCAGTGAGCAGTCAAGTCCGACAGGAAATCGCTGCCGCTCACGATCTACAGGTATTTGCAACTTTGTTAGTAAAGCCAGGAAGCATCCCAAAAACCTCTAGCGGGAAGATTCAGAGATATCGCTGCCGCGAACTCTTTTTAACAGGTGACCTAGCAGTCGTCAAAGACTGGAGCGAAGATCCCAAACACAGGCGTGACTTCGTCAAAATGCAATCAGACATGGACTCCATGCTGAAAGCGCTTGGCGACAAAATAGAAGCCAAATAAAAGATTCTTTTAACAAGTACTTTTGCAGATAAAAAAGAAAACATGGAACAACTCCTTACGACAGTTAGTCTATTCAAAAAGAAATCAGGGGCGTTTAGTAGAGACAAGCGCCAGACAAGCGCCAGACAAGCCTCTCGAAGTCCTTTAAGGCATTCAGATAAGCTATCAAGACTAAGTTATTAAGACTAAGTTATCAAGACAGAGCTGTTCAATGTTGAACGGTAACGCTTCATCAGGAGTCGAGCCTTGCGATCAAGGCTTTCCCAGATTAGGGGTATCTTCTCACAAGAAAGATTTCCAGAGCTTAAGTGTATAAAAAATGGCAGAAAAGCAGAAATACTCTCGTTAGATTGTTATTACAGAATTGAAGCTCTACTCTCCTTTTGCAGATCGATTACTGTTAGTAGGGTTTCTCCTCCGACAATCCACATCTTTCAAAAGCGTTTTTCTAATTGGGCGTCCGAGTTTCGTCACGGCCTCACAGTCATTGATGCATTCTGTTCTCGTTTTTAGTCTTCTGGCTTTTCAACTTATTCCTTCCTAAGTCCTTACCGTTCAGTTTCTTTTAGCATTCCTTGAGCACAGGAGCTAACCCATGACAGTCAGTAATCAACAGACAGCAACACTATTGACGGATCACAAGTCGACCAACGTTCTAGCTAAAAATTTTCCAGTACCAGACGAGAAAGTAGAACAGATTCAGGAATGGATCGTTTGCTATCTTTCAGATCTCTTAGAGATTTCTACCGATGAGATTGAAACAGATGTCCCATTTGACACTTACGGGTTAGACTCTTCAGCTGCCATTGGCCTTACCGGCGATTTGGAAGACTGGCTGGGACAGTCGGTCGATCCCACCCTCCTATACGACTATCCGACCGTCGATGCGCTAGTAGCCCACCTATGCGAGGCTTAACCAACATGACACAATTGAAAGTCCAAGCTGCACAGGGCAGGCGATCGCGCCCGGTTAGCCCTCTTTCAGGCTCAACTGTAACAGCCAATCAGCGCACCAGCCTTAGGCACACCCACCTGATCGAAAGAACCTATCAGAACAACTTAGATTCTGACTACACTGAGAAAATAGCAGACCTCACACGCAGCTTCAGCTACGCGAAAAACCAAGATTATTTTTGGAGCGCGCCTACTCATTCTCTGCTGTACGGCACACCGCTGTACGCAGAGGCCTCCCACACCCAGCGGTTGGCACTCAACCACCTCAGCTGGTTTGCCAACTACAACTACATCTCCAACTCCGAGACTGAAACAGTACTGTACAACCAGGTCACAGGCAGCGTTTTCCAGTCAATTGGGGGCTACGATACCCTAGCAAAAGAGCTCGCTTTCGAAACAGAGCAAGAGCACGACCATATTAAGGCGTTTCGCAAGGTTGGCCTGATGACGGCAACCTCGCTCATCGGTCGAGCCGGGCTAAACGGACTGCTGAAGTGGAACACCTACAAGCTGACCCTTGGCAAGCAGCCACTGCCCACGGCTCAGTATTATGCGATGCGATCGCTCGCCAAATCACTCAGTGGACGCACCCATCACCCCCATTACTCCCGCCACCTGCAGACCCTAGAAGCAGAAAATAAATTCATCTTAAAAGCACCCACAGCAGGCATGTTGGGGCGTTCTGTGGGTCCCTCGCTACCCTTGCAAAGCTTCTACGGCTTTAGCTGGGGCGCAGGCTCTCCTTTCATGGCCTGTCAGTTTTACACCGTCCGCATGATTGCCAACCTGTACCTAAAAAATATGGAACATGCGATCGCTAAGTATGCCAAACGACTGGAAAATGCTGGAGACTTTGTACCCGCCCCCACGGCAATCTCTCGCTACCACTTCTTAGATGAGTCTTTCCACACAACCATCTCTCGTCTCCTAGCCAAAGATCTCTACAAAGCGTTTGAAAAGCCAACGCGCTACGAGAAGCTAGTGGCCAACAGCGTGATTTACAAAATGCAAAAAGGCACCCTAGGTGGCCTCTCGGCGGTATTGCCTCACCGCTACTTCCCCGACGATTTTACGATTTTTGAGCTGCTCTACCAGCTGCTGCGATCGCCCGTATTCGCCTTTTCCCAGTCGGAAGCAAGACTTTGGATGGCCCGCTGCCTCTGCGAAGAACACGAAGGTCTCCACATCGCAGCCGCGAACCGTCAGCGCCTGCTAAAAGAACTCCGCGATTTTTTTGCCAGCGTAGACTACCTGTCGCCAGCGAACTGTCAAATGGATGAGATGGCGAGTCGAGGAGAGATTTCGGCGGCCCTCAAGCAAAACAAACAAACGTTTGATCAATTCTTCCAACAAGTTGACTTCGAGCATGCCACAGCGGCATAGCCCGCTCAAGGTTCGGTTCTCAAGGATCGGTTCTAGCCGTTTTTATTTAGCCGCCATCTTTACTTAGCCAAGGTCTCACAGAGGTCTTTAATCCGTGGAATCCATCGCGATTGTCGGCATCGGTTGCCGATTTCCCCAAGCGAATAGCCCAGAGACCTTTTGGCAGCTACTCAGCGAGGGCCGTCAGGCGGTTACGGCTATTCCCTCCCAGCGCTGGCCAGTAGAAGACTACTACGACCCGCAGCCACAGGCCGCTGGCAAAATGAACAGCCGCAAAGGCGGCTTTCTAGACAATATCGACCGCTTCGATGCGGCTTTCTTTGGCATTAGCGCTGAGGAAGCTCAACACATCGACCCGCAACAGCGACTGTTTTTAGAAGTCGCTTGGGAGGCGCTGGAGCATGCAGGCATTCCTCCGATGGGCCTAAGCGGCAGCGCGACTGGCGTCTTCTCGGGACTGTGCACCATAGATTACCACCGCCTGCTCTATCGCAACTTTAGCCGTATCGGCCCCCACAGCGGCACCGGGACAACCATGTCCATCACAGCAAATCGACTCTCCTATTTACTCGACCTGCGCGGACCCAGCATGGCTGTAGATGCAGCCTGTTCTTCTTCCTTGGTAGCAGTGCATCTAGCCTGCCAAAGTCTGCAGTCCAAAGAGTCTAACCTCGGTATAGCAGGCGGGGTCAATCTTATCCTCTCGCCCGACTCCATGATCTCCTCTGCTCAGACGGGGTTACTCTCCGCCCAGGGTGCCTGTCGCCCCTTCGATGCGGAGGCAGATGGCTACGTCCGGGGAGAAGGCTGCGGAGTGGTAGTGCTCAAGCGCCTTACCGATGCCATGAACGACGGAGACAATGTTCTCGCGCTGATCCGGGGCTCAGCCATCAATCAGGACGGGCTCAGCAACAGTTTGACCGCGCCCAATGGATTGGCGCAGCAGGCACTCATTCAGCGGGCGCTGGAGGTAAGCGGCATCACCGCTCAAGATATTGACTACGTAGAAGCCCATGCCGTAGGTACGCCCCTAGGAGATGCGATCGAATTTAGAGCGCTCAAGCAGGCGCTAGCAGCCAAGCGGGCGAAAAGAGAAAGCCCCTGCGCACTTGGGTCTGTCAAGTCAAACATTGGACATTTGGAAGCGGCCTCCGGAATGGCTGCACTAATAAAAGTAGTGCTATCGCTGCAGCATGGAGAAATCCCTCCCCAGCTGAACTTTGAGGCAGCGAATAATTACGTTGATCTTGAAGCGAGCCCTTTCGAGATTTTGCCAGCCGGTAGACCTTGGCCAAGGTCAGGAAAATCTCGCTTCGCGGGCGTAAGCACCTTTGGGTTTGGCGGGACCAATGCCCACCTGATCATGGAAGAAGCGCCGCTGAAGAACAGATCTGTGAGCAGTGGCAGCCATAGGTCTGCGCCCTCAAAGGAGAAATCCCATCACATTCTAGCCCTCAGCGCCAAGAGCCCGTCTGCGCTGCGTAGCCTTGCAAACTACTATGTCACCTATCTACAGCGTCATCACAATGCGCCGCTGCACACCCAGCCATCGGCTCCAGTCTCCTTGCCCGACCTGTGCTTTTCAGCCAATACGGGCCGCAGCCACTTCGCCCAAAGGCTCTGCCTAGTCAGTCACTCCCTCGAAAATCTACAGCGACAGCTGGCCCAGTTTGCAGAAGGCGAAGAGACCCTACTTGCCAACCAGTTTATGACCGGTCGCCTCAAGGGCAGAAAGCGCCCTAAGGTTGTTTTTCACTTTCCAGAGCCCACCACCGGCACCCTCAGACTAGGGAAAGTGCTCTATCAAACGCAGCCCTATTTCCGAGCAGCCTTTGAACAATGCACCCATCGATCTACCCTGCCGCTGTCATTTGATCTGTTGTTTGAGAACAAAACGCTGCCAGCTCACCTTTCTAGCTCAGTGTCTGGGCGCATAGCGGGCTTCTGCGTGTCCTACGCGCTGGCGACCATGTGGCAGCAGTGGGGAGTGCGTCCAGCGGCGCTAAAAGGAGAAGGGCTAGGTGAATACGTCGCTGCCTGCGCCGCCGGTATGCTGACAGTCGATGAGGTACTACCGCTGCTGTCTGCGCCACTGACTACACCGGTATGGAGTGCGGCATCTTTGAGCTACCGGCAACCCACCATCCCCTTGCTTTCAATAGATTACAGTCCGCTGCTACGACAGGCGATTTTGTCTCTTTCAGGAGCCCAGTCAGATGCCGCATCTGAGCAAATTCAAAATCGCTTTCAGAAACTATTTCCGCTCTCTGGGTTAGCAGGGTATGACCTTGTTTTACCAATGGGTGCCAACCGCCCGCTGTCTGAGTACATGACCCGTGGGGCCATTCAAAACAGCCATCTCGTAGAGCGATCGCTCCATGCCGATGTGGAAATTTGGCCGCAGCTACTCTCCCAGCTAGGCGACCTGTTTATCCGGGGCATCCCTATCGATTGGCAAGCCTTCGATCAAGGATATGCAAGAGAGCGTTTTCCCCTACCGACCTATCCATTTGAGCGATCGCACCATTGGTTTGTCTCCCATCCTTCCGAAGCACCTAGCCTTTCAGTCCATAAAAAGCACAAATTCACCACCAAATAACAGCCCTATTCAAAACAACATTTAGACATGTCAAACATCTCCCCGCAGTGCCCCCCCATGGCTAATGCCGACTCTAATTGGATCACTGTTGCCCCTCCTTCAGAAACAGATATTCAAGACTGGCTAGCCGCCCAAATTGGCGAGCAGCTCGGCATCGAAAGCGACGATATCGAGCTGCACACGCCCTTCCACACCTATGGTTTGCAGTCCGTTCAGGCAATGGCGATCGCAGGACTTGGCAAACAGCGATTTGGCCTAGAAATCTCCCCGCTCACCCTGTGGAACTGCCCCAATATCGCTTCTCTTTCCCAATACATCGCAAAAGAACTGGCGCTGAATGAGAATGAATCGTTTGAAATTTAGCACCGTGCCCCTAGCGCACACTGACGCGCATACCGACGCACACACCGACCTATGAACACATCAGAGCTCATCACCACTCTCAAGAACAAAGGCATTCAGCTTTGGGCTGATGGAGACAAGCTGCGGATCAACGCACCCAAAGGGACCTTGACGGCGCAGCTGAAAGACCGCGTCACAGCCTATAAAGCCGACATTCTAGAGAGTTTGCGCAATCAGTCAGGCGAAACTTGCTCAGCAGACAAGACAACAGCCTCTGGCCTTTCGCTGCGCACGATTGGTCAGCTGATTGGGGGCGGGAAAGGGGCAGCGCCAGTGGTAGATCCGCTGATAATGGCCGCTCAGCTGCAGGTCACTTTCCGGCCACTACCCAAGGGTACAGCCATTGGAGAAGAGGTTTTAGAATTCAGGCGAGCGCTAGAGGCTAGCCTGCAGGAAAAGGGCGTCACCATTGTCCCTTGGCAATCCGCAACGCGAACCGTTCACTACCCCCTACCCGTCATTGGCCGACTGCTCAACAAATGGCTGCCCTTGAGTAAGCAAATAGCCATCCAGGCCGTACGCTCAGAAATTAGTGCGGTCATCGATGTTGAGCGCCCCACCGCCCGGCTAAAGAGCGGCCTTGCCGAATCTCTCTATCAGCTTTCCTCCCGCCTATCAAACCAGCCAAAATCAGTTTCCGATATCACGCGAAGTATCAGCTGGGCAGAAGACCATGCCATCCAGAGGTTAGAAGATCCCACCGCCACCCAGGTCGTTATGTTGACCCCATGGGATGAAAGGCTGGTTCACCCAGAAATTCCCTACGTCGAAAAGATAGGCCTAGGCGTGAACACCCTAGTGAGCCAGTTTTCTGAAATTGTGATTGGCATCTCTGCCACAGAGCTTTCGATTCTCAACATGAATCTGTCTGATTCACGCTTTTCCAGGTCCCAGCTAGACCGGTTTGTGATGCGATCGCTCATTCCCAAGCTCTACGTACCCATCGCGCCCCTGCCGCTTAGCCGGTTTGAGATAGGCCACTACGCTCCAGCCGAATCACCCTACGTACACAAGCTCGTAACCCTAGGCCAGTCCCTCACCACCACCGGGCTGCTCCCTTCTGGCTTCAAGCTAGCCGAAGTCGTTCGCCGCCAGTCCCACCGGGACATCGTCAGCGCCATCGTCAATGGCAGAACTGGCGTTTCCTACGGGTTTGTTGCCTACATTGAGCCACCAAAGTACATAGGCCCCACAGAAATTCCAGCAGAAGTCTGGCAGACTCTCGACCCAATAGAAGGCTTCTCTGCCAACGAAGTCCGAAAAGCAGAAAATGGCAGACAGTACATCAAAACGGTCATCGGTGAACAAACCGTCTACAAACAAATCCCCGATATCTGGCTGGTTTGTTCTCGTTCCGGAGCAAACAAAACAAACCTAGATGCCACAAGAGATATCCTACGCCTAGGCATTTGTGGAACGCTGCAGCTACAGCTACCCGACGGCATTGAGTTGAACAGTCCCGCGCTGGATATTAAGCCGTCCTACGATACCTATGTCATGGTTGCGATCGCCCTTGCTGCTGCGCTCTACACACCAGAGCTAGTCAAAGCAGGCGCTCCCATCATTCACTTTCACGGCTACCCCGCACAAGACTGGTTCAACCCACAAGAAGACTACGCAGGCGCCCAGAATCCAGCTGTTCCCTGTGGCACCTACGAGTCTGGCGTGTTCAATTTCTTGAGCTTGCACCAGCTCGCAAGCAGCCAGCAGAGACCGCTGTCACTCGTGGGCCTAGTAGAACCCGACCATGGCATAAACCTGCTGGCAAACGATTTGGACCATCTATTGGCGCGTGTTCAAACAGGCGTGGCGCGATCGCAAATCGAACTCGGCGGCAAGCATCTCTCCTCTCTAAACAACTTATCGCCTGCCGCCACATCTTCTCTCAACGCCAAAAAAGAGAACAGCAAAAAAGAAACCAGCAAAAAAGAAACAGTGGTTGGAGGGATCAAGCGATGAACACCCTTTTACAGCGCAACCTCAAAAGCGACCTTCTCAAGGGAAAAACAGTCGTTCTGACCGGAGCTTCACGCGGTATTGGTCTCGAAATTTCCCAGGTGCTTGGCCAATCGGGTGCCCGTCTCATTGGCATTGCCCGCTCCCGAGCGAGACTCGAGAGCTGGGCTGCTGAAATGAACCACCTGGGCGTTCAGGCAGAAGCGATCGCCTTCGACCTAGCCAGCACAGAGGCCCTGCCCGAGCTAACGCAACAGGTCAAACAGCGCGCTGCCCGCTGGGGCAAACCCGAGGTCGATATTCTCATTAACAATGCGGGGATAGAAATCTACCGCGCCTTCTCAAGCTACCACCCCGATGAAATAGAGCGCGTCATCCGGATAAATCTACTATCTGTCATGAGACTCACCCAGCTGCTGCTGCCCCTTCTCTCTAAGCGCGGTCACATCATCAACATGGCCTCCCTAGCCGGGAAAAAAGGCCATCCCTACGACAGTATCTACGCCGCCAGTAAGTCTGGGCTGCTCATGTGGAGCCACTCGCTCAGGCAAGAGCTAGCTGAGTCAGGCCAGGCGGTTTCAGCTATTTGCCCAGGGTATGTCAGCGACAGAGGCATGCTGGCTGATACGGGTATCAAGGCACCTTTTCTGGCCGGGCGATCGCCCGCCAAAGCAGTCGGCAAAGCCGTGCTCAAAACAATCCACCACAGACGCGCCGAAATCATCGTCAACCAAAACCTTCCCGTGGAAATCACAACCCGCACCCTGCTCGCCCTAGAGCAGCTCTTCCCCGACCTTACCGATTTCTCAAACCGGCTACTGGGCATCACCCGCTCAAATCGGCAGCGGATTACAGCTGCCCGAGAATCCACAACTCCAGAATCCACAATCCGAGAACCTGCACTAAAACAGGCATTGAAACAGACTCTGTAAAAAATACCGTTCCACCCTTAAACACCTCTTTTGAGCCATGAAAAAAGTCTACTTTGCCATCTACGACATGGGCGCGGGCCATCGCAGCACAGCCAACGCCCTAAAAGAGGTCATCTCTACCTGCAACCTCCCCTGGCAAGTAGAGATTGTAGAAGTGCTCAAAGAGGTCTTTCACACCACCTTCGCCCAAGACTTTTACAACGCTTATACCCTCAAGCACAAGTGGGCAAAGCTAATCAATGACCCCATTTCAGTCCCCATCTTTAAGGCCCGCATTCGGCTAATGCACGCCATCTGGCTCAGGCAGCTCAGGCAGTACTGGCATGAACAACAGCCCGACCTCGTCGTCTCACTCATGCCCCTGTTCAACCGGGTCTTGTGCGAAAGCCTCCGGGCCGAGCTACCCACCGTTCCCTTCGTCACCGCCATCACCGACTTTGCCGACTGTCCGCAGCACTTTTGGATAGAGCCGCAAGACCAGCTGCTGATCTGTCCATCTACCCGCGTATTCGAGCAGGCAAAAGCAGCCGGATATCCGGGGCAAAATCTCTTTAAAACGTCAGGCGTTGTGATTCACCCGCGATACAACGAAGTCTTCTCGATTGACCGAGCAGCCCACCGGCAGAAGCTGGGTCTGCATCCAGATCTGCCAACCGGCTTGGTCTGCTTTGGTAGCCACGGGTCTCGGGAAATGGTCGAAATTGCCCGGCGCTTGGACCGGAGTAACCAGGCCCTGCAGCTCATCTTTGTGTGCGGGCGCAACCAATCGCTGGCCCAAGCGCTACAGCAGCTGCCGACCCGGTACGCCAAATATGTTGAAGGGTTCACCCGAGAGCTACCCGCCTACATGCAGACAGCAGATTTCTTCATTGGTAAGCCAGGCAGCGTCGGCGTCAGCGAAGCGATCGCCCTCGGTCTACCCGTCATCACTGAGTGCAACAGCCGAATGACCCTCTTTCAAGAGCGGGCCAGTGCCGACTGGCTCGCTAGCAAGGGGTTTGGCATCGTAGTCCCAAGCTTCAGCCAAGTTGGCGAAGCCGTCAGGCAGCTCTTAGAGCCAGATGTATTTTCTCAGTACCGCGCCAGAGTAAACCAGTACAACAATCGAGCCGCCTTTGAAGTGATCGATATTTTAGAAAAAATCCTCGACCCATCCATCAATGGACAGGTGCCACAGCCTTTAATCGTCTGAAGCAACAGCTTTAAAGACAGTCTTAAAAACAGTCTAAAACAACGACTTGCTCAGCCCGTCTTTTTCGCGCCGACCGTTCCCAAGTCAAGTTCAAAATCCTCTTCGCACCGCACTTGCTATGAAAACACTCGCCCAAAAAACGATATTACTAACAGGCGCAGCTGGTGGCATTGGTACTTTCATCGCCAGAGCGCTAGTACGGGCCGAGGCCAAAGTGGTCTGTGTGGGGCGATCGCCCGATGCATTAAGCGCCCTCGCAAAAGACCTCAAGGCAAAAGGAGGTCAGGCGATCGCACAACCATTCGACCTGCAAAACATAGCAGACATGCCAGCCTGGCTGCACAGCATAGAGGCTCAGGCAGGACCCGTCGATGTGCTGATAAACAACGCTGCCATCGAGAAATTCCGCCCCTTTCAAGACTATTCCCTAACCGATATCCAAGTGATGTCCAGCACAAATTTGCTAGCACCCATGGCGCTATGTCGCCTGCTGCTACCGGGCATGCTCGCCCGCAAGACAGGCCACATCGTAAATATTTCCTCTGGTGCAGGCAAGCGAGGCGCCCCCTACAACAGCGTCTATTCCGCCACAAAAGCAGGCCTTATAAACTGGTCAGACGCTCTCAGGCTGGAGCTTTCAGACACTCCTGTCAACGTGTCAATCGTCTGCCCAGGCATCACCGATGCAGGCATGTTCCACGCCCTCGACACCGAAGCACCCGAAGGGATGGTAGTCACCCCGCCAGCAGATGTCGCCGAGGTAGTGCTTCAGGCCATCCTAAAAAATCAGCCCGAAATCATGCTGGACGGATTGACCAACAGAGTGTTTGCCGCCATCTGTCAGCTGTCTCCCCAGTTGGGTGATCGCATCCTCCACAAAGTAGGCATCGTCGAAACCAACCGAGAATGCGCCCATCGACTGGCCCAAAAAACAAAACAGGCCAACGACGCCTCTAGCGATCTCCCCAGCGACACCCCTAGCAACCTACCCAACAGGACCACCCGCCGCTCCCAGTCAACGTTAGTCACCGCCGACAGCTAGCCGCCTACCCCACCGCACATCACCATGAACAACACCCACTACGACATCATCATTATTGGCACGGGCGCAGCCGGTGGCACCTTAGCTCGGACCCTAGCACCCACCGGGAAAAAGATACTCGTGCTAGAGCGCGGCGGCTTCCTACCCAAAGAAAAAGAAAACTGGAACTCCAGAGAAGTCTACGGAAAAGACCGCTACCGGACCACAGAACAGTGGTACGACAAAGACGGCAATCCCTTCCGCCCCTTCACCCACTACTTCGTCGGCGGCAACACCAAATTCTACGGCAGCGCCCACTACCGGCTCAGAGAAAGAGACTTCGAAGAAGTACAGCACAAGGGCGGCATCTCCCCCGCCTGGCCACTCAAGTATCACGACTTTGAGCCCCACTACACCCAGGCAGAAAAGCTCTTCGACGTACACGGCCTGCGCAACACAGATCCCACAGAGCCGCCGAGTGATACCCCCTTTCCTCACCCGCCCATTAGCCACGAGCCCCCCATCGCCAAAATCGCCGAGGCTCTGAAAGAGAAAGGACTTCACCCTGCCTACCAGCCCCTGGGGCTAAGGCTAAACGAAGCAAATCGCGACCTGAGTGAATGCGTCCGCTGCGATACCTGCGATGGGTTTCCCTGCATGGTAAATGCCAAAGCCGACGGCGATGTAAACGGGATCCGGCCCACCATGCTCTATCCCAACGTCACGCTTAAAACCCACGCCAAGGTCAGTCGACTCCATACCGATAGCACCGGCAAACGCATCACTGCCGTCGAAACAGACGTAGACGGCCAGACCCACCTGTTCTCTGCAGATATTGTCGTTGTTTCAGCAGGCGCGCTAAATTCCGCCGTCCTGCTGCTGCGCTCCGCCAACGCCCAACACCCCAACGGACTAGCCAACAGTTCAGGGCTAGTAGGCCGCAACTTTATGCGGCACAAAATCTGCGCCATTGTCTCCCTAGGGCTCAAAGTAAACCCCACCGTATACCCAAAGACAATGGCCATCAACGACTTCTACTGGGGTGAAGCCGACTTCCCCTATCCCATGGGCCACGTGCAAACCCTCGGCAACATCAACGAAGATCGCGCGGCGACCAACAGCCCGCCCTTCATCCCCAGCAAAATGATCCCAATGTCGATCTTCAAGGCAGCAGCCGATAGAACAACCCCATGGTTCCTCATGGGAGAGGATCTACCCGACCCAAACAATCGCATATACCTCGACAGCGAAGACAACATCGTATTGGAATACACCCCCAATAACGAAGCATCTTTCAATCGCCTGATAGAGCGATGGAAAGGAATTCTTAAGTCGCTCGACCCACTCTCCCTTCTGTTTACAACAGAGATGACCCTAAAAGACGTCGGCCATCAATGCGGCACCTGCCGACTTGGCGAAGATCCCGACACCTCCGTGCTCGACTTAAACTGTCGCACCCACGATATCGAAAATCTCTACGTCGTAGACGGCAGCTTTTTCCCCTCTAGTGCAGCCCTCAACCCAACCTTAACAATCATCGCTAACGCCATTCGCGTCAGCGAACATTTAGCCGAGCAGCTACCAGATCGCGCTTTCGCAAATAGCAACTATGTTCAGAATGGGATGGTCTCCGCCGCTTCATAGCTGACCCCATCTCTAAAACTCTCTTATTCTCAGTGCCTTCTTTCCCCTGCCGCAATGCCTGCAGCTTTGTTTAAGCCTTTAGTTTAACTGTCCCGTTCAATCGTTCTGTTCAATCGTAAAAATTATGAAATTTGACTGGCTAATTATCGGAGCGGGCTACTCAGCTTGCGTCCTCGCCGAACGCATCGCCACCCAGCTTGAACAAAGAGTCCTGATTGTAGAAAAGCGGAGCCACATCGGGGGCAACGCCTACGACTATTACAACGAGCACGGCCATCTAATTCATAAATACGGCCCCCATATCTTTCACACCAAGTCCAAGCAGGTTTGGGACTATCTCTCACAGTTCACAGGCTGGCGGCCCTACTATCACCATGTTCTAGGCGTCGTAGAAGGGAAAAAGGTGCCCATTCCATTCAACCTAAACACGCTGTATGCGCTCTTTCCACCGAGCTATGCTGAGAAGCTAGAAGGCCTACTGCTCAAGAATTTTGGCTTTGGGAAAAAGGTGCCCATCCTTCAGCTAAAAGAGAGCCGCCATACCGACCTAGCCCTGCTAGCCGATTACATTTACAACAACGTATTCTTACGCTACACCCAGAAGCAGTGGAACCTTAAGCCAGAGGAATTAGACAGTGGTGTCACAGCCAGGGTCCCCATCTACATCAGCCGCGACAATCGCTACTTTCAAGACCCCTATCAGGCCATGCCAAAACACGGCTACACGGCCATGTTTCAGCGCATGATCAACCATCCACTGATCAAGGTTCTTCTCAATACAGACTACAAAGAGGTGATAGACGAAGTCTCCTTCAACAGGGCCATATGCACAGGCCCTATTGACGAATTTTTCGGCTACACCCATGGCGCCATGCCCTACCGCAGCATTGACTTTCGCTTCGAGACTTTAGACCAAGAGCGCTACCAAGAGGTAGGCACGGTGAACTATCCCAACGACTACGACATCACACGTATCACCGAACAAAAATATCTCACTGGGCAAATCTCTCCCAAAACCACCATCGTCAGAGAATTTCCCCAAGCATATATCCCCGGCCGCAACGATCCGTACTATCCCATTCCCAAGTTAGAAAATCGCGATCGCCTCTCCCACTACCTCAAAGAAGCTAAAAAGCTCAACGGCAGCATTCTCTTTGCAGGCAGACTCGGCGATTACAAATACTACAACATGGATCAGGCGGTCGTTCGGGCCTTGGGAATTTTCGAAAAAGAGATTGCCAGACAGCCCGCCCTCGTATAGCCCGCCAGCATTCTAGGTCGACAGTCCAGAGCCGCCCACTCTAGAGCCATACTCTAGAGCCATACAGTCCAAAGCTACCAGACCCAGTGCCCGTTAGGAATCCCACCAAGATGATAGAAGCCACACCCACTCCCGCCAAAAAGTTAAAGATCAACGTGGTGACCGGCCAAGGGGGCGGCGGGCACTATGCCGCGTGCCGAGCAATCAAGGCAGCCGCTGAGCAGCAGGGGCTCCCCTGGGAATTTCAGGTAACGGATATGGATGACATTATCACCCAGCTATCCGCACAAAACGAAATTCAAAATGCCTACGAAATGTTCGGCATCAGCGGCCACGATTTGTACAACCTAATGCTAAAGAGTGGCTGGACCTGGATGTGGCCATTAAAAATGCGGCTCAACAAGTTTTTGGTCAAGCTCAATTACGACGTGGGCTGTGATTTTTTTGAACAGCACTGGCGGCAGCAGCAGCCCGATATCGTCGTCTCCGTCATGCCGCTATACAACAAAGGCTTAGCGGAAAGCTTGCAAAGAGCAAAACCAGGCACCCCCTACATTAGCGTCATGGTCGATCTGGCCGACCATCCACCTGCGTTTTGGCTAGAGCCCGAAGCCGACTGCCACACTATCTGCGCAACAGAAAAAGCCCTCGAACAAGGGCGATCGCTAGGGGTAAAGAGCGATCGCTTGCTAAGAGCCTCCGGCATGATCATTCACCCTAAGTTCTATCAGCGGCCCCAGCTAGACATCGCCGCTGAACGGCAAAAGCTAAAGCTAGATCCTAAAAAACGCACTGGCCTTGTCCTCTTCGGCGGTAACGGATCCAAGGTAATGGTCGACATTGCCAAGCGACTAGAGCGCTACCACCCAGACCTGCAGCTCATCTTCCTGTGCGGTCGCAACGAAGACGTTGCAAGCGAAATAGAGCAACTCCCAGGTCAGCAGCAAAGCGTCGTCGTCGGGTTCACAGAAAATGTTCCGTACTACATGCAGCTATCGGACTTCTTCATAGGTAAGCCCGGCCCCGGCAGCCTCAGCGAAGCACTCGCAATGAACCTGCCAATCATCACAGACTGTAGCGCAGCTACTCTCATTCACGAGCGCTACAACGCTCAGTGGATAGAAGAAAACCAGTTCGGCATCGTCCTAAAAAACTTCAAGCATATTCACAAAGCAGCCGAGGCATTTTTGCAGCCCGCGACGTTCGAGCACTACCAAGCCCAGGTAGCCGCCTTCGAAAATCAAGCCATCTTCGAAGTTGTGGAATGGCTACAGGTATTCCTCAAAAAGTCTCTCCCTAGCCAACCCTCATCAGCTCAACCTTCTAGCCCGCCACAGCTAGCCACCCCCTAGCCAATAACGCTTTCGAACCCTAATCGGCTTCTCTTTCTCTAGGCGACTATGCACGCATAGTTCAGATATATTCACAGCTCAAAAAGCGTCCAAAATCCAAGCGCGCCCATGCCGAACTCAACTGCACCCCACCCCCCAAACTTCAAGATAGCTATCGTCACTGGCAAAGGTGGCGGCGGTCACTATGCCACCTACTACGCCCTAAAAGATCTAGCCGAAAAGCGAGGGTTGCCCTGGCAGTTTCAAGTCACCGACATGGATGACATCATGGCAGAAATGACGCAGCACGCAGACAGCGTCAACGCATACAAGTGGCTAGGCAGCTCAGTTTCAGACCTTTACAACAACATGTTAAAGCGCGGCTGGACTTGGCTATGGCCGCTGCAAATGCGCCTCAACAAACTGCTTGTCAAGCTCAACTTTTCCTTCGCAGTAAATTACTTCAAACACTACTGGCAGCAGCAACAGCCCGATATCGTCATCTCCGTCGTCACCATGTGCAACAAAGTGCTCTGGCAGGCGCTCCACGAAACCCTGCCCGGCACACCCTACGTCACTGTAATGATCGACTTTGCCGACGTCCCGCCCGGATTTTGGATCGAGCCAGACACAGATAGCTATCTCATCTGCGGCAAACAACGTGCCGTAGAGCAGGCAAAAGCCCTAGGCGTTTGCCCCGAGAGAATTGTCACAACCTCAGGCATGGTCATCCATCCCAAGTTCCAGCCACCAGCATACAAGGGGCACCTGAATATAGCGCAGGCTCGAATTGAGCAGGGCCTAAGGCCCGACCGTCTTACAGGGCTCGTTATGTTCGGCGGGAATGGAGCTGAGGTAATGGTGGAGATTGCGAAGGCGCTGAGCAGTTTGGGCGATCGCATCCAGCTCATTTTCTTATGCGGCCACAGCGAAAACCTGTTCTATCAGCTAAACAATTTACCCGGCCCTCAAAAGCACCTAACAGTCAAGTTCACGCCCGATGTACCCAAATACATGGCCCTCTCAGACTTCTTTATTGGCAAGCCCGGGCCCGGTAGCCTCAGTGAAGCCTTAGCCATGAACCTACCCGTCATCACCGAGCGCAACTTTTCAACACTAATACACGAGCGCTACAACGCAGATTGGATTGAGCAAGCGGGAATGGGGATCGTGCTCCCAAGCTTCTCTAAAATCACCAGCGCGGTAGAACAGTTTCTCCACCCGCCCACATTCGAGCACTACCAAAAAAACGTCCGCGCCTATGACAACTATGCCGCATCGGAGGTTTGCGATTTTGTCGCGGCTCTATTAGAAAAGTCTTCTAACAAGCCCAGAGGCAAAGAAGATACCGGTGTCATCACCGCAGCAGCACAGGTGGGGATATCAGCATGAGCACAACACCTCACAGAACTACAAAACAGAAGACTCCCGAAACGTTAGAACGCAAAAGCTCAGGGCGACGAAGCGCCCCTAGGGCAAAACAACAAACGCTCACGCTGGTCGCCATGTGCCTAGCCCTGGCAATGGCCGCCCTAGACGATACGGTCGTGAATGTAGCCCTGCCCAGCCTCCAATCTCACCTAGATATCACCGTATCTGGCCTGCAGTGGATCTTAAACGCTTATCTACTGCCGATCGCCTGTCTGGTACTGCCCGCTGGCAACTTGGGCGATATCTACGGTCGGCGGCAAGTGTTTCTCACAGGGCTGATTGGCTTTGTAGCAGCCTCTATCCTGGTAGGCTGCTCAGTCAATGGACCGATGGTGATTGCGGGCCGCCTGCTACAGGGCATAGGGGCAGCAGCGCTACTCCCTAGCTCCCTAGCCATTCTCTCCGAGGCCTATCCCAATCCTACTCAGCGGACCAAAGCGATTGGCATTTGGTCTGGTGTATCGGGCCTAGCACTTATCGTCGGGCCCACCCTAGGCGGTGTCTTAGTCGATACGCTGGGCTGGCGAAGTATCTTTTTTCTAAATGTGCCCTTGGGTCTGTGCACTTTTTGGCTGACAGGGCAGGTCGTGCCTGCCAAAGTGCCACATCGTCGCAAGCGACCTTCCCAGCTCGATTTTCCGGGCATGTGCCTTAGCGTTGTTGCGATCGCAGCTTTCATCACGCTCCTCATGCTAGGAGAAGGCCTGAGCTTGCGATCGCTCTCCCTAGCGAGCCTGACACTGGTCAGTGCGATCGCCTTCGTCATAACCGAATCTGCCAGCGCACGGCCCATGTTGCCGCTATCTCTCTTTTGTCAGCGCTCCTTTACGATCGCATTCATCACCAATGCGTTCCTATTCTTCATGCTGGTCAGCCTGTTGTTCCTCTTCAGTCTGTTTCTTCAACAGGTTCAAGGCTACTCTGCGATCGCTGCAGGCCTCCGCTTTCTCCCGCTCAACGGTGCGTTTATCTCCGCTTCTATCGTCTCCGGCTATTTTTCCGCCCGCTTGGGCTGGCGAAAAACCATCACCCTTGGTTTCTTAATCGCAGGCATAGCCGCTCTTTCCCTAACTCAAGTACAAACCGACACGCCCTTTCGCATGCTCCTGGTACGACTTACCCTGGTGGGCTTCGGCGTGGGCTTCACCCTATCTCCCCTCACCGCAGCCGCCATGAGCGGCGCACCCGAGCACCATGCAGGCATCGCAGCCGCCCTCATGAATACCAGCACCCGGCTAGGGGGTGCGCTAGGCATTGCCCTCCAAGGAAACATTTTCACTAGCGCCATGGGCACCTACCTAGAGCAGCGTCTAGCCAGCTTCGAGCTCAGCGTTCTAGCTCAGCAAAGCATCATCACCGAGGCCCTCAGCCATGGCGCGACAAGACCGACCCGATTAAACCAGCAGATAGCAGAAAGTGACCTGCTTTCTTTTGAACAGATCGAAAATCTCGTTCATCAGGGGTTTGTATCCGGGTTGCAACAGGTGCTGTGGGTAGGTGCGATCGCCCTATTTATCAGCGCAGGACTAAGCTTTTGCTACATCCGGGCGACCCCCTCGCCGCCTACCCAATAGAGAACACACAGAAGACACAAAGGCACAAACAAAAAGCATAAAAACACTCATAAAATACTGCCACAACGCCCATGCCCAACTTCAATGCTTCGACTCTCTCAGCCATTCTCCTGATCTACGGAATTTTGTTTGGCGTAGAGCTGCTGATTTTTTACCCCATCTTCGCCTGCTTCAAGTGGCTTATGCTCAGGCGCATCGGCATGCCCAGAGATGAGCGCAAGCTAGTCTTCTCAAATCGCGAGCGCTACTTCAATCTCGAGTACTTTGTCGACCGCTACGGCGATCGCCAGCTGCGCGTCGTAGATGGGCTCTCCCGCAAGCTGCTGCATATTGTCTCAGGCATTTGGCAGCTAGCCATCCTAAACGTATTCATCAAAGACACCGAAATTGCCCTCATCGCCACCCTCACCTATCAGATTTTTGTCCTGGGCCTCAGCATCATCAGCTACCACTCCAACAAAATATTTGGTCTAGCCGGCCTGATGTACGGCGCATCCAGCCGAATTCGAGACGGCATTTACGGACGCAAAAATCTGTTTGCTGCTCGCTGTTCATTTCTTAACCTAATTCCCCTCGCTTACATCGACCACGTCGCCCGCACAAGTATTCCCGACTCTAGTCGCCTAGTTCTATTCTCCTTCTTTGTTTTTCTACCGCTAACCGTAGGCGATGCCCTAGGCGAACTCATTGGCACCACTTGGGGCAAGCAAAAGCTCTACGTTTGGGGAATCGGCCAAATAAACCGAAAGTCTCTATTGGGCACATCAGCTGTCTTTCTGGGCAGCCTTATCCCCCTGCTCATCGTGACCTATCTCAACCACTTGCCCTTGCCCTGGTGGATACTGGCCCTCACCATCTCAGCGGCCACCACACTCATCGAACTAGCCGCCCCCAGAGGGACTGACAACTTCTTCATTCCAGTCGGAAATGCAAGCCTATGTCTGGCCTTCGCACTGCGTTTTTTAGCCAGTGGATAATAAATACATAACTATGTATGATTACTTTAAAAAGAAACCGCCTAAATGCAATTCCCCGTCAAAAGCCAATCAAACGGCGCATATCTTTTTGATTTATGTAAAAAATATTCGGGGTTCGGAAACCATATCCATACTTTTCGGTCTAAAGTTATGGTGGTATCTGGGTGCTTGGTCAGTCCACTTACTCAATTCATTAGCCTAATTTCGTTAGCCCCTTCACGTTGACCAGCTAGGTCAGAAAGACAAAACCATGGAAGACAATCTAAGCTTCTCTCTGCTCACGCCGGCGAGCGATCTAGTGGGCGGCTCTAGCAACGCCGAGTTTGAAGTCATTTTCGGTCGCGCCGGTAACGACGTCCTCTATCCCTTCGATCCTACTGACGACTACCCAGATACCAACATCGACTTCCTCTTCGGCGACCTATTCGACAACTCGGCAGAAGAGTTTGAAGTGATCGTCGACATCACAAACAACAATCTTTTCAGTATTCTAGATAGAAATATTCCCTCCGTTGGGCGCGATCGCTTTGTCCTCGGAGATGGCAGCAATGTTTTCTACACAGAGCCCAACCCCGCCGAACGGCTCACCAACAACCTCTTCGGAACCAATGAATTTGCCGTCATCTATGACTTCGATCCCCGGCAAGACACCATCCAACTCACCGGCAAAGACAAAGACTACAGACTCATCGAGCTCAACGACATCGCCATTTCTGGCGTCTCTCAAGCCCTCAGCGGTGAGGCTATTGTATACGTAGGCAAAAACAGCGTTCCAGACCTCATCGGCTTCATCGTTTCTACCCCCGAGCAAGATTTTGAGCTCAAAGACAAAGACGCCTTTACCTTCGTCAAAGACGAGGATGACGACGGAGAAGACGACATCATTCAGCAGGGTAGCCGAGGCTCCGACAGAGGCCAAAATACAACGATCGACGCGTTCGGCAATATCTTCGTCATCGGTTCTACTAGCGGCTCTATCGGCGGACAAAACCAAGGAGAGTCCGACGTTTTCATTACCAAGTACAACAACAACGGTAATCGGATATGGCAGCGACAGCTTGGCTCCAGCGGCAGCGACAATGGCTTTGAAATCGTCACAGACGAGTCGGGAGATGTTTACATTGCAGGGGATACTTCCGGCAACCTTTTTGGCTCCAAGCGCGCAAGCGATACAGACGCCTGGGTTGCAAAGCTTAGCGGCGGCAGCGGCAATCTCGTCTGGGGCAGACAGTTCAATGCAGGCGTTAGAGCAGGCGACACAGCCAACCCTTCATTTGCAAACTCTGCCTTCGGTCTAGATATTCAGGGCGATCAGGTATATGTCTCCGGCCTAGCCATCAAAAACAATCAGAACCGACAGATCTTCGACTTCTCCGCCCAAGACGACTCCTGGCTCGGCGTCTTCGACAAAAATAACGGCCAAGAAGAAAGATTCACCCAGGTTGTAGATCCCAACGCACCTTTTCCGCTAAGCATCACCCCCTTCTTCGACGAAAACTACGACGTCGCTGTAGATGAGGCTGGGAATGCCTACCTCGTCGGGTGGACACAGGGCCTTTCGCGAGAAGCAGATCCTTCCCGCCTACTGCTCAAGTACGACGCCTACTTAGCCAAAATCGACAACAGCGGAAACGTCGAATGGGTACAGCAGTTTGGTACTGTCGGCGAAGGCCTCGAATTCGGCTGGGCCGTCGATATCGACAGCCAGGGCAATATCATCACATCTGGTTGGACAACCGGCGATTTTGGCAACAGAACCAGCCCCACAGCCAACTCCTACGACGTCTTTGTCAGTAAGTTCGACTCCAGTGGAAACCAGCTCGTTACCAAAGAGCTAGGCACCAATACAGACGACGGCCAGTTTTTCAGCGACCTGACTATTGATGACCGAGACAATATCTACATCACCGGCTACACCAACAACGAAAAGTTCGGCGACGGCGGTGAGTCAAAAGGAGAGGATACCGACGCCTTCGTCGCAAAGCTCGACAACAACCTAAATGAGCAATGGATTACGCAGCTTGGCGTAAAAGAAAAACTGGACTACGCGACAGGCGTTGCAGTCGATAACAGAGGCAGCGTTATCGTTACCGGATTTACCGAAGGCGCCCTCGGTGAAAAGTTCTCAGGTAATATCGATTCCTGGACTGCTAGGCTCGAAGAAGAAGATGGAGATCTAGAGAAATTTGTCGGCAAAAACAAAGGCGGCTTCAACACCTTTGTAGGAACTGGCAATATTTCAGTCTCCGATGTCTCCAACGATTTTGTCACCGACGAAGATTTGCCAGACGGGGACGATGATGTCAGTTCGGGGATTGGCTTCGTCGATTTTGGTGGTATTTCAAACCTAGAAAGCGCTTTCGAACCAGATCGCGAAGGCTCCCTCACAGACGAACTGAGAGAAAGACTCGGCGCGAGTGGCTTTGGTGATAACGATGATGATGACGACGATGGCGAAGATGACGATAATGATTTTGATGACGACGACGATGATGATGATGACGAACAGGGTAGGCGTTTAGTCGGCACCAGCGGCAAAGACAAGCTGGAAGGCGACGACGGCGACGATACCCTGTCCGGCCTAGATGGCGAGGACGAATTAAAGGGGAAGGATGGTGACGACACGCTCTACGGCGGTAGAGGCGACGACAAGATCAAAGGGGGCGACGGCGACGACACCATCTTTGGCATTGACATCGCAGATAGTCTGCTTGGCGGCGGCGAAGTAGATAAGCTCAAAGGCGAGGACGACGCCGATCTCTTTGTGCTCGGAAACAGCGATGGCGTCTTCTACCAAGGTGGTGGCATCAACGACTACGCATTGATTGAAGACTTTAAGGCCAAAGAGGGCGATCGCATTCAGCTCGCAGGCAGCGCCAGCGACTACACCCTCGGCAACGAAGTAAAAGAGCCTGAAAAGGGAGCCGCCATCTTCTATCAAGGCGACCTAGTCGGCATTGTAGAAGATACCAAAAACCTCAGCCTTTTTGACAGCAGTGTCTTCATCTACAGCTAAGCCAAACGGACATACCTTTGTCCTACACCGCCTATGCAGGATGCGTTTAAGCGGGATAGGACGAAGGCCAAACCTACCCCCCCACGGCAATAGCCAAACAACCTAATCCAAACATCCCTCAAAACAAAAGCATGACTGACTATCACGACTAGGAAACACGAAACCAATCCAAAATAAGGAAAACGTAAGATGGGCGCATTTACCAACGAAAAACAGGATGCCAGCGTCGATGCTAGCGTTACAGTTACCGGCGCTTTCTCAACCACCGATGCCTCAGACAGCTTTTCGACCAGTGACACCCTGCCCGAAGGCGACAACGACATTTCCACAGGATTGGGACCGCTCGATTTTGAGAGAGCGCTCACAAACTTAAGCGATGCCTTTACACCCGCCGATGAGGGAGTCTTCCCCGATCTCATTTTGGGCGGCGGACTTTTTCCGGACTCTTCTGAAGCATTTTCAGGAAGTAACGGAGAACCTTTCGCACCTAGCAACCAAAAAATCGCAGCCCCCGACATCAGTCCCGACTATGTGTTGGGCACTAGTGAGGGCTTGAATAGCGACATATCAGCTTTCCAGAACGAGATGTCTACGCTCCAAGACAGTCTCGAAAGCTTCGCTGAAGATATTAAAGGCTTCTTTAATCTCACCTTTTTTTGACCCAGACCTTTTGAGCTGAAGTCTACTTACTCAAGGTCATGCCAGATGCTGCCTGTAGATAATTTCTGCTCCGCCTTCTCACCGGGTAACCCATGCCATGAGCAACCGCGACGCCAACCCAGATAATCCGCTCACCATTCCCAAACTGGTAGCCCCTAGGCATCGGTTCTCCATCATCGGCTTCTTAGGCGCAACCACCCGGTCGTTCACCAGTGCCCTACGCGGACCAAAAGGTCTTCTCCTGGGCATCTCTTTGGCGCTAGCCGTGGTCGCTTCAGCGCGGTATATCACTCAGCAAAGCAGCATCCCATCCACCAACGACTCTGCTCAGACTCAGCCCACCGCACACTCTGGCACCCAAGGCAGCATTCCACAGGTCACACTACAGACCGCCCAGATGGCAACAGTCGAAAATAGACTAACGCTCACAGGAACTGTCATTCCCGAAAATCTACTGCGCATTACACCACCCCTAGACGGACTCAAAATTACAGAAATGTTGGTACAGCCCGGCGATGCGATCGCAGCCGGTCAATCCATCGCAATTCTAGACGACCGCATTCTTCGCTCCCAGCTCGCCCAAGCCCAAGCCCAGCTCGCCCAGGCAGAAAGTGAAATCCGTGCCCAAGAAGTAGCGATCGCCCAGGCAAAAGTACTCGAACAAGCTGCCCGCGTAGACGCCAGCCGCTACAGCACTCTCTACCGGCAGGGCGCCGTCAGCCAGGAGCAGCTTGGCGAGCGTCAGGTCGACACCTTCAGCGCCCAGCAAAACGTAGAGACCGCACTAGCCCTGCGCAGCAACGCCCAGGCAAAGCTGAACAGTCAGCTCGCCACCATAGACCAAATCAAAACACAGCTAGCGCAAACTGTCATCGTAGCTCCTGCCGCAGGCGTCATTGCCGAACGCCTCGCCACCCTAGGAGAAACCGTCTCCGCAACCACCCCGCTCTACAGCCTAATCGAAAACAACCAGCTGATTTTAGCCGTCACCCCCACCCAATCTCAGCTAGAAAAAATCGAAATAAATGCCCCCGTCAGCATTCGCTCAACCAGGCAAACCAATCGCCTATCGCTCACAGGCAGCGTCAAAAGCATCGACCCAACAATGACCGAGAACAGTCGTCAGGCCACCGTCAAAATTACGCTTTCTGGTCATAAACAAGCGTTACGCTCCGGCATGTTTTTGCAAGCAGATATCCTGACCAGCAAAGGGCAAAGCGTTGTTATTCCAGCTGCAGCCGTTATCACCCAGGCCAATGGCGAAAGTGTTGTCTACACCGCAGACAAAAAAAGCATGTCCTTCACCTCAGACAAGCAAGCTGGCAAAACAACCTACACAGCAGTAGCCAATCCGGTAAAAACTGCGCCCTTTTCTGCCAGCACTGGCCCAACAAGTAGCCCTGCAAAAGAGCCATTGAAAGCCTACGTCCAAGTGCTTTCCGGGCTGACAGCAGGCGATCGCATTATCCTCAGCGGCGCCAACTATCTTCAACCAGGCGATCGCGTCACAATAGCCGCTTCGCCAACCAACCCGCCAACGTCCGCCTCCACCACGCCATAGCTCTCCGCCCAACCACTTGCCCATGAGTTTCAACGCCTCAAGCTGGTCTATTCGCCGCCCGGTGCCCACGCTGGTGTTGTTTCTGGTGCTCATCCTTATGGGCATCACCTCCTTTCTTCAGCTCGGCATCGATGCCAATCCCAACATCGACCTGCCCATCATCACCATCAAAACCACCTACCCAGGCGCAGGCCCCCAAGAGCTAGAAACGCAATTCACCCAAAAAGTAGAAGACGCCGTTGCTGGCCTAGGCGATGTCACCGAAATCTACTCCGGCATCAGCGACGGCAACGCATACACCAACGTCCGCTTCGACCTCAGCGCCGACACCGACAAAAGTATGGACGCGGTTCAAGCTGCCATAGATCGCATTCGGCAAGACCTCGCCCCCTACGCCGAAACCATGACCATCCAACAGATGCGATATGACGACGGCGCGGTGCTAACCTACGCCATTCGCTCTGAGACGCAATCTATCGGAGAGCTGAGCGACTTTGTAGATCGCACTATCCAGCCCGCACTCATGGCTGTAAAAGGGGTTGAAGAGGTTCGGCGCGTCGGTGGCGTCGACAGAGAAATTCGCGTCGATCTCGATCCCTTTCAGTTAGAGGCTTACGGTATCAGCACAGCTCAGGTCAATCAACAGATTATCGCCTTTAACGAGAATCTGCCTGGGGGGCGATCGCAGGTAGCAGGCGAAGAGCAAAACGTTAGAGCGCTCGGTCGCCTTCCAGGCATCTCCGCCGGATTAGCTGCACTCAAAAGTTTGGGCATCGCCCTACCAGCAGAGCGCAGTGTTCCACTAGAAACGCTAGCCACCGTTTCCGATAGCTTCTCAGAAGTCCGCCAGGTCGCCACCGTCAACAATCAGCCCGTTGTTTCATTTAGCATCTTCAGGAGTAACGGCAGCTTATTGGTAGAAGTAGAAGACGGGGTAAAGGCAGCGATCGCATCTCTCCAGCCAACCCTCCCTCCAAATACCGATCTTCAGCTCATCTTCACCCGAGCGACCGACATTCGCGAAGCGTACAAAGCCTCCATCGAAGCGCTCTTGCTAGGTTCTATTCTGGCCGTTGTTGTTGTCGGATGCTTCCTTCGCAACTGGCGCACCACCCTCATCACAGCAGCCGCGCTACCCCTTTCCATCATCCCCACCTTCATTATTATCAAGGCGCTTGGCTACTCGCTCAACAGTATGACCCTGCTGGCCCTCACCCTAGCCGTCGGCAACCTGGTAGATGATGCCATTGTTGAAATCGAAAACGTTGAGCGGCACATCGCCATGGGCAAAACGCCCACCCGCGCAGCCCTAGATTCTTCCGCAGAAGTCGGCCTTGCCGTTGTCACCACCACGGCCACCGTCGTCGCAGTGTTCATTCCCGTTGCTTTCATGGGAGGCATCCCAGGGCAGTTCTTTCAACCCTTCGGCGTCACGGTCGCAGTCTCCACCATGTTCTCGACCTTAGTCGCCAGGTTTATCACACCGCTCCTAGCATCAAGGCTATTGTTACCCGCACCCAAGCCCAATGCCCCCACTACCCGGCCAACGGTCAACGAGTCTGGTCCGGCGGCTCAGCCCAACCAAAAGCAAAAGGCCTACAAGCAAACAGCCTACGAACGGCTGCTGCGGACCGCGCTTCGTCATCGACTGGTCACGATGATAATAGCGATCGCAATTTTCCTTGGCAGCCTTACCCTCATTCCCCACATTCCCACCGGCCTCTCCAGCGCCAGCAACACAGACCTCTCCCACCTATCCGTAGAGCTTCCCCCTGGCACCAGCTTCCAGCGGACCCAGCAAATAACCCATCAGCTCACAGAGCAGCTAAAAACACATCCCGCCGTTGCCAGTATCTATGTAAACCAAAACGTCGCCGACGCTGAATACGTCATTCAGCTAAAGCCAAAAAACGAAAGAGACTTCTCACGCCAAGCCTTCGAGCAACAGATAAGAGAAGGGCTACTCAGCTACCCCGACCTACGCTTCACCTTCGATAGTCAGGGCCTCGGCAACAGCGAGAAAGCGCTCAATATTATTCTCAAAGGCGCCGATCCAAACGTGCTCGATCAAGCAGCCGCAGACCTCTCTCAACAAATGAGAACGTTATCCGGCATAGTAGAAGTAAGCACTAGCAACGGACTCACCAAACCAGAGCTGCTGATCATTCCCAACGCTCAGCAAGCCACAGATTTAGGCGTTAGCCTACGCGAAATTGCCACCACCGCTACCCTGGCCACACTGGGCGACACCGACACCAAACTCGCCACCCTAGACGCAGGCGATCGCCAGATTCCCATCCGCACTCGCCTCGCCCCCGAATTTCGCAGTGACCTAGGCACCCTCGCCAATCTCAGCGTTATGGGCAGGCAACAGCAGCTATTTCCCCTCTCCGCCGTTGCAGACATCTCCCTCGGCGGAGGCCCTGCCGACATTCGCCGCTTCGACCGCACCCGCCAAGTCACCATCGCCGCCAACCTACAAAACATCTCTCTCGGGCAAGCCTTAGAAAGCGTCTATAGCCTCCCCACACTCCAAAATCTTCCAGAAGGCATCACCGAACAAACAGCAGGCGACGCCGATATTCTGCAAGATGTTTTTCAGCGCTTCTCGTTTGCGCTTGGCACCGCCATCATCATGATCTACGCGGTGCTAGTTCTGCTCTACAACAGCTTCATTTATCCGCTGGCCGTCATGTCATCCTTACCGCTGGGCATCGGCGGCACGTTTATTGCCCTCATGCTGACCCAAAAGCCGCTAGATCTCTATTCCCTTATCGGCATTGTGTTGCTCATGGGCCTCGTCACCAAAAATGCAATCTTGCTGGTCGACTGCGCGCTGCAGGCACGAGGGCGCGGCCTATCCCTCAAGCAGGCCGTCATTGAGTCGGGCATTACTCGCATGCGTCCCATTCTAATGACCTCAATTTCAACAGTTTCCGGCATGGTTCCCATTGCGCTGGAGCTAGGTGCAGGCGGAGAGGTCCGCAGTCCTATGGCGATCGCAGTTATCGGTGGCTTTTCAACGGCAACGCTGCTCACGTTGATTGTTGTACCTGTCTGTTTCACCTACATCGCCAGCCTACAACAGCACTTAGCAGCTCTCCCAAGCCGGCTCAGCAAGGCATTCACTCAGCGCGTACCACCCTCTGCTCGTTTTTTCCAAATTCCTGAGCAGCCAGTCCCTGCCTATGCAGCAGCGGGCTCAGCCCCTTCAGATATCGAACCCTACCCAAATAACACTCAGCGTAACCCCCAAACTTCCTTCCCAATGACTCAAGTTAAAGCAACTGTAAAGACACCTGCGTCAGCATCTATATTTTCAAGGTCATCTGGCGAGCCTGTAGATTCTACTGATAGACCGCATCCACCACTCCAGCCACTAGAGAAAACAGAGCTTACCTACAAAATCGCCTGCATCGAAAACGACTTCGACACGCTGTGTCGTATTCACAGCTATCTACACAACACAGCATTCTCTATTGTTTCAGTGGCAGACCCCGCTATCGCACTGACAGACCTTACTACTCACCGGCCCGACATCATTCTGATGACGACATCCATGCCAGGGCTCAACAGTTTCCAGATCTGCGATCGCCTCCGTAAAACCCCCACCTTTCGTCACGTACCCATCATCTTGCTCTCCAACCAGGCAACTTGGTGGCACTCACTCAAAGCAAAGTGGTACGGCGCAACAGCTTGCCTACCCAAACCGCTAGATCGCACGACGCTACTAATCAAGCTGTTTTTTCTAACTATCTAGCGACTGGCCAACTGTCCTCAGTAATTACACACGCTAATCTTTAATCGGATTCGTGAGAAATTCATACACATAAAGCTCTCCCAAATCATTGTCTCGCTCAATTTCACTTCAGTATATTCTCAAGTTGTATTTTATACCCGCGTTGTTAGCCTTTACAGGGCGCTAGGTTTCAGATGCAAGCAATAGCATCCGGTCTCTGGCGAAAAATGAAACCTTTTTCATTAGGCTTAGGTAACAACGATGGTACAGTTCAACTTCACTTACGATGCCAGCGTCGGGATTGAACAGAGAATCGGTTTCGAGATGGCAGCCGCCATTTGGTCATCTGTTCTCAAAGACGACATCGCGGTAAACCTACACATCGGCGCCACCAACGGCCTAGACAATGAGAAAGCCGTCGGCGGCGCGGTGCCTATCCTCCACAAACAAAACTACGGCGTCTTCCAGGAATACTACCAACAAGATGCCACCCTCAGCACAGAAGAAGACAGTCCTTCAGCCGATGAACAGGCCATCGAAAGCCTTCAAACCGGCAATACAGTCGCCCTGAGTATCGATGGCGAAGTCGTCGATGGTAACTCCACCATCCTACTAACATCAGCCCAGGCAAAAGCTTTGGGCATGGACAAAGCAATCACGCTAGACAATGGAACAACCTGGGACAGAGATCTCGTTAGCACGAACGGTTTAGACGGCTACATTGTTGTCAACAACAGCTTTGATTGGAACTACGACTTCACTCGGTCCAGTGAAGCCACAGAAGGCTCACTGGATTTCCTCAGTATGGCGCTTCATGAAATAGGCCATAACCTGGGCTTTGTCAGCGGCCTAGACGGCGCCATGGACGTGCTGCAGCTCCATTCCGGCAAAACCCAAATACAAGACTTCACCGCGCTAGATCTCTTCCGCCACACCACAGAAACCGCCAACATAGAAAATGCCGACGGCAGCGTTAGCAGCGTCTCCATTGGCGATAATGCATACTTCTCACTCGATGGCGGCACCACAAATCTGGGAGATTTTTCGACAGGTCAGTCAGAAGCACAGGGCGGCGATGGCTATCAAGCCAGCCACTGGAAACGGATGCAAGATGCCATGGGAATTATGGACCCCACTCTGGCATACAAAGAACGGACGAACCTTTCTCAGCTTGATCTTCAGGCACTAGATGTATTGGGATGGGATGTCAATTATCAGGCAATTGAATCAGGCTTGGATTTGGAAGCACTGCTGTTGCAAGCAGAGCAGGCGATCGCAACAGACCTAAATATAGACGTTGCCACCTTCACCAATCATCGTCTCGAGGGTAATACTTACTCCCTGGGCTATGGGCAACTATGGCAGCTGTTTGAATCTCAAATGCTAGCGCTTGGCTACGGACAACTGTGGCAGGCGTTTGAACTAAGCTATGGACAACTTTGGCAAGAGCAGGCAGAAGATGGAAGCTTACTAGAGCTTGGCTACGGACAGCTCTGGCAAAAAATCGAAGATGGCATCTTTGAACTGGGCTACGGGCAGCTCTGGCAATCTTTTGAAGAAGAGATGTTTCAGCTTGGCTACGGACAACTGTGGCACACCTTCGAGCTCGGCTACGGGCAGCTTTGGCAGCAGCTCGATACCCACCTAAAGACGCTTAGAGAAACCAACACAGACACAACCACTCCAGATGGCGACAGTGCCGACCCCAATCAGAACACCGTTGTCTCCGGAGGAAACCAAGACGACATTTTGGCAGGTAGCGCCTCGCGGGACCTCGTCAGCGGTGGCGGTGGCGACGATCTGATCGACGGCAAAGCAGGAAACGATATCCTCTTAGGAGAAGCCGGAAACGACCTGATCTATGGCCTTACCGGAAATGATTCCATTTACGGCGGTGACGGAGATGACTTCCTAGCTGGAGAAGCAGACAACGACAAGCTCTACGGTGAAGCCGGTGCCGACATTCTCTCAGGCGGCTATGGTCACGACCTCCTCGACGGCGGCGACGGCAAAGATACCCTCAAAGGCGATGCGGGGAACGACATTCTAAGTGGCGGAGCCGGAGACGATTCATTAGAGGGAGGTGAGGGTTCAGACATTCTTATAGGGGAAACAGGACAAGATATTGCCCATGGCGGCGCTGGGGATGATGTCATCTACGGCGATCGGCATATCATCGGTGACGCCACTAACACCGAAGAGGCTAGCGAGCCAACACTAGCTGCCATCGCCAAAGAAGCAGGCATCGTAGAGCAAGAAACCAATCCTGTTGATTTTTGGCTTCGGTTGGAGGCTGAAGATTTTGACCTGAAAAATTTCAACGTAGAGAATTCAGCAGAAGCCTCCGGGCAAAGCATCGCCGTAACTGGCGGAGACGGCAAATTAAGAACAGATTTTTCTGGACCTGCAGGTATCTATGACGTAGTGGTTGGATATTACGCAGATAGCAATAGCGAAGGTGATTTTGAGCTAGAGATTAGCACCAAAAGCAACGGAAGAGGCAAGTCAGAAGAATACGAGTGGTCAACCAATCAAGGCACCACAAATGGTTCTGGCACTACAGATGGCTTAGTCACCCACACCATCAAAGGGGTACAGCTCGCCTCAGGCTATCGCATTGAGCTCGAAGGCGAGGCTGAACGCAACCAAGTTCTCCGAGTAGATTATATTGACTTTGTTGCAGTCAGCGAATCAAATACAGCGACAAACGCAGAGTTTTACGACGGTAGTCTGTATCAGGTGAGTCAGGCCGGTAGCTGGGAAGCAGCCGAAGCCGAAGCCGAAGCCTTGGGCGGCAAGCTTGTCACCGTTGATGACAGACATGAGAAAAAATGGCTAGAGCGAACATTTGGCGACAGCGAGACCTTTTGGGTAGCTGACAACGGCAGTGGAGAAATTCGGCTAGGAAGTTCTAGCAGTAGTCAGCTGAGGGGGTTAATTGAAATCTCGGCAAGCGATAGCCAAACCCACATCGTCCAGGACAAATCCTCTGCTGAGGATAATGCCCTAGTTCGGATCGAAGCGGAAAATATGAGTCTAGGGGGTGCTTATCAGGTCGAGTCGAGGCAAGACCACACTTCCGGTAGCGGTATCATCGAGAGTACGTCGGCTGGAGGGACTGCAAGCACAGTTTTCACCGGAGAATCTGGCATTTACAATGTTTACGTCGGCTACCTCGACGAAGACGACGGGCAGTCTACCGCTTCTATCAGCATCAATGGACAAACCCTAAGCGGCTGGACATTCAACCTAGATACCAATTCGAGCGAATATCGGATCGTAGGCCATGAAGTTTCGCTAAATACTGGCGACGCCATCGAGATTGAAGGCAGAGCAGACAGCAGAGAAAAAGCTGGAATTGATTTCCTCGATTTTCGCCTGGCCTCTGCCTCAGGAGAGGAAGGAGAAACCTTCCTCGTTAATTCTACCGGCTCCGCAACAGAAGACACCCTCAAAGTCGAAGCAGAAGCCATGTCCCTGTCAGGGGATTATAAAATCAAAAAGAAAGACTTTGCCTCTGGAGAAAGATTCATAGAAGCCGAAGATGACTTTTCGGCAACAACGAAATTCACAGGAGAAACAGGTCGCTACAACGTTGTTCTCGGCTACTACTACGCGAAAGGAAGTGGCCAAATCACCGCCAAAGTAGACGGCGTAGAACTCGACCAGTGGCAACACACTAACTATTCAGGCAAAAGTGCTGATGAAGATAACTTCGTTACCCGTACACTAGCGACAGATATTCTTCTAAGCGAAGGGGCGGTGATTGATCTTGACGCCTCGTACATCAATAAAGATGGTTTCAATATCGACTATCTCAAATTCGTCGCTTTCGACCCAGATGCACCTATCAAGCTAGAAGCTGAAGATATGAATCTTTCTGGCAGCTATGAGGTGAAAAATTATAACTTTGCATCGGGCGGAAGCGTCTTGAGATCGAAGTCGAGCAAGTCTTATAATGCACTGAAGATGAACAGCACCTTTACCGGTGACACAGGAGTCTATGACATTATCGTTGGTTACTACGATGGTGAAGACGGCGAAGCGAAGATTTCAGCATCAGTAGAAGGGACCCAGATTGATAGCTGGCGGCTAACCCGAGAGCTCGGTAGCAAAGAAGCTAAGCCACAGACATTCATGACCCGCACAATCTCTGCCGTCACACTCACTCAGGGAGATGTCTTCGAACTACTCAGTCAACGGGACGATAAAGACTATGGGTATGTGGACTATGTGGAATTTGTACCGCACGAGGCTGGCGCAGTAGACAGCGTAGCAAGCAGCGGAGAAAGCTTCAAGCTAGAAGTAGAAGATATGCAGCTCTCTGGCAAAGTCAAAGTCAAAGAAGAGGACTTTGCTTCTGGTGAGGAATTTGTAAGAGCAGAAGATGAAAAGACTGGCTTCACGGCCTCAGAACTCTTCATGGGGGAAACGGGCTATTACGATATTGTTGTAGGGTACTACGACCTTGAAGACGGACATGCTGATGTCGCGGTCAAACTCAACGAAGAGCAGCTTGATCGTTGGCTCCTAGATGAAGATTTGTACAAAGAAGAGGATTCCAGATCGTTTACGACTCGCACAGTTGCCAGCGGCATCAAGCTTACTCACGCGAGCGATGTTTTACAGATTACAGCTTCTCAAGATGATAAAGACGAAGCCGCAATCGACTACATTAAGTTTGTCGCGGTAGAACCACCGCCCACTGAGCAAGCGAATAACACAAATATTGAACCTAGCGAAAGCGGTGACGTACTTAGAGGTGGCGCTGGAAACGACAAAATATACGGCGGAGAAGGCAATGACATTCTCTACGGTGAAGATGAGTTTGATGTCGGCATAGCTACCACTGAGAACAACAATGACCTTCTGCAAGGCGGTAATGGAGACGATACGCTCTACGGAAACTCAGGTGATGATGTTTTATACGGCGATAGCGACATCGTCATCTTGCCTGAAGGTGAAGTGTACAACGGTAGCCTCTACCTCCTAACGGATTCAGAAATGAGCTGGGAGGCTGCCCAGCTAGAAGCCGTCCGGCTCGGCGGCAACCTAGTCACCCTTAACAACGCAGCCGAGGAAAACTGGATCAAGAGCACCTTTGGCAACGCCACAATGTGGACTGGCCTAAACGATGTTCGCCAGGAGGGTGAGTACGAGTGGGCCAGTGGCGAATCGAGCAGCTACACCAACTGGAGCTACGGCAACCCCGACAACTGGTACAACCAAGACTATGTGGTGATGAACTACCAAGGGTACAACACCGCCGGTCAGTGGAGCGACGAGTACAACGAAGGGGGTTATGTATGGCAATACGGCCAATGGGCATGGCAGGGCAACGGTTTCCGTGGCCTCGTTGAAATCGAGATTCCTGAAGGGGCCCTGATTGGCGGCGAGAGCACAGAAGGCACGACTCACAATGACAACATGAGCGGCGGCAGCGGTAATGATGTCCTAGAAGGCGGCATTGGTGATGACACGCTGGATGGTAGCGATGCGATCGCACGAGGGGCCTACGAAACTGACATCCTTGGCGGCGGCCAAGGCGCTGACCGGTTCGTACTAGGAAATACGAATCAAAGCTACTACATCAGTGATGGCACAGACGACTATGCACTCATAAAAGACTTCAATGCTTCAGTGGATGTGCTACAGCTCAGCGGCGCAGCCAGTAACTACCAGCAACAACAGCAAGGAAACAATCTGCTTCTATCGCATAATCAAGAGCTAATAGCCATTTTAGAAAATGTCAGCAGCATAGACTTTAACAGCGCAAGTGTTGTATTTGTCTAATTATCACACGTCTGCCACAACACATCTCACTATGGCATTATGTCTCTTCCTGACGCACCTCTCTCAGCATTGGCTGCTTCAGTGATTGAATGAAACTGGGTGCCAGTGACCGACTTCCGTACAAGGAGAGGTGATCATCATCCCGATAGATTGGCTTCTCTTTGCGAAAATGAGAGCATTGCTCATCCGGGCATAGCTCGTCGAAGGGATCCCAGAGAGTAGTGCTGGGCGTTTCATCCGCTACTGCCTGCAGCATGGAAACCATGGGCTGTCGATGCGCTATGTTCTCAGTTCGGCTGACAAAGCACTCTGGCTTTAAGCCGCTTCCAGCACTAAACCAAACGGGCAAGCACTGCTCCGCTCGCATCCGATGCTCTGGAAGAGGAGCGCCCAGAACGAGATTGACCCCTTCATCAGCAAATGATTTGGCAATTGAAATAAGATCCGCAGCGATTTGTGGTTGCGCGTTTGCTTTGGAGATGGGCTGATCGTCTTGGAAAAGGTCGTATGCACCTTCGCTGTAAGCAACCGTATCCTCCAGTGAGATAGGAGGTACATCGGTTAGATAGGCCCTGTATCTAGAAGCGATGAGAACGACATCGCCAGGATTTGCCCTTTCTTTCAGCAGCGCAAGCATGCTGACAACGTAGTCGTTGCACTTGGTGTACATACCGCCTTCCGCGCGCCGCCGCAACACATTCAAACTAATGGGGCAGCCTGCGTTAGCAACGGTAGTTATGCCCATACCCGTTTGCTCTCTCACTTCAGCAAGCATGGGAATAAAAGAGAAGCCATGGCTGTCTCCCAACAGAAACAAATGCGGACTGTCTGGCGTGGTTGGCGGCAGGGTGCATAGATCGAGCTGCGCAGCTGAAACCGTATGATCTTCCTTATCCAGCCAATTCCAGCAATTCTCTTCTGAGATAGGGGTGCCCTCTATCAATGCCTCTTCAGAAGACACCCACCAGGTGGATTCAGCATACGGCTGCGCCAAATAAAATTTTCCTTTCGCAGGTCCAGACAAAAAGACACAGGTAGAACCGACAACAAAAATAACAGCCAACGCCCCAGCAAAAACTTGCCGACGACGAAGCCTCTTTAACTTACGGACGGGTTGCTCCAAGTAGTAGTAAGACAACAAAGATAGAACAGTCGTCAGAAGCAAGGCCAGTACAATTCTAAAAATAGATTCTAATCCAATGGTCCATCGAAAAAGCGTAAACACAGGCCAGTGCCACAGGTATAGAGAATAAGAGATTTTCCCTAGGTAAATCAGAAAAGGATGGGCAACGGAACGATTTAGAACGCTTTGCTGATCTAGTCCTGTGTAGATAAATAACAGCGTGCCAATCGTCATTGGGATAGCCCCTGGAATCGGAAAGCCTGGGCCCGCAGAAATGAGCACAAAGCTACCAAGAATCAAACAGATAGCGGCAACTTGCAAGCTCAAGAGTTTCCAACGCGTAGAGCTTGGCGACTCTACAGCAGGCGCTTCTACAAAAGGTAATTCCGTCGCAGGCGAGCCAACGGCGGACATCCGCTCAGACATTTGCATGGGGGGCACTCGTTCAGCAGGCAGAAGATGAGGAAAAGTCGTTAGGCCTAGGTATAGGAGCGAGCCTGCAGCTAGTTCCCAAAACCGACTCGGCATAAAGTAGTAAGCCCGAATTGGCATATTGGCTGAGTAGAATAGGCAAAGTGCCAAAGATAGGGCGATCACACCTATCATGACCCACAAGCCTAGACGTTTTTTTGAGACAGGGCGACGTAGACCGTACAAGAGAAAAAGCAAAGTCGGAAAGATGAAGTAGAACTGCTCTTCTACCCCCATCGTCCAGGTATGGGTCAGCGGGTTTAGCTCTGCGCCGATACCGAAATAGTCGCTACTGGAAGCGATGAGATAATTATTGGACCAGCCAAAGAGCGAACGCTCGGCTACGCTAAAAATCGGTCCTGTCACGCCTGGATTGACAAACAGCGCCGTCAAAAGAACCGTAACGAACACACAAACCAGCAGGGCGGGCATAAGTCTCAGCACCCTGCGTTTGTAAAATTCCGTAATGTAGGCTACAAAGTTAGCACTTTTATGACGGAGGATAGAAGCGGTGACAACGTAGCCCGAAATGATAAAGAAGATATCAACCCCTGTGAACCCTCCCGGCAACCATTCTGTGTTGATATGAAATAGAACAACCGCTAAAACAGCCACCCCTCGCAATCCATCTATATCTAGGCGGTAGCGAAACAATGCATCTGAGGCAGACTTATCTGAACTGAGCCTCTCTTGTCGGGTAGCTGCTACTTGAGCAGGTGCTAGCTGAGCAGGGGATATTTTCAGCATGGCCTCTTCGGGAAACGCTTACCTACAGTTATTCCTCACCTTTTCCTAAGATATTTCTGTCAATCTCAGGACGTAGGCATCATTTCTGGAGTACTTTTTGTACGAAGTTCAGGATTGTAGAACACTCACCCCTTTACACAGCGCCTTCTCCAGCTTGGTGGATACCTACCTGAACGGCTTTTGCGCCTAGTGCAAGACCCACTCACAGCAGGCTATGGGTAAACTTCAGTGACAATTTTGTTAAAAAATACACGCCTGACCTCTAGGTAAGCTTACTCAGCCTGCCTTGTAAAAACCGGTCAGGTTGATGGACTTCATAGGGTATTTGTAAAGCCTTTAAGAACGTTTACAAAGGCTTTACAAATAGCTCAAGCACAAAGGTTTCTTACTTGTCTTTATTTATCGCAGTCATAGAGTCTAAGCGTTTTAGCTGTCTGTAGGTCTTAACATAACAAAACCGACTCACTCACGAGTTCCCTTCGGGATTCCTAATTTCCAAACCGATGAATTGACCATCCTTCTACAAGCACTGGCTGTCTAGTTGCTATCACTTGCTCGACAATGTCAATTGCTCTTTTGACACCGCCCGCTCGATGAATAGCCGATTGCAACTTAACGGCATTCTCTTTGTAAGTGGCATCTTCCAACACTTTGAAAATAGCTGTCTGCAGCTTAGTAACACTTATCCGCTTGATGGGTATCGCTTCCCCACAGCCAGCCCAAACAACGCGCGATGCTATTCCTGGCTGGTCATTGGCAATGGGAATCGCCACTATTGGAACACCGTTGCTAAGGCACTCTAAAACGGTATTCATTCCACCATGGGTGATAGCGAGGGCCGCTTTTTTCAACAGATCTAACTGGGGAGCATATTCTACAACCAGTGGAGAACCCGCCAGCACTGGCAGCGCGCCGGGTTTGGCGGAACCACCCAAAGAAATAATCAGCTGTATATCTAAATCATGACAAGCTTCTGCAATCTGCTGAAACACACCTATTAGACGATTTTGGATAGTTCCCAAAGAGGCGTAAATTAGGGGCTTTCCTGTTAACTGATTGTACGGAAATTCCGGAATTTCTCGGCCTATGGGCGTATGATATGGGCCTGTAAAATGAAAGCACTGAGGAAGCGCTTCTCTAGGAAACTCTAGTTCAGCGGGCTGTTGGCTAATTTGGGCTAGCCGGGAGTACCGTTCACTTGAATTTGCGATCGCTGGTAGCCCCCGCAGCTGACGATAGTCATTGATGGTAGTCGTAATAGGTTTCACTACCCGATCAAACGCTTTATAACCGAGTCGATTGCGAAACCGTCCCCAGCGGGTTGGGCTGTACTTCCAGCTGGTCACGTAAGGGGGGATGTTCTGTTCGCGGTTCAGTGCGATCGCACTACAAATACTAATAAACGGCAGTCCCAAATAATCTGCAACGGTGCCCCCTTCAGAAGAAACCTGATCGACCAGCAGTGCGTCTACTCCTATCTCTTTCAATACAGCTGGGGCATATCGCAACAACACATTCGCACTTTTGCTAAGAAGATTAACGGTATA
>JBCBJS010000037.1:0-43972 GCA_038523095.1 Cyanobacteria bacterium J06626_6
AGGCCGCTGCGATGGGTGTGCATGATGCCCTTTGGCGTTCCTGTGGAACCAGAGGTGTACATGATGTAGGCCAGGTCTTGCTCCATGGTACGAATCGCTGGCGCGGCGTCGCTAATGGGAACATCAGCCCAGGCACAGCAAGTCACAGTCTTCTTATCTACGAAACCCTCTAGGTCACTAGCATCAGGCAGACCAACAATGCACTCAAGGCCAGACGTGGCATCGAGCAAGTCTAGAATGCGCGATCGCTTCCCTTTTTGAGTAATCAAGCACCGAATGCCACAGTGGTTGATCACGTAGGCCGTTCTAACCGTCGGGGCATTGGGGTCTAGCGGTACATAGGCCGCGCCCGCTCTCCAAATGCCATAGAGGGCGATCGCACTCTCCAAACACTTACTCAGATATATCCCAACCCGATCGCCTCTCTTTACCCCATGGGCCACCAGCCACTGCGCGAGTCCATTAGCACGCTGCAACAGCTCGCCATAGCCAAGCTCATCCCCCTCACAGCGAAACGCCGCTCGCTCAGGAAAGCGGTCAGCCGAGGCGTCTAAAATTTGAGATAAGAGATACATCATCCGATTTTCTGCCTCCTACAGTCCCTTTAGGTGTTCTATCCAAGCGCTCTACATTCAAGCGTTCTAGCTGAGCACTCATAAGAAGTAAAGCGCTCTAGGAATTAAAGACCTAGCGATCGCGCAATAATATTGCGCTGAATGTCCGACGTCCCCGCATAAATCACACCGCCCACAGCATCGCGAAACTCCCGTTCCACGCCGTGCTCAGTCAGATAGCCATTGCCGCCATGAATCCGCACCGCATCCAGCCCCGAAGCCACATAGCATTCACTCAAATGCAGCTTTAGCAGCGCCGCCTCCATCATCGCCGGTTGTCCCCGTTCCTTTAGCCAGGCCACCTTGTATAGCAGCAGCCGCGCCGTCTCTAGCCGCAGCTTCATATCCGCAATCCGGTTCGACACCGACTGAAATTTTCCAATCGGCTGACCGTACTGCTCTCGCGACTGGGCGTAGGCAATCGTTCTCTCCAGCTGCCGCTCCATTGCGCCCAGTTCACTGGCCAAGTTAAAGCACCGGTCATACTCCAGCGAACTGTGAGAAAAGCTAAACCCGGCTCCCTCCGGCCCTAGCCGGTTCTCCTCAGGCACAAAACAATCTTCAAACAAGATCTCTCCAAAGGGTGCCGTTCTCAGGCCCATTTTCTCTTTCACTGGCCCCGTCGAGAAGCCAGGCAACGCCCTTTCCACCAAGAACACCGTCAGCCCCCACTTACCCAAACCTGCATCCAGCGTGGCAAATACCAGCGCCAAGTCACAGATCGGCGCGCAGGTGACAAACTTCTTGCGTCCGTTCAAAATATAGCCCCCATCACACTTCGTCGCCGACGTCTTCAGGCTATACACATCCGAACCAGAACTTGGCTCCGACAGCGCATGCACACCAATCCACTCACCCTTACAAAGCCGGGGCAAATATCGCTTCTTCTGTTCATCCGTCCCAAACTGCAACAGTAAAATCTGCACCGTCCACATCTGCGCGTTCAGCGCCAGCGTCAGCCCGCCATCTTCGCAGCCATAGCCAATCGCCTCCATCCCCAGCACCGCCGTCATAATATCTAGCGCAGGCGAACCGCTGTACTCCGCAGGCATACACATCCCCTGAATGCCAAAGTCAGCACATTTTTTCCAATTCTCCCAAGAAAATTTACCGTGGTAGTCCCGCTCAATAATGTCGTTGCTGTCTAACGTATCTTTGGCAAAGTCAATCACCCTCTGCTTAAAAGCGAGTTGGTTTTCATCCCAAGAAAAATCCACGATATCTACCCACCTAAGACAAAACTGTACGGATTTTTAACCTCTGCTGATACACTCTCCAGACTAGACCAAGTCCCCACTTCTAGCTCATCTGCGTAGTCCAATATCATATTCATCGCCACCTGATCTTCCAGCGCAAAACCGGTAGAATCAAACACCGTCAGCTGGTTCTGATACGACCTATATCGTTCAGATTGCTGCACCACTTCAAACAGTTCCGGGCCAATAGATGACCCATCTTCGATCTGTTGACACTCCCCTTCCACCACAGCCTGCTGCCGAAAATCAGGACACACCAAACTGCGGTCCAGCAAGCTCAGCGGCACTTCAAATTTCCCAGGAAAATCTGCACCCACCGCATTCACATGCAGCCAGGAATTTGCACCCTCAGCAGAAAACACCGGTCCTTCACCCACCTCCACCGATGTCGCAGTACAGAGAATGTCTGCACCGGCAACAATCTCATTCACCGTGGCCCGCCGAATTTCAATTCCACTCAAATTCAAACCTGCCGCCCGCAACTTAAAAGACTGAGCTGTCGCCATATCGCTGTCGAACACCAGCACCTGCCGAATCTCAAATTGTCGGGCGATCGCATGCAGCTGAGTAATCGCCTGTGCGCCTGCCCCAATTAGCCCTAGCGTTGTGCTGTGCGGTACTGCAAGTAGTTTGCTTGCGATCGCACTCGCCGCCCCCGTCCGCAGCGCCGTCAAAAACGTCCCATCCATCAGCGCCGTCAAGTGGCCCGACGCCGGGTCATAAGCCGACAGCGTAGAAAGCACCGTCGGCAAGCGATACAGCCCCGGATTACGTGGATGATAGCCCACCGCCTTCACCACAATCTGTCGATATTTCTGAAACAGTGGCATCCATTCCACCAGTCCCACATTGGGTTGCTCATAGCTAAAGCCAGAGCGCACGGGTACCACCGTCTCAGCCGGGTCATACCGCTCAAAGGACGTCGTTAGCCGAGCGATCATCTCGTCCATCAAAGCATCCAATCCTACATGGATTGCGATCTGGCGAATGTCTTCCACCGAAAGCACCCGTGTTTCCAAGCGACTAGGGCAATCAGAAGTCGCGACGCTTAGCGCCTGCATTGAAGAAATCATAAGTCAAAAGAGTTTATAAAAATGCGCAGAGAAAGACAGGTCCGATATTTAGTCAGATAGATCAATCGAACCGTCGCACAGCGGAAATACCCCTTAAACTAACCCTTGGAAAAATGGCAAAACACGAAGATTCACATCGAACGCCCGCTCCACAAACCAGTACAGCGACATCGCTCCCAGCACCAGTCCGCCCGTTCTCAAAACAACATTCGAGTAAAAGCGCTGCGTCCTCAGCAAATACAACAGCGGAAAAATCACCGCAATAATTATCAGCTGGCCCAGCTCAACGCCCAGATTAAAGCCGAACAGTGACAGCGCCGCATACTGGCTGGTCACACCCAGGTCGGCTAACACATCGGCAAAGCCGAACCCGTGAAATAGTCCAAAGAGAAAGATAATCAGCCAGGCCCGCCCTCTAAAGATAGGGTAGAAAATCTCCACCGCAGCCAGCCCAATCGAGGCCGCAATAATCGATTCCACCACCCGAGAAGGCACCTGAACTATCTGTAAGGTAGCAAGGCATAGCGTAATACTGTGAGCAACGGTAAACGCCGTCGCAATTTTAATAATGTAAACAAACGCCGTTGAAAACTTACCCACAGGTTGCCAGCGAGTGCCTTCCTTTCTCCGCAGCACAGAAGGAAGCAACAGCGCCACCAAAAAGAGAACGTGATCAATTCCTTCTAAAATGTGCTCTACGCCCAGCTTCACCACGCCCCAGAAGCCCTGAAGCAGACTCCCTGCCGTTAAGTCAACCGTTTTTTGCAGTCCTAGTTCATCCAAGATCAGCAGCGCGTTCGACTCATTGCCAAAGGTGCCCGTTTTCCAATTCTCTTCTATCAGCAACATATTAATGTTGTCAGGCTTCTCTTCTAGCAGCACATCGTAGGAAACCTCCAGCTGCTCAGGCATCGCCTCAAAGCCTGTCAGCGCATAATCAAGCAAAACAAACTGTGATTGATACTCGCTGAGATAGTCGTGTCCCTTAAAGGTTAAAGAACAAGATTGGGGAGGACACTCTACTGAAGTATGCTCGCGGGTGTAAGCCTCAATTTTTTCTATAAACGGCTCTAGCTGCTCTGGCTTAATCCGCTGATTGGAATCCAAGCCCAGCGCTAAAGCATCGTTCACATCGTTAAAGGGAAGTTCTGCCCTTGCAGAGATCGAAGATTCTCCAATTTGGAAATAGAGATAGCTTTGGTTGAGCTGGTGGGCTAAGGCATTGGGCATAGAACCAGAAGCGAACAAACAAACAACGCACACAAGCGTTGCTAGCACAACTCCCAACGTTTTCTTCACCGCTCTTGAACGGATTGGTAGGTTAAACATGACAGGCTGTCCTCGGGGGCTTGAGGTGTAGTTAGCGTTGCACTAAAGCTTATGCAACATCAGGTTTTCAAAACAATATCAGCAGATCAAAAGCACTCACTAAAAAGCACTAAAACAGCACTCCGCAAAAGCACTTTCTGTAAAAAACTGCTCAATGAAAAACAAACCAAGCTTGAAACCATCGCCGCCCTAAAGCAACAAAGCAGATTAGAGTTGCCTAAGTAAACAAAACACTTAGCATCTGACTGTTGTCTCTATGGACTTTATCGACGACGCAGCTTAGGCAACGTTGCCTGCAACACATCTTTATTCTGATAACACTTGCGAAGTGCTCACAGGTAGTACAAAGACGGTATACGACTTAGATTTAAAGGATGTATGAACCTTGTGTAAACCCTGTGTAAACCCCATATAAACTGTGGCCATAGGCGCAGGCAATCGCTCAGCTCAGCATATCGCCTACCACCGGCTTAGAATGCTCACCATGTGTTTCAGATGTTTCACGGTAAATTCACGTATAAAAGCAGGCGTTCTAACACATCAATGAAGCCCCCAAAGCACCGTCTAAGTACCGTCCATAAAAAAGACAGGCCTAAAAAGACAGGGCCAGCATCGCGCTGCAGTAGTAAAAATACAGGTAGCAAAAATACAGTGGTCTTACCCACCGCTAGGCCCATTGCAGTAATCAAAATCCCTCGCTACCCTATAGAAATTAGTCTAGTCCCAACCAGTTCTAAAACTCACTCTGCTATGTTTTTCCCCTTCTGCTGCAATCCTCATCAGGCCTCGCCCCAAGACTACAAGCAATTCAAACTCAAAAGGCTCAAAGCAATTCGCGACTTTCTAGAAGCCCGCTTGGCCGCTACCAACGCCGAAATCGAAACCGTTGAGCGTCAAATGGCAGCTTCTAGCGGCACAGAGTCAGCAGCGTAGCTGCCCTTCGGCCTGTCTTCCCTAACCAAGCAAAAGTTTGAAAACCAAAAAGTCCTGACATCACACCGAAGGCAACCGTGATGTCAGGACTTTTCCATACATCCCTCCAAATTGTCTTCAGTCCGTACGGCCAAGTGCAACTGTAGGTGACCCCTTACGCACTACCTAGCACCATGCCCGCACGCGCTGGAATTTCAAGCATCGCCGTGCGATCGCCCAGCCATTCCACCGTACCCTCACCGTAGAGCACCTCACCACTTTCCACCGCCATATCTGCCAGCCGCGCCTGCACAGCCGCCTCACCAGCATTCACCGCCACAATCACCATTTCCTTCTCCAGAATGCGGGCAAACACATAGCAGTCCCCCTCCGCTGCTAGCGTCTGATACGTTCCCGTCCGCAGCGCCGGATGACGATGCCGCAGCGCAATCAGTGCCTTGTGCATCTGCAAGATATCTTTATCCCATGCCGCCTTTTGAGGAAAACCACGCCGACAGTCCGGATCCAGTCTGCCAGGCAGCCCAACTTCATCACCGTAGTAAATGCTCGGCGCACCCGGAAACGTCATTAGCAATAGCGTTGCCAGCGCAATACTCTTCACATCTTCACTGGCGACGCTAAAAGCCCGGGCAATGTCGTGACTGCTCAACAGATTTAGCTGAGTCTGTTGGATCTCCCAGTCATACAGATTCAACAATGTCTCAATCTTCTCCGCATATTCCTTGGCATCCAGCGCAGGATAAGGATGATAAGACACACTCTCGACCAGCGGCATCACCACTTTTGCCTTTGCTGTAAACGCCAGAACCGGTCCCGTAAAGAGATAGTTCATCACCCCGTCAAACTGGTCGCCCGCCAGCCACTCCCGCGCATCCGTCCAGATTTCGCCCACAATGTAAGCGTCCGGATTAAGCGCCTTAATCCGACGGCGAAACTCCGCCCAAAAGCCCTCAGCCTTCACATCAAACGGCACATCCAGCCGCCAGCCATCAATACCCTGCTGAATCCAATATTCACCCACCTGCATAATGTACTCACGCACCTGCGGATTGTCGTGATTGAATTCAGGCAGGGCGCGATTGTCCCACCAGCCTTCATAGTTTGCAGGCTTAGCCCCATCGTAAGCAGAGAGCGGCCAGTCTTCTATATTGAACCAATCTATCCAAGGAGAATACGGCCCATTCTCCAAGATGTCATTGAAATAGAAAAAACCTCGGCTCGCATGGTTGAATACACCATCGAGAACAACTTTCATATTGCGGGCATGGGCCGCGTCTAGCAGATCAAAAAAAGCTTCATTCCCACCTAAGAGCGGGTCCACCTGGTAGTAATCGTGAGTGTGGTAGCGGTGGTTACTCGCCGACTGAAAAATAGGCGTAAAGTATATGGCCGTAATGCCCAAATCTTGCAAATAGTCTAACTGCTCAGCCACCCCCCATAGGTCACCCCCCTTGTACCCCTCTAAGGTAGGCGCGCGCTCCCAGTCCTCCAATGGCACTTGCATAAAAGGAGGAATATCTGAGCGGCTCGTGCGGGCAAACCTATCAGGAAAAATCTGGTAGAAGACGGCATGCTTTACCCAGTCTGGCGTTTTAATCGGCATTTTGGCATCTAGAAAGGTCAGAGGTGCTGGAGTTAGCTTAAAGGATCGTCCCGGATTTGTGACCAGCACACCAGCCCACCCAGGAAGATTATTTGGCTACGCCGCTGTCAGCCGCCGCTATAGTGCCTCAGCCAAAACGCCACTAATTATCCCCTGACTTACCAACCACGCTCGAATATCTGCATTGACCTGCTCAGGAATCTCCCAGGGGAATAGATGCGCCGTATTGGCATAGCACCGCACCTGACAGTTCGGCAGTGCCCGGGCTGTTTCTAGGCTGGCATCTGCAGTGATGTGGCGATCGCACTCCCCGCACAGCATTAAGCTCGGCATCGTCAGCCCTGGCAAATTCGGCACCCGGTTGTACCCCGCCCGAATCGCTCTGTACAGCGCCGCCTCCGCATATCGGCTCGTCTGCAGGAAGGCGGGTGCACCTTGCCGGGCCAAATAGCGATACGCCGCCGGTGTATGGTGACAGATCAAATAGCGAAATAAAGAACGCTGCCCTAGCGCGATCGCACCCTTCCACCCCGGCAGCACCCAGTTCACCACCCCAGCAATTCCCGTCAGCACATTATCCAGCAGCGAAACCGGTGGATGAGACCCACGTGGCCGCGCCGCCGTCCCTACCAGCACCAGCCCCCGCACCACAGCAGGCCGACGCAGCGCCAACTCCATCGCCAAAATGCCCCCCAAAGACCAGCCCAACACCAGACACTGCTCTATGCCATAAAAAGCCAGCAGCTCGTCCAAATCATCCAGATGAAGCTGCATATCAAACGGATGCCTTGTGCGGCTCCGCCCGTACCCACGCAAATCTGGCGCGTAGGTCCGCAGCCCCAGCCCATTGAGCGACGATGTAAATACGCCCATCGCCGCACCACTCCCCGGATGCCCATGCAGGCACAGCACCGAAAAGCCGTCGCTCGGCCCCTGAACTTGAGTATGCAGTCTCATAAAAGCTGTCGTCAGTAACCAGCGACCTAGCCTGCCGCCTCAGCCGGACTCGCCCCCTTAATCTGCCCGTCCCCATCGACATCAGCAGATTCAAAAGACAGCGCCACCCCATTCATGCAGTAGCGCTTACCCGTCGGCCTCGGCCCGTCGTTAAAGACGTGACCCAGGTGGGCATCACACACCGCACAGACCGTTTCTGTGCGGATCATAAAGTGACTAAAGTCCTTTTTATTCTGAATATTTTCAGGCTTACTCGGCGCATAAAAGCTAGGCCACCCGGTCCCCGAATCGAACTTCGTTTTTGAGGTAAACAGCTCAGAGCCACAGCACACACACTTGTAAACCCCCTCCGTTTTATTATTGTTCAAAGGGCTAGTGAATGCGCGCTCCGTACCCGCCTTCCGCGTCACCTGATAAGCCTCAGGGCTCAGCTGCGCCTTCCACTCTTCCTCTGTCTTTACCACCTTATCTGGCATAGGGCCAACTCCAAAAAGGGACTATGCTCGATCCTAACCTAAATAGAAGCCATAAGCAGTATTAAAAAATGTCTCCAGAGAGAAAGAACAACACTTTTTCCTAGCTCCGCCATCAGTTCAAAATTCGTCTCCCGCAGCACTATCAAATCTGGAACTCTATTTACACAGCTATCGCCAGTTTGTCTGAGGAACAGAGAAAGCTTAGACGTCTTTGCAAGTCTTTGCGACTAGTTTATCGAGTTTTGGGTTACAGATATGGCATTAAGACTGCCAGACATAGCCTTATTTTAGCTACGTGCCGTTCTCAAAAATTCTATAAAAGCCCTCACCTTCAAAGGCACATACGCCTTCGACGGATACACCAGCCAAGCGGCAGTATTAAAATCTGTCGCCGTTACTCCATACATCGGAAAAACATCGAGCAGCCTTCCCGCTTCAATATCTCCATCCACCAGCCAACCCGGCAGCAAAGCAATCCCCATCCCAGAAATCGCACACTGCTGCAGTGCGATCGCATTCGAAATCACCGTCCGCCCCCGCACCGTCACCTCACACAACTCTCCCATCCCATCTCGAAAAATCCACCGAGACCGAAACCCCGCCAGTGGAAACAACAGACACTCATGCTGTTCTATCTCCGCCGGAACCGCCGGATACCCATACCGCTCCAAATACGCAGGACTCGCACACACCCGGTACACTACCGACATCAATCGCTGTGCCATCAGTGCCGAATCTGCCATCACACCTAGCCGCACCGCTACATCAATCCGCTCAGCTAGCAAATCCACCACCGCATCCGTTAGCAATAGCTCCACCGTCAGCTCAGGATAGTCCACCTCAAACCTTGGCAACAGCGGCACGATGCACGTCAGCCCAAAAGAAACAGATGCCGTCACCCGCAGCGTCCCCTTCGGCTGCCCGCACATATCCGTCGCAGCTACCCCCGCCTGCTGAACCGCCTCCACCAGCGGTTCAATCCGCTGAAAATAAGTCGTCCCTGCCTCCGTCAGAGCAAGCCGCCGAGTCGTCCTTTGGAACAATCGCACGCCTAGCTCTGCTTCGAGCGCAGCGATCGCCCGCGACACAGAAGAGGGATCCACGTTGCGATCGCGCGCCACCGCAGCAAAACTTCCCTGCCGCACCACCGCCACAAATAGCCCCAACGCCGAAACATCCATAGCCAAAGTCAGCCTCATTTCGTGCACAAATCGCACGAGAGTCATTCAAATTCTAATATTTACGAGCAAAGATGCAGCAATTAGAGTAAAGCTGTCAAGCAAACCAGCTTCCACCACACAGCTATGAACAATCCATCAGTTGCCATTCTCGGCCTCGGCGCAATGGGCTCCCGCATCGCGACCAATCTCCTTACCGCCGGATTTCCCGTCATCGTGTGGAACCGCTCACCAGAACCCACCACTCCCTTGGCAAAACAAGGCGCAACCGTCGCCAAGACCCCAAAAAAAGCCGCCGAACAAGCCGACATCGTCATTAACATGGTCACCGACGACGACGCCTCAAAGGCAGTTTGGCTCTCCCCAAATACCGGCGCAGTTCACGGATTGAGCGCCACATCTATCGCCATCGAAGCGAGCACCCTCACCATTGGCTGGACTCAGGTACTCCGTCAGGCTATAGAAGGCCACAACGCCGCCTTCCTAGCCGCGCCTGTTGTCGGCTCTCGACCTCAAGCAGAAGCTCAAAAGCTTATCTGCCTTGTAGGCGGCAGGACCGAAATTCTCGTCAAAGCAAATGCCGTACTGTCTACCTCAGCAAGCGCAATTCACCACATCGGCAGTGCCGCCCAAGCCATGGCCATGAAGCTAGCCATCAACAGCCTTTTTGGCATTCAAGTCGCCGCACTAGCAGAAACCCTATCCCTGCTCAGTTCGCACGGCATTTCTCCCACAGATGCCGTGGCGTACCTTAGTGAAATACCGGTTACCAGTGCAGCGATGAAAGGCGCAGGTACACTCATCGCTACCAACAAACACGCCCCCATGTTCCCCATCCACTTGGTTGAAAAAGACTTTCGCTACGCCCTTGCGGCCCACCCAACCGCTGAGAGTCAAATGCCCATTGCATCAGCTGCCTGCGACCAATACCGGCAGGCGATCGCAAAAGGTCATGGCGACAAAAATATCACTGCGATTACTAACCTTTGCACATGAATTGGGCTATGCCATCCTTCGCCTCAGCAATATCTCCACGTCTTGCCGCATCCGCACCCTCTTCAACTTTTAAAAGAAGAGCTGAAGTGAGGGCACGTATTTAGTGCTGACGCCGACTATTTATAAAACATTTTTAACGCGAGATAGCTCTTCTCGAAGAAGTTGACGCAGGTCCTCTTTTAGATCGTGATTTTGGATATATTCTACCAGGGCTGAGTTGATGAGCGTTTGATAGCCGCGATCGCCTGCTTGTGCTTTAAAGTACTCCACAACAAACTTATCTAGAAACATATTCACTCGCTGCTTCCCTCGCGAAACAGTTTGCCCACCTACACGTAGTCTAGCCCGCTGTAATTGAGCCTCAGTAACTTCTGGAATATCAGACAAATCAATATCTTTATCTTCCATTGCATCAATACGGTGCCAATCCGTTTCAGAGATTTTCGAAGAAGATAACCTGCTCATACTTTGTTCCTGCTCGCATTGAGATAACTCGAACGTCATTTTAATTTTCTGTGTGAGCAATCACAACGACTCGGCCTTTCAAGAAACCCAAGGTAATAAAACTAACCTCATTTGCCGAAGCGTTTCCTCATAAGTTAGCCACAAACGAGTAGAGTAGGCACTACCCACAGGAACTTATCCCATCCTTTCAGCGATTCAACAACAACCCGAAAACAAAATCACTCAACAGCTTTCTTACACTTACGTCGTCATTCGCTGTCCAGCAGGGTAGACTGCTTCGCTTCCCAGTGCCGCCGCTGATAGCTCTTACTGATCCGCGCACCAGCCGCCGAGAAGAAAAAAGCACTCATCGGCGCAGCGACCGGCACCCAACCTCCAGCGTGAAAGCTCGCCATACCGACCAAAAACGTCAGCGTTAGGCCGCTCACCCCAAACAAAATCAGCACCGGTCCCTTCTGAGTCAGCACCATAAGGCCGCTACCGATTCCCGTCAGGGCCACAATCCAAGCAATCTCCAGCCCATCCGGCCAGGCCCACGGTAGCGGCTCCCCATCGATCACCACAGAAAGAATCTGACTGGCCGCCTGGGCGTGTACCTCTACCCCATGCATCAGTTGAAAATTACCAGCTGTGTTGTACGGCGTTAAAAACACATCGCGGCTGTTCTCCGCCATAGAACCGATCAGCACAATTTTGTCCTTCACCTGCTCAGGGTCAAAGTTGTTGTTCAGTACATCCGAAAAGCTCAAACGGTCTGCCACATTGCCTTGAGAGCGGTATCGCATAAAAATCTGGTAGCCGCTATCGTCCGCGTGCTGATAGCCACCAAAAGAACGGTTGATGGGCTCGAAGCGAACCTCACCTAGCTGCAGGATATCGCCCTCTTCTGGCCCCACACCTAGGTACTGTTCGATGTAGCCCAGCGCCACCTCAGTCCCCAATGAAAAAATCGGCCGCTCCTGCGGTTCAAAATCTGCCTCGGTGCCTACCAGTCGCTCACCCAGAGCGTCTACCAACAGCGCCTCATCAAAAAAATCGACCATCAGCGATCGCCTCACCCGAAAGTCCGCATCCACCACCAGGTTGCTAAAGCTCAGCTGCTCCATCACCATCCCCGGCGGCGGCGGAATCATATTGTCACTTTCTGGATCGCTCAGCTTCGTAATCCCCACCACATTGGGATCCTTTAAGCTCGCCTGCAGGGCCACTTGCCCCGCGCCTTCCGGCACATTACGCAACAAATCAACAGCAATCCGCGCGGGCTGATGCGCCTGCAAATTGTCAATTACCTGCGCCAAATCCGCATCAGAAGGCGTAAAGTTCCCGGTAGCGCGCAAATCTGCCTCGGCAATCTCCACAATCAACAGCCGAGGATCTGGCCCAGCATCCGCCTGCGCACTCACCAGCCGGTCCCACACCGCCAGCTCAGCCGGGACAAACGCACCCACCTGCCGCAACCCCAAAATAAACGCGCTCGTCAGCAGCGTAGAAATCGCCACCGTTAGCCGCTTTGCTCGTCGACCCATCCGCCAGCGGACAATCGTTGTCTGCGCTTCACTGGCCAGAAGCCCTTGTGGCATAGAAGTCTCCACCGTCGTCGGCACCTGAGCCGCCTCTACGGGCAGTTCATCCAGCCGCGACAGATCGTGCAGCACCTCTTCCACCCGCTGGTAGCGCTGGTGGATATAGTGGCGCGTCATCTTCCCGAGCAAAATCTTCAGTCCGGGGCTCACATCCGCATAGTCCTGCCACTGCGGCTCTAAGCTACCCATCGCTTCCGGCAGGTCCGCAGGCAGTCGGCCCGTCAGCGCATGGATCACCGTCATTCCTAGCGCATAGATATCGCTGCTGTAGCGAGGTTTGCCAGAGAGCTGCTCGCTCGGCGTGTAGCCCTGCGTTCCGATGCCGATGGTCAACCCCGTCCGCTCCCCGGTCACCAAGTGGGTCCGCAGCTCCTTCACCGCGCCAAAGTCGATCAGCACAATCTCTTTAGTGTCTTGGCGGCGAATCAAGTTGTCGGGCTTCAGGTCGCGGTGAATGACGTGGTTGTCATGAATAAATCCCAAAATAGGCAAGACAGCCTCCAGCAGCGCGATCGCCCGCACCTCTGAAAACTGACCGACCTGCTTGATCTCCTCTTCTAGAGATTGACCTTCTATGTATTCTTGAACTAGGTAAAATTCATTGCCCTCTTCAAAAAAATCTATTGAATTGGGAATCTGCGGGTGATGGCCTAGGTCCTTCAGCGTCTTAGATTCGGTGTCAAATAGGCGCCGGGCAACCTGCAGAAAGTTTTTGTCTTGGCTAGCTGGCCTTAGCTGCTTCACCACACACAGCTCTTCACGGTCGCTTCGGACGGCAGGCAGCTGACGTTCGCCTTCACACTTTTCTGCCTGTAGCCCCGTTGCCGAAAGATCTGCCGCCGAGAGATCAGTCACCGAGAGATCCGCCGCCGAGAGATCCGCCGCCGAGAGATGTGCCGCCGAGAGATCAGTCGCCAAAAGGTCTGTCGCCAAATAGGTCTGGCCAAATCCACCTGCACCCAGAATCCGCGTCAGCTTGTAGCGTCCATTCAGCGTGCGACCCAGCATAAACCTCTTCCGTTGCTGGTAATCATTTTACCCAGAGTGCACCCGCCGCCTCGATGCAAATCCAAATTAGCGGCTGCCAATCCTCAAACCATAGCGCCGACCAGCACCGATGTACTCCCGACCGATGTACTCCCGGTGCACTCCCGGTATACTCCGGGCGACTAGTAGCGGATATCCAGCGTCACCCGCGCGTTGATCTCCTGCGACTGCCCCACAATCGGCGTACTCGCAAACTGAGCATCTTCGGCAACTGCCCGAGCGGCAACGGGTGAAGGCGGCGGCGCACTGACAGACCCAATCGTAATATTGATCACCTCTTGGCTTGAAAGCCCCAGCGCGCCCAACACCGTATCTGACTGCAGCTGAGCATCTTCAACCGCGGCGGTCAGCGCTCGCTGACGGGCCGCTTCTATAGCCGCATCATCAGCAACAAAGCTGATGCCATTAATCCGGGTGGCCCCTTCCCTAACGGCCCCATCGATAATTTCTCCGGCGCTCTCCGTCTCGGCCCGAAAGCGAACCGTGTTGCTTGCCTCGTAGCCCCTCAGCACCTGGCGGTCATTGCGATAGTCATAGCGGGGGCTCAGAGAAATACCGGTGGTTTCTAGCTTTTCTACCGATTGCGATCGCAGCCATTCAACCACCGCCGTCTGGCGCTGTGCCGCCTGCTGCTGTGCTTCTTCAGCCGTTGCCGCTTCCACCACCACGCCCAGAGTCACCTGAGTTAGCGTCGTCGGAATCGACTCAATACCCACCCCCGTTACAGTCAGCACCCGCTCCCGCTGCTGATACACCGGCGCAGAAGACTGCTTCATAACAGACTGAGCGCCTACCGACTGGGGCCAAAAGGCAAAGGCCGTCAGCGGCGTGAGCACGACAGCTGCCAGCAAAAGCGCGCAATGAAAAGTCGGCTTAGACATATCATTTCCTACCCCACACGGGTCTAGAACAACTCTGATAGCCTAGCCAGGCACGGGCTAAAAAACGCCGAGCGTTCAGTTTTGGTAACGGCCTATCGGTGTTTCGCTGCTCTCACACGGCGGGCCAACATCAAGCCGACATAATAGCCAAAAACGCTAAGCACAGCCCCGACCACCAAAGACCCCAGCATCAGCGCAGAGGTCACCGTCATACCCAGACTCATCCATTCATTGAGCCCCGCTGGAGACGCTGGAATAACCGTCGTGTTCGGCAGGCCCATCAGCAGGCGCCCCACCTGAAAGTTCAGGGCAAAAATCGGTAGGTAAGTAAATGGATTGCTAATCCAGGTGCTGACTGCAGCCATCACCTTGTTGCCTCGGACCGTCGCAGCGATCGCAACGCCAATAATGGTTTGAAATCCCAACAGCGGAAAAGACCCAGCAAAAACCCCTGCTGCCACCCCCCGAGCAATCGCCTCAGGGCTACCCTGCATCCTTAAAAACCGTAGGTAAAAGTAGCGCAGCAACCGCTGCCAATAACGGGAGTCCACAAGTTTTACCATCCCGTTTTTAAATCGCTTTCGTTGACCATGCTGTTGACCACTGTCTGACCCAGGCAGCGAAGTCGGCCGCTCCATCAAGGCATAGGACGTTGGCTTACCGTCTGCCTTTGCAGCCGTTATCTCCTTGCTAGGCAAGGGCCGACTGCCGCCGACTGATTTACGGGCCACCTTCGATTTTGAACTCGGGGTCAACATAGTGCTGATGCTCGCATAGTTAGTCCTTCCTCAGTCGTTACGACCATCCGAACAAGCTTTCCTTTCAAGTGTTACACTCCGTACTGCCATTTGGCAGGCAGCCAACCGGAGATCTGTCCATCAGGTATGTTCTATTGGTCACATTCTATAGCACCCTCTTCGGGCATAGAGCCCCCATCAGCAGAGTTTGCGACAATATCACATAGGGATTCACATAGGGATTCAAAGTGATTCACAGGGATTCCCTCACCATCAAAAGTTCAGGTAAAACGTTGACCCAGGTCATTCAACAATCCGAAACCATCGCCGCGATCGCCACTGCCATCGTTCCCCAGCAGGGCAGTGTGGGTATCGTGCGCCTGTCTGGCATTGGGGCGATCGCCATTGCCCAGCAGCTCTTTCAGGCCCCCGGCAGCCAACCTTGGGAAAGCCACCGCATCCTCTACGGCTACGTGCAGGCCCCAGAGAGCCCTACGCCCGTCGACGAAGCCCTGCTGCTCCTAATGAAGTCTCCCCGCTCCTACACCCGCGAAGACGTCGTCGAATTTCACTGCCACGGTGGCATTATGGCCGTCCAGCAGGTGCTCCAGCTCTGTATTCAGCAAGGCGCTCGGCTCGCCCAGCCCGGCGAATTCACCCTGCGAGCCTTTCTCAATGGTAGGCTCGACCTCACCCAGGCCGAAGGCATTGCCGACCTCGTGGGAGCCCAGTCACCCCAAGCCGCCCAAAATGCGCTCATGGGCATTCGCGGCAAGCTCGCAGCCCTTATCCGCCAGCTGCGCAGCCAGTGCCTAGACGTGCTCGCCGAAATCGAAGCCCGCGTTGACTTCGCCGATGACCTCCCCCCCCTCAACGAAGCCACCATCACCGCAGATTTGCAAAACATCCTCACCCAGATCACCCAAATCATCGCCACAGCCCACCAGGGTGAACTCCTCCGCGCCGGGATAAAAATTGCCATCATCGGCCAGCCCAACGTCGGCAAGTCCAGCCTGCTCAACGCTTGGAGCCAGAGCGATCGCGCCATCGTCACCAACCTGCCCGGCACCACCCGCGACGTCGTCGAATCCCAGCTGATCGTCAGCGGCATTCCCATTCAGGTCCTCGACACCGCAGGCATCCGCGACTCAACGAACGAAGTCGAAAAAATCGGCATTGAGCGATCGCGCTCTGCCGCCCAGTCCGCCGACCTCATCCTCCTGACCATTGACGCCACCCAAGGCTGGACCCCCACCGAAGACGCCCTCTACCAACAGATCAAGCATCGACCTCATATTATTGTTGTCAATAAAGTCGACCTAGTAAAAGCCCCGCCGGAGCTCCCCTTAGATGCCCTCCACGTTCACACCGCTGCCGCCCAAAACCAAGGCATCGACGACCTCGAAACCGCCATTCTCACCATCGCCCAAGCCGGAAACCTTACCGCCGCCAACACCGACATCGCCATCAACCAGCGCCAGGCCGCAGCGCTTCTGCGCGCCGAAACGGCCCTCAAAGAAGTCCAAACAACAATCTCTAATCAGCTCCCTCTCGACTTTTGGACCATCGACCTACGCGCTGCCATTCATGCCCTCGCAGAGGTCACCGGCGAAGAAATGACAGAATCCATGCTCGACGAAATATTTAACCGCTTTTGCATCGGCAAATAATCTTCAAACCGCCTGTTACGACCCGCCTGCTACAACAAATTTGTTAGCATCCATCCATCAGCGCCCGCACATCACCATGCTACGTCTCAAAGAACTCAAATTGCCGCTAGACCATACCGAAGCAGATCTCAAGGCAGCAATTCTCAAAAAGCTGAAAATCTCTGCAGCGGAGTTAACCAGCTATTCAGTCTTCAAGCGTAGCTACGATGCCCGCAAAAAAACCGCCATCTCACTGGTTTACGCGCTCGATATCGAAACCCCAAAACAAAAGCAGCTGCTCAGGCAGTTCAAAAAAGGGGGCCGCGTTTCACCGACGCCAAACATGGACTATCGATACGTTGCCAAAGCGCCTGCAACGCTGAGCACGCGTCCCATTGTGATTGGCGTCGGTCCCTGCGGCATGTTTGCAGCGCTGCTGTTGGCCCAGATGGGCTTTCGGCCGATTGTGCTAGAGCGAGGCAAAGCCGTTCATGAGCGATCGCAAGATACATTTGGCTTCTGGAGCAAGCGAAAATTCAAACCCGAGTCCAATGCACAGTTCGGAGAAGGCGGCGCAGGCACCTTTTCAGACGGCAAGCTCTACAGCCGCATCAAAGACAATGATCACCATGGCCGCAAAGTGCTCCATGAGCTAGTAGCCGCAGGCGCAGTACCCGAAATTCTCTACATCAGCAAACCCCACATCGGCACCTACCGGCTGGTCAAAATTGTTGAAAATATCCGCAACAAAATCATCGCCCTCGGTGGAGAGATTCGCTTTCAAAACCGAGTAGACCGGATAGAAATAGAAACCCAAGGAGAGAGCCAGCAGGTTAAAGGCGTCACCCTAGAGACAGGAGAATTTGTAGCCAGCAATCACATCGTGCTAGCCGTCGGCCACAGCGCTCGCGACACCTTTGAAATGCTGCACCAGCAAGGCATCTACATAGAGCCCAAACCATTTTCAGTCGGCTTCCGCATAGAGCATCCCCAACCCCTCATCGACCAGTGCCGCTATGGAGACAATGCCGGGCATCCCATCCTCGGCGCTGCCGACTACAAGCTCGTTCACCACTGCGCCAACGGACGCACAGTGTACAGCTTCTGCATGTGCCCCGGCGGCCAAGTCGTCGCAGCTACCTCCGAATCGGGGCGGGTCGTCACCAATGGCATGAGCCAATACGAACGCAGCGGCAAAAATGCCAACAGTGGCATCGTCGTCGGCATCACCCCAGAAACAGACTATCCCAGCGGTCCCCTGGCCGGTATTGCCTTACAGCGGCAGCTAGAAAGTCGTGCTTTTCAGCTTGGCGGCAGCACCTACGAAGCCCCTGGGCAGCTCGTAGGAGACTTTTTGGCAGGCACGCCTTCAACAGAATTTGGCCGGGTGAAGCCGACTTATCGGCCCGGTGTGCATCTGTGCGATTTATCAGAGAGTTTGCCTGAGTATGCGATCGCTGCTATCCGCGAAGCCATTCCCGCCTTCGACAAAAAGATAAAAGGATTTGCCATGGCCGATGCCGTCCTCACTGGCGTAGAGACCCGCACCTCCTCACCTATTCGAATTAAGCGAAATGAACAGTTTCAGAGCCTAAATACAAAAGGGCTCTACCCCGCCGGAGAAGGCGCAGGCTACGCAGGCGGCATTCTCTCAGCAGCCGTAGACGGCATCAAAGTAGCCGAAGCGCTTGCCCTCAGCCTGGTATCTACCCAGTAGAGCAAGAAGCGTCACCTGGTGTCCCTTTTTCTGTAACTTTTTGGTCGGCCACCAAGTATGAGACTCCATGCCACCGGCAAACTGCTCCACGATAGGGTGGTGAAGAAGCCTGACAATACAGCACAGCCTCCATTGAGAGCAGTCCAGCCAAAAGGTATAAATTTCCAGGGAAAACAACTGCTAGGGAGAAAGCTTACCCCGCCATCTTAGGCTCTTCTCATTCAGCTCAAAAACACAGCGCGGCGATTGCAGCATTTTACTTGCGATCGCAATCGCCTGCTCAAGCTGACCCATATCTAGCTGCTTGTAAGCTGGCTGCTTACGCGAAAGATAGTCATACCAGCATCCCTGAAACAGATTATCTAATACAATTCGAGCGAAACAGTGATTAAAGCGGACAGGCATTATCACTTGCGTTGCTCTTTCAGGGAGCTGCCGATTGACCAAGTCGAGATACTGCGTCCTTAACTGTTCGAGGCAGCTAGCTTGATCGCTAAAATTCATAGGTTAATTACGGCCCTAGAGCACCCAACAGATCACTTAGTAGTGAAGATTTTATCAGACACAAAGATTCGATCAAAGCCGTAGGTCTCGATACTGCTGCCCTTATAAACACCGCACGCTGTTGACAATCATCTTAGTGACAAATTTCTTATATCCTACCGTTGCAAACAACACCGTCACCGTATCATCCTCATAGTCAAGCACCTGACCGATGCCAAAGTTCGTATGAATAATCTCGCTACCGAGGGGAAAAGGTCTCGATGCATTTGCACCGCTGCTATCGGTAGCCTCTTCGCTATCATTGTCAGCCCGGCCACAGCTGTCACAGTGACCGCAGTCTCCCTCAAATGACTCACCAAAGTAGCTCAAAACATGCTTTCGCCGACAGCTTTCTGTCTCCGCGTAGCGACGCATCATTTGCAAACGAGACTGTTCAAATTGCTTGCGCCGCGACTGCTGAGTCAATGCCTGAGTCACCACACTCTCCACGTCGGCATCCGCTTCTACAGTAACAATTTCTCCATGCAGGTTACGCTCAATGAAGCCTGCCTTTTCCAAAGCTTCTAAAGCACTTGAGAGCTTACCACTAGACAGTTCAAAATGAGACTTCAAATCATCTTCTGTCGGCGGTGCCTCTGTAGCGTCCAACAGTTCAGAGAGCGAAGAAAGCGTCTCTTCATCGACCTTGGCACTGCTAGAAAAAAAGCGCTGAAGCTTCATATCTTCTGGATAATAAAACAAAGTCGCGATCGCACTTTCGCCGTCTCTAGCAGCCCGCCCAATCTCCTGGTAGTAAGCATCGAGTGAACCCGGAATATGGTAGTGAAAAACAAATCGCACATTGGCCTTATCAATCCCCATGCCAAACGCGCTCGTCGCTACAATTATATCTATCTCATCGTCCATAAACTGCTGCTGAATGGTCGTGCGATCGCTAGCGCCGAGCCCTGCATGATAGGCCCTCACCCTAAAGCCTTGACCATGCCCTGATAGGGCCTCTTTCAGTGCGATCGCGATTTCCTCCGTTGCCCGCCTTGTTGCCGCGTACACAATCCCTGGAAACTTTGCCGATGCGATCGCCCGCAGCAAGTGCGACAGCTTCTCCGCCTCACTGTGACACACCTGCACGCCCAGATAGATATTTGGCCGGTCAAACCCCTTCACAAATTCAGCCGGGTCATCCATCGCCAATCGTTCGACGATTTCTCGCCGGACAAAAGGAGAAGCCGTCGCTGTTAGCGCCAGCACCGTTGGATGGTTCAATCGCTCAATGGCACTCCCCAGCTGCAGATAATCCGGACGAAAATCGTGTCCCCACTCGCTCACACAGTGGGCCTCATCTACAACAAACAAAGCAGGCGATGCATCCATCAGTCGCTGCATCGTCTCCTCATTGCTAAGCTGTTCTGGGGCCAAAAAAATAAACGACAGATCGCCATTCTCTAGCTCGGCAAAGACCGCTTCTCGTTCCGCCTTACCCAGCGTCGAATTGAGAACTTTTGCCCTTACCGTCTTTTGCTGCTCAATCGCATCTACCTGATCCTGCTGCAGGGCAATCAGCGGGGAAATCACCACCGTTATCCCCGGTATCCGCAGCGCCGCAATCTGATAAATCGCCGACTTTCCCGAACCGGTCGGCATCACAGCCAGTACATCCTGCCCCTCCAGCAGCACAGAGAGCACCTCACGCTGCGCAGGCCGGAGCGATTCATAGCCGAGCACCTGCTGAGCGATTTGCTCTGCGACAGCCACGCTGTGTGAGGCAGCGCGCTGACCACGAGGCATCACATCTATAGAGCCAGATTGAGACATACCGTTGTACCAAATATCTTTTTAAGCTACACACACCCATCCACACAATGGCTCACTCTAGAGACGCAACATACCGCCAAAGGCATCGGTCAACAAAACATCCATCAAGTCAACCTCCCCTTTTCTACACCTTCTACCCTGGTGCACTAGACAACATCCCGCCACACCCCATACGCTTGTGCACACCAGTCATTATCTGTTACCGACGATGGACTTCTCAATTTATCAGGCAATTATTGGCAGCAGGTCAGGCATATTGCACACGCTCATCGTAGGGACGCTGGCGTACTTTGGCATGATTGTTTGGCTACGGGTATCCGGCAAAAGAACCCTTTCGAAATGGAACTCTTTCGACTTCATCGTCACGATTGCGCTAGGTTCGATACTCGCTAGCGCCACCCTGTCCAAAAGCACTTCTTTCCTGCAGAGCGTGGTGAGTGTGGGATTGCTCGTTGGGCTGCAGTTTCTCATCACCTGGGTTTCTGTCCATACGAGCGCCGTTCAAGCTCTCATAAAATCGGAGCCAACCCTGCTGCTTTTCAAAGGTAAATTCATAGAAAGTGCGCTCAAATCGGAGCGGGTTGCTAAAGGAGAAGTTCTAGCCGCCATTCGACTCAGCGGCAACGACAGCCTTGAAAACATAGACGCTGTCGTATTAGAAACAGAAGGTAGCTTCAGTGTCATTAAAAGCGTTGATATTCGAAGCGCATCAGCCTTTCGAGACGTACGTGGATTCAAAGAACAGGCATCGTCCTATGCTGAATTCCAGCGAGCAATCGCGCTGAATTGAAGCGTCCCATCGAAGCATCTTATCTAGGCAGCCAAGCAAAGAATATTATTATTGCGCTCAGAACAACAGCGATATGATACTAGCGCTGTTATAGAAACTAGAGATAGCCAATGGCTGCAAAAAAAATAACGCCTGCTGAACAGGCTTTTTTAGAGAAAGTTATGAAGAAGTCCAGTATTCCAGACATCTATGACGCCAGAGATATCACTATCGTTGTGCTGCGATCGCTGCGCGACCTCATGAGCACCGATGCCGCAGAGCGTACTGCCGCCTCTTTCGACGATGAAAAAATTGCTCAGCTGTGGAAAGACGACAACCCCATCGTCGCCGCCCTCTCCAAGCTTCGTCCGCCGCTCAACGTCGATACTGAAACCTTCTTGCGTCGCATTCGCCAGGAAGGGGGCCTGCCCAAAGACGTCTCCCCAGAGTCTGCCGTTATTGCAGTCTTTTCAACCGTAAGAGATGAGCTGCCACCAGAGCGGGTTCAAGAAATATCTGGGTTTTTACCCGATGGGCTCAAAATCATGTGGGAACAGATTTAACGCATCACAGATATTCTCAGCCTGGTAGCGACACCTATCACTACATATCACTACATAGCAGGCTGCTGCGGAGGCTGCTGCCCAAATCATCGCAAGGGGGCTAAGCGGGCTTTTTCTCTTTGGCTGCTCGCAGCGGGATGAGCTTAGAAACTGCCCGTCGATGCTTTGCCCGATGCTTTGCCCGTACGTGCCTTGGCAAAACTGAGCTAAAGGTGTCTTGGCGGCAGTGAGGGCAGTACCAGCGTAAGCCTTCTTTGCGGATATGTTGCAGCAGCGTGGTGCCACATAGATTGCAAGCAGCGCTGCGCGCCTGAGATGAAGACCTGTTCATGCTTTTTATAAGTGTTGGTATTTAGGTGAGAGCTGTAGCCGCAAGCTGTAGCAACGACACATTTGAACACATGCGTCGGTACGACATCTCAATCGGCTATTTATCCTATTTTCTCAAGAAAATAAATAAAACATATCTATCCATGGTTGAATAATCCATCTCGAGCACTCGCCTAGCCAGACTTTACCAGTCGCCCGCTTCGCAGTTATCTTCCACGCACTGCTGAATCATATAGGCGACCAGACCTGTCCACCCGGTCTGATGGGACGCGCCTAGGCCTGCACCATCGTCGCCATTAAAGTATTCATAGAACAAAATATAGTCTTTCCAATGCGGATCATTCTGGAACTTTTTGAGGCCGCCAAACACCGGACGCTGCCCGGACCCATCCCTTAAAAAGGTCGTGGTCATGCGTTCGGCAATGAGTACAGAAACCTCCTGAAGGGTTTTCTCCTCACCAGAACCCATCGGAAACTCTATTTTGAAGCGATCGCCCAAATAACCATAAAACGTCTGCAGCGCTTCTATCAGCAAATAGTTAATCGGAAACCAAACCGGTCCCCGCCAGTTAGAATTGCCGCCAAACATACCCGATGTAGATTCAGCAGGCTGATACTTCACGCTGTACTCCTCCCCCTCGACCTTGAAGATAAAGGGATTTGCCGCGTGAAACCTGGATACAGAGCGAATGCCATGGGGACCGAGGAACTCATCTTCGCTCAGCATATATTCCAACAGACGGCGGAGTTTGTTCTTTTGGTTGTCTGAGCGTGTTGTGGCGTAGCACACAGCCAGTAGCCGCTTGGCATCTACGCCTTCAGTTTCCATACAGGCAACATTCTTCTTCAGGTCAGCGCGATTGTTAATGAACCATTTGAGCCGCTTACTGAAGCCGGGCAGCTGATCGAGCGTGTCTTGATCTAGGGGTAAGACGGCCAGTAGCGGGATTAAGCCGACCAGCGATCGCACCTTTAGCTGGTGCCGGTCCCCATTCGGATAGGTGATCGAATCGTAAAAGAAACCATCCTCATCGTCCCAGAGCGCCATACCACCCACCCGGTTCATCGCATCGGCAATGTACAAAAAGTGTTCAAAGAACTTACTCGCCGTATCTTCGTAGGGCGGACGGTCCACCGCCAGCTCTAGCGCAATCCTCAGCATTCCCAGGCAGTACATCGCCATCCAAGAAGTGGCATCTGCCTGCTCCAAAGTGCCCCCCGTCGGCAGCTGAGAAGACCTGTCAAACACACCGATATTATCCATACCCAAGAAGCCACCTTGAAAGACATTCTTGCCTTCAGCGTCTTCCCGGTTTACCCACCAGGTAAAATTCAGCAACAGCTTCTGAAAAACCCTCTCCAAAAAGTCCTTGTCCTGTCGGCCCCAGTACTTTTGCTCCAGCTGATAGATGCGCCAAGCGCCCCAGGCCTGAACCGGCGGCGTCACATCGTTAAAGTCCCACTCATAGGCCGGGATTTGACCATTGGGATGCATGTACCACTCCCGCGTAATGCGAGAGATTTGTAGCTTCGCAAAATCGGGGTCGATAATCGCCAAAGGCACCAGGTGAAAAGCCAAATCCCAGGAGGCATACCAGGGGTACTCCCACTTATCTGGCATGGAGATAATGTCGTCATTAAATAGGTGCGTCCAGTCCGCATTTCTTACCTGCGCGCGCCCCTCTGGCGGAGCGGGCTGAGTCGGATCGCCCTCCAGCCAGTTTTTGATCACGTAGTAGTAAAACTGCTTTGTCCACAGCATGCCTGCAAAGGCCTGACGCTGTACATTGCGCTCATCATCAGAAATGCCTTCTGGCGCAAAGCTGCCGTAAAATTCATCGGCTTCCCCCTTTCTCTGCTCAAATATTTGAGCTGACGACTCCCCAAACGGGTCCTGCAGCTCGCTCGAATCGCTCAGCCGCAAAACAACACTGCGAGACTCTCCCGGCGGAATAGAAAGCTCATAGGCAGCTGAAAACTTTGTCCCGCTCTCTTCTGGGTTGACCGCCGCCATATCGCCATGGACAACGTAATTGTTAATGCCATCCTTTACGTAGGGTGAATCGTTGGGCTCACCATATAGGTGCTGGCTGTTGGTTTCATTCTCAGTAAAGAGTCGTTGCGGATTGCCCTGGCAATACAGCCACCGCTCTCCCAGTCCCTCATGATGCGCTTCAACAATGCTGTATTCATCCTTTTTTGCGTAGGTTTTTAGCTTGGGTTTTGCACTTTCTGTGTCCCAAGACCAGGTATTGCGAAACCACAGTGTTGGCAGTAGGTGCAGTGGCTTCTCTTCATCGCCCCGATTGTATGCGGTCACCTTCACCGAGATATCTTCGTCGGTGTGCTTAGCGTATTCGACAAAGATATCGAAGTAGCGATCGCTCTCAAAAATCCCCGTATCCAACAGTTCATACTCCGGGTCCTCGTAGCCCCTACGCTGATTTTCCTCAACTAGCGCCTTGTAGGGATACGCCGCTTGCGGATACTTGTAGAGGAACTTCATGTAGGCATGGGTTGGCGTATTGTCCAGATAAAAATAGTATTCCTTGACATCCTCACCGTGGTTGCCCTGCTTGCCCGACAGGCCAAACATCTTCTCCTTAATGATGGGGTCCTGACCATTCCAAAACGCCAGGGCAAAGCACAGCCGCTGATGGTTGTCACAGATACCTGCAATCCCGTCTTCGCCCCACCGGTAAGCCCGGTGCAACGACTCCTCGTGGCTAAAGTACGACCAGGCCGATCCATCCGCACTGTAGTCCTCCCGCACCGTTCCCCACTGGCGATCGCTCACATACGGCCCCCACCGAGTCCAATAAGCCGTGCGATCGCGATTCTCTTGCAACCTTTGTTTTTCAGGAATCATAAGAAATATCTACTTAGGGACCAGCTAGGGACCAGCACTCGACAAAACGGTGCGAATTACGAGAGGCGAACCCACCTCGCCCTACGGGCACCCCTCCCGCTTATATCAACCCAGGAGCATACCTTCCATTTCCCATTTGACTGATCCTCCCACGCCACAGCCTCTCTCCATCGGTATACCGACAAAAACCGAAAGCGAGCTTAAACTACGATTAAAAATCACAAGTTCTCTTCAACACAGCACCCAGTACTCAGCCATCTCCTACAGTCCGCGCGCGCTCAAACCACGCCCTCCGCCGGTACCCTACCCGCCGACACCGTCCGCCGACTCCACACATAGGCCCCAATCCCTACCAGCACATTCGAAACCGTCGCCGCCCAAAAGATTCCCACCGGCCCTAGCCACCGGCTGCCCGCATAGGCCAGCGGAATATAGAGAACAAACATCCGCAGCACCGTCATAATCACCGCCGGAATCGGCTTACCAAACGCATTAAACGTCGAACTTGCCACCTGAATAAACCCGGCCAATCCATAGCTAACCGGCACCACCCACAGATAAGTCGTCGCCACTGCCACCACCTCATCGTCCGGGTTAAATAGCGGCGCAATCCAGGACGCGCTCAGCGCTAGCACCACCGCCATCAGCGCGCCCCACCCAATACAAAAGACCGCACTCAGCTGCAGCGACTGACGCACGCGCCCGAACTTTCCTGCCCCCCAGTTTTGCCCCACAAAAGGGCCCATGCTCGCCGCTAGGGCCATCAGCGCAATCATCGCAAAAGATTCCACCCGCGAAGCCACTCCAAAGCCAGCAACGACCAGCGATCCATGCACCGCCAGCAAGCTGGTAATCACCCCGATGGAGATCGGCGTAATCATATTCGATCCTGCTGCTGGCAGACCCACATACAAAATGTCTCGCCAGCACCACAGGGTCTCCTCCAAATCCGGCAAGTGAGATGACAGCATATGTTCTTTAAACTGCAGCACCAGCAGCGAAGCCACCAGGGTCATCGCTCTGGCAATCACCGTCGCCCAGGCCGCACCGACTAGCCCCAAAGCCGGAATCGCTCCAAAGCCAAATATAAGCACTGGATCAAGCAAGATATTAAACCCAGCAGAAAAGAGCATAATCAGGCTTGGCGTACCCGTATCCCCCGCCGCCCGAATAGCGCTATTGCCAATCATCGGCACCACCAAAAACACCATGCCGAAGTACCAGATCTGCATATACTGCCGGACAAAAGGCAGTACTTCAGGCCCCGCACCCAATGCCCGAAAGAGCGGATCAATCGTCAGCAGTCCAACCGTGACTAGCAGGGCGACCGCCGCGAGTCCCAGCGTGAGGCTATTGGTTGTAAAGCGCTGCACCCGGCTGCGATCGCCCTCCCCAATCGCCCGCGCAATAATCGAGGACGTTCCGACCCCTAGCCCCAGCGCCAGGCTTCCCAGCGTCATCACCACCGGAAAGGTAAAGCTCATCGCCGCCAGCTGCTGCGTCCCCAGCTGACCGATGTAGTAAGTATCTGCCAGGTTAAAAGCAACAATCGCAAAGATCCCCCCCACCATCGGCAGCGTCAGTTTAATCAGCTGTTGTCTGATTGGGCCTTCGGTTAGCGGTCTTGCCATAGTGTTGCTGAAGTAAAGTTACGCTTCTATCCCTACACGAGAGCTAACCCAGCGGCAAGCACACAGAGAAACAAGTTTTGCCCGGCTCCGAATCGATCAGCAAGCTCCCGCCGTGGCGGTTCTGCACGATCCGACGCACCACATCGAGGCCCAGGCCCGACCCTTTCCCCATGGGCTTTGTTGTAAAAAAGGGCTCTAGGATGCGGGTCTGTACATCGGGAGAAATCCCCGGTCCATTGTCTTCAATCTCGACGTACAAGTTGTTGTTTTTGCTACAGCTGCGAATAGTAATCGTCGGCGTTTTATCCGGCGCGGTCTCTTCACCCAGCGCATCAATCGCATTGTCAATTAGGTTCGTCCAGACCTGATTTAGCTCGCTGCCAAAGGCCATAATCTTCGGCAGGTCTTTGTCGTATTTTCTCACGACGGTGATGTCGTGCTTCAGCTTAAAGGCAAACAGCCGCAGCGTATCTTCTAGGCCCTCATGAATATCTACACACTGCTGCGCGGCCCGGTCCATATACGAATAGCTCTTCATTGATCCCACCAAATCAGAAATGCGCTCGGCCCCGTCTAGCCCATTTCTGATCATGCCCATCACATCAAAAGAGAGGGCCAGCCAGCGAATACCCATGTCGTGTAGTTCGCTCTTTTCCGCTTCCCAGCGCGTCATCAGAGAAGAGAGCATTTCGGGCGTGACGTGGCCACTGGCCAACGGCTCGGCCAGTTCCCAAGCATTGTCAACGCCATAGTCTTCCAGCCAGTCTGTCAGGGCATCTTCACGATCGCCCTGTGCCAATGGATCGTTATCCGGCTGCTCAATCGCCTCAAACCCCTGATCGCGCAGCGTCAACCACTGCGCCGTGTGGGCCTCATCCACCTGGGCCTGTCCGTACACGAGGTTCATCCGCTGCAGTTCTAAAATAGCTGGCTTCACGTCTTTCAGCACTCTTACTAGCGCCGCCGCCGGATTGTTTAGCTCGTGGGCCAGTCCCGCCGAGAGCGTCCCCAGCGCCGCCATCTTCTCCCGATTTTGAATAAACGATTCCAGCCCGCGCAGTCGCTTACCCACCGTCCGAAAAATATCCTTTTCAAACTCCCGGCAGCTGTGGATCAAATCGAGAAAATCAACACAGTTCAAGCAGTACAAATCCGTCTCAATATCCGCCGTCAGCGTCACCGGCACCCTATCTTCTGTCAGCGCCTGAATCTCACCAAAAAAAGAAGCCGCTTCGTGGCGTCCCACCGGCATATCGACCCCATGACTGAGCCTGCTAACCGTAATGCGTCCGTTCGGCTGAATAAAAAAGCCCTTCGACACATCGCCTTCTTTGACCAGCACCTCCCCCGCCGATAAGCGAATGTGCTCTGCGCGATCGCAAATCCACTGCAGCCGACTCTCCGGCAGCACATCAAACGGCTTCATCTGCGACAGCGTCTCTACACAAAGCATGGATTTGTCCTCACCTTTACTGAGCTACCGTTTCACGACTTGGAGTAGGCGCAGGATAAACCTGCTTAAAGGTAAAACACTCGGGAGATTCTCCATTTTGCGTTAGGTGCTCCAGCTTTTGCCGGCCTTCTAAACCTGTCGGGTAGTGCCCAGCTCGAACCCACCACATACCGAAGTGCGAACCTTTGAACCGCTCAAACCACTGCCGACGACGCACAAAAAAATCATTGTGCAAGCTCCCATACACATAGGCTTTGAGCTGAGGGGCACTTCGCCACACAGACATATTCACCAGTATTTTAGGATCTTCATACACACGAATATCGGTAGCATTTCCCGTATCACTTTTAAGTCGCCACACAAACCCCGGACTCTTCTCTGCCAGCGCATTAATGTCATCTAGGGCATCAGCAAATTCAGCCATGATTGGACTGTCGATTGGCGCTTTCATCCGAGCAACGTTAATCTGCGCCAGATAGTACGCTTGGTCAGTACTCATACGTTGGGGCTCCTGTGCTGAGAGTGCTCGTATTCTAATCTTCTGTCCATATGAATCTGTCCATATGAAATAGTGGCTACTACACATTTGCCAGATGGCGATGTACAAACTGCACACAAATCGATCCTTCACCCACACCCGAGGCCACCCGCTTCACAGAATTGTGTCGCACGTCGCCCACGGCAAAAATGCCCGGCACATTCGTCTCCAGCAAAAAGCGATCGCGCTCCAGCAGCCAAGGCAGCTTCTCATCAATATCCGGCCCTGTATACAAAAAGCCCCGCTCATCTCGCTCCACTGTCTCTCCAAGCCACTCCGTACTCGGCGTCGCCCCAATGAAGATAAATAGATAGTTCGTCGGGAATGTCTTCGTCTCCCCAGACTGAGAGTCTTCCACCAGAATTTTCTCCAGCCGCGCCTCCCCCTGCGCCTCCACCACCGAGTGAAACGGCATCACCTCAATATTGTCCGTCCCATCGATCTGATCGATCAGATACTGCGACATGCTCTTCACCAGCGATTCACCCCGCACCAGCATGTTCACCTTCCGCGCATATTGAGAAAAATACATCGCCGCCTGACCCGCCGAATTCGCGCCGCCCACAACATAGATTTCCTCCCCCTTGCAGGCAGGCGCTTCCGTCTTCGCCGCTCCGTAGTAAACGCCTGATCCGGTGAACTTCTCAACGCCTTTCGCCTTCAGCCGTCGCCAGGCAACCCCCAAAGCCAAAATCAGCGCGTGGCAGCTAATCTCACTGCCGTCAGCCAGCGTCACAATCCGGTAATCATCTTCTACCCTTAGTCCAGTCGCCGCCTGCGGCGTCAAAATCTCCACCCCAAAGCGCTTTGCCTGCGTCACCGCCCGCCGGGCTAAGTCATCACCACTGAGCCCCACCGGGAAACCCAGGTAATTTTCAATCCGCGAGCTAGTGCCCGCCTGTCCGCCCGGCGCTTCTCGCTCCACCAGCACCGTCCGCAGCCCTTCCGACGCGCCATACACCGCTGCCGCTAGCCCCGCCGGTCCCCCGCCAACAATCAACAGATCGTAGAAAGGCTTCGCCGCTTCCGTCTGCAGACCCACCTGCTGCGCTAGCTCCTGCACCGTCGGCGTCACCAGCTTCTGACCATCCCCCATAATTACCAGAGGTAAGCAGTGACTGTCCTTGCTCTCATCGGCATAGTCCACCAGCTGCTGGGCCTCATCGCTCGTTTCAATATCTAGCCAGCGATAGGGAATCTGGTTCCGCGAAAGAAAATCGCGCAGGTCGTGGGAAGCTGCAGACCAGCGATCGCTAATCACCTTCACCCCCTTAAACGCAGGCTTAAAGCTTGCCTGCCAGTCCTGAATCAGATCATCTAAAACCGGATACAGCTTCTCCTCCGGCGGATCCCACGGCTTCAGTAAGTAATAGTCCAAACGGGCATCATTGATCGCCGAAATCGCCGCATCCGTATCGGCATAGGCCGTCAGCAGCGCCCGCTTCGCAGTGGGGAACGCCTCACTGCCCTTCTCCAAAAATTCAACCCCGCTCATTCCGGGCATCCGCTGATCGGCCAAGAATAAAGCCACCGTATTGCCCCGCAGCTTTAGCTGCTCTGTGACCTCCCAGGCACTCGCCCCCGAATCAGCCCGCACGATGCGAAATTTATCGCCATACTGCTTCCGTAGGTCTCGCGAAATCGACTGGAGCACAGCCGGATCATCATCTATCGTCAAAATGACAGGCTTATCCATCAAAAGGGCTCCCCATTGTTATGTAATCGCCTACACAAAAGCGATGCGAATAGCTAGCGTTGGATACAAGCTACCAGCCAACCTCCATCACCAAACACACTCGCACATCTAACACCATCTCTAAACAGATTCTACGTAAGATTGGCCAATGCAACACCATCATCCACCATCTAAACAGCCACCTCGAAAATCCCATACACCCTCCCGACAGCGCCCATAGCTCCCCCAAAAATGCAGACAGCCCTGCGAAAGCTTAACGACACATTGCCGCAGCCCCTCAATTCCGCCTAGCGTCGCTGACATAGCAGCAGGCCAAACCATCGCTTTTCGTCAGTGAAGGTCTCAACCACACCCAGTCCATGCTCGCCCAGCAGCCGAGTCATTTCGTCCACGTCAAACTTACGAGAGATCTCGCTCAAGATGCGATCGCCCGCCCCAAAGTCGACCGTCAGGTCCAGCGCCTTCAAATGCACCCGCTGCGATCGCACACTCTCCAAGTACAGCTCAATCTGCTTCGCCTGCAGGTTGTAGTAGGCAACATGGGAAAACCCCGCCAGGTCAAAATCCCCCTCAAACCGCCCATTCAGGTGACGCAGCATGTTCAGATTAAACGCCGCCGTCACCCCCTGCGCATCGTTGTAGGCCGCCTCCAAAATAGCCGTCTCCTTCTGCAGATCTAGCCCCAGCAAAAAGTAATCACCGGGCGCAAGCGCAGACTGAACGCGGGCCAAAAAGCGATCGCACTCCTCCGGCTGCAAATTTCCCATCGTGCTACCGATAAACGCAATCATGCGGCGCGCCAATTGCTTATGCGGTAGGGCCGCCAGTGCCGGTTCATAGGTTCCCACCAGGGCCTGCACCGTCAGCGCTGGGTACGCCACCAGCAGTTGCTGGGCCGTCGCCCTCAGCATCGTGCCGCTCACGTCGACCGGCAGGTAGCGCAGCGGATGTCCCGCAGCCCGATAGGCATCGAGCAAATAGCGCGTCTTCGTCGAGCTGCCGCTGCCCAGCTCCGCAATTTCACAAGTACCGGTCAGGGCTGCGATCGCCCCCGAATGCGCCTTCAGTATCCCCGTCTCAGTCCGCGTAGGATAGTACTCCGGCAGCTCGCAGATCGTCTCAAACAGCAGCGAGCCTCGCTCATCGTAAAAGTACTTCGGCGGCAGCACCTTCTGCGCTGCGCTCAGGCCGTCAATCACATCCTGACCCAGTCTTTCTGCTGCGCTGCGATCGCCCGTCAAATCCGTCACCGTCAGCCGCCCATCCGTTGAACGTGTCATGGCCGTTCCCACTCCCTCATAAGGTGCCGACACAAGTGTACTCACATCACGCCGCCAATCAGCCCGGCTGCAAAGCCGGTTCAAACCGCTCAAACCGCGCAGCGAAACCCCGCAAACACCTCCCGCCGATGGGGATGGTACCAATTGCGAAAACTCACTCGCCTCACCCACTGCGGCGTTGCCCAGCTGCCGCCCTTCAGCACCCGGTGCTCACCATCAAAGTAGGCCTGCGAATAGCCCGCATAGGGAAACGCCTCAAACCCGGCATAGCCCTCAAACCAGCTATCCGTCCACTCCCACACCCGGCCCGATCCAAACCCGTTGGCCGCCCCAGCATTTCCCGTTGCGCCCGCCGCCTTTTCCCACTCAGATTCTGTTGGCAGCCGCTTCCCTACAAACCGCGCATAGGCCGCCGCCTCATACCAGCTCACCCCACACACCGGGGCTGATCCATCAGCCTCACCCCCCGTCCAATACAGCGGCGCCGACACCCCCACCAGGGTCAGCCACGCCCATCCTTCCGGCGACCACCACCGCCTCGTTTGATATCCCCCCGCCGCAATAAAGCGGCTATATGCCCGGCAGCTAACCGGCTCCCGGTCGATCCGATAGCGGTCTAAAAAAATTCGGTGCCTAGGTCGTTCATTATCAATGGCTGCCGCACCATCCCATCCCTGCCGAAAAACCCCCGCTTCCACCGACAGCATTTCTGTTGCTTTTGTATCGTTCATCGGCGCATTTACAACAACCCTGCCGTGTCTTGTCCTTCTTCTTAACCCGTGCAGTGCCAAAACCATTCGCGTCGTTTCAGCATGCTGCCCCTCATGCTGGACCAGCCAATACCAAAAGCGCTCAGCCTCATCGCCCATCGGCCAAACGGTCTTCGCCAAGCAGTCAAGCGTTTGCGCCCTCGTCATCTGCAAGTACAACAAAATCTCTGCCAGATCAGGCAGATGCTGTCGCTGCGACTTGGGAAGCCCGTCTGCGGCAAACAAACTCTGATAGCCCGGCACATCGCAAGCAGCACCGCCAAAATACGCTGCCATCCAGAACGCCTCAGTGTAGGCCACATGCCCCAAATGCCATCCCACCGGACTAAAGTCGGGATGGGCCTGACGCTTTAGCAGTTCTCCATCTAGCCCCTCTGCTAGGGCCAAAGTCTCCTCGCGGCAAGCCTGCAGCAGGCTGCGAATCTGGCTCCGAGTCGAACATCGTGCAGTCGCGCTGCTAGCCACCGGATTAAACACAAACACAAGCACTACTCCAAACGGGCATAGGTCTTCACCTGCAAATCTCTTTTGACACTCATAATTTCACCCTGGCGGCAAGGCTGCCAATCCCCCTCAAACAAAGGCTCAGACGACACAACCACCGCCCCCGGCAGCAGAGACGACTCGCGCAGTAAGTATAGCGAAGGCGCTTTCTGACGGTTATCGTAGCGTAGCCAAATCAAGCGATCGCCCGTGCTCAAGACAATATTGGCCGCCACTCGCACATCCGCCCTTTTAGCCATACCCATCAGATCAAAGGCTACACAGCGTAGCGCCTCAGCTAGATCAATCCCCGGCTGCCGCTCTAAATAGTCAACCAGCAGCGCAAAAATATGTTCAGAATCTGTTAATCCTTGAATACTCCGATAGGCCACATCTCCTAGCTTCTCGCGAATAGGCCGGTACAAGCTCTCAAAAAAGTTCTCGATTAGCCCGTTGTGAACAAACAACAGCTGACCTCGCTTGAACGGCTGACAGTTACTAATATCCACCGGCATCTTCTCAGTCGCGCTCCGCAAATTAACCACAAAGTTCTCAGCGCGCACGTAGCGGCACAGGTCCGCCAGCGATCGATCATTCCACATCGGCAGCAGGTTACGGTAGGCAAAAGCCTCCCCAATGGCGCTCTCACCAGTCGGCTGGTCATGCCACCCCAAGCCAAAGCCATCGCCATTCAGCACCGCCCCATCTAGCTCCTTCGGCTTGTAGCTTTGTACCAGTAGAGAGTGTGGCGGCTTGAACACAACTTCATCTAAAGCAACTGACGGACCCAAGTAGCCCAAAATTCTACACATCGGTTTTAACAGCCCGTATCTCTCGCCCTCAGTATTGTCCGAAATGCACCATACCGTAAAGCTTGAGAGAACAGCCCCGGCTATGCAGAAAAGCTTAAATTCTCTCCATAGAGACAGGGAAAGGCCCTTAGCCGATAGATAGCCTGATCACGGACCATCACCAGCTGGGGCAAGGCAATGTTAGACGATATCAGCACTTGGCAGGTACTGTGGAAAAATTCAAAACGTCGGCGATACATTTACCTTGGCCTGTCGCTGACGCTGCTTGTCGCCATTGTTCAACCCACACTCATCGGTCAGATATACAGTGAAGCTCAGGCCATCAATCTGTTGAAAGGGCTTCAGAGTTCTTCCCTTTACTTTGGATCTGCGATCGCCACTGCCTCTGCAACCGTCCTCGCACTCATGCTCACCCTTCTAAGCATGACCAACCGGCTAGAAGCTCAGTTCGAACGCTCCGTATACGACGGCATTCGGCTAGTGGGGTTTATTTCTACAGTCACCTTCATCACATCTGTTATATTGCTCCTGTGCCTCAGCTTGCCAGTCGGCGAGTTCGAACAGCTCCCGCCAGGATGGTTCAAGGGCCTGTACTATATTCTCTCTACACTGAACGGCTTTCTCTCCAGCCTCATGATAGTCGGCGTCCTGATCCTATTTGACACCATCAAAACGCTGATCAAAAAGTTGTCACCCTAGTATCACAATTCAGGCTAGTCGCAATACCTGCGCCTGCTTTACTAGGGCGAGTGACCACCCATCCGCAGGTCCAAATCCTAGCCATCTAAAACAGCTGAAACGGTTCACAACCCGGCATCTTCAGACAGTCACCTTATATCTCCCAGATAGTCACTTTATATCTAAAGTGTGAAAACTATCGCCAGGTTTTGCTCGATAGTTCGATATGGCTTCTGCCTTGTGAGAGAGGATAGATAGCCGATAAAAGGCCTTAATAATTTAAGCGCTTCTTCTGCGAAGAACTACCCCGCCAAGTACAGAGACAAGTACAGAGAGAGAATAACATGGAATTTTTCGACGGCCTTTTGCTAGCGCCATTAAACATACACATAACAAGCTGGCTCGCCCAAAGCCAGGCAGATGTCGTACCCGTAGCAGTACCAGAACCCGTTCCCATCTACGGGCCGCAGTTTTTGATTGCGTTGATCTCTGGTGTCATCCTGGCATTCGGTTTTCAGCTGCTTCTAACAAATCTCTCGATTGCCACTGGCGTTTCCTACGTTGCCAACTCAAGTAACGACAGTAGCAGCGACAGCAGCAGTGCTAGCGGTGTAGGCATCAAGAAAATTGGCATTGCGTTTGGCCTTTGGACACTGATTACTGTTAGCCTGGCCTTGTTCTTCGCATGCTGGCTAGCCATTCGCCTCACCGCCTACGGCAACCCCTTCCTAGGCGCAGTCACAGGCCTAGTCATTTGGGCGACCTACTTCACCCTACTGATGTGGTTTAGCTCCACGACAGTTGGCTCTTTGATCGGCTCTGTTGTTAGCTCCGCCACCAGCAGCTTTCAAACAATTATGGGCACAGCAGCTGCTGCGCTAGGCGCAAAAGGCGCCAGCAATCAGGTTGTTCAAACAGCAGAAGCAGCGGCAGCAGCCATTCGCCGAGAACTATCTTCAGGCATTGATACCGCCGCTCTCCAAGACACCCTTCAAGACTATGTTTCTAGCCTAAGGTCGCCGGAGGTTGATGCAGCGCAAGTAGAACGAGAGTTTGAAAGGCTGGTGCGCAATTCAGAACTGGCTGGCGCCGACCGCGACGCCCTGCCCCATGTCGATAGCGACATGTTTGCTAAGCTGCTCAGCGATCGCACCAACCTCTCCAAAGACGAAACCCGCCGACTTGCTAACCGTCTCTACCGTATCTGGAGAAACAATACCGGCAGCTCCCAGGGCCTCAGCGAACTCATGGGCTTTGTCGCAACGGCATCAGGTTCCCAGCTCGCTTCCCAAGGGCTCACCGAGCAGCTCGGCAAGCTAGTCGGTGAAATTCGCAAGCAGAGACAGGCGCAAACCGGTGACAGTGGCCCCAGCCCGGTTCAGCAGGTTGCCTCACAGGGCCTAAGCTCCCTTGTAGGCATGGTCATGGGCAAAGTTGACCTCTCCGATATCGATGCCAACACCATCATTCATCAGATCAAGTCAGCCCAGCAGCAGATTACCGATCAGGTCGGTGAATCCGCACCGCAGTCTCTCAAGAGCGCAATGCCCACCGACAACAACGTTGTCAGAGCAGACGTAGAAAACTACATTCAGCATGCCTACATCAGCGAGCTGAAGTCTCCAGAGCTAGAGGGCAGCTTCCGCAATGTACTGTACGACGTAGATGCAAACGAGACTGAAATGCGCCAGCAGCTCTCAGACATTAGCCGCAAGCTCTTTGCTGACTGTCTTTCTGAGCGGGGAATGCTAACTCAAGCCGAGATTAGAGACATTGCCACTCGCATGGAGATTGTTCGTCAGGCCGCATTGAAAGACGTGATAGCAGCGGAAACGGTTGGCGCAGAAAAGAGAATTCGCCAGCAGATCGAGACATTCTTCAAGTACACGCCCGCCGCTGAACTCTCCTCTGAGATGGGCGAAGAAGCCTTCCGCGCCATCATCGAAGGTGAGCCTATGGATACCGCGCAAATGCGCAACCAGCTCAGCCAGCTCAATGCCGATTACTTCCGTCAGTTCCTCGTCACCCGAGACAATGTACCTGCCCACGAGACCGCAGAACGCTACGAGCAGGTGCTGCAGCGCACCATTGCTGACGCCGAAGGCCTCGATCAGGCCGCAAAAGTTCGCCTGCAGCAGCAGCAACAGTCCTTAGAAGACTATCTGCGCAACACAGGTAAATCTGAACTCAGCCCCGAAGGCATCAAGCGCGATATTCAAACCCTGCTCAATGAGCCCGACGAAGGAATCAAGCGAGTGAGCGGCCGTCTGGCCCACTTTGACCGCACGACGCTAGTGAGCCTGTTGGGTCAGCGGTCCGAATTCTCTGAGCAAGAGGTAGACCAGGTGATTAACACGGTCGAAGAGAATTGGACAAAGACCTTGAACACGCCGACAAAGCTCACGGCACAGGCTCAGCAAAGGTATGACGAAGCCACCAGTGCGATCGCCGACTATCTGCGCAGCACCGGCAAGCCCGAACTGAGCCCTGAAGGCATCGAGCGAGACATTCGCAAGCTGATGAACCATCCCAAAGCAGGCATGCATGCCATCCGCTTCCGCCTCTCCAAGATGGACCGAGACACCCTCGTTCAGCTGCTCAACCAGCGCGACGATCTTACAGAAGATGAAATCAACAGCACGATTGATAGCATTCTCTCTACGGTTCAAAACATCATCAAGTCGCCGCGTCGATTGGCTCGCCGGGCACAGGTCACTAGCCAGTCCAAGGCAAAGTCTTTCCAGTCTGGCTTAGAAGACTACCTCAGCAACACCCACAAGGAAGAGCTGAACCCCACGGGCATCAAGCGCGACCTCAAGCTCCTGCTCAATGACCCCAAGCTGGGTGCGAGCAAGCTCAGCGATCGCCTCGCCCAAATGGACGACTCCACCATGGTTGCCCTCCTCGCCCAGCGCCCCGACATGACCCGGGAAGAAGCCATCGAAGTAGTCGGCCGCATCACCGATGTGCGCCACCAAATCACCGGTCAGATCCGCAGCGTTCAGCGCAGCCTGGAGTCCGTGATTGAGCGTATCTTCGCCAGCATCCGCGACTATCTCCAGTCGCTAGATCGCCCCGAGCTGGACTACTACGGCATCAAGCAGGACGTTCGCACCCTATTCGACGACCCTCAGGCCGGTCTTTCTGCCATGCGCGATCGCCTCTCCCAGTTCGACCGCAATACCCTCGTTGCCCTCGTCAGCTCCCACGACCGCATCGCCGAATCCGATGTGCACCGCGTCATCGACCAGATAGAATCTGCCCGTGACAGCGTTCTACACAAGGCCGAAAACGTCGAAAAGCAGTTCGAGCAGCGTATCGACGCGGTTAAAGCCCAGACCCATCAGCAGATGGAAGCAACCAAGACGGCCGCCGTTGCGGCTGCCTGGTGGCTCTTTGGAACTGCCCTAATCTCAGCGATCGTGTCAGCCATTGGCGGCAGCATGGCGATCGCCAGCTAATCCGTATGTGGAGGTAAGCCGCAACCGATTTGTAGTGAACAAATTCTCCCTGTAACCGCTTGCTGATCTCTTTTTTAAGACGGTCAGCAAGCGATTTTCTTATCCATCAGAAGGCCTTAAATGGACCCAAAAATCATTATCTACATCGCCTTTGGTGCCGCGTTGCTGGGCCTAACCTGGCTACCTGGGATTAAAAGTTCACGCGTACTCAACGTGCCGTTGCTCTACGTGCTGATATCTATTTTTTTGTTCAGCCAGATTGCGAGCCTGCCGCTGATTGACCCCATCAACAATAAAATCCATACCGTTGTCACCGAATACCTAACAGAGCTTATCGTCATCCTGTCTCTAGCAGGTGCCGGACTGGCCATCGACCGATTTTTCAGTCTCAACACTTGGCAGACCGCCCTGCGATTACTCTGTATCGCCATGCCAATTTGTATCGCAGGCAGTACCGCACTGGGCCACTGGATATTTGGGCTCCCGCTGGCAGATGCCATCTTACTCGGTGCCTGCCTTGCCCCCACCGATCCGGTTATGGCCCACAGCGTACAGGTGGGCCCTCCCAACAAAGGCAGAGAAGATCCGGTCCGCTTTGGCCTCACAACAGAAGCTGGCTTGAACGACGGGCTGGCGTTTCCGTTTGTCTACCTCGCCCTAGGGGCTGCCAAACACAATGGCACCCTAGGGGCTTGGCTAGGAGGCTGGCTAGCCTACGACCTCGCCTACCGTGTGGCCGTCGGTTGCTTAGTCGGCATCGGCGTCGGCTGGCTGGTGGCCCACTATGCCTTTCGCATCTCCGACGAAACCAAGCGCGAAGAGACCCGCGAAGGACTCTTTGTCGTTGCAGCGATTTTTCTATCCTACGGATTGGCAGAAGCGATCCATGGTTATGGCTTTCTAGCAGTCTTCGCAGCCTCTGTTGCAGGCCGTCAAAACATCGCAAAATATCATGCCTATTACGAAAAGCCCTATCGGTTTGCAACTCAGGTAGAGCGGATATTTGCTGGACTGTTACTCATCGCGCTCGGCGGCTTTGTTGCCACCAGCAACATCACCCTTTTTACCTGGCAAAATGCGCTGTTTGTTGCGCTCTTCATCTTATTGGTCAGGCCCATCTCCGGATTCATCTCTCTTGTGGGTGTCCGCCTGACAGAACTCGAAAGAAATGCCATTTCATTTCTTGGCATACGCGGCTTTGGCTCCTTCTACTACCTGGCCTACGCCCAAAACAACGGCACCTTTGCAAACATGGACTTGCTATGGGGCCTAGTGACCCTCACCGTCATTATCTCCCTACTCGTGCACGGCAATGTGGCAACCTTTACCATAGAGAAAATTGACCAGCACCAACACCCCCACAAACGAGACCGCCCAACATCTCACTCACAGACGTAGCGAGCATCCCAGCGGTACGCCAGATGCTCGCCAAACAATAATGTTGCCTTACCTTAGTAAGCCCTCACTTTCTCTGTCTATACTTTTTTAAGCGACTCAGGCTTATGCGCGGCCTCCTTCCCAGTACTTTCACTTTCGACTAAATACTTAGGATTATCTTTGGAAGCCTTCACATCAAAATCCTTAATCGAAGTATTTTCAGTCAGTTTTTTCTTAACCTTCCCGGTTGTTTCACCCTGCGCAGTGTTCCACTTAACCCGGTCTCCTGGCTTCAATTCATCAGAAGCCCTACTTCCACTCGAACCTGCAGATGACAGCGTTTCTGGCTTGTGCCCAGTGACATTTCCAGTATTGTCATTCTCTACTAGGTAGCGCGGATCACTTTCAGAAGCGCTGATTGTCTGACCATTGATGGTCTTATCGCTAGTAATTTTTTCCTTAATGGTTCCAGTTGCCTCGCCAGATCCTGAAGACCAGGTAACCGAATCACCAGAGCTAAACTTATCAGACATCTTAATGCTCTCAATAAACCTACCATTTAAGCCTAAAGAACAGCTAAATGCCTCCGCGTCTCTCTTTCTACAGAAAAAACATGTGGCGTCCAAAAGATAGAATAAGCCTCACGAAAAGACTGGTTTGAACGATGTCGTCACTTAAGCTGTACAAGAATGCGGAAAAGTCCGCAAAAATAGCAGGCCTTCGCTACGTCAGTGACGGTCAGCCGGGCATCCGCCGTCAGCGATGGGGCCGGGGATTCAGCTATATCGATATTGATGGAACGCGAATTAAAGATAAAAAGAAGCGATCGCGCATAGAAGCCCTAGCCATCCCTCCTAGCTGGCAAGAGGTGTGGATTTGCTGCGACAGCAACGGGCATCTTAGAGCTACCGGACGAGACCTCAAGCGCCGAAAACAGTACCGATACCATCCCGAATGGATAGCGCTTCGCAAACAGCTCAAATTTGACCGACTCATTCCCTTCGCAAAAGCCTTACCCAAACTTCGAGAAAACATCCAGATTCAGCTAGAGTCGGCCGCCAAAAAGACCAAAAGCAAAAACCAGAGCACCCTTCAAAAAGTAGACAAGCAAACCCTCCTGGCTGCCATTGTTAAAATTCTAGATACCAGCTTCATTCGCATCGGAAACCAGCAGTACGCCCAACAGAATAATGCCTACGGCCTGACCACGCTAAAAAAGTGCCATGCAGACATTTCTGCAGGTCAAATTGAGCTGCAATTTATTGGCAAGAGCGGCGTCAAACGAGATATCGACTTAGAAGATCCTGGGCTAGCTAAAGTTATCAAAAAGTGCGAAGAAATTCCTGGGCAAACCCTATTCCAATACATCGATGAGAACGGCCAGCGCCAGCCCATAGATTCAGGCGATGTCAACGAATACCTGCAGACAACTATGGGATCAGCTTTCACAGCTAAAGACTTCAGGACTTGGGGAGGGACCGTCACAGCCACGCAGGCGCTGTACGACATCGTAACAGGCCGCTCCGAACTCAAGGATAAACCACCTGAGAAGCACATCATTGAAGCGGTGAAAATTGCTGCCAAGCAGCTAGGAAACCGTTCCGCCACGTGCCGAAAATACTACATCCATCCCGGTATCTTCGATGCCTATACTCAAGGGACTATGATGAGTGCGATCGCTCAAAACAACTCTCAAGACTCCACTCTTATACAATTTCTCAGCGAAGATGAACTACGAACATTGGCCATTCTTACAGCATAAAATCACTCTACAGAGGCATCTGTAAGCCCTGAGATACAGACGAGGAAAGCACCTCTCCCTAAAGATTTCAGCCCTAGCTGTCTCTCTCTTGAGAGAGTACATGTAATAGTCTCTCGTCTACATTGTGATAAGAATATTCGACTTTATGGATGCATAAATCGAATAGTGTCATCTAAAAATGGAGAAACATTATGGCTACAGAAGAGAAAGATAAGGATCTCAACACTGAAGCAAACCAAACGCCACTAGAGGGAAAGACTCGCACAACCGGCCAGGGATCTAAAACGCAGACCCGTGATGGCGCTCAGCCAGAAGCGCCAGGAAATGATGGAACCCTTTCGGGTAGCCCTAACCAGGGCACAGAAGCCCGCTAGAACAAGAGCGTACATTCTCTAGCAGCTAGAGAAAACCGGGTGAAGAGGCCTTGAAGAAATTGCACCTTCATCGCATCCTTCCAGGCCTCTTTCAAACAACAGAATTTATCCATAACAGAATTTATCCATAAGAGTCTACTCACTTACAGCAGCAACTGTATAACTCTATACCTTAAGGAAAGGCGCAGATACGCCCAAAGAAGGGTTCATCCTTCTAGAAAAGCATTTAGTCTCAATTCATTATCTACCTAGCTCCATCCACTTTGTGGTTCAGAGGTGCGGGTTACCAAAAGCTCACAGTTTAACGAAGGTTTTAACGATGACATACACAGAAAGAACAAATGTGAACACAGGCGTTCGCCCAATGACAACTCCGGTTGCTCCAGTGGCTGAATACCACGACACCGTTAGATGGGGTCCCATTTTTGCGGGCATCGTAGTGTCTGTAGTTTCCCAGCTAATGCTGAGCGCACTAGGTGCTGCCATTGGTGGGCTCGCCGCCGGTGAAGCTGCACCTGCGACTATTGGTACCAGCCTCGGCATCTGGGCTGTCATCAGCTTGCTGATCTCTCTATTCCTGGGCAGCTGGGTCATGGCCGCATCCTGCGGACCCATGAACAACAAAACTGCCATGCTAAATGGCACCATTCTCTGGGCAACAACGCTCGTTATCAGTGGGTGGTTACTAGCTAGCGGTGTCTCTGGAACGTTTGGGGTAATTGCAGCCAATGCGGGTGGCGCACTCACCCAAGTCGTAGAACCGGGTGGCGCATCCTTACCTAGCCAAGAGCAAGTCGCCGAAGCAATTCCTAATGTAACCCCTACAGAAGCTGCTCAATATGCAGGGACAGCTGGCAAAGCGGGCCTAACGTTCCTGGTCGGCTCTCTCCTGGGGCTGGTAGCTTCCTTGATCGGTGCAACCGTTGGTGCCAAGAAGCCCAGAGCAGTGATTCGCTAATCTAATTGAAAAAAGCAAATTAGGCTAAAAAGCAAGTTGCAAAAGAGACGAGGAAGATGCAATGTTCTTCCTCGTCTCTTTTATGTCTTGTTCTTTACCCCAGCCGGTAGCACTTTTGACTTTATTTATCCCGTTTAGGTTCGCTCAATTTAGGTACGTATTTACGCTGTGTATCACTCTTATGTTTGAGGAGAAAAGAAATATCTGACAGTACATTATTAGAAGAAATGCAGCTGTAGCAATCGCAACAGGCTGCAAATGAAGATCAACAACATTTAGGAGATTCACTACTTATGGCACTCGCTAGCCTAAAGGAAACTTACCCTGACTATCGCAACACCTTCAATGAGCAGAGCATCAGCCACTTAGACGACTACAGCGTATATGCTGCAGACGACGATAAGGTTGGTTCTGTAGAAGATGGCTTGTTCGATACTGAGTCGGGTCAATTTCGCTATCTAGTCGTTGATACAGGCGCTTGGATTTTTGGTAAGAAAGTCTTGCTGCCGGTCGGTCTCACTCGGTTCGACAACAGCCAGAAGCGTGTGTACGTTAACCGTCTGACAAAAGAGCAGGTGGAAAACTTGCCGAAGTATGACGGCAGTGCCGTTGTGGATTACGACTATGAAGAATCTGTCCGTGGGATTTATCGTGAAAACTCGGTCAGTCAGAGCGCTCCTGTCAGCGGCACAGCGACCACGACAGCAGGCACCTACACTGCAGATACCTACACCTACGAGCAAGACGCGGACCTCTACACAGTAGACGAAACTGAAAGACACAACCAGCCTATTCGCCTCTACGAAGAGCGTCTTGTCGCAGACAAAGATCGCATCAGAGCAGGCGCTGTCTCTGTCGGTAAGCGAGTAGAAACAGAAACGCAAACCGTTTCCGTTCCCGTTGAGAAAGAGCGCGTCGTCATTGAGCGTTCGGCTCCTACAGGAGCAACAGCGGCCACGACCGATCACGCCTTCGAAGATGGCGAGGTTGCTCGCGTAGATGTCTACGAAGAGCGTGCTGATGTTCGCAAAGAAGCTGTTCTTAGAGAAGAGGTCAGCGTACGCAAAGAAAGCGAACAAGAGATGGTGAGAGAAGAAGCCACTGTCCGCCGTGAAGAGCTAGAAGTATCAGCAGATGATGATTCTGTAATCGTCAACAGGTAGAACAGATTGCCCTCTAGCTGCTTTGAGGAAGTAGTTTTACCCCGTAAGGCCCCGGTAACTAGTAGTTACCGGGGCCTGAGATGCTTTTTTCAGGTATAACCGTTGTACTGCGCGGTATATTAGACTTAATCGGAAATTAGAGAAGTTCGATAGAATAGGAGTGAAATAAAGCAGTCAAGCGTTTCACGATGAAAA
>JBCBJS010000038.1:0-21792 GCA_038523095.1 Cyanobacteria bacterium J06626_6
ATCGGCGGCATGGCCAAGTGGTAAGGCAGAGGATTGCAAATCCTTTATCCCCAGTTCGAATCTGGGTGCCGCCTTTATTTTTAGAGTGATGTGTGAACGATTAAGGCGGCGCAGTTATGAAAGATGAAGAACTCAAGGCGCTGGTTGCCAGTAATGCACAGGCGATAGAACGCAATGTACAGACGATAGAACGCAATGCACAGGCGATAGAACGCAATGCACAGGCGATAGAACGCAATGCACAGGCGATAGAACGCAATGCACAGGCGATAGATCGGCTAGGAGAAAAGCTCGATCGAACGGCTGATCTGGTAGATGCTACGAGAGAAGAAATTGAGCTAATCGCTGTGCAGGTGCGCTCCCTATCAGATACTGAAGCGCTTCAGAACGACCGCTTGATGAAGTTAGAACGCAAGATGCTGGGTGTGTACGATATTTTACGCACCAATGCTAGAGAGCAAGCCGATCGCTCTAGGCTAATCGATCAGCAAATACAAGCCCTAATTGACGAGAGGCGACAGTCATAGCGTCTGCATCAAAATTCCGGTCGTCTTTTTTCTGGTTCAGGCCATTGGCGCTTGCCGACCTGTTTATTGCTCTACGCCAGCTTCGTCTTCAAGAACAATCTCAGTTTCCTGCCTTCCAGCTTCAACCCACCGATTCAAAGCGTTGTGCCGAAGCATGAGCGTCTGATACTGGTCGGCCTGCTCTGAAAGCGAGATGCCGTAAGTTTTGAATCTGAGGACGACAGGAGCATAGAAGCAATCGGCAATGGAGAATTCTCCAAAGAGATAGGGTCCACTGTAGTTTTGTAGGCAGCCAGACCAGATAGCGTCGATTCTTGCGATGTCTTTTTTCGCTGCTGCTGAGGTGTTTACGGTTCTCAGTGCCCGGCAGTTCATAGGTAGCTCACTTCGCAAACCCATAAAGCCCGCATGCATTTCAGCGCAGACGGCTCTCGCTTTTGCACGCAGTGCTACGTCTCTGGGCCAGCCTTTTCCGGCAAGGTATCTTTCGCTGACGTATTCTGCGATCGCTAATGAATCCCAGACGGTAATTTCTCCATCGATAAGCACAGGCACGCGAGCTGTTGGAGAGTACTTACCCAATCGAGACTGGAGTCCCTGCTGCTGAAGAGATTCCTGTATCTCCTCAAATTCAATTGCAAATGTGGCCAATAATAGCCAGGCTCGCAAAGACCAGGAAGAGTAGTTTTTGTTGCCGATGATCAGTTTCAGCATCTGTAGCTTTCTACACTTTGCTTACTACACCACGAAAGGCTTCAGCGCTTAGTACAGACTGCTGTAGCAAGCGCCGAGAAGCTAGCTAATAAAATACCCTATCGTCTCCAGGGTATGGCAACGATAGGGTATCTGCTTATGTATAGTTACTCGACCTATAAACCTTCACAGCAATTGCTAGAAAGCAATCGCGATCGCTGGCCGAACGCTCTTATAACAGTTTTGAGTACTTCAAGCATGCCCGCACAACGTTCACTTATCAACATCGCTCAGGGCCTAACTTTCTGCGCGAATGCTTACTTTTAAATATCAGCTCCAAACAACGGTTCCTGAAGACACGATGACTCTAGGGCGTGTAGTCGTAAGGCGCAGGCGGATAGTCGTAATAGGTGGCCCGACGAGGTGGAAACTGGGCAGGGGGTAGAAAGGTTTGGTCGTAGTAGCGATAGCCAGAAGCCGGTGGCATGGGCATAGGAGGTGGCATGGACATGGGCCGCGCCGACCGTCGGTGCTGAGATTGCACAATCAGCAGCACCGCGCACAAGATAAGCCCACCGCCACCAAGCACTAGCACCACCACGACCCCAGCTCCTAGCCAAATGAGCGAGGGTGAAATGCCACTGTTCCTAGGTGAGTCTGCTGCAGGCCGGGTCGCTGCTGCTATTTTGTCTTCTAACTCTAAGTCTTCAACCGAGCGCTGATAATCCTGAATTCGCGCAAGTAGGTCCTTCGTTTTTTCTTCTTGTTCCTTTAGCTGCTCTTCTAGGTCCTCCGACAGACTTTCTTGAGCGACTAGCTGCTCTTCTAGCTGCTTTGTTAGGTCCTGCTGCTTTTCTAGCTCTTGTTTAATTTCTTTTTCAAGTTCTTTCTCAGCGCTTTCTTGAGCGAGGCTTTGTTGGGTTGGCGTGGTGGCTTCAATTCGCTCTATTCGTGCATTTAAGCGATCAACGCTATCGGCCCCTGTACTTGCCGAAGAAACCATACCTACCCGAGCAACAAGCAGCACTAAAGCTGCGACACCTGTTGTGGCACAGCCAGCTAAGTATGCAGTTGTATCGCTCATAGGCTTGCTACCTCAGCAGCTGGATTCGATTGTGCTGCCAATACTGCTGCTTATTGAACCATCTCTGGTTGGACAGTTCGATTTTGAGTGGGTATTTAGGTCAGCAAACACTGACGCCTCGACCACTACAGCCATCGCTCTCGCTGCAACTTTTCCGGTAAAGACTACCACATTAGCTAGCTGCCTAGCTTCCGTGAATGCAAATAGAGTCGGGCAAAGTATAACACCTTGCACAGCGCTTGATTCATGGAGTTGCTCGCTCGGGGAGTTGTTCGCTTGGGGAGTTGTTCGTTCAGGACATATGCTTGGCCAAAAGCATACCCAGCCAAAGACGTATCCAGACCAAAAAAACAGAACCCTGTAGAAAAAGCTATCTACAGGGTTCTGTTTTTTATGCTGTTTCTGCTAGGCGAGCCTAACGCTTAAGGTCCTATCCAAACTCAAATCGCTTTCTGGGATGGTCCTTTATCAAGCGATGGCTTACTGAACGACGACCTTGCCAACCATGCCAGCACCACGATGAGGGGCGCAGTAGTAAGTATACTCACCGGGCTCAACGTCGAATGTGCTGGAGTAGGATTCGCCGGGTGCGAAAGTAAGCTGCTTGTTTGTCAGCTTATCGGCAACTGCTTTGCCGCCAGGCACGTTATTTTCGTCGAAAATAACGTTGTGAGGGGCCATCTTGTTGTTTTCCCAAGTAACGGTGTCACCTTTGGAAACGGTGATGGTTGCAGGCTCAAAAACTAACAGGCCACTGTCGGAACCCATTTTGACAGTGTGGTCAGCGGCGTAGGCAGGAGCAGCTAGCACTGCGCAACTGCTAATAACGAGCGCAGCCATCATCAGAAAACTGCCCAGGCTGCGGAGCGATCTAGCGATGAATTTCATAAAACCTCTAAACGATATCTGGATGGATGATCTTTACGACCAAACCATGTGTAGTTTTTTTTCACTTAATGAGGATTATATATCCACCGGTGGACGTTTTGGACCTCTCCTAGGTTCGGATTTGACAACCTGTCTTGTACGGTCATAGAAAATATCGTAATTCCTGCGGTCTCTCAGTTTGCCTACCGGGCAGTGCCTGACCGTCCGCAGCGCTCTACTGCCTGTCAATCGGAGCTTGTGGCAGCTGATGTTGGCTGACAAGGACGTAAATTTTTGGAGGCTTGATGAGATGTTTTGCAAATATTTGTAGCCAAAGGTTAAATGATTTGGTGGGTCAGCTAACAAAAGCTGTACTTATTCATAGGATTGAAAAAATCAATGAAATATCAACGGTCTGTAAGGCATGGATGTTCTAGAAAAGCAGGTTCTCGAGCTGAGCGATAAGGTTGATTCGCTCCATGGCTTGATAGCTCAGTTGACCGAAAAAGTAGATCTTGGGATGACAGCTACCCAGGGTCGTGTCGAAAGCAACGATATTCTGCCAGACTCGGGTGTGGTGAACCGTTCTCCAGTGACTGGCCGTCGTGCGCCCAACCCCGCCATGATGCACAAAGATATCTTGAGCGATGAGCCTTACCTAGAAGGCGATAAGTCGAGCACGTCTCGCAATTTGTCTCCAGAAATTCAAATTCAGCGGCTGACTGCTCAGCTAACCGCTGCATACAACCGGATTGCTGCTCTAGAGGAGCAAATAATGGCCTATCGCTCTTATTAATCAGCGAGTGGTTAATCAGCGAGTAGTCAAGCGCAGATAGTCAAGCGCAGATAGTCAAGCGCAGATAGTCAAGCGCAGATAGCCAAGCGCAGATAGCCAAGCGCAGATAGCCAAGCGCAGATAGCCAAGCGCAGATAGTCAAGCGCTGAACTGGTGATAGACATTAGGTCAATTGCCTCAGCTGGGCTTCTACGGCGTGCCGTAGCTGTGCTCGCGTCCAGCCACCATATAGGTGCGCTGAGATCGCGCATCCGCCAGCGCCCATGCCTTCTTTGACAAATCCCTGCTCGTAAGCTCGCAGTCGAACGTAGGGCGATTCGCTGAAGGTGATTTCGCTGGCGAGATAGGTGGCGTCTATTTGCTGGGCGATCGCAGCTGTATTTGCATGTCTGTCCTCGGTCACCCAGCGGGTGGTCCCAACGGCGACCTGTGAGGGTTGCCATGGAATTTTCTTCTGCGCGGCGATTGCCCTGGCAAGAGCGTACACGGCCAGCATCTGAGATCCGCCAGCTAGTAGAACGCCACCCTGTTGGCTGGCAGTGAGCACCATGCCCGCGACAACGGCTTGCATAGGGTCTCCGACTGCGGCGAGGAGAGTGAGTGCTGGTGATTGGTTTTGATTGGCGTGATCGCACTGCTGTAGAGGCTGCAACCGCTGCCAGATGCTGATGCCTTGTTCTACCAGGCGCTGCTTTTGTGCGTGATTACTGCTTTGGTGACTGCTACTCATGTAACCTGCGACTGAGTAGCCAAGCGCAGTGAGGGCTGCCTGGGCCGTTGTGGTGCCGCCCACCACACATTCTCCAATGATGAGATAGCTGCCTGCCTGAGCGAGCTGCTGACCCCAGCGCTGCCCCGCTGCTAGCAGCGCTTCTACTTGGGTCGTAGACATGGCCTTGCCTGTATTCACTGCCTTGGCAATGACGTGAGGTAGGGCTATGTGAGGTGCTTTCAGGGGGGCAGGTAAGCCCGTATTGAGCAGGTGGCAGGGAATTGCTAGCTCAGTGAGCACAGCCCGCGTGATGACGACTGGAGAGACCCCTGCTGTTAGCAGCGGAAGCGGCGTTCGGCCAGCTGCGCCTAGTGCGAGGCAGGCAGCGTCGGCGGCGGCGGTGTGCTGTCTGGCCTGTGGAGTGGTGCCCGCAGCTGATATGCCGGGGATGAGGGCAGTCTCTGTGAAGCTGAGAACGCAGGCAAAGGACGGTCGTTTTCTCCGGTAGCGGTTCAGCCACTGGCTGGCTTTGCCCGTACCGTTGCCTGCACAGATGGTAATCATTAGCGTGACTGGTTAGGTATTGATCCCCCCATCATTCATCGATCAGAACCTGCACCCAGCCCGGAGGCTCTGGCATGGCAACGCCCAAACGCTCAAGGACAAGCCAGGCAGCAAGATGTACGGTGAACAGGTATACAACGCTGGCAAAAATCACCATGAGAACAGCTGCGATCGCCACGAAAGTCATGCTGGGCTGACCCAACGCGCCTAGGCTAATCCATCCCCAGTTTGTCAATACGCGCATTGCCCAGTCAATGAGCTGGGTGATTTGGGCGATTAGGTAGCCCCAAAAGTCTTCGCCTGCGAGCAAGGACAGCAGCCAGATGCGAAAGAATGATCCTGACGCCACCAGCAGCGCGCCCGTCACAATAGAGAGCTCCCAGCTCGCCCGTCGCCGCCACAGGCAACCGAGCTGAACGCCTAAAAAGCCATAGGGCATCACGAATAAGATACTGCGCGTCGGCCCCAGCAAAATCGTTAGTAGCAGTCCCGAGACCGTTGCTGCCATCCAAGCAGCCCGTGCATTCCACCGTAGGTATACCAGCACAATGGGCAGCGGAAACAAAATGCGTAGCAGGGGACCTGGCGGAAAGTAAATATTAACTAGCCACATTAGGCTAGCTGCGCTGGCCAAGAAAGCGGTCTCAACGAGCGGTAAGGGGCCGATGACGCCCTCAGCGGGTACGTGCCCGGCTGCTTGGGCGGTAGAAGGGGGCAAGGGCGGCTCTGGCGGAATGGGAAACAGTTCAGCAGAGTGCTTTTGTTTGCTGCCTACGGCATTTTTAATCGTCGGCGCTAAGGGGCGCTTGGAAAGCGGCGTGCCGGACATTGTGCCGTCTGAAAGGTCATCGTCTGGAATCCACGGGCCGTCATGTCCTGAATCATCGATTCCTGGAGCGTTGTTCGGGCCGTTGGATGTGTTGGATGTGGAGGAAGGGCTGTCTGGCGAAGGGAGATCGGGAGGGGTCATGAACGGCGCGGCTATACCAGAAGATTTTCTAGGGCTTCGACATCGATAATCTTAAGGACGTCGCGATCGCGTTGAATCAACCCTTTCTTCTCTAATTTACTCAAAACGCGGGTAACTGTTTCCCTAGCCAGTCCGCTCAGGCCACTCAGCTCACGGTGGGGCAAGTTGGGAATCTCCATGCCCTGGCCAGCAGCCTTTCCCTGGCCATCCGCTAAAAATAAGAGAATGTCAGCAACCCGTGACTGACTGTCAGATTCGCGCAGCCGCAGTCTTCGATTGACCTGGCGCAGGCGTTTTGCCATTAGCCTAGCCAGGTAAAGGCCTGCAAGGGGCTCTGTGTTTAGCAGCTTGACAAAGTGCTGCGCTGGCATGTTGCCAATCACCGTTGGCACCAGGGTAATGACGTCGGTAGAGCGGGGAATTTCTTCCAGGGAAGCCATTTCACCAAATACTTCACCCTTCCCCAGGATGTTGAGCGTAACTTCCTTGCCATCCAGGTTATAAGTCCGAATTTTTACCCAGCCTTCCAAGATGAAGTAGACAGAATTCCCCCAGTCATTCTCCAGCAAAATAACCTGATTTGCTGGATGACGCCGCGTAACTACTTGGGCAGCTGCTTGTTCTGCAGCTTCTGGAGTCAGCTCTGCGAAAAATGGAGTGGTGCGGATGAGTTCATTCTTGTCGGGAGAGCTTGCGTCCATGGGCAACGGGTCAGGGCTAGATGGGGTGACGTTGTAAAAATATTATTGTGCGATATGTGGATATTGTGCTGTACAGGGTGGAATGCCTGCAGTAGGCCTTTTCGACAGGCTGAGTTCCAAAGGGTGCGCTGGTTACTGTGAAGCACGCTAACTCTAGCACCGAAGCTGTCAGCAGCACTACCTCAATTCTTCAATTTTTTTGCTTTTTGCAGTGTATTTCAACAATTTATACACGAATTTTCTCCGTAGATAGGGTGCAGAACGCAGGGCGTCAGAGGACGGGCCTTGAAAAGCTTTCCCACCATTTTTGACAATCTTCGCTATAACGCTATGTGTGTATGGGCTGTGTTTTTTTACGCTGCTGGCATAAATTATGTGCACTTGCCAACTTTGCGCTTTCGGTATAAGTAGAGCTATGGCTGTATGGTGCGATGGCCATACCCACAATTTCAAGCCCCACAACTTTATCTATGGTCTGTTCAGGCTTGGGTCTGCTCAGACTTGGGTCTGCTCAGGCTTGCCAGCGCTAAGGCATTGTTAGTTTGAAGCTGCTTTTGGGTAAAGAGTGTGGTGTGCAGCGGTCAGTCTTTCTTGTAGGATGGCAGCTAAAATCGCAGACCGGCAAATACTCACTGACTTAATTGCAGGCATTCATGGTGACTTCCCAGAAGGATCAGATTCAATCACTCATTGCTGATATCGAGCGGGTGTTGGGGGCAGAAAAGCCTCGTACTCCTTGGGTTCGAGCCAGTGAAACTGAGTCGCAGCGCCAGGCGCTAGAGCGGGCGCAAAGCTATCTGATCTCACTGCAGCAGGCGTTTGAAGCGCCAGGGGGCTGGGGCCCTGTTGACCCGAGTACTGGCCAGATCGCGCCCCAGAATAGGCCCCAAAGCGCGTCCCAGGGCGAACCTACTTTTACGCCGCCTGCGACGGCAGCAGGGGCGGCGGTCAGCGCTCCCGGCGGCCAGCGAGCGGGCAGCGAGTCTGCAGATAATGTGCTGCAGGCGCTGCTCACTGAGATGAAGTTTTTGAAGTCGAGTGCGCTTGAGCCCCTGCGGCTAGAGATGGACACTCTGAGAGTGGAGCGCGATCGCCTCAATCAAGAGGTGAGGTCGTTAGCTGAGCAGCGCCATCAGGCAAGTCTGGAGCAGGCCAGCCTAGAACAGTCCATAGAACGGGCCAAAGAGGCAAATGCATCGTTAGAAGCCGATCAGAACAACCCAGAAATTGATCAGCGGCAGCTGAATGAATTTTTGCAGGCGCTGATGATTCGGCTGCAGGAGAATCTGTCACGACAGGTGACGCAGACCCTGGGGCAGCTAGAGTCTGATCATGCAGCTGCGATCGCCAAGCTTTCGGCGGCCACTGAGAATGAACTGCTGCAGCTACAGCCAAGAAAACAGATTGAAGATATGCGGCAGCTGCAGCTGCGCTCCGACCAGTTACTGGTTAACATCGATTCGACGCTGCAGGGTATGTTTGAGACCCTGCAGCAAAACATCAGTAGCTATCAAATCTCTCTCAATGAGGGCATTGAGAATATGCACAGCCTGGGCCGTCAGGGTGAGGTGATTGTGCGATCGCTGGTGGACCATCTCACCCAGCAGCTCGGTCAGACAGCGCCCCCAGAGCCTGCCTTTTTTCCGCCGAAGCCGACAGCGCTGGCTGAGCCCTCATCAGCAGAGCTACCTGAAGCCCCTGCTGAAAGCCCTGTTGCTGAAACGCCTGCAGATGCACCAGGGACGGCAGTAGAAACCGTCTCTTCGCTAAATGAGATTTTGCCTGCGACGGCAGCGTCCGGCGAATGGCGCAGTGAAACAACTGCAGAGGATGAATCAGGCGCTAATCTGGCGATGGATTCGGCAGAGGAGATCGCGTCGAGCTCGGTTGACAGTCTTGATGACGCTCTCGAAAGCGGCGCAGAAGGAACCGATCAAGCCCTGAGTCCAGAAGACTGCATTCGTGAAGACGGTACTATCGACCTAGATCTACTCAAGCTCGATATTGATCGCTCTGAGGATGATCTTGAGCTGTCGCGTGACGATCTGATGATCGATGCAGCGATCGCAGATGCAGAGGTTGCCGAGGCAGAATCCGATAGTGAAATTGAGGCAAAAGTCATCCCCACCCCCGATGCTGCCTTTCTCTCTGATTTGACTCTGGATGACTTGACGGTTGATTCTTCATTACAATCTGCAGACGGTTCGTTCGCCAACGATTCATATAGCGATTCATATACAGAGGAGCCTCAAGCAGACGGCTTGTATGCAGACGGCCCGCAGATAGAGGAAGAGGATTTACAGGCAGCAGAAGATTTTCAGGTTGCAGACGAGCTACAGGAGGATAGCTACCTCGAGCCGGGGACCACAGAGACGATGGATGCAGAAACCCAGCTCGAAGACGCATCGGAACAAATCGAGACCATAGATGAGCCTACAGATAACCCCATGGAAGATGAATCCATGGACCGGCTTTACGCTGAAGCAGTTCAGGCAGAGGTAACGCAGGATTTGCTAGATGACCCGGAGCCTGGTTTGATGGCGGCTGCAGCTGCCGTGCCTTTAGCCGCCGCACTTCCGCTCATTGATGCTGCGAACCAGTCGGTCGCTGCGACTGATGAAAGTTCAGACCCCGACGAAGATTTGGGCCCTGAAGAATCCACCGACGAATCGCCTGCCATGGCGTCAGTTACAGATGAGTCAGTGGCCTCTAGAACGATTTCTGATGCAGCCGAATTGGTGGATAGACCTGAGTCGGCTTACATCCCAGATTCACCAGAAGATTTGTCAGCAGATCTCGAAGAAAATACTTCAGGCGAAGATGCGATCGCTACACCCGGCACTTTCTCCGCAGGCACGCCTGAACAAAGCGAAGATGCCTTGCCCGGTGAGCTGCTCTCTTCTCTTGAAGCAGATAGTCAGGCAGCCAATGACCAAGCCCTGACGATCCCGGAGCGAGATCTAGACGATCTGACCTCTGATCTGGAAGAATCGGTCGTTTTCGAGTCTGACTTTAATGCTGATACGGTGGCGATAAAACCCTTGCCAGAGCTGTCACCTCCCCCAGAGTCAGCCTCAATTCCAGATGAGCCAATCGATGGAGAAGAAGCTCAGCTGGCTGAATCTCTAGAAGATATACTGCTCAACTTGGAGAACGAAATAGCTGAGAACGAGCCGGATGGAGATGAATTGGCCAGCGATGTCTCAGATGAAAATAGCGCAGACCAGTTAGCTGGTGAGACGGCTGACGCTGACTCCTCTGCCTCTGCCTCTGATAGTGAGCTGTTTGCTGGGGACAGCTTGGCCGCAGACGGCCTAGCTGCGGGGCACAGCCTGGCACCTGCAGAAATGCCGCCAGAAGATTTTGACGACGATTTAGACTTTTACTCAGAGGGCGGCTCTGGCAGCCCCGAGTCTGAAACCCTCTCAGACGCTTCAGAGATGCTTGCAGAAGATGCCATTGCGGGGTCTTCTGATGCTTCAGAGGTAGCTGAGTCAATTCCTGACTTACCCCCTGAGTTAGCCCCAGAATTGGCCGAGTCGGAAACTTCCGAGGCAGGCAGCGGTGACCTGCCGCCCGATTTTCCGGTGGGTGCGTCACTCGCGGGGATGTCTGCGGTCGCGGCAACTGCGGCACCCAGCTTGCCTAATTTGCCGCCTTTGGAGACGCCGCCGGAGGCCGACGGGGCTGCAGACATTTCCGCCGATGATTTTGTGAGTCGTGTAGTCAGCGATGGTGATGCTGCTGGTGCTGAACCTGCTGTTGAAGCGACTGCCAAGGCAGACGAAGCCCGTGAACCGGCCACAGAGGAGGGTGAGGCAGATCCGACGGGAGGAGAGCCTGCTGATTGGTTCCTCGGTATTGACTTTGGTACGACGGGACTCTCAGCCGTACTGATTAACCAGCGGGGTGACCAAGTATATCCACTCTGCTGGAATGTGGCCGGTGACAATGAAGCCAATCGCTTCCGACTGCCAGCCGTCATGCAGGTGAGCACCGATGCCAATGGCACACCAGTGGCTGGTGAGGTTGGCCCGGTTGGTCTACAGCAGGAAGTTCCCCTACTGCGCAGCCTCAAACTCATGGTAAAGGCAGGGATTCCCGATGCTGCTTCAGAGACACCATTGATGCAGTGGACGGAGCAGATTGCGCTTCCGCTAGTTGACCTGCAGTCAGCGATCTCAGACCTGTTTAAAACGATGACGGCTGAACATATGAGCTGCCGGGCGGTTGGCCTGCAGTCTCAGGCGCTGCGCCGGGCGCTCCTGGACTTGCGCGGCGTGATTGTGGGGTATCCTACCAACTGGCCAGATACCTACAGTTTCAACATTCGAGAAGCCGTGCTAACCGCGGGCCTAGTCGACCAGCCCGATCAGGTTTTCTTTATTGAAGAATCACTTGCCGCATTGCTTTCGGCGCTGCCTATCCCAACTGCCGAAAACGACTCCTTGGAAAATCAACCGCCTGGACTCTACAACTGCAATTGGAGTGGCGGTACGGTTGTGCTCAGCGCAGGTACGACGCTGACAGAGGCGGCGATCGCAAACCTACCCAACGACCTCAACCAGCTAAGCTACGCGGATTTTGCCCGCCGCAGCTATACCTACGCAGGCGACGGCATCGATCAAGATATTGTTTGTCAGCTGATGCATGTTCCTCTGCAGAATGGCGGAGAAGCCAGCAGCGCTGAGGAAGATGGTAGCGGCTGGGCCAGCCTCGGGCTAAATGCGCTAACGCTACCGCAGCCGGGCGAGGCAGACCGGGTGACCCGGCACCGTCTCAGACAGCGGCTAAATGGCTCTCCCCTAGGGCGGGAAGCGCTCGCAGCCGCCCGTGAGCTAAAAGTGGCGCTACAGGAAGAAAATGAAGTCGATGTGCAGGTGGGCGATCGCACGTTTGCCATCAGCCGTAAAGATATTGAAACGAAGGTGTTTTTGCCCTACATTCAGCGCATCAACCGGCAGATTAACGCACTGCTCAGCCAGCAGAACCTTTCAGCCCAGGGGATAAAGCAGGTTGTTTGCACGGGCGGGTCAGCTTCTTTGGGTGCGATCGCCCGCTGGCTCCGTCAGAAATTCCCTAACGCCACCATTATTCAAGACACCTACAGCGGCGAATTTTCCAACAGCTGTAGCCGTGTTGCCTATGGCCTAGCCAACCTGTGCCACTATCCCAATGTGTTAGATGCCAACCGGCATCAGTACAATGACTATTTCCTGCTGATGGAGCTGCTGCGAATCTTGCCGGAGCAGCCTTTGCCAGCGGGCGGTATTCTGCATTTGCTAGAGCAGCGCGGCATCGATACGCAAGGCTGTCAGGCCCACGTATTGGCCCTGATAGAAGGGCATTTGCCGCCGGGACTAGTCCCTACAGAGGGCGATCGCCCGCTGATTAGCGCGCAGACTTCCGATATTGCGACTTATCAGGCCCTGGCAGAGCTACCGCTCTTCAGGAAGCAAGGCGGTCAAATTTACACTGCGGACATGGCCCAAGGCGCACGACTACGCGATCACCTAGAGTCGCTCCTATCCACTAAAGTTCAGTCCCTCAGCGAGCCGATGACCACCGCCCACATCACGGCTTCAGCTACAGTTGGGGAACTGGTTTCCTCGCGGTAATTCCGATCTGGCTGGCCCGAATTTCTGACTGGCCAAATTCTGATCTCCCTTAGCTCGCAAACAGCCGCCGAGCCAGTTTTCCCTGTCTCATTTGTGCCAAGTCGATTAGCGGCGTGCAGCTCCACATTTCGTCTAGCGACAGGTGACTTGCCGTCTCGCAAATCTCGGCCATGTCTTCATTCAGGGCGAGCCGAATCTGCTGCGCCTGTACATGACCGATGACGCCGAGCCGCATGCCCGCGCCCAGTACACCGGTTACGAAGCCGTGGATAAAAGCCGTTCTTGCATTGTCCTCTCCAATGCCTGCTACTTGAGTTGCGATCGCAAAGACAATCGGATGAAGGCAGTTTATCTGTCCTTCATGGGTTAGCTGTTGCAGTTGTTCTAGCTGCGGATGGTGCCATGTTTTAGCTGCGACCATCAGCAGCGCCCTACCACTCTGGCGCTGAGTCTGCCGCGTTTTTTCAATCGGGGTTTGGGCAAACAGGCGCGCATCAATTGCCAAAATGCGCATCATATCATTCTGCTGACTGGCCCGGTGTGCGTGGGTCAGTGCGACCATGTCCGTGCTGCCAATCCTGTTGCAAATCAACAGTCGGATGAAGGTTTCTAGCTGCTGAGCGCTCGAGAGTGCGCCTGCTTGTACCAGGCTCTCTAGGCCGTGGGAAAGGGTGTAGCTTCCCGAGGGAAATGCCGAGTCTGCGAGCTGCATGAGCGTCAGCTGCTGATCCGCTGTTTGGTTCGATTCGCTAGCGCTAGTGTGCATGGGTGTGGGCGTGCTCGTGGTTGTGAGCAGTCTTAAAATCTATAGCCTCATTCGACGACTTGGTTTCTGTTGTGATCTGCAATCCTCGAATGCCGAGGGTTGTCGCCGTCTCTCGAATGGTCGCTTGCATCAGCTCGATATCCGCCACTTGCTCTACGTATAGGCTGTTGTGAATAAGGCTGATGGGCCAGTGATGGTTGCCCAACACATGGCCAAGATGAACCAGGCGAACAGCGAGGTTTTGATCGCTGTGGTCGAAACGTAGGGCAATGACTGTTTGTTGGTGGAGTGCGATGAGAATGAGGGTGTCTGTTTGAGTGGCTAGGACATCGCCGTCTGTTAGAGACCAGCTCCGGCCTTTGACGATTCCGACTGTTTGTCCGTCTGCAGTCTCTGTGAAGATGCGTCCTTTGCAACAATCAACGTGATCGATATGGACGGTGAAGGCGCAACCTGCCGCCTGTTTCTGCTTCACCTGCTCGGTGAGCTGCTCATTTTTAGAGAGGTTGCCGAGGTATGCATCAGCAACAAGAATTGCTGTGCTGTTTGCTGGACTATCTGCCGTGCTGTCGTTTGCCGTATTGGCCGGATGGACTGCCATAGTGCGAATGCCTAGAGTGCGAATGCCTAGAGTGAGTAAGGTAGTGGTGCCTGTTTGCGCAGCGATCTCACTTCACTAACAGCCGCCTTAAACCCGGCTTGCATTGCCCGCGTTGTCGCTGCGATCGCCCGTACAAACAAGCCTCTTCTGCCGGGCAACACAGAACAGGCTAACGATAGCGAATCTGTTGCCAGTGCTTCTATTTGGTGGCTCAAAGGTGTCAAGGCGTTTACCATATCTACCTGATCTGGCAGTACCAATACCAGTGAACCTAACACCGGCTCGCTGGCAAACAGCGCACTCTGAGAAAATCGGTTTTCCTTACCCAGTAGCTTCATGGCTTCGGTGAACCATACTTGCCCGTCCGGCGCTGCCAGATGCAGTCGGCTGAAGCATTCGCGAAACTGGTAGCACTCTCCGCGACTCAATCGCCCGGGTAAGATGATTTCTCCCCAGCTTAAGTATGCTGTGGGGTGCAGCGTAATTTCTGCGGTCTGCTGCAGGGCCGATTCACGAAATAAGATGAGGGGCTCTGGTAAAAATTCTAGGGTTGCGTTCTCGCCAACTTCGATCTGATAGTGCACCGACGCCCAAGTTGCTTTCTCAGTGCCTACTTCGGGCATGGTGTGGACCTTAGTCGCAGCTTGATCTGCTAAGTAGAGTGAGCTACCTGCGCCTAGCCGCACGGATACGGCTAGACTGTCTCCGGCTAAGAGCCCTGGCGATGTGTTCATGCGGTACAGGTAGGCCCGCTGCTGGGCAGGTGTGGCTCCTTCGCCGTTGTCTTCCAATCGGAACACAGGAGATACGCTCAGTGGGTATGCCATGTAGCGATCGCACATCACTGTTTTTCCATTGCGATCGCAGACAAACTTTAGTCTGAGCTGAGCTGAGTTCTGGCCTGTGTTCTGGCCTGTATACCGAGCTTGATGCGCTATGCGACTGCCTCCGTTGAAAGCGGCTGTGAAGCCTTTTGCGAAGCGGGCTGTAGGGTGTGTTGTGAAGGCGATGAAAATAGCAGCGTCTTTTGAATGAACGCCACAACGTCATCCAGTCCCATGCCGCTCTTGCAGTTGGTGTAGATAACGGGCTTCCCCTGCCGGTATTGTTCACTCTGCGATCTCATCAGGTCCAAATCAGCGCCCACATAAGGTGCCAGGTCTACCTTGTTCACCACCGCCAAATCCGACTGCACAAAGCCCGGCCCATTCTTCCGAGGAATGTCATCTCCTGCGCCCACATCAATGACAAAAATGTAGGCATCGACCAGTTCGTAGCTAAACGTCGAGGCGAGATTATCGCCGCCACTCTCAATCAAAATCAAATCCAACTGTGGAAATAGCAGCTCAAAATCCTGAACCGCCAGCTGATTCATCGTGGGATCTTCGCGAATGGCCGTATGCGGACAGCTACCTGTTTCTACGCCGATCACTCGCTCTGGCGGCAAGAAACCTTTTCGCTTGAGTCGGTCAGCATCTTCTGTGGTGAGCAGGTCATTGGTTACGATGGCTACTTCTGTGCCCTGTGCCATCAGCAAGGGCACAATACCTTCGATTAAGGCAGTTTTTCCGCTGCCTACCGGTCCGCCAATGCCGAGTCTTGCCGCTGCTGGCCGCTCTGGCTGCCGATTCGATGTTGTACCTTGTTTTGTGCCTTGTCTTGCGGATAGGGACATAGCCATCGCTCTGTTGCTGTCTGAGTGCTATCTGAGTGCTGTTCGGGGTCTAGCTCGGTTCTGCGCCGTTAAACTTGTTGTTGAAGCCATATACTTCCTGGCTCCCGCCATAGGGCACGAGCTCGACCTCTTTTTCATCTCCGGGCTCAAAGCGAACGGCCGTGCCAGCCGTGATATTGAGTCGCATTTTTTTAGTGCGCTCTCGGTCAAATTCGAGACCTTCATTCACTTCGTAGAAGTGGAAATGGGAGCCGACTTGGATGGGGCGATCGCCTACATTTCTCACCACCATCGAGATCACTTCGCGACCGGCATTTAGCTCAATTCTATCGGTGCTGCCTGGGATAATCTGGCCAGGGATTAGGGGTATCGTTTCCGACTCGTCCGGTTTATACATATGGCTATTCCTTTTTGGGCTATTCCTTTTGGGGCTATTCCTATCAGTCCATAATGGGGTCGTGCACAGTGACCAGCTTCGTCCCATCTGGAAAAGTGGCCTCGACCTGTACTTCGTGCACCATTTCGGGAATGCCTTCCATCACGTCTTCACGCTTTAGCAGCGTTGTCCCTTCGCTCATTAGCTCGCTGACAGTTTTACCCTCTCTGGCACCTTCCATGATGGCTGCTGAGATGTAGGCAACTGCTTCTGGATAGTTGAGCTTAATGCCGCGTTCCTTTCTTCTTTCAGCCACCAGCGCCGCTGTAAAAATTAGCAGCTTGTCTTTTTCCTGGGGCGATAGCAGCATAGCGATGGTCTCCTCTGTGGGGTCTCCTTTTAGCGTATGGGGTAATCAGCACATTAGGGTCAGCGTTACCTGCCGCTATTTTTATGAACAATTGTCCCCTATGCCTAAAAAGCTCACCTTATCTCAAGGTTTTGTTCACAAAATGCTTCGACTCATTAAATCTTTTTAGCGACTTATCCTTCTTAGGAGAAAAGGGGCCACAATCCCATTAGTTCATAGATGCAAGTTCATAGATGCACTAGTAATGCACTAGTAATGCACTAGGTTATGCATCATGTTCAGCGCTATTGAAGTTCAGTGATATTCAAGTAGAGAGACTACACCGTGCCAAACGTGCCAGATATGCCAGAAAAGTCCGCTAATCTTTCTCCGGAGACGGTCCGGCAGCCGCAGCGAAAAATTCCACTCCAAAAGCTATACGAAGACCTAGCCAATATTGATCAGATGGACCTCGCTGCCAGCGCCCAGTGCAGAGAACAGGCTCAGCAGGTGTTGGCAAACCCAAAAATTAGCTTGAACTGGCGAGATGCGATCGCCGAACGGCTTCACGAAGCCAACCACACCCTGACAATCAAAACCGTCACAGGCGACGACAGCTACTAGCACAGCCTCCATCCAACCAATTGACTCAATTGACGTTGCTTTCTATGGCACTGGTCAATTCCATGTCAATCAATTCCGCCTCAGCGCTCAAAACTTGAGCCTGAAGCGATAGTTTGCCACCGACTCTACGAGGCCGATGGCAATGAAGTTAGTCAACAGTGCAGACCGTCCGTAGCTCATCCACGGCAGCGGAATACCCGTAATGGGGGCAAGGCCTACGGTCATGCAGATATTGACAATTGCCTGGAAGACAATCATCGATAGGACCCCGATAGCGAGCAGAGAGCCAAAGTTATCCTTTGCATTCTGAGCAATCATTACCAGCCGCAGGCAAATGAGCCAGAAGGCAATCAAAAGTGCCATTCCCCCAACGAAGCCAAGCTCCTCGCCCACCGCTGAAAAGATAAAGTCCGTATGCTGCTCTGGAATAAAGCTGAGCTGGGTTTGTGTTCCCTGAAATAGCCCCCGGCCCCACAGCTCACCAGCCCCGATAGCAATCCGCGACTGGATGAGGTGATAGCCGCCCCCAAGCGGATCTTTGTCAGGGTCCAAAAACAAGATTAGACGGTCTTTTTGATATTCCTTTAGCAGGCCCCACATCACCTCGCCCAGTTTGCCTGAGAGTGAATTAATCACGATGGCAACCACGCCGCTATACAGCGACCACCAGGGCAGCGAGCGATAGGCAATTACCCCCATCAGCAGCACCCACCCAATCCAGGCCGGTAGAGAAATATGGAAGACGATAGCCGACACCAGCGGCGAAATCATTAAAATAAGCCAGCCGGGATTTGTCCCACTCCAGTAGAGCATCCCTAATGTAATTGCACCGAAAACTAGGGAGGTGCCTAGGTCTGGCTGCAAAAAGACAAGCGCCCAGGGTACAGCCGTAATGCTCAGCGCTTTTATCATGCCAAATAGCGTCGGTGCATCTCGGTCTTTTAGGGTGGCTGCCAAGGTGATAATCGCCCCTAGCTTGGCAAATTCAGAAGGCTGTATGTTGAATCCAAAAATACTGATCCATCGTTGTGCGCCGAGTCCCTCTGTCCCCACGGCCATAACAGCCACTAGAGAAGCAATCGTTGCTGCGTAGATGATCCATCGCCACTGCAGCAGCGCTTCGTATCGGCTGCGGGCGATCCACAGTGCCAGAACCATGCCAATAGCACCGAGGGTGGCGTGGTTGATAGCGAAACTAGTTTCACCTGTGTACTTTTGCGTGCTGCCAATCAAAATGCTGGCAAAGATAGTCACGCCAACTGGCAGCATGAACAGCAACCAGTCAACGCCCTGCCATCCTTGCAAGAGCCTTTTCCAGCGCTTATGCATCAGCGAATAGGACGAGTAGGAAGTCATGGCAGCAGGAGCAAGGTGGAGGTCGTTTCGGCCTGGCGCTTATGTGAGAATTTTGGCGTTTATGTAAGGGCGGCCACAGAGATTCTAGCAGCTGTTTTTTGGGCGATGTCCATCAGGGCCTTGGCAGATGCCGAATCGGGCTGAGAGAGCACAATGGGTAGGCCGCGATCGCCCCCTTCTCTCACGGGCATTTCCAGTGGGACTTTACCTAGCAGCGCCACACCTAGCTCCTCGGCTGCTTTTTCGCCCCCGTCCGCGCCAAAGATGTCGTACTGCTTATCGGGCATATCTGGCGGCACGAAATAGCTCATATTTTCAACCAGGCCCAAGATAGGCACATTCAGCTGCTCGAACATCTTGAGGCCACGCCGCGCATCTGAAATAGCCACCGCTTGAGGCGTGGTGACGATCACTGCGCCCGCCATGGGAACCGCTTGAGCCAGCGTTAGCTGCGCATCTCCCGTTCCCGGCGGCATGTCGACAACCAGATAGTCGAGTTCGCCCCACTGCACCTGATACAAAAACTGCCGAATAACCCCGTTTAACATAGGGCCACGCCACACCACCGGCTGGTCTCGGTCAATCAAAAAGCCCATTGACACCATTTTTACGCCGTGGTTAAAAGCGGGCTCTAGTACCTGCTCGCCCGCTTCTTCGCGGACAGTAACATTCGCTTCGCTCAGCCCCATCATCGTCGGTGCATTCGGCCCGTAAATATCAGCGTCGATCAGGCCAACTGTAGCCCCAGTCTTCGCAAGGGCGACCGCCAGATTAATCGCAACTGTGCTCTTGCCCACGCCGCCTTTGCCGCTGGTGACAGCCAAAATGTTTTTGACCCCGTCAATGCCAGTACGGTCGGGCAGTGCCTTTTGCTGGGGCGTTTCAGCAGTGACTTCTACGGTCACACTTTCTACGCCGGGCAGGGTCCGTACCGCTTTTTCGCAGTCTTCTACGATAAATTCGCGCAGCGGGCAGGCCGGTGTCGTCAGCACCAGCGTAAAGCTCACGGCCCTACCGTCTACCTGGACGTTGCGAATCATGTTCAGTTCTACGAGGCTTTTTTGTAGCTCCGGATCTTGAACGGGCTTGAGGATCTCTAGGATGGCGGCTGTATCGAGCGTTTTGATCATTTATAAGGTGACTGGAGAGCGATAAATGGGAGAGCGATAAATGGGGCTTGTCTTACCCGTGGCTGTGAGCTGAGATATCTAGCGGCGGTATAGATGCCTTAGCTAAGAGTGTTGCATTTAATGATTTAGCAATCTTAAAAGAATATTAGCGTGGGGCGATACCTTTAGGCGCTTGAACTCCATGGAGAGTACTCATGGAAACGCACTCAACGAAGGAATCTTTATTGAACGTGTGCTCAATGAAACGTGATGGCTGCAGAGGTGTTACTAGAAGATATCTGGGCCTGAATTGTGATGCAGCTGTCGGGCGGCTTCTGGGTGCAGGCTGGCTTGTTCAGCGGCATGGACCAGTGAAGTGGCTACCTGGTCTACCTGGGGCCTGACCATTGGCCACAGCAGGGGTGAGAGCCAGCCGCTCAGGGTCACTGAGTACAACACACAGGTCCCACACAGGGTCGATACGATGCGGTAAGTAGCCCTTTCCTGCACACCCGGCAATAGAAAAACGCGAACGCTCAGCAGTTCGCCCGGTAAGACCCGCTCTACAAAAATTTGCGCTGAGATGGGTGCATAGCGACTAAATGCCCGGTAGATGAGTCCTGGCTTGGCCTGCTGCCCCCTCGGGGCGTTTGTTCGGGTAATGAGTGGATGCCAAGTGGCTAAATCGGCGAGGTTGGTGACAGTCTGCCAGAGTGCATCAGCAGGGGCTGTGCTTGCTGCCCAGTAGTTGTGCTCTGAGGTGTGAGACTTTGTCCAAGCTTGCTTCATCGTTAGCCAGCTATCCGCAGCCCAGCTGCACAGGGTTGCTACCCATTGCGGCTGAGGCCATAACTGCTGGAGATGCTTTGCCTGAAACATAACTGGGTTTGGTTTTCGGAGCGTGTTTCGCCTTTGAGCGGTTCTGGCTTTTGTTTTTGGGCTTTAAAGGCTTTTTAGGGTCTACTTGTGCCGGTCTTGCGTCGGTCTGTAGAGTTTGTGACGAAGCTTAGAGCAATAACACCAATAAGCAGGGGAGGGTTTGTTGGTTAAACCTTTTAGGCGCCACTTTTCAGGGCATAGTATTAGTCTAGGAGATGATTTTGATCTCCGCGTCCGTTTTGCTGAAGGGGCCTGGGGCCTGATGAGGCCTAAAATGGGCTTAGCTAGTTCGATCCGTCGAGTAGGAAAGACTTATTGATAGGTAGCAAGCGTAGATAATTTGTCACAGATTGTCACGCTCTGTTTCAAAAGTGCAATGCGGGCTTCCAAATCATGTTTGACTAAAAAAAGGTAGTTATTGACACGTTATGACTGTTTCTCCCGCTAAGGCTGTCCGCCCAAACCCTTCATCAGAGGCTGCAGCCCATGTCCTTCCGCCCAAAGATTCTCGCGATCGCGTCAGTACTGCCTTCAAAGCATTGCAAGATAGCATTTGCAAAAGGCTAGAAGCGCTAGACGGCAAAGGCACATTTCAGCAAGACGCCTGGGATCGTCCAGAGGGCGGTGGTGGCCGCTCGCGGGTGATGAAGCAGGGCAACGTGTTCGAGCAGGGTGGCGTTGGCTTTTCAGAAGTTTGGGGCGATAAGCTACCGCCTTCTATTTTGGTGAAGCGTCCGGAGGCAGAAGGCCATCAGTTTTACGCCACCGGCACGTCCATGGTGCTGCATCCACGCAATCCCTACGTGCCCACTGTGCACCTGAACTACCGCTACTTTGAGGCCGGTCCAGTTTGGTGGTTTGGCGGCGGGATAGACCTGACGCCCTACTACACCCACGAAGAAGAAGTCGTACACTTCCACCGAACGCTGAAGACTGTGTGCGATCGCCACAATCCCCAATACTATCCAAACTTCAAGCGCTGGTGTGATGAGTACTTTTACCTCAAGCACCGCAGCGAGCCAAGAGGCGTAGGCGGTATCTTTTTTGACTATCAGAACGGTCAGCGAGGCGACCTTTACCGTGGCCACAATCAGGACGGCCCTGCGGCGCTGTACAGCCAGAAAGCAGGCACAGCACCCAAGCGAACCTGGGAAGAACTCTTTCAGTTTGTGGTGGACTGCGGTGATGCCTTCTTACCGGCCTACGTGCCCATCGTAGAAAAGCGAGCAGAGACACCCTATGGTGAACGTGAGCGCGATTTTCAGCTATACAGACGCGGTCGCTACGTGGAGTTCAACTTGGTGTTCGACCGGGGCACCCTGTTTGGTCTGCAAACCAATGGACGCACTGAGTCAATCCTGATGTCCTTACCGCCGCTTGTGCGCTGGGAGTACGCCTACACGCCTGAACCAGGCTCGCCAGAGGCAAAGCTCTACGATGTCTTTCTCAAGCCTCAGGACTGGGCAAATATGGCGCTGTAGTTCAGGCCGTGCGAAGGCTCCAAAACCAGCTCACATAAAAGGCC
>JBCBJS010000038.1:21890-43500 GCA_038523095.1 Cyanobacteria bacterium J06626_6
AAAGGCTCCAAAACCAGCTCACATAAAAGGCCATACAACCAGGCCATACAAAGCGTTCATCAACTGAAATCATCAATGACTTCAGTTGATGAACTGGTTTGTTCAGCGTCGTTTGTCAACGGGTTGCATGCCCTTCCCAATGTTTGCGTATGTCTCTTTTGAGACCTCGTGACAGTAGGTGGGCACTCTAAAGGTCACATGCGCTAATTCTCTGTCAACGGCTGACTCGACCGTATTCCGGTAGGTCGGCTCTGCCCAAAAGTGGGTCAAAGACGGAAGGCGCGACATTCTGACCCAATAAGAGAGTGGCAACAACGGTATGGAGCAGCGAGATTTTACAACTCCCCAAGGCGATAAGGTCGTAATTTTGGCGCCGACAGGACGATTGGATATTACAACAGCCTGGCAGTTTCGACTGAAGCTGCAGGAATCTATCTCTGAAGAATCCCCCCACATCTTGGTGAATCTCAGCGAGGTGAACTTTATTGACAGCTCAGGCCTGACGTCTTTGGTGGCTGGCATGCGCGATGCTGACAAAATTGACGGCAGTTTCCGCATTTGCAATGTGCATCCCGAGGCTAAGCTGGTCTTCGAGGTGACCATGATGGATTCTGTCTTTGAGATTTATGAGACAGAAGAAGAGGCGTTGGCCGCCCCTTATAAAGTGCCTGTTGCGTAGGCTGACTGCTTAATCATTTGAAACGGTCCCATGAGAGCCCCCCATAGACCTCGACCTGTGTCGGGGTCTATTCCTTTGTCAAAAGTTTTCATTAGAACGGTGTCTCCTTGGGGATCTGCAGGTCCGATTTCGAAGCCTAGGTAGACGTATCGCCGTTTGCCGCCATATTCAAACGAGCACAGCTGGTTGTCTTTGAGAGCTGATTGAAACTGGTATCCGGTGGGCGTTTGCTGGTAGTGGATGGCTGCGCCACTGTTGGGAAGAGTGACTAGGTCCTGGCGCGAGAGCGTCTGAAGCACAGATGGCTCGCTGCCCCCGCCCTGAAACTTCAATGGGTCTGACAGGGCGAAGTATTGCCCCTGCAGACTGTTGGGCTCTGCTGCGTCGCGGATTTGTAGGATGCGCTGCCGGTAAGGGGGCTTGCCTGAAATTACATTTGCCTGCTCTAGGAAAAACGTGAATACGGTGTCAGTGGAAAGACTGACAACAGGCCTTTGCCAAAGCCGGAGGTGAACGTACCAAGCAGGCTCTGCGGCAGCCTGAGAGGTGTTTTCGAATTCGCCTGAGAGATAGTGGGCGAGGGTCTGGAGCGGGGCGTGTGACATGGGGATCTGCTGTGTTGGCTCACCTTGCCTGAGCTGCTGCCTGTCTGGGGGAGCAGTGGATTCTAAACCGGTGATGGTGCCTTGATCCTATCAAAATCCGGCCCTCGGCGCGTTCTATAGCATTCCTTAACAAAGCGCTTGGCAAAGCGCCTGAGAAGCGTAACAATATGTTTACAAAGAGTATTTAGAGCGTTTACTTGTGAACAACGTCCGCACGGTTTCAGATACGAAGCGAGCTTTCTATAGCCAGCACACTCGTCCCATCAGTGCGATCTATCGCCGTGTGGTTGAAGAGCTTATGGTGGAGATGCATTTGCTGCTGGTGAATGTAGATTTTAACTACGATGCGCTCTATGCACTGGGCGTTGTGAGTACCTATGATCGCTTTATGAGTGGGTATGAGCCTGAGCGCGATCGCGACTCAATCTATCAGGCCATTGTCCAGGCAGTGGAGGCCGACCCGGCCCAGTATCGGCGCGATGCAGAGGCTGCGCTGTCGGCGGCTAAGGCTATCATCTCACTGGACAGCTTCAAGTCACTGGTAGATGAAGCCAAAGGGAGCGCCGATGGCAACATCTTACAATCTGGCCTTCACCAGGTTATTAACAACCCTAAATTCAAGTACAGTCGGCTGTTTGCGGTCGGTCTCTACAACGTGATTGAAGCGATTGATGAGGCTGTTCTGCAGGATAAGGAGAAGCGGGAAGCGCTGATGGGTGAGCTAGCAGATACGCTAGGGCTCAATACCGATTTGCTGAAAAAAGATGTGGATCTCTACCGCAGCAACCTCGAAAAAATGGCCCAGGCTCAGGCCGTCATGAAAGACATGATCGAGGCGGAGAAGAAGAAGCAGGCCAAGCGCGAAGAAGACAAGCGCAAGCGCGCTGAGGCTAAAGCTGCAGCCGATGTTCAATCAGCTGCTGAGTCAGCTGCTGCTGCTGAGCCAGCTGATACGGCACCAGCGGACGCTGAATCCGGCAGCGCTGCCGAATAAATAATTAACGCTTTGAGAATCTGCGGTGATGATGACACGCTAGATAAACTTCAGCTTGCGGGAAGCGTAGGCACACATTTTGAGGAGAACAAGCCCTTCTCGCACGTGGGCGATATTTGAACTGCCGTAGCTGCGGGGCTGATAGCGAATGGGAACTTCTACAAGGTGGAGGTTCAGCTTGGCTGCACCAAAGAGCAGGTCGAAGTCGCCAAAGGGGTCGAAGTCACCAAAGTAGTGGCGACCGGTAGCGATTCGCTCATAGTCTTTACGCCAGAGAACCTTCGTGCCACAGAGCGTATCTTTTAGCGGCTGCTCTAGCAAAAAAGAAAAGAGCAGGGCGAAGGTTTTGTTGGCCAGTGTGTTCAGCCAGGGCATGGCCTGCTTGCTGCGCGGATAGAGTAGGCGAGAGCCGTTGATAAATTCTCCTCTGCCGCTGGCGATCGCATCGAAAAAGTGCGGCAAATCCTCAGGCGGCACCGTCAGATCCGCATCCAAAATCATCAGCACATCTCCGGTCGCTTCTGCAAAGCCCAGCCTGACGGCATCGGCTTTCCCTTTGCCGGTTTGTTGGAACGCTTGGATGTTGTAAGGCCCTTGGTAATGGCGCTTGACCTTTTGGATGGTTTGCCAGGTATCGTCGCTGGAGTGCCCTTCTACGAAGATGATTTCGGTGTGGTTGCCGAGAGGGGGGAGCCGGGCGATCGCACTTTCGATATTGCCTGCCTCATTGCGGGCAGGAATGATCACAGAGCAGCTCGGTTGCGGCTTTGCTGCAGGTTTTGGTTCCAGCTTTCGCGGTGCTGCTGGCCATCGGGTTTCTGCTACTTCTGCCACGTTGGGACGCGCGACCACGAAGTTAGTTAGGCACAGGTGCTTAATGCCCGGTAGGGGAGCCAGGTAGCGATTGATAGCGTAAGACAGTCCAGGAATGCGCTTTGGCATGAGTAACCGTCGTCCGCGCTTGAGTGGACGGTATCCGGTAATCCGCAGCAGGTTGCTGACATCGTCCATGGAAAGCCAGTTTTGAGGGGGTTGGGGGCGGCGCTGCCCCAGGGCTTCTCCCAGCTTCAGCGCAGGCTCCCAGAGGTAATTGTGGAAGGTAATAATCAGCCGGGTTTGGGCATTGCAAAACGGCTTCAGTCGGCTGAATGCCGTTTGGATGTCGCTAAAGTAGCTAGCCGCGTTGCTGCAGATGATGTAGTCGAACGTTTGTGGTTCATCGATGGGACCCTCAACAGGACCATCTGGCAGGTAGCCAATGTCTTTTGGTGTGAGTGTCTCGGCATCAGCGCAGTAAAACCGCAGATGGGGATGGTTGTGCTGGGCAAGGTTGACCATCACAGGCGAAATATCGACCCCGATGCCAACCGCCGGGCGAATGGCGCTGAGTAGGTCGCCCATGCCGCAGCCAACGGCCAGCACCCGGCTACCAGTCGGAATTAAAAACTGGTGCAGGCGGGCGAGGTCCTGGTAGTAGTAGCGGTTGATTTCATGCCATCGATCAATGCCGGGCGCAGCGTGGTTGAAGTGGTCGAGGATGGCTTGCTTGTGGGTTTGGTGGGGATGTGCGAGGGGCGTGGTGGTTTTGAGCACGGGAGGCAAAGATAAAGAAAGTTTGGACAGAACGCTTGGCAGAAGCTAGCGCGATAGAGCGTTGAGCGGCGAGAGGAAAAATTGTCGCTACAGCCGAACTAGTCTCCACTGACGCACCTGAGCGATTGTCTCGAAGGGCGGCGCATTTTGTAGGTCGGCATTGTCACTTAGCCAGGCGTAGCTACCGGGGGACAACGCCTCCAGGGAGCGATTGAGCTGCCCTAAATACGGGGTGTGAAAGGCAATCAAAATCATGGATTTGTGGAGGTCGGCTGGCCACTCTGGGCCCGTCACGAAGTCGATAGTTTCAGCTTGCACGATAGGCGCTACCGGTGGTGTTGTCAGCGCGGCTGCCACGTCGGCGCTGTAGTTGCCAAAAAAGCCGAGTAGACCCGTTGCACCCAGCGTTAACCAGGCTGGAATCAGCCAGGCGGCTATCCACTGCTGGGGCCGCTTCAAAAATATAGGAAGTAGCATCCAGCCACCGCCCAGAAGCAGTGCCAGCAGTGTGTAGGGCCGCGCCGCGGTGAAGAGAGCGGGCGGGGTCTCCAGAAGGGTGGTGCCGAGAATGATGAGGACGGCAAGCGCAAAGAGGACTAGGCCAATAGCGGCGAAACTGAAGCTTAGCAGGCGGCGAGGCCAGCAACTGCGCTGGATGGCCACATGGTGAAGGGCGATCGCACTGAAAAAAGCTAGAAACGGATGTAGCTGCAGCGTGTAGTAGGCCGTTTTGGTGGTAAACATCGTCAGCATGCCCACCATCAAAAATGGATACAGCAGCAGCCAGCGGTGAGGATAGGGTTGCCGTCTGGCTTGTTGGTCACTCTCTTGGTAAACCTCTAGACCATCCCCTTGGTAGGCCTTTTTGGCGGAGGGCTTTTGTAACGAGAAAATCCCTTTCCAGAACTTGGGCTGACTCACAACGAGGCCCGTGCCAACTGCTGCAAACAAAACCCATGGCACCATATTGGCCGGAATATTCCACAGGTAGTAGAACGGTCCGCCATCGGGGTGGAAAGATTCGGCGCTCAGCTCGGTGAGCTTGCCAAACATAGAGTCGAGGACCCAGGTCCCATAGGTGGCTACGCTCAGACCAACCCACAAGATAACCGCTCCCAAGCCAGCTGCTAGCCCGGCATATAGGCCCGGATTGGTCAGGTGACGGTGGCGGCGGTGCTCAAAAATGAGATAGGGCAAGAGGGCGATCGCAGGCAGCACGATCATAAAGGTCTTGATCAGATAGCCAACGCCAAACGTGAGGCCCGCTAGAAAGCCGAAGCCGATGCGCCCATATTTTGGGTGCAGATGCTGGCAGCTCTCTGCTTTCAGCAGCGACCAAACGCCCAATAGCTCTGTGCTCACCAGCAGCATATCTTGGGTAGCCAGGTGGCTGTACTGGGTCCATACCGAAATCACCATCAGCAGCATCGCCGAGAGCAGCCCCAGCCTGCGCGCGTATTTTGCGTAGCCCCATACCTGCTGTGCAAACAGCATTTTCCCGATGTCGTAGGTGAGCAGCACCGCGCCCATGCAGGCCAGCATCGTCGGTAGCCGCGCAATGCGAACCGCCCACTCAGCACTCACAGCCGCCCCAGTCCCAAACAGCTGATAGCAAATCATGATTAGCCAGTTGAGCAAGATGCCGTGGGAGTAGGTCAGTTCGCCCCAAGACTGACGGGCTAGCCACTCTCCTGATGTCAGCATGAACCGGCTTTCGAGGGCGTAGTTGCCTTCGTCGTGGGCCATTAGGCTAGGGTAGATTTGGCTGGAGAGAATCAACAGCCCGGCCCAGCCCAGTAAACACAAAATGTCTTGCCAGATTTGCGGGCGGGTTTCTGGGTAAACCCGTTCTGGAGGCTTAGAGAGCGGCTGTGGGCGCGTATCAGAAATGAAAGGAGACATGGAAAGGCAGGTAGTAAGACCTCTATCGCTTAGCAGGTGATTTACGAAAGCCGCTGCGACGTAGAATTCGCTTTTGCCGCTGCCGGGCCAAAGCCTGCAGGTCTACATTGCGGTCCGTTTCGTCAACGATTTCACCGGTGAGTACTTCTAGGGTGTCTTCTAGCGTAACAACCCCAGATACCCCGCCGTACTCATCGACAACGACCATTAGATGCTCCCGCAGGGATTGGAAGGTTTTGATCAGTCGGTCAGTGCGTTCGGTGTCTGGCACATAGTGCACCTTGCGCATGACGCTTTTGATGGGGGCGTCGCCTTTGCCCTGCACAAGCGCAGCGAGAAGTTCTGCTTTGAGGGCGACGCCAATGACGTGGTCCAAGTCGTCTTCTATCACCAGAATGCGGGTGTGCTGGGAGCGAATGATTTCGTCTGTTACTTCCTGAAGCACGGCATTCCCTGGGATGAAGGTAATGGCTACGCGGGGGGTCATAATATCTGCTGCCATCAGGTCATTGAGACGAAAGACCCGGTCAATCATCTCAGCTTCATCGTCTTCGATGAGACCTTCTTGATAGCCCAGAATGGTGAGCAGTCGAATTTCTGATTCGTTGGTGACGGGGCGCTTACTGCCTTTAGTGAGCGGCGCGGTGATTTGCTCTAGTAGCCAGATGAGCGGGGTAAAGATGACGGTCGCGCCGCGGACCGGAATGGCCACTGCCATGCCGATTCTTTCGGCGTATCGTTCGCCGAGGGTTTTGGGCAAAATTTCGGCAAAGAGAATGATCGCAAAGGTGAGAAAGGCAGAAAAGATGCCAATGCCTGTATTGTCGAACACGCCAGCGGCTAGGCGACCGACGACAATACTGCCAACAATGTTGAAAATATTGTTGAGGATGACGATGGTGGCAATTGGCCGGGTGACGTGCTGCCGAATGCTGAGCAGGGCGATCGCACCGGGGTTGGGTTTGGACTGGGCTAGCTGCTTGGCTCGCAGCAGCGGGATAGAAAGCAGCGCCGTTTCCGTCCCAGAGCACAGGGCTGAGCCGATGATAACGATGAGAACTGCGATCGCGAGTTTGAGCATGGGGTGTTATTCTGGGGCATCGCTGATATGATGCTTGCTAATTGTGATCGCCCAACTGACAGGCTTGCATTCTCCTTATGAGTGACACCATCTTAGATGTTCAAGGTCTCACTGTTGAATTTGGCAGTGCCGATGCCGACGGTGGCAACGTCGTTCGCGCTGTGGACAATGTCTCGTTCCAGCTCCAGAGAGGGCAGACGATTGGCATCGTGGGTGAATCGGGATCTGGTAAATCAGTCACCTCATTAGCCGTGATGGGCCTAGTGCCCAATCCGCCCGGACGCGTCACCGGTGGGCGTATTATCTTCAAGCCGGACGATCGGCCAATTGTAGACCTGCGACAGGTTGCCAAGCGCCAGATGCGCCAGTACCGCGGCGGCCAGATCGCGATGATTTTTCAAGAGCCAATGAGCTCTCTTAATCCAGTGTATACCTGCGGATTTCAGCTGATTGAGGCAATTCGCCAGCACCAGAAAATTTCCTATAAAAAAGCGCGTGAAATAGCGATTTCCCAGCTGCAGGAGGTCCGCTTGCTGCAGCCAGAAGTCAAGCTCTACGAGCAGATTCGCGAAGAGCTAGGCACTGATAAAACCGCTCTCATTAGCCGTGAGGTGGAGCGCCGCCAGCAGGCCATGCTCGACCGCTTCCCGCACCAGCTCTCTGGCGGGCAGATTCAGCGGCTGATGATCGCCATGGCCATTTCCTCTAATCCGTCTTTGCTGATTGCCGATGAGCCAACGACGGCCCTAGATGTAACGGTACAAGCCACGATTTTGGACTTGCTGCGCGAGCTGCGCGATCGCCGGGGCATGTCCATGATTTTCATTACGCACGACCTGGGCATCATCGCTGAAATTGCCGACCAGGTAGCGGTTATGTATCGGGGCAAGGTGGTCGAAACCGGGCCTGTCCTCGATATCTTTGATCGTCCGAGCCATCCTTACACCCGAGGGCTGCTAGCCTGCAGACCCCAGCCTAGCCAGCGGCTGCGTCAGCTACCAACGGTCTCTGACTACATGGAAGTGGTTGTGAATCCAGAGGGTGAGCGGGTCATTCAGGCCAAGCCTCAGGAGGACCACGGTCCTGGACTGCCGCCAGTGCTCGAGGTGAGCCCGCGAGAAATGCAGATGCGCTTGGAAGAGCTGCAGGATAAAGGTGCGCTGCTGACCGTCGAAAACTTAAAGGTGGGCTATCCGGTGCAGGGGGTATTTGGCCGGGTGGAACGCTACGTGATGGCAGTGAACGATGTGTCTTTTCAGGTGTATAAGGGAGAGACCTTTGGCCTAGTAGGTGAGTCGGGCTGCGGTAAGACGACGCTGGGCCGGTCGCTGCTGCAGCTGATCAAGCCGATGGAAGGGCGGGTGTGGTTTGAAGGGCGAGACCTAACCCGGCTAAACAAGTGGCAGCTACGCAAGCGTCGCCGGGAGATGCAGATTATTTTTCAAGATCCCTACAGCTCACTCAATCCGAGAATGAGCATCGGAGAAGCGATCGCCGAACCGATTAAAATTCACGGCGTGATGCGGCGCCGCCGCAACCTAAAGGAGCGGGTGGAATATTTACTGGAACGGGTGGGTTTGGATCCGGCGGCGATCAATCGGTATCCGCACGAATTTTCGGGCGGACAGCGGCAGCGGGTTTGCATTGCGCGGGCACTGGCGCTGAGTCCTAAGTTCATCATCTGCGATGAGTCTGTATCGGCGCTGGATGTGTCTGTGCAGGCCCAGGTGCTGAACTTGCTGAAGGAACTGCAGGACGAGTTTAAGCTGACCTATGTCTTTATTTCCCATGACCTGGGCGTGGTGAAGTTTATGAGCGATCGCATCATGGTCATGAACCGAGGCCGCATTGAAGAAATCGGCCCATCTGAAGAGATTTACCAGCGTCCGCGTCGTGAATATACCCAGCAGCTAATTTCAGCTATTCCTGAGGGGACAACCGAGCGCATCCAAACGCTTCAAGTCGAGCGTGAGCGCCAGAAGGCCCTGCTGTAGAACGGCTATAGAACGGCTATAGAACGGCATAAAACGGCTATAGAATAGCCGTAAAGCTGCTGTCGCTCAGATCTATCACAATTTTTTCAGTAATCCTACGGAATCTATCTACAGCAGTTGATTTGACGCTTAGTTAAAGCGGCCTTACGGGCATACTGTGGCAGAACTGTGGCAAAACTGCGACGCATTATGCGTCATCCCTCGCCATCCCTGGCCTATGGAAGACTTAACCACCCAAAAGCGAGCGTTGCTAGAGGCTGTTCAGCGCAGCGATGTGCCTACGCTGAAGCACCTGCTTTCGGCCAATGTGTCGCCTTACTATCGCAACGCTCAAGGGCAGACGACATTTGCGATCGCAGCGCGCATGGGTCATTTAGAAGTCCTGCGTCTTTTGAATCTGGCCGCAGTTGTCAACCCTCTGCCCAAACCAGTGTGCCTGTATCCTGGCAAAGTACAAACAGATACACAGCGCGGTACAGTTGCAGCCCTAGTTAGCAGGCTTGTTGGACATCCCTTTGTTATTGCCCAAGAGCCCGGCTATCAGTATTCATCAATCACCGGCTGGATGCAGCCCACCGTCGGGCTTACCGACTACGCCTCAGTTGCGGACAGTCTGCGGGCGATGCTGTCTGCGCAGCCGACAAGCAAGGCCGCCGAAGATAAAACGGTTCGACCAGAGACTGCTCAGAAAAGGCCACCTGTAGAAAAGACGCCTACGGCAAAGCCCGCTGCAGCCAAGATAGTTACGGCAAAGACGGTTACAGAACAAACACTCAAAGGGCAAGCGCCCGCAGAAAAAGCGCCCACAGAGAAAGCGGCCATAGCCAAAACGGTTACAGAAAAGGCAGTCAGCCAAAACGTAGCTAAAGCAACAACCCAGGGTAAGCTACTATCTCGGCAGACAGCAGATGCCTCTGATGCTGCAGCTCGTGACGATTTGGATTTGATTGAGACCATGGTGTACACAAGCGCGACGCGTACGGTCGGGCTGGTTGCCAACCGAGCGAGGTCTAGTCAGCACCAGAAAAAAGCTGCTCTGTACGCGCAGCTAGAAGTTGCCGTTGCTGAGAACAATATTGAAGATGTTGAGAACCTGCTCAAGCTAGGCGTGGATTTGCGTCCCATGGTTTGGTATGCCGATCCGGTGTTGGTAACAGCAGCGAATCAGGGATTTCTTGAAATTGCCCGCATGTTGATTTCAGCGGGTGCCAAGATTAACAGCGGCTACGACAAAATTCCCATGCATTGTGCAGCAGCCAAGGGCCACAAAGAGATCGTGCAGCTACTGCTAGCCTCAGGCGCTGAACTAGAAGATAGAGGACAGATTGACCGGACTGCACTGATGGTCGCGGCAGCGGCGGGTCAGCTAGAGATGGTTCAGCTACTGGTAGGCCTGGGGGCGGACCTAATGGTGGTCAATACTGCCGGTGAGAGCGCCACGGTACTGGCTTCTAAGTATGGCCATCGGGCTGTTTGTGAATTTTTGTGCGAACAGGGTGCGCCGCCGCCGATGCCCGCCAATCCCTACGCGGCGAGCGCAGGTGCTTTGGCCCCAAGTGAGCAAGCCATGCTAGAGAGTTTGCAGGACTACGTAGAGTCGGCTGCCTAGCTTGCAGCCTGATCGCACACGAAGCAACAAGCGCACACAGAGCAACAAGGGCACACAGAGCAACAAACAAGGGCACACAGAGCAACAAGGGCACACGAAGCGACAGTAAGTTGATAAGATACTGAGGCAGGGAGTGTCGTAAATACTACAAATAATGTTTCAGTAGGTCGCTCTCAGTAGATTAGCTTTTATGTCTAATGCCTATATCCGGCTTGCCTTCCAGGGTAGAAACCACTGGTGGCTGTACTTGCTGGGTACTTTTTCAACGCTTTTTTGTTTTATTGTCGGTAGTGCTGTCACGATGGGGTTGCTCCTCGCTTACATTGCAATTGACGGTAATGCCAATACACAGATCTTGCCACCTGATGCTGCTGTAAGTGGACCGCTACCCGTCGTTGGGGTCTCTCCGACGGTTATCTACATTGTTGCAAATTTGGCGTTTTTATTCTTTTTGGTGGGGCTCTGGATCACCCTGAAGCTCTTACACGAGCGCTCTTTTCGTACGCTAATTACGCCTGCTTTGCGAGTGAACTGGCGGCGTATTGGGCAAGGCTTTGGCGTTTTCTTTCTGTTGAAAGTGCTAGAGATTGTGATTGCTTATTTGATAGCACCCGAAGACTTTTCTCTCAACTTTAGATCGGGTGATTTTTTCATCTTTTTGCCAATTGTGGCTGTGCTGACACCCCTGCAAACAACTACTGAGGAGTTGTTCTTTCGAGGATATCTCCTGCAGGGAGTAGGGAGCTGCCTAGGCAAATGGATGGCGGTGATTTTACCGTCTTTGCTATTTATGCTGCTGCACATTTCCAATCCAGAAGTCACCACGCAGGATTCTTGGGTCGGTGTTGCGAGCCTGGTAATGTACTACTTCATGATTGGCGCTTTCCTTGCCTGGCTAACCATCAAAGAGAACAGTCTGGAGCTGGCGCTGGGAGTCCATGCGGCTAATAATATGGCCACTTTTTTGCTAGTGACCAGTTCTAACAGTGTGATTCCGTCTCCAGCAATTTTTATGGTAGGAGAGATGGAAGCAGCGTTTTCCCTAGTGTTGTTTACGGCGGTGGGACTGTGGTTGTTTTCCTTTATTGTGTTTAGGCTGTTGAGAAGGCCGGTGATCTAGCAAAATGATCTGGCGAGATGACGGGGCGGCGAAACTACTGTGCCTGGATGCGGTAAACGCTGCCCTGAACGGGGCGGCTATTGGGCCCGGGGACTGTGAGTGGGTGGCGGGTGTAGGTGAGAGCGGCTCGCTTGAGGGCGTAGCAGAATCCACCACGGGTAGATCTATCTGGATCGCTGAGCAGACACTGTCCGCCGGGGGAGAGAACTGACTGAATGAAGGCGATTAGGGGTGGAATGTTGCGTTCTTCGTAGATGACGTCGGCAGCTAGGATGAGCGGTACCTGAAAGTCTGGCGGGATGCGCCAGTCGAGGGCAAGGGTTTCAAAATTGTGGAAGCCATGGGCGATCGCATTGCGACTTGCAAAGTCGAGGGCGGTGGCATCGTAGTCGGTGAAGATGACGTGCATGCCCAAGGACAGGGCGACGATGCCAGGTAAGCCGACGCCGCAGCCAAGTTCGAGGGCGACTTGGTTACCTGGCTCGGGCTGCTTCAGAATGCTCGGGTCTAAAAGGGCCTGGGCAAGCATTTGAGAAGCGGGCCAGACTTCGGCCCAGTAGGGTAGATATTCATCGGCTTCGAAGGCACTCTGGGTGCTGGGATGATCGAGAATTCGGTCGTTGTCACTGGGGTAGGCAATGCGGAAGGTCCGGTCGCCGACTTCAACAGATTTGTGAACAATATTGCCCAGCGCTTCCGGGGGCGTTGTGTGCAGGAACGGTTGGGGCGCACCCGGCTGATGATCACTCACAGAAGTCATGGGGACAGAAGGTGTGGGTATAGAAGGCATAGGCTAGGAACTAGCTATCGAACCAGAGGCCGAATGAAAGGATATTTCGCGGTATGATTGGCCCGATTTTAGGCGTCTAACTTCAGCAACCTGATGGTAGGTGTGAAGCGTGCTCGCCTACGTATTTTCTCTTGCTATGCGATCGCTCAGGTCTGTTCTTTTCGTTTTTGCCATTATTTTTGTTATTTGCACGGGCTTATTTGCTCCTATGCCAGGCTTCCCGGGTGCGATCGCTGCTGAATCCACAGGCCTCGACTGGAGTTACCAAACCGAAAAGGGGCCTACCCATTGGGCTGAGCTAGACGACAGCTTCTCCCTATGCGGCAAAGGCCAGTCTCAATCTCCCATCGATTTGACTGCTGCAGAGGCTGCTGACTTGGTCAATCCTGAATTTCACTATCGGGCCGTACCGCTCAACCTGCTGAACAATGGCCATACGGTGCAGATTCCCTACGCGCCCGGTAGCTACCTCATGCTTGCCGGTAAGCAATACAATCTGCTGCAGTTTCACTTTCATAGCCCAAGCGAACATTCTGTAGAGGGCCATTCTCAAGCGGCAGAGCTGCATTTGGTTCATCGGAGTGACGCTGGAGAGCTAGCTGTTGTGGCGGTGATGCTGCAATCGGGTGAGGCGAGTAAAACTGGGGGTGCCTATCTCGAGCTGACGCGCAACCTACCTGAGAAAGCGGGTGATAAGGTGCGTACGGGGAAAACGATTAGCGCGCAGGCCTTGCTCCCTGAGACGATGACCACTTACCGCTACAGTGGCTCGCTAACGACCCCGCCCTGCACGGAGTCCGTGACTTGGCTGGTGATGAGCGACCCCGTAGTGCTCCCTGCAGACCAGATAGCCAAATACGAAGCACTGCTCAACCATAACAATCGGCCGCGCCAGGGATTGAACAGCCGCTCGATAATGATAGATACTTCGCCCTAGGCGTTGGGGTTAGAGGTGTTCTGGGATTTCTTCTTTTGCCTCGTCTTCTCTGGCCTCGTCTTCTCTGGCCTCGTCTTCTCTGGCCTCGTCTTCTCTGGCCTCGTCTTCTTTGGCGGGGTCTTCTTCTGTCTTGTCTGCTTGCTCATCGCCTAGATCTGTTGCTTCAGATTCGCTGTCTGTTGGTTCTATTGGGGTGATGACTTCTTTAAATCTCACCATCTCTTGGCGCGGATCGGCGTAGCTGAGTCGAATGGTAAGCCGTTCTCCAACTTCAATGGCCCGGTCAAATCGCATGACAAATTCTAAGCCCAGATCTTCAAAAATAATTAGGCCCAGCCCTTCGTGTTCTCTGAGCCAGCGAACCATGATGACATCCCAAGGTTGGCCTGGATTGGCTTCGTCCTGCCTTCTGAGATATTCGATAGCCCAGTACTTTTTGGTTTGGCGCTCCACCATGACTGCTTCGTAGGCCGCATTCGAAACGCTGGCGATGATCTCGGGCATTTCGACTGGGGTGAATGGTAGTGCTTCGCCGCGCAGGTGGGCCTTGAGCTGGAAGTGGCCCATGAGATCGGTGTAGCGGCGAATGGGGGAGGTGACTTGGCAGTAGCGGTCTAGGCCGAGGGTAGCGTGGCGGGCTGGGGTAATGCTCATTTCGCTGCGGGTCATGCAGCGGCGAATGGCAGAGTCGCGCACCCAGCCAGCTTCGAGCTGCATGAGTTCTTCGGCGGCGGGGAGTTCGGGCTGGGGCTGGCTGCGATAGGGTAGCGGGAGCTCGTGGTCTTCGCCGTAGCGGGCGGCGACTTCACCAGTGAGGATCATCATTTCAGCGACCATGTCTCGGGCGTTGGACGCTACCAACATGTCGATGGTGATGGTGTCATCGTCCACTTTAATGGAAGATTCGGGCAGCTGAATATTGATGGCGCCTTGGGATTTGCGCCAGGCGAGGCGCTGTCTGGCATGCTGTGCGATCGCTAGCAATTCGCCTTCTGCCTGCACCCCTAGCTCTACCATTTCATCGGCATCTTCGTAGGTGAGCCGGTAAGTGGGCTTCACCCGGCTGGGCTGAATGCTGTAAGACTCAATGCTGCCGTCTTCTGCCAGGATGACGCCGAAGCTCAGCGCGTTGCACACTTGGCCTTGGACTAAGCTCATAGGCCCAGTGGCCAGCTCAAACGGAAACATGGGAATGGTGCCTGTGGGCAAATAGACCGTTGTGCAGCGCCTACGGGCTTCTGTATCCAGCAGATCGTTGTGGGTGATCCAGCGGGTGGGGTCTGCGATGTGGATCCAGAGCCGGTGGCGACCGCCCTCTAGGGTTTCGCAGCTGAGGCCGTCGTCAATCTCGCAGGTGCTTTCATCATCGATGGTATAGAGCTTGAGGTGGGTGAGATCGATGCGCGCTGTGTCGGTTTCTGCGGCCTCAGTTTCTGCAGGCGGTGAGGCGATAATTTCGGCCACCTTTTCGGTGACTTCGGCTGGAAACTGGGTGGGAATTTGGCGGCGGCGCAGGGCCAGATTTTCGTGCTGCTCCCAGATGCCGAGGGCGACGAGGGTATCGAAGGCTGCCTGGGGTGATTGGTCTGTGTTGAGGGCGGTCAAAATATCTTGGGCGGCGGCTTTCTGAGTTGATTCATCGCCTAGCAGCGCGTAGCGCTCGATCAGCTCTAGGCGAGGGCGATCGCTCTTTTCCCAGTCTGCGTTGCCACCAGCCAAAATAGCTTTTGCCCGGTCAAAGAAGCCCGCCCGCTCCTGTTCTCGGGCTGCTTCACGGGCAATCTTGTGCTGCAGTTCCTCAACTTGGCTGGCGGATCTGGGTTCGTAATGGTCGCCCTTTTGCTTAAAAAATATTTTGTCTTCGCTCAGCAGCCGGTGGGCAGCGTAGCAGAGCGGCGGGCTCTGATCTGAAAACAGTAGCTGAGCCAAGGATTCAGGCGTTGCCGATTCTTCTAGCTCGCTCAGTAGCTCCCAAGCAACTTCAAGATTGTCGGGGTCAATGTAGTTTTCTGCTTCTGAAATGAATCCCTCAAGCTCAGCGGCCTCGTATGTAGCCTTGGGGATTTCGTAGATAACCTGGCGAGGGTGGATGGTGTGCGACTGGCCTCGCTGATCGACCAAGACCCAATTTTTTTTGCCTTCGGGGCGGTCTGCGATCGCTAGATGGGGCGATCCTTTCAGCTTAAATTCTACAAGCGTACCTTTTTCCACCGATGCTTATTTCAACCTACGTCCGATGACCTGTATCCAGATCTGACCTGCTCGACTGATTATCAGTGCTGACAGCTGATAACAAAAAAGCTATCTGCGCTTACTCGTTAAAGTAACAGACAAAAGAAAAACCCTCCTGTCAAACGCGGATAGCTTGATATTTATTTGTTTTGACCTACACAAATTCTTGAGTGGCAATTTTGGGAGTGACTAGCCGTCTTCGTTGACGTATGGCAAAAGGGCCACGACGCGTGCTCGCTTGATTGCTTTCGTGAGATCGCGCTGCTGTTTTGAGGTGAGCCCGGTGATGCGGCGGGGCAAAATTTTGCCTCGCTCAGTGACGAACTTGCGCAGCAAGTCTACATCTTTATAGTCGATTTTTTCGCCCGGTTTGATGGGGGAAACACGACGACGGAAATAAGCCATAGGTCTTCTGTAACTCTTGAGGATCTGGTTCGGTAATGGTTTGAAAAAAATGCCGTTGAGATAGCTACTGGAACATCCGCACTGGAGAGATTGGCTGAGGTATCTACTTAATTTCTCTATTTAATTTCTTTGTGGTTTGTGTGCTTATTGCAGTGGGTGCAGAACTTTTTCAGCTCTAGGCGGGCCGTCGTATTGCGGCGGTTTTTTTGAGTGGTATAGCGGGAGACCCCGTTGGATCGTTTGTCGGGGTTGCTACGGCACTCGGTGCATTCGAGAGTAATTACGAGACGGACGCCTTTTGCCATGGTTTTCTGTGTAGTTCTCTGGGGTGTGCAGTTCTCTGAGGTGTAGTTCTAGCGAGCAGTTCTTCAAAAATCTAGACAGGGCTAGGCTCTTAAAGAATTTGTATCAACGCAGTCTCCAATTATTACATAAGAAGTCTCAACTTTGAGCCGTAAATTTTAAGAGATGCTACTAGACGCCACTAGAGAAGGCCTGGGTAAACCTTTGGGGTTGGCATGGTGAAGCTTGTCAGAGATGTATGACTTAGCGCACCTGCTGAAATAACGAATTTATTAGATATGTGGGCTTGGACTGGGCACACTGTGTTGGAGAAATGAGGAGTTCGGTCGCTAATCATCATGGAAAAAGGGAAAAACCGTTTCGGAAAGTCGCTGCTGGTCTGTTCAACTATTGCAGGGACTGCTCTAACCCCAGCCGTAGGGGCATCCGCTTCAATGATTGCAGCTCCAGACATTGTGGAGCTAGAACCGCCGACGCAGCTCGCCCAGGTGACGAGCGTATCGGAACTTTCTGATGTACAGCCTGGTGACTGGGCCTTTACAGCGCTGCAGCGATTGGTCGAAGAGTATGGCTGCTTGGAAGGCTATCCTGACCGCACGTTTCGAGGTAACCGCGCGCTCACTCGATATGAGTTTGCTGCTGGGTTGAATGCCTGTTTGGATGTTGTGCTACAGGCGCAGGCCGTGCCCGATTTTTCTGCTGTGAGACGGCTGGAAGAAGAGTTTGGGCTTGAGCTGGCTACCCTCAGAGGACGGGTAGACACGCTGGAGAGCGATCTGGCAGAGCTTGAAGCCAATCAGTTTTCAACGACGACGACGCTGAGCGGCACTTTAGATACGCACCTCATCATTCCATTCGGCGATACGATAGCCGTTGCCGACAGCGTGGTTTCTCAAGATCCGCAGGCTGCGCCCAATGCGCAAGACAAAGTAGTTGGCGGCGAAGAAGCGGATGCGACGTTTGAATACTGGGCGCTGCTGAACCTAAACACGAGCTTTACAGGTGAAGATAGCCTGTTTATCAGCCTATCTGGCACGGACTCTACAGGGACGCTAGAGAATAGCGAATTCGGCCTGAACTATGTCACCTTTCAGGAGGAAGACAATATTGCGCTCGATGAGGTGACTTACAGCTTTCCTGTGGGCGATCGCATCTACAGCACAATTTCAGCACATGGCCTGACGCCGGGCGATCTGGCGACCAGCACGATCTTGCCATTCGGAGACTACGCCGTTGCAGTAGCGGGCTATCCAGAATTTTACTTCCTATATCCTGGCGGCGACCTGAGCGCGGCAGTCAATGTCAACATCACAGATAGCCTGGTGCTCGATTTGGCCTATCATACCGATGCCAGCAATGAGAATCTTCCTGATCGCGGCATTTTTAATGACTACAGCTATATGGCCCAGCTAAACCTACTGACAGACGGTCTGGTCGATGCTGCGGTGGTCTATTTAGACGGTGACCAGAGCACTGACTTTGCTGGCGGTACGGCAACCGATCCACTGCGCTCCAGCGTGGCCCCTGAGTATACGATTGCCGGCTTGCTCAGTTTAGACTTTGGCCGATTTGTGGTGTCTGGTCACTACGCTCACAGCCCAGCCGATGGCGTGGATGGCAATCTAGATTCTTATACTGGGGGCGTTTCTTTCCCTGGATTATTTGGTGAGACCAATGAGCTGGGGATTTACGGCGGTGTCTCTCCGGCAATGGGCCGCGATCCGCTACTGGTGGAAGCCTACTACAAGCTGGATGTGAATGAGTTCTTCACTGTCACACCTGCTGTGATCTACACCGATAACGACTCCAATGTTGGTGACGATACCAACTTCTACGGCGCGGTGCGGGCTAGCTTTAGTTTCTAGCGTCTTTTTCTGATTTCTTCCCTACTGATAATTTCTTCCCTACTCAGCGTCTAGCGCTTCTGTTCTACGCCAAATCCGACGAGGGCTAGCCTGTCTAAAGGCTGGCCTTCTGGGGGGCGGACGTAGTTGAAAATGCGACGAATGCGCATTTGCGGGTTGATGAGCGTGATGGAGTCAATGGAGACGATGCGGGTGTAGCGCGTGGTCATGAGCAGCTCGCAGGTGCGGGCGTCGAAGTGGAAGTCGGAGATGATGGGCCGATCTTCTTCGTAGGCGCGATCGCGCAGATAGGCCCCTTCTAAAATGTGCTCACTCGCTACCGTTTCATCGTTGGGGACAAAGGCTAGGTTTAGCGATTGATCTTTGATGGCGGCGGTTTCAGAAACGGTGTGGAAGACCAGGTGAAAGCCCGGGCAGATGTCCATCCGTTCAACGGTGTCAAATGCGTTGTCTGCTAGGACTTTGACCTTTTTTTCAGGTGTTAGGGGTTCGACGCGAAATTCGGTGTGCGATCGCTCTATTTCTGTGGGTGCGCTCAGGTAGTGGTAGGTACGCTCTGAGTCCCAATGACCGACGCAGCTATCAAAAAACTGATGAAAAGTTGTCAGTGCCGACATAGCATGTCCTTTTAGAGACGACGAAAAAACGACAGCGAAGAGAATATAGCTGCGGGAAACTATAGGGATTTCAGCTTTTCCTGTACCAGCCAGTCATCTGCTTGGGTGCTGATTTCTGATGGGGGTACGCCTAAGCCGCGCAGTGCCATGATAGCGGCGTACTGCAGGTCCCAAATAGGGGTGGCTAGCTCTGATTTGAGTTCATTGATGGCGGTTTGCCGGTCGAGTTCTCCCAGGGCGATCGCAGCGGCTACCCGAGATTTTTGAAACTGCGGTGATCGGTTGTGCAGCGCTTCTACCAGGAGGTCGTAGGCGCCATCTGCCTTTAGCCAGCCAAACAGCCTCATGATGTGATAGTGCGCGCCGTAGTCGTTGTAGCCTGCTGATTCGTAGCTCTTGAGCAGGGCTGCGATCGCGGTTTCAGGCTGGTTAGCATACTGGCTCAGAATGGCGCTGCTCGCCAGGTAGCACCGGCCAAAATCTGTGCCGTAGAGTTCTTGCACCAGCAGTTCAATATCGAGTGCCGATGCATATTCATGGACCAGTGCCACGTTGTCGGGATGGTCTCTGAGCGTTTTCTCCAGCCAGGGCTGGGCTTGGGCGAAGGCCAACTCGCCCATATCCATACCGCTCTGCAGCAGCGACCGGATGCCGCGCAGCCGAAACACCATGGACACAGGACACTGTGAGATGTTTGGAATGGCTTTGAAATACTTAGCATCAATCAGGTCTTGAATGCTGCCGCGCCGGGCGTTGACGTTTGTACTCTGTAAAAATTCCAGGACTTGCTGTACTTGCTGGGTGTCTCCCTTGAGCTGATATAGCGCAGCCCGGGCTGCGCTGGCGATGGGGGCGCTATCGCTAGCGACGAACTTTTCGATTCGCTTGGCGGCTGGCACGTAGCCTAGGTTTGCCAGGGTGTGGATAATGGTGCGATAGCTTTGGCCAGGACGCTCTAGCTGCTGGGCTAGCTTTTCTAGGGTGGCAGGGTTGTCGGTGCCAATTTCTCCGAGGGCCCAGGCCGTATTTTCAACGAGGTAATTGTCTTCATCGTCTAGGCAGCTTTTAAGGATGGGCAGGGCGGCTTTTACCTTTAGCCGACCCAGGCTTTCTACGGCCTTGCGGCGGACGATGCGGTTGTCTAGGTCCGGGTCGTCATTGTCTACGGCGCGCATGAGGGCTGCGATCGCCTTCTCCGTATTAAAATTCACCAGGTGCGAAGCGGCGATGTAGCGGCTAGAGGCCTCGTCAGAATCATGGGCAGGCCCATCCAATATTTCAATTGCCTGCGCTTCCGTAAGATTAAACAGACTAGAAAACCGATTATCCATGTCGTCCTACTCAGATTCAGAAGCGGTGCTGCGAAGATCATTTACTATTCCTAGAATTGCATTAGATCGTTTCCCAGCGCAAAGGCAGCCTAAAGGTATAACTCACCGCGAAGGTGCAGTGGAGTTACGCTTAACTCCTGCTTAACAATGTCGTAACATCTAATCAACTCCGTTTAGTCAGTAAACATGGCAGATATTAAGACCTCACCTTCGCAGCCAATGCCCCAACCAGAGGTGGATGAGCTTTTGTGGTCTACGAAGGCGCAGGTGGCTGAAGGCGCCTTTGACATGAGCAATCAGCAGCTGATTACGCAGCTAGTAGAAGGCTTCAACGATACGCGGGGCATGGTTCGCCTAGGCTTTGCTGAGCTGCTTGGTGAGATTGGTAAGCCCGCCACCCCTGCCTTAATAGAAGGGCTGGCAAATCATCAAAATCCGACGGTGCGCAGGGCCTGTGCCAAGACGATGACGCTCATTGCCGACCAGACAACTATTCCAACGCTGGTGCATTCGCTGCTACATGACGACGATACGGTGGTGCAAGGTTCGGTGGTCGGTGCATTAGCGGTAATGGGCGAAGCGGCCGCACCGGTCTTACTCGATATTGTGGCCTCTGATGACTACACAGATACGGCAAAAGGGCTGGCAACTTGGGGACTGTCTTTTGTGGGGACAGCCGGTGCGAGCCACTTGTATAAGGCGATTGACGCAGACCGGGCTGAAGTGCGTAGTGCGGTGGTCGGTGCGCTGACGACCCTAGTGCAGGAGAATGAAGACCAGCAGGCACTGGCGATGATCCTGAGCGGACTGAGTGACTCTGCTGAGATGGTGCGCTCTGAGGCAGCGGCAGCTCTAGGTAAGCTGAACGATGCGACAGTTGTGCCCCACCTCACGACGGTGCTGAGTGATAAATCTGTAGATGTGCGTAAGACGGCGGCAATGGCCCTGATGAAGATTGGTGATGCGAGTGCGATCGCGCCATTGCAAAATGTTCTTGAAACAGAAGCCAACGAGACTATTCAGCCGGTATTCAAGCTAGCGATTTCGCAACTACAGAAAAAGCAAGAAGCAGAAGATGACGGCTGGGATTAGGTTCTGTAGGGTGGCGATTGATGTGTCTTTTTGGGGTGCGATCATAGTGCCTTCAAGAGATTACTTGATTGCATTTTGGAGATGAGTGACCAGCCCTATGCCTGAAGTCATTGAGGTCCCTGTCGAACTAACTCAATTCCAGCTACTGGAAGCGGTTCGATGAAGCCGGGATAAATGAGTTCAATTCCATCCTCACTTCGCCAGCTTGTTATTCAGAGAGCAGGCAACCGTTGCGAATGCTCGCTAGAAGCACAGCTATTCGAAGGCTACTCTAGAAGCCAATCAAACACTTCTTGAATCGTAAGCTTTAAGCCACTGGCAAACGATGGCACGGGAATAACCTGCTCAGGTTCATCTAACGCTTCAGGTTCTTGCTTTGAACGATAGATAAACACAGTCTGTTCGCTAGGGTCGAGCAACCAGCCTACTTCAGTGCCGTACTGTAGACAGTGCAGAATATT
>JBCBJS010000039.1:0-43052 GCA_038523095.1 Cyanobacteria bacterium J06626_6
AAAAATCAGCAGCTCAGCAGTCGGCTTTCATTTGTAGGTAGGCAGTACGGCGACTTTCTCCTGCAGTTGCTCATGGATAACTGGCGCCCTCCCCATGCCTACCTGCTACGGCGAAAAGCCGCTGCTCACCTGCAATCTATCCAAGCGTGGCATCCTGACACCACAGCCTGCACAGACCGAGAATACTATACGCTAGCGGCTCTAGAAGGATTTCAATTTCTCTATGTCCCTGACACTGGCGTGCGCTACAACGCCGGTTTATCTGCTCAGGTAACTCGCTCAACGCCCTACGAAAAGCGAGTGCGCAACCTACAGAGAATGTTCGAACGCTTTCGGCAAAGCACCGAACAAACTCAGACAACTCAGCTGAAAGCCCCTCATCATTTTCTGCTGCAGCAAAATTGGGAGAGATGGCAGCCCGCATTCTCTTTGCTTAAGCTTTCAAATGAGGGCTGCCACATACAGCACAATGCTACTGGCAAGCAAGCCGTCCTGCGCAAAAGTGAAGCTCGCATCGTGAGAAGCTGGCTGAAGTTCTCAGGTACTTACACCTTAGAAGACCATGCTCGCTACATCGTAAGGCAGCTATGGCAAGAAATAATGATGGAGATTACCCAGACTCAAGGCGCACAAACGGCGCTTGACCAAGCATTCATCCATAGGGAGCTGTCAAAAGCCGTTGGTTTGGTAAGTTCCGCTGACGAATCGACTGACGAATTATCGCATGCTAGTAGCGCAGCGGTAGGGCATAGCCAAGAAAACAACTGTGCGCCCAATTGCTCAACAGAGTCAGCAGTGCGATCGCCTGCCAACAGGCTTGTCAAAGGTTTTCCGCTCTGTGCACCCATGTTCAACGAACAGCGGACTCGGGTACACAGCGTTCTCGAACAGCTCCGTCTGCATGGCTGGTTAGAGCGTGCCAGCGCCCAAGAAGAAATTTTTGTGAACGATTCCACTATCCCTGCTTTACCAATTTCTTTCAAAGAGCAAATGCCTTTGTCAAAAGCGCGATTGGCCAAGAAAACAAAAGTGTTTGGCATCGGCTTAGGTAAAACGGGAACCACCTCACTCTGCTCAGCGCTGAGCATGCTAGGTTACAAAGCGATTCATCTGCCAAAGTCTATCGACTGCCTAGACCAATATGATGCAGCCGCTGACACGTCAGTTGCGATCGCCTTCAAAGAACTAAGCCGACGCTATCCAAATGCAAAATTCATCCTGACAGTGCGCCCTGTTGAAGATTGGTTATCCTCCTGGGCGAAGCATGACCAAAAAGTTCATACTCTAACGAATGGACGTTTACCCAGTTTGTTTCTTCAGCTACGAATACAGACATTTGGACAGTGTGAATTTGACCCAATCATCTGGAAAGCTAGATACGAGAGACATCTCAGGGAGATTGATAGTTACTTCAGGGCCCATCCCTCGGCCCTGCTAAGATATGACATCTGCGGCGGAGAACAATGGAAACCACTGTGCGAATTCCTCGAGCTTCCTTTGCCTCAACGCGCTTTCCCTCGCCAAAATCAAACCGTAAAGGTCTGAGCCATAGCTATGGTGACATGTGCTATCGCGCCAAGTACGGCTGTCAAAAGGTCATCGCACCCGTTGATAGCGATGCGGAGCATTTCGAAGTTTTCCTATCAATGAGAAAATTGTGCCGAATTCCTCCTAGATAAGGGCGATACCTACCTAGAAAAAGGCTGAGTGCTGTGGTTGCCAGTGAAGGTGTTAGAGATACCATTATTACGTTGTACGACTTACAGCGGTGCGTTTCTAGGGCTTGCGCGCTCTTAAATGCAGATTTTCAGATAATCTGTGCACGGAGCCCGAGAAGAGTTTCGCTTAATGCACTGCACATAGAGCAATATACAAATTAAAGCATCTGGATTGGCCTTGGGAAGCGGTAGTGGAAAATGTGCGAGCGTCATTGGTTAGCTGAATGCTGGAGCCCTAACAGTACCTGTCTGAGACAAAGTCTGGGAGCCAAGGTATCCTAGAGCTAGCACGGTAGGATGGCAGCAGTGAACCAGTCTAAGCAATGCAAACCCTAAGCAGACAATACACATTGGCGGAATGTCGTAGCTTAGAAGAGGCTGCGGAAGCCCGTCTGTTAGGTGTCAAGGGGGGTAGCCGTGTCGCGACAGTCGGGTTGGCGAGCTGGCTGTCGCTTGATATAGACTCAGCAGGCTTACACTGAGACTGAGAGATTAAACGACAGATAGCGATCAAAATGACAGCGGGCGATCAAGATGACAGTCCGTGATCTAAATGACAATTGGCGATGCTCCGTAGGAGCGGCTTTGCCAACGTCAAAATCTATCGCTTTCTGAACAACTTCTATCAGCGCCTGCTAGCCCTGGTTTCGCGTCGCTGCTTGCTGCTGCCGGTAGCTTTCGGCTTTGATCTCAAAGATGACCGCATGGTGCACTAGTCGATCAACGGCAGCGACCGTCATCATCGAGTCAGGAAAGATGCTCTCCCACTTGCTAAACGGCTGATTGGCCGTGATGAGTAGGCTCTTGCGCTCGTAGCGATGAGCAATCAACTCGAAGAGCACAGAGGTCTCGGCTTCAGTTTTTTGCACGTAGCCCAGATCGTCGAGAACGATTAAGTCATAGCGGTCAAGCTTCTTCAGCCGGGACTGTAACAGCAGTTGTTGCTTATCCTGCTGAAACTGCACTGGCTATGCCGGTCTAAGTACACCGCTGCGCAAACAAAAACTGTCCTCAAACGAGTGCATGATTATTTCGACAAGCATCGTCATCATGTACAGTATCGACAGTTCAAGAAACAAGGCTTACCGATTGGCTCTGGCATGGTTGAGAGTGCTTGTAAGTGGCTAATCCAACAACGCTTTAAGGGCGTGGGTATGCGCTGGAGCGAGCCGGGTCTAAATCATTTGTTGGCACTAAGAGTGGCTTGGATCAATCAACGCTTTGACGCTCTCTTTGCCCAGCAAGATTTGTCCCTGCCTATCTGCTCCCCTAACCGCTAGATGCGCCCGTCCTAAGATAAACGCCTGCCCAGCTTTTTTCTTCAGCTACGGATACAGACTTTTGGCCAATGTGAATTCGACGCAGCCATCTGGAGAGCCAGATACGAGAAACATCTTCAAGAGATTGATAGCTATTTTAGGGCCCATCCCTCGGCGCTACTCAAATACGACCTCTGCGGCGGAGAAGAGTGGAGACCGCTGTGTGAATTTCTAGGGCTTCCTTTACCTCAGTGCGCTTTTCCGCGCCAAAACCAAGCCGTTATGGTTTAAGCCACAGCTATGGTTGTTCGCGCGATCGCACAAACAACCATAGGCGTTCAGCCTTCGAAAAGATATCCATGGTTCTGGGAGGTCATCGTATGAATCTCTATGATGCAATTCTACTGCGGTAGACTGTAGCTACACCCGGGCAAATCATTATGGTTGCAAATTCTATAGTCTGGACCATCCGCGACCTCGACGCCATGCCAGACGACAGCGGCTGGAAACGTTATGAAATTATCGATGGAGAGCTATTTGTAACCCGCGCACCTCACGCTTGGCACCAGAGTGCTGCAAGCGAGCTTAATCTTCAGCTTGGTGTTTGGTCGAAGGCTACTGGAATGGGAAGACCTATCCAAACACCAGGCGTCATCTTCACTGATGTAGATGCCGTCATTCCGGACTTAGTGTGGGCAAGCAACGACCGCTGGGAAACCGGGCTCGATGAAGCTGGGCACTTCATTGTTGCACCAGAGCTGATAGTAGAGGTGTTGTCTGGGGGCGAGAAAAACGAGAAGCGAGACAAACAAACCAAGCTTAAGCTTTACTCTCTCCACGGCGTGCAGGAGTATTGGGTTGTGAATTGGCGACTAAAAGAGATTGAAGTGTATAGGCGTGAAGCAGCCGTGCTTCAGAAGGTATCGACCCTTTTGGTATCGGATACATTGGCTTCGCTGCTGTTGCCAGGATTTAAGTGCACTGTAGCTGACGTGTTTCCCAAGTAACGCACCATGACTGCTAACCCCGTTACCGTAACCCTCAAACTATTCGCTGTGTATCAAGAAACGCTGGGTGTCTCTGAGCAGGTATTGCAATTGCCAGCAGAGACCACTGCTGGGGAGGTGCGCGATCGCCTCATCGCATCGCACCCTACCCTCGCCGAATGGAAAGACCTCACCCGCTTTGGCGTGAATTTCCAATTCGTCGAAGCCGATACGCCGCTGCAAAATGGCGACGAACTGGTGCTCATTCCCCCTGTTAGCGGTGGCTAAGCGGCGCTAACCCCCTACTTGCAGGGATTATTCACCAAATTGATTTGAACATTTAAAAAGTACGCCTCATAGTTTGGATTCTCGTTAAACCAACTGCTGTTCTGCTGGCTGTAGATCCAGTCGTACAGCTCTTCACCGAAGGCACTCTCTAGCTCTGCAGTATCACCCGATCCTCCATTCTTGAGCTGGGTAAACCAGTCATCCAAGGCAGCATTGATCGCCGTAAAGCCTGTGCTGGTAGTAATTTCCCCGGCCTCTAGCTGCGGTGCATTATTGAGCACTACACCGACTGCGCCTGAAAGCGTTTCCTTATCCTGAAAGCAGCGATCGCCCAAATAATCTAGCTCGTAGGGCTCCAGCCGAATATTTTTCGGAATAATTGTGTCATCAATTGTCTGCACTGTTCCCGAAAAGCGAGTGTAGCCATCTAAATTCCTTGGGTCAGTTCCCGCCGGATCAAATTGCTCTGGCATAGGTTGATTCGGCTTCTCTGGCTTCTCCTGCGGCTCCAGCTCGAAGTTCGGATCCGCTTCTGGCTCAGGCTCAGGTTCCGGCTCGGGCTCGGGCTCAGGTTCTGGGACTACTACCGGCTCAGGTTCAGGTGGCGGCAACTGTGCCACCACAGGCGGTGGCGCTGGCTCCGGTGGCGGTGCTGGCGGTTCCGGGACAATAGGTTCAGGCGTCGGCGCCAGCGTTGGCGCTGGCGTCGGCGTAATAAGCGGCAAATCGGTCACTGGAATGGGTACAGGCGGCGGCTCCTCGGGTTCCTCAGGAATCTCCGGCTTCTGAGGCAGGGGAACCCACATGGCCACACCGTGCAGACCCAAAGAAACCAAAAGCAAAGGGGTAATCCATTGCGTTAAGGCACGGACCTTTGGCGACCGGGCCTTGAAGGGTCGTATTTTTGGGGACCATTTGGGTTTGAGAGAGCTCATGCCTAACGGTTACACAACCTGAGAAAAACAGTACCGGATTGCTGGACGCTTATGTGACAGTCATAATCTGATACGGTTAAACCGCTGTTAACCTACAGAACCTATAACAAAACCATGGAAGGGCCAAATGCTTCGTCTTCGAAGCCTAAAAAGCGAATACCCTACAGGGGACTCCTTTTACTTGCGGTCTTTTCTCTACTGGCCGTCAGCGTCATTGCTATGCAAACTGCTAATCTGCCCGGTCGCGGCACCGACCGAGCCTCGGACCCTGGGAAACAACCTACTGATAGCACAAACCCCCCTGCCACTCCAGCTAAAGACGCCCCCAACCTCCTCACCGATCCTTTCTTACAGCGTCCCGCCCCTTCATCCGTACAGGTCGTGTGGTTTACCGAGTTCAAAGGCACCGAACACACCGTAGAGTATGGCAACGGGTTGAGCGTAGCAGCCACGACAACTCAGCTCAGCCGCGCCCGTGAAGACAGCGACTCCCAAGTGCAAGGACGCGCCTTTCCAGCGCTGACAGAACGCAGCATTTGGCGACACGAAGCCACCGTCACCGGCCTTGAGCCAGGCGATCGTCCCACCTACCGAGTCGCTAGCCAGCATGCCAACGGCCAGCGTGCGCTCAGCGACTTTTTTACCCTTGGCGCTGCGCCCGTGCCCGGTCAGCCACTGCAGATCTTGCTCACCTCAGATCATCAGCTCAAACCTCTAACACCTGCCAACTTACAAAAGGTGGAAGAAACCATTGGCCGGGTTGACGCTGTTTTTTTAGCGGGCGACCTGGTCAATGTTCCAGACCGTGCCTCTGAATGGTTTGACAACGCAGAAGGACTAGCCTTCTTTCCTGGCTTGCAAGGCCGCGCCCAACACACCCTAGATAAAGGCGATCGCCAAACCACCTACACAGGCGGTCAGCTGATTCAGCACGCGCCGCTGTTTCCCGCCTTGGGCAACCACGAGGTGATGGGCCGCTATTCCGACAGCGACCCGCTCAAAGCGCAGTACAACAATCCTTTGCCGCGTCAGCTAGTTACTGAATTTTATCCTGCACCCGGCGGCGGCGAACCCTCTCAAGCCTGGATAGACGATCACTCATTCAACACCATTACCTACGAGGAGATTTTCTCCTTACCGACCGCGCAGCTACCCAACGGGCAAGAGACCGAAAAGTACTACGCGGTTACGTTTGGCGATGTGCGGCTAGTCTCTTTGTATGTGACTCAAATCTGGCGATCGCCGGGGCTTGCACCCGATGTTAGAGGTCGCTTTCGCGAAAAAGCCGACGACCTCAACTCCCCCGAAAAGTGGGGCTATGGCCAGCACATTTTCGAAGATATTCGCGCTGGGAGTCAGCAGTACCAGTGGCTGCAGCAAGAGCTTGCCAGCGACGCCTTCAAAAATGCCAAGTACAAAATCGTCATGCTGCACCACCCGCCCCATAGCCTTGGCGACAATATTGTTCCGGCTTTCACAGATCCAGTGATGGTCGAGAACCGAGCAGCAAACGGCACTTTGGCATCGGTCCAGTACGAGTACCCACCCAGTGAGGACTATATCGTCCGCGACTTGGTGCCACTACTCGAATCTGCAGATGTTCAGCTTGTGTACTTTGGCCATTCCCACCTGTGGAATCGCTTTATTAGCCCGCAGGGCACGCACTATCTTGAAAGTTCCAACGTTGGCAATAGCTATGGCGCTAACGTCTCCGATAACCCTCGCAAAATTCCCACTGATGAAGCGGTTAAAGCAGCCGGAGACCTAACGCCCTTCAGCAAAATCTACACGGCTCTCGGCGACCCCAACGACCTGTCACCCGTGGTCCCAACCCTTGCCCCACTCAAAGATGACAGCGGCAGCCCGCTTCCCTACATCGCCAGCAACGATATTACTAGCTTCAGCATTTTAGATACCGGTGCTGGCACAGTCAGCAGCTACTATTTCGATGCTCGCCAACCGGACTCGGCGGTTGTCAAGTTCGATGAGTTTGAGCTGGGCCAGTAGGGTGCACCTGAGAAGGGATCAATTAAGATAAGAGGCATACTGAGTTCCGCAGCAGCTGAGTCCTATGGCAAACACACCCATCGTCGCAGATGACAAATCGCGCTACGACGTAGCAGCACGAAGTGACGCTGTAGACCACGGCATCACAGCACCCGACGCCAGTCAGCTAATTACTGAAGACGATACCCCAGTGGACAATTTTGCCTCAGCGAAGCAGCAGCGGTTGCTAGTGAGTAGTCTCTACAGTGCCTTTGCCCGTTCTACACCGGATACAATTTTTTTGGCAGAGTCCGATGTTGGGATCTTCCACGCCGACGGAAAGCCGCCTGTTGTGCCCGATGTGTTTGTCAGTTTCGATGTTCAGGTACCCGAAAATTGGTGGGATAAGCCAAACCGCTCATACCTGATGTGGAAATTTGGGAAGCCACCCGAAATTGTCATTGAAGTTGTCTCTAATCAAGTCGGTAACGAGCTAGAGAGCAAGCTAGCGACCTACGAAGATCTGCGTATCAGCTACTACGCGGTATACGATCCCTCCCATCAGCTGGGAGAAGAGACCTTACAGCTGTTTGAGCTGAGGGGACGGCGATACGCAGCAATATCTGACCTGTGGATGGAGCAGGTAAAGCTTGGGCTCACGCTGTGGGAAGGTGACTTCGAAGGACGCACAGATCTCTGGCTGCGTTGGTGCGACAAAGAAGGGAAAGTCTTCTTTACTGGCGACGAACAAGCTGAGCTAGCTCAGCAAAAAGTTGAACAGGTAAGCACTCGTGCAGAACAGGCTGAGCGGCGGGCCGAGCGACTGGCGGCCATCCTAAAGGCGCAGGGTATTGATCCTGACATACTGCCAGATGTTTAATGCTAACCGCCACAGACCTTATTTGGTCTAGTTAAAATAGGTTTCAGAATACTCTTTGGAACAACTTTGGAACAACGATCATGTGGCAGTCGTTCGGTGGCTTGAAATCAAATTTGACATCAAAATGGCTTATGCGGTTCTGTTTGGCGCTGACAGTCGTCCTTGGCCTTTGGCTGCTGCCTGCAAGGGCGTCTTCTTCGCTGACCGATTCGCGGGTGACTCAGCTGGAGTTTCAGATGCGATCGCTGCAAACCCAGATCAACCAACTCCAGTCCCAGCGTCCCGGCAGTCGCCCAGCCGGTAGCCGTCCACCAGCAATCAGCGCTGGCCCCACCCCAGGGGAACTTCCCCTAGAACAACAGTTTGATAACTTGGCCACCTTAGTGATTGAAATCAACCAGCGCCTAGCTGCAATCGAATCTCAGCTAGCGCCGTAGCTGTCTGTGAATAGATTTTCGGCGGAGCTTGAGCAGAATCAATCATTCGTTAACGCCGGGTCATCACGCTTAGGAAATGCTGTTGAGCTTTTCTGCTGCTGATTTTGAAGGGCTAGAAGACTTGAGAAAGCATTTGAAATAGGTAGCCTGCAAGAGTTCTTTGAGGGGAAAGAGCAGATAGGTCAGCGGATTGATCGTGACGATGATATTGCGAACATCGCGCTTAGCCAGAAAGAGGATTGCCTGTGCGATCGCATCAGCGCCCATCACCCCATAGGGGTTCAAATTGCTCTTAAATGGGCCCAGCACTAGCTTGCGAATCACGCAGGGTGCATCGGTGCGCCGTAAATTTATCAGGTCCCCAATCAAACGCTTAGAAATCTCATACAGCGGACTAAACGCCGGATTGACTTCTGCCTCAGAGGTATTGACCCAAACCTCTTTAGTCGCTCGCCCCGTTCTGTTGTTGACCGTCTCCAAAAAAGTCTCCATCAGCCGCCAAGCAGACAGAGCATTTACCTCCAAAGAAGAACTGATTGCCTGGTGAGACTTTTCGCCCATCACGTTTATCCCGTGATTGATTAACAGAATATCTACTCTCTGAAAGGCCTCTAGCAAATCAGCCTCCCGTCCGGCCTGCCAAGAAATGACCCTCACCGCGCCCGGAATCTCAGCTCTGCCAGAGGTGGTCAGCGCCACGGGTTTGGCGCCTTGTCTGGCAAGTGCTTTTATCAGCGCGCTGCCGAGGGTGCCAGAGGCTCCGGTCACAGCAACGGTTTTACCTTTGAGAGAAAGCGCCGTTCCCAGCAGTTTGTCGCTCATGGGAAAGAACCCCGCATAGTAAGCATCGGTATCGTCGAAGTGGTGTCGCCAGTGATAGGTGCGGTTCACCAGCCAATGACCGGGAATGCCCGTGAGTGGCCCCGGCTCATGGGTAAGGTCAGTGCCTGAGAGAAAGCCGCGCGATCGCAGCACCGCAGATCCCAAAAAGCCCGCCGCATACAGCACCCCAAGCCACAAACCCGGCTGCTGAATTAGCACCGCAGCCCCCGCCATCACCACCATCATAAAGATAGATTCTGGCGCGTCATTGTACAGCTGCGCCTTGCGGTAAACCTCTGTGCTAATAGGCGAAAAATCTTTCCTATACGCCCGGTGATGCCAGCTATGCAACTGCTGCAGCGGCCGCCACTGATGGCTCAAAAAGTGGTAGCCATCGCGGACCATTTCCACTAGGAAGATAGAGACCATGGCCCAAGCAATCTGGTCGAAGGGCAGGTCCCCAAGCTGGCTTCCTAACTGGCTTCCTAACTGGCTTCCTAACTGGCCCCAGAATTGACTGCCCACGCCACTGCCCATACCCAGTGCACCTACTGCCATCACTACCCGCCACATCCAACGCTTAACGTTACTTAAGAATTCATGGTAAACCTCTATCGGCTTAAATAGAACGATAAAAGCTCGGCGCTGGTCGATTTTTGTCGCATTATCAGGCTGTTCTCAGCCGCCGGTCGAAGCATCACAGCCACAACACATATCACTTAAGAATCCGGGTATGCTGCTATCAAGTAATATTGCTGAAAAAGGAACATTCCAGGGGACTGGCACACACCATGATAGCGGCGCTGCACGAACAGGAAAAGATCAACCATGCGAAGGCGATTGACTACAGTAACATCGCCGCTATCCCAGAAGTTTGGCCCATCGTTGCGGCCAAACATGGCGATAACCTCGCCCTACACGACCCCCACACCAATCCTGAGACCAAATACACCTACCGCCAGCTGGCCGAAGCCATTACCCAGTTTGCCGCTGGCCTCCAGGCCCTAGGCGTACAGCCCGAAGAAAAAATTGCCCTCTTCAGTGAAAATCGACCTCGCTGGATGGTTGCAGACCAGGGAATTATGACCGCTGGCGCGGTTGACGCTGTCCGCGGTGCCAACGCAGATAGAGCAGAGCTGCTATTTATTTTAAATAACAGCGACAGCATCGGCCTCATCGTGCAAGACATCACCATTTTGAGTAAGTTAGCAGGTGACCTCAGCGGGCTGGGCCTGCGCTTTGTCATTTTGCTGACCGACGAAGCCCCCGAAATCGACGCGGACCTCGGCGGGGCTAAGCTGATGAACTTTTCTGAGGTGATGGATTTGGGCGCGGCGCACAGCTTCACACCTGTGCAGTTCGACCGCGATCGCACTGCTACCCTGATGTACACCTCCGGCACCTCCGGCATGCCCAAGGGCGTCATGCTCAGCCAAGCCAACCTGCTCTCTCAAATCTACGGTGCCAGCAGCGTCGTCAACGTCGGCCCGACCAAAAAAGTACTCAGCATTTTGCCCATTTGGCACTGCTACGAGCGATCGTTTGAATACTTCACCCTGTCCCAGGGCTGCACGCAGATCTACACCAATATTCGCAGCGTCAAAAACGACTTCAAAAACCACAGCCCCCAATATATGGTGGCGGTTCCTCGTCTGTGGGAGTCCATTTACGAAGGCGTGCAAAAGAACTTCCGCGACCAGCCAGAAGGTAAGCAAAAGCTGGTGAAGTTTTTCCTGACCAAAAGCCTGGAATACATTCGAACCAAGCGCACCCTTGCCGGACTCGACCTCGACAACATGCAAGCGACCGGCGGGCAAAAGCTGATGGCGCGGCTGAAGCTGGCGTATCTGTGGCCCATTCACCAGGTGGGCGATCGCCTCGTATATAGCAAAGTGCGCGAAGCCATGGGCGGCCAAGTAGACTACCTGGTCAGCGGCGGTGGCTCCATCGCCGACTACCTCGAAGACTTCTACGAAATCGCCGGAATTCAAATTCTCGGTGGCTACGGCCTTACCGAAACTGCCCCCATTACCCACGTCCGCCGCCCCTGGCACAACCTGCGCGGCGCAGATGGCCAGGCCATTCCTGGCACCGAAACCCTCATTGTGGACCCCAGCACTCGCCAGCCCCTGCCCGTTGGCACCCCTGGCCTCGTCCTCATCCGCGGCCCTCAGGTCATGCAGGGCTACTACAAAAATCCCGAAGCGACCACCAAGGCCATCGACGGTGAAGGCTGGTTTGACACTGGCGACTTGGGCCGACTCACGGCCCACGGCGACCTGATCATTACCGGTCGCGCCAAGGACACCATCGTCCTCACCAATGGCGAAAATATTGAACCCACTCCGGTTGAAAATGCCTGCCTACGCAGCCCTTACGTGGACCAAATTATGCTCGTGGGGCAAGACCAAAAGAGCATCGGCGCGCTGATCGTACCGAACAAAGAAGAGCTAGAAAAATGGGCCCTCAGCAAAGGTATAGATCTCAGCAATTTGAACAGCAAACCCATTCAGGACCTGTTCAAGCAAGAGCTCAAGCGAGAAATCTCTAGCCGCCCTGGCTACCGCCCTGACGAACGGGTGGGACCTTTCGTTCTGTTAGAAGACCCCTTCACAATAGAAAACGGACTGCTCACTCAGACACTAAAAGTGAAGCGACCCAAGGTGAGCGAGCGGTATCAAGAAACCATCGACGCACTGTATGTGTCTTAAGACGACGCTAACACCCAGCATTTGCGTTAAGGGACGTAATAGGTTAACTAATGTTGATGAGTGGGCATATTTCTGTAAACGTCTACTCTGCACTATTCTAAATTGGTCCTATTCTGATTCAATGGTGTCTGATTAAGTCGATAGTCAGCTCGATAAAGTCCTCTATATTCTCAGCCCGCCATGGATGTTTCTCCGTCTCAACTACTGCTTAAGCGCGTCGTCAATATCAAAGCAGTGGTGACCCCCCTCTGGAAAGAAGAGGCCCAAAAGCAGCTGCAAAGCCAGCTCAACCAAATTGACAGCCGCCTGCAGCAGCTTGAAATGCAAAGTCAGCGAATCCTAACGGAAATGCAGAAGCAGGGCTCCAACCCAACCGATGCCGCAGTTTCTCAACAGATCAGCAGCGTACAGGGCAAGCTCAACCAGGACAAAAGTCAGCTCCTCCAGCAAAAAAACCAGCTCCTTCAGCAGCTCCAGCAGGTGCAAACCCTAGAACTCGACAAAGAAGTCAGTCAGGGCCAAATCGACGGTTTCTTCAATGTGGCTGTGGGCGATCACATGATCAAGAAAATGCAGGTCGAAATTTTACTCCGGGACGGGGTCGTTGAAGATATTCGCGGTGAACTGTAGGGCGATCGCAGTCCATCCTTTCAATTCCCTACAACCACAACAAAATACAACTGCCCCCACAACGGGATACAATTAGGCGCTGGCAATTGCATGGCATTTGCCCTTGATATCTGCACATCTGCCAGCCGCGCTGTTGTCCACACAATCCCATCCATGATTCGCGAAGTTTTCATGCCTGCTCTCAGCTCCACCATGACTGAGGGAAAAATTGTCTCTTGGGCTAAATCTGCTGGCGACAAAATTGAAAAAGGTGAAACCGTCGTCATCGTCGAGTCTGACAAGGCCGACATGGATGTGGAATCTTTTTATGAGGGCTACCTAGCTGCCATCATTACAGAGGCGGGCGAGATGGCCCAGGTCAATGATGCGATCGCTCTCCTAGCAGAAACAGAAGACGAAATTGAAGCGGCCAAACAACAGGCCGCCACCATCGCACAAAATGGCAGCAGTACCGATGCCGCTGCTCCCGCCGCAACGCCAGCTGCAGCCCCTGCAAGCATACCTGCAAGTCCGTCACCCGCACCGGTCGCCGCCGCTGCCCCCACTGCTCAAAACGGCATCGCCGCGCCCTCTGGCCGCGTCATAGTCTCTCCCCGCGCGCGCAAGCTCGCCAAACAGCTAAAAGTAGACATCAACACCCTCAAGGGCTCCGGCCCCCACGGCCGAATTGTGGCGCAAGATATAGAACTCGCCGCAGGCAAGACGCCGACACCCACACCGGCCCAGCAGGTGGCCGCAGTCGCTCCCGCGCCAACCCTGACGGCACCGCCACCCAGCGCCGCGCCGGTTCCTTCAGCTGCACCGGGAGAACTGGTCGCGTTTAACACGCTCCAGCAAGCCGTCGTGCGCAATATGGATGCAAGCCTCAGCGTACCGGTCTTCCGGGTAGGCTACACTATCACAACAAACGAGCTAGACAAGCTCTACAAGCAAATCAAGCCCAAAGGCGTCACGATGACGGCGCTACTGGCAAAAGCGGTCGCCGTCACACTCAAGAAGCATCCGGTCGTGAATGCCAGCTACGCACCCACAGGGATTCAGTACAGCAGCAGTATTAATATTGCCGTCGCGGTTGCCATGCCAGATGGCGGCCTGATTACACCCGTGCTGCGCGGCGCGGACCAAATGGATATTTATTCGCTGTCGCGCACTTGGAAGGATTTGGTCAAGCGATCGCGCGCCAAGCAGCTCTCCCCAGATGAGTATAATTCTGGCACCTTCACCCTCTCAAACCTGGGCATGTTTGGCGTAGATAGTTTCGATGCCATTTTGCCCCCCGGGCAGGGCTCTATCCTAGCTATTGGGGGCTCTAGGCCTCAGGTGGTCGCCACCCCTGATGGCATGATGGGCATCCGCAACCAAATGCGTGTGAACATGACGAGCGACCACCGGATCATTTACGGTGCCGATGGCGCAGCTTTCCTAAAAGACATCTGCGAGCTGATTGAGAACAATCCTCAGTCTTTGACGCTGTAGTAATGGGGCGACCCTTCTATTCGGCTTGAGAATCATCTGCTGTCTGGAATAAGCCAGTTCAAAATGGATGCGCTCTCTAGCATGTCGTCCGGAGAAGAGAAGCGATAAAACGTCGTCGTAAAAGGAGCGATCGCAACGAGGGTCCATCCGATTGGGGCGCGCAATTGCCAGTAACCCTCTGCTAGCTATATCGTTGGCAAATCACCACCAACAAATCTACTGCTCGACTGTGCCGACAGCATATTGTCATACCGTCGTCGCTATATCAGTCGTCGCTATATCAGTCGTCCCGCTCTAGGGAATCATTCGACATACCCGGCAAAACAGACTTGGCATTACCAGGATAAATTTCGGCCATCTCTTCAACGGCATCGGCGGATTCCTTGGCAATTCTCTTTACCCGCTTACCAGGCGATCCTTCCAAACGCTCGTTCTCAGCTTTCCACTGCCGAGTGGTGACCGGGCGACCGTTTTCACCGCGCTCAATCATGTTGTTCAAGTAGGTTTTTGTACTGGGGCTGAGGTTAGCGCTATCGACACTCGAAGTCAGCAGCAACATACCAACCACAAAGGTTGCAACCACAAGCTGGTGCAAATGAAGTGTTTCGATCAGCCTGGAAAATTCTCGTAACTTAGTAATTACAGCGTGAAACATAATGTTGTTTTTGAATAGTCAACGCGTTTTACTCTACGACGCTGGCATAACAACTACGTCACACGAAAGACAGAAACAATCAAATACAAGGGACATAGATCTACATGCAATCTCCTACAGCTTTCGAAGCGCATAGGCCCTTAGTCTCCATAATCTCCGCCCGAACCATATTTTAGAGCGTCTCGCCAGCGGTCCGCGCGGTACTGCTTGGCATCTGATTCCATACGGCTATCGACCATGCCTTGCATCGCATTGAGTGCGCTGTATCCGCCAAGGCTAAGGAAGTGTTTCATCCAGCTGATGACTGAGCCTACCCCCACTTGCGGTAGGATGCTCAGCACCAACCCTGGATGCCTAGTTGAGGTTCGCAGCATGGTTTTTGCCAGCGCGGGAAATTGAACAACATCTTGCAGAAAAGGTTTCAGCACCTCATCACCTAGCGCTGACATATCCTCAAAGATCGTCGAGAGTACCTGGTTAATTTTGTTTGGCGAAAGTGATTGATTGACCCCTACGCTCATAGACTTTTGAAAGAGCCAAGTCACAGACAAATTCGGCTGATAGGGCTGCAGCTTGCCGAGAGACTTTGCATCCAATGCGTCGGCTTTTAGCGCATCGTCAATGCCTTGAGTCAGTCTCTCCAAGTGGCGCACCATCGCCCCAAAGCCGCCAAAGCTCAGTGGCGACTGACTGCCGCTACTGTCACCGACTGCGAGCGTTCTATCCCACTCGTACTGCAGCGGACTATTTTTGTAGCAGGGAAAAAAGCCAAACAGCGCTCTCTTAAAGTCCAGCTGTTCTAAAGAGACATTTTGGTACTCCGGCAGCAGTGAAAAATAGTCTTCGAACATTTCCGTTAGACTCAGTCTGCTCGGATGCGCATCTAGGTAGGTGAACATGTATGTGGTCCGACCGTCCCTAGCGGGAAATGCCTCCCAAAAGTACTGACATTGTTTTTGAATGGGTGTAAAAGAGACAATTAGATCGCCCGTCTCATTTTGTTCATAGCCGGTGGCACAGGTGCCAACCACCAGACAAACGGCATCGGGTTTCTTGCCTGCCCTTGCCTGCTGCACCATGGGTGAAAAGTGACCCATGGCATCGATCAGCAGCCGCGTGCTCAAGCTGTTTTCAGGGGTCTGTACCGCTACGCCGTTAGGATGTACCATCGCAGATTGAAAGGGGGTTTGCTCAAGCAGGGTGCCACCTTTTTCTAAGAAGGTTTGCTTGAGCTGCTCGAGCAGACTCACCGGGTCTACGCCAACATTGAGAACATCACGGACCCAGAGATCATCTCCACCAGTGAAGGCAATTCGAGCGGGATTGTATTGGGATGCGATCGCACTTTCTAGCCCCGCCTCACTCAGCAACCCCATCTGCACAAACGTCTCTAGCTCCCGCCGAGAAATATTCCACTCCTGATCGCGTCCGCGCAGCACACCCCGTTCTAGCAGCGCCACCTTCCATCCCCGCATTGCCAGCGCCGCCCCCAGCAAAATCCCCAGCGTACCGCCACAAATCGCCACATCGTAGTCAACAGTCGATAGCCCGCCGTCATCTTGAGTTACGACAGTAGGCACTACGCGAGTGTCACGCTTGTAATCGCGCCAGAGCGCATCGACTCGCTGAAGCCCCAAAAGAGGATTACCAGAAATATTAGAGAGTATCTGCTCAGTTTTATTCATAGCTCTATTTTAGAGCTGCCCTGACTTTACCGACAGTAGAGAGATTAAGTCGGTATACTCCTCTTGGAATCTAGGCCTCCAATGTGACCCAGCTAAATATATTAGAACAAGTCTGTGAAGCGGCTAAACAACCCTATTCATGTGCTCTGCTCTCCAAAAGATGGGTATTTGGCTAAAGATGGGTATTTAGCTATTGTTACCGCATATCTCCCTGATCCAGCCCGATGGACCAGTGACTTCAGTAGGAGATTTTAAAGGGTGCTATGTCCGTACTGTAAAGCCTCAATGCGTCGAGGCCACGCACCGTTTAGCCTTGATCGTCATGGCTACCATATTTCTTGGGATGCTATTCCTGCGTAGGTTTGCGAGCAATCTGACAGGCAACACCCACTTATTAGGCCGGTCCTGTAGGCTATTACATGGATGAGCGTGAAGGTGGAAGTGAAATGGAACGGCTTGGGATAGCGGTAATCGGCACAGGATTCGGCCAAAAGGTGCACATTCCTGGATTGCAGGCACATCATCGCGTCGATGTCGTGGCGGTGTGGAACCGCGATCGCACAAAAGCCCAACGAGTCGCTGAGGCCCAAAGCATTCCCTTTGCCAGCAGCGATCTTGCCGAAATCCTCGCCCTGGATACTGTGCAAGCAGTCACCCTAGCCACGCCTCCTTTTGCTCACTACGACATGGCCTGCGACATTGTTAAAGCTGGCAAGCATCTCCTGATCGAAAAGCCCATCACCCTCACCGTGGCAGAGGCCGAGCACTTGCAGCAGCTCGCGCAGGAAAACAAGGTAATTGTCGTTCCCGACTTTGAATTTCGCTTCATCCCGGCTTGGCAGCACTTCGCCAATCTGCTTAGCCGGGATATTGCCGGCAAGCGACGCCTCATCAAGGTTGACTGGATTGCCTCTAGCCGGGCCAGCTCAGAGCGAGCGTGGAATTGGTATGCGCAGAAAGCACTGGGCGGCGGGGCGTTAGGCTCTATTGGCTCCCATACATTCGACTATGTCAACTGGCTGTTTGGCCCGGCGAAAAGCATTAGCGCCACCCTCAGCACCTCTATTGCCGATCGGCCTGATCTGGTGACGGGCGATCGCAGGCCGGTGGATTCTGATGATGTGTGTGCGATCGCGCTTACCCTCGCTGATGATACCCTTTGCCAAATCACCCTCAGCGCCGTCAGCTACGCCGGACGTGGCCACTTTATCGAGGTTTATGGCGATAACGGCACGCTGGTAATTGGCAATCCGAGCCAGAAAGACTACGTGAATGGGTTCAAAGTCTTTGCCAGTGAGCTTGGCGGTGAGCTGCAAGAAGTGCCAACACCCGAACATCTCGCCTTCCCGAAGATTTACCCCGATGGTCGCATTGCGCCTTTTATTCGAGTTGTCGACCACTGGGTGAACTGCATTGATGCGGGCGACGCATCGGCACCAGCGCTGGAGGAAGGGATTTATTCACAACGATTGATGGCGCTTACTCACCGTTCGAACGAGGAGAAAATTCGGCTGTCTGTGTAAAATAGCTGTCTCCGCTGGGCAGTTAAAAGCGATAGACAGCTACAGCGACTGTATTATGTCCATGCCACAGCCGTTGGGCGTTCCAGGTTTGCTTACTCATTCTCTTCTTTTCTAGTCAGCTTTTTTAGGCAACGTTTCTAGTCAGCATGTCTATTTGGCATCTGTTGCTGAGCCTGATGCAGCGCCAAGGCAAACCCCGCCCGCTCACTCAATCCCTGCGGCTCATACCCTAACGAATGCGCCGCGCGATCGCCAAACAAACAAGCCATAATCATCGGCTGATCTTGCGTCTGAAAATGAGGCAACATCACCTCATGCGTGTAGGTCATATCTGCTTCATCTAGCCTGGGCCGTTCGCAGTCCGCCATCGCCATTGCATAGCCTTCCTGATTCAGCATTTCTTGCAGCGTCTGCGCAAACCCATATTGTTGAATGTAGGCAGCACGATAGGCTGCCGTCAGCGTCGCTTCGCGGACCACTGACCGAAAAGGCGTCTCGCTGGTCCACAGGGGAGCACTAAGCCAGCCCCGATTAAAGCTGTGTTCTGTTTGAAAGCGATCGCTAAATTCAGTGGTGTAGCGATTGGTCCATCCGCCCATCAAGTCATCTACCACCACTAGGCCTATCTGGAACGTGCCAGAAATCTCCTTAAGCGAGTTTTGTATTTGAGCGATCGCCTCAGCAGCAACAACATCTGCTTCCATCGCCAGCAGCGCATCTAGCATTTCAACGACATGCGCCTTACCCATCGGATTCATCGCCTGAAACGGCGGCAATGCTACATCTGAACCATCTGCCTTGAGCATCGCTTTCAGGTAAGCATTAAAGCGTTCCTGCGGCGGAATATTGTAAAGATCGCGCTGAAGCTGTAGCAAGGGGACAAAGTCGAGTTCCATAGGTCGATAGTCCTCATTAGGTATATGTAACAGCGTAATGGATCGTATTTGTTTAGCGTCGCTGACTGAAGGCCAACACACTGCAAACCCATGACTGCCCTGCGGGCACCCCTTGTATATCTAAGGCGATAGCAGTAGACCAACATCCTTCAGTTCAAGTGCACCATTAAACCAATCCAAGCAAGACATACTTAAAAGCAACAGTTCCAGCAGAAAATCCAACAAACGCTAACCCAAACATGCCGCCACTAAAGGAGACACCAGTGTCTGCCAGCGTTCATGACGCAAAACTAGAGTGATAACGTAGCGGCACGACAAAAATAAAAATAGTAAAGCTGATAGCTTCTTGCGACTTTACCGTGCTAAAAAGTGACTCTAATTGTCCAAATAATTGCCCAAAAGAAGGCTGCAGAAACTGCTTAAACAGTCCAAATTAGCAAGCGTATTCCCTACCAAAAGTATCAGAAACAAAGTGCCATTTGATACTCCACAAGTTCTAAAAAAATGAGGGAAAGCCTTCGAAATCCAGAGATTTCAGCAGTTTTTCCATGAGAATGTATCAAATAATGCTGCCTTGATGAAGAAATAAAACGCAGCTATCTGCTAACTCTATCGATATACCTATACTGAGCTTGTTTTCTAATAGCTATTTGCCAGGAAGCAGTATCTGCATATCAGCAAGAGTCTTAAGCCAATCAGACTTATCATTCTGCTGAAGTCTACATCACTTCTATATAACTTAAGAGGCAGCGTCAGCATGAGTATCGTTAAGCACTTGCCGAGCTATCAGGAGCAGTTTGGCGTGACTTTTTTGGCAGGGGATCCTGCCCGTTCTGTTTACTCTCCCGCCGCTTACCTTGCCGACTTACTGCAGCTTTTAGACGACTACTTTACGAATCCTGACCTACTCGACAGGCGTGATGATCTTAAGGCAATATTGCTAGATGCAGACAATACCTTCTCGTTAGTTCCCTATCTCGACATCGTCAATACCCTACTCGAAGGAAAGGTCTCAGACGCCGCTTACGACACGCTACAGCAGGCCAAGTATCCATTCAATCTGCCCTTCAGCCTTGAGGATGAAAAGGTCAAGCTCTACGTGCAAGCCCTAGGGATTGAGCGCGCAGAGCTATACAAGCTATTCCATCAAAGCTCAGAAGGTTCGGAAGATTCAGAGGGGTTGGCAGACTCAGTAGCAGGCGCCAACAACAATAACAACGGCCAGCAATCAGAAGCAGTCGCGACTAAGATTGCGCGACTCTATCTTGGCATATCAGAGGCAGCAGCAGCAGTCGCCACTGTTCCATTAGGGGTTGAATCTATCTCCGCCAGTACAGCACCTTCCAGCGAGATGCGCTCAGCGCTGGGCGCTTTTTACAACGGTCAGCCATTCGCTGCACTAGAGCAAATGACTCTCTTTATAGAGACCACAGGGCTCTCTGTACCTGAGCTGCGTGAACTGCTGTCCCAGACCCTCAGCGCCGAGGAAGGAACCCTTGCTAGTCAGTTTTTTATTAACCATGGCTTGGGTGGCTATGTTCAGCTCATTGTAGATAGTGCGCCGGGGCAGTCTCGACTGGCGTGGGTAAGCACCAATACACCGACTACTCCATTAGAATCGGACGATGAAACAGATGAAGAACCAGATGATGAGGGTACCCGAAGCATTCCCTTAGCTTGGTTTAGCCGGGTGAATCGACTCATTCGCCTCTCTCAGCAGTCGAAAATCTCTCTAAGCGATTTAGACCTTATCCTACGGGTTTGTTGCAATCACACGCTAAATAATGTCGCGCTTCAGCGAATTGCTATCGTCAAGCGAATTTCCGATAGCCGACATCTATCTATTGAAGAAGTTTGCAGCTTCTTTGGGCCAGTGAACGCGGTAGGGCAGGGCTATGAATCGACACCTGCCGATTTGTTCAATCAGGTCTTCAATGTGGGCTTTGCTGAGATCAACCACCAGTATTTTCAGATATCGGAAGTTGTTCCCAAAGCTTATTCTAGCTTTGAAGATGGTGTAGTGTTGTCATTACCAGAAGACTTGTTTTCGGCTGGAAGTGTAGATGTGCAGAAGCGACTGCTGCGATCGCTCCATCTATCCCAGAGCGATCTCAAGCGAATGGTCACAGCATTTGCTGAGAAAGTTCCAGCAAGCAACCTTCCATCAGACCTTCACGGTAAGCTTTCACTCTATTACCGGGTCAGCAAGCTCACCCAGGTCCTCGACCTCTCCATACAAGATCTCTTCGACTTGCTAGATCTACTGCAGCAAGACCCCACCATTCGCCAATATGCTGGCTTCAATCCGCTCCTCCATCTCAATATTGAAGCGCTCAATGCCTACCAAATCTTGGCCAGCGGCAGCCTAGAAGAATCGCTATGGCTCGTGCAGCAGCTGCTTTCCCTATCAGACTGGATGCAAGCCCACCAGTACACCGCCGATGAGCTAAAACAAATTCAAACGGGTCAGTATCGCAGCGAGATAGAACAAGCCGCCATCACAAAAAAGAACATTACAGGATTTAATGAGCTATACCACCAGCTCAAGTCGGTTCTGCTCACACCATCCTACTTTCACGATAAGGCTCCTGATAGCAAAACCGCTAGACTGGTCTACCAGCTATTCACCTCGCCAGAGCAGGCGTTGGTCTCTGAACAGGACCCTCGACTGCTAAACAAAAATCACGCCAGCGCTGAGCAAACTCTCTTTCAGGCGCTAAGCAAGCTACAGCACATTTCAGCAGAGGATTTCCTAGCGCTGGGCCTAGAGGAAAAAGTTCAAACAAAAATATTTACCGGACTCATCCTTCAGGGCTACCTACAGCCAGATGGTCAGCTCATTGAGAGCGCTTGGCCAAATGGCGCATCCAGCTTTAAGCTCTGTGAAAACTTCAATAGTGAAGCAGTCTTTGAGCTGATTTACGAGATTTATCAATCAGCCGATCAGTCCAGCGGAGCAGAAACCGTAGAAGAGCTGTCGGTCTTTATAAGCGACTTAGAAGCGTTAGCACTTGGAGAGCCGACGACAACAGATGCGCAGGTCACAGATACACAAATCACAGATGCGCAGCTAAAGGAACTCTACGACAACCTAATCTACAATGGCTATATCGACGAGGAAGGCACCGTTGCCCATCCCACCTTTTTCTCCCAAAGAGAAAACAGTGAGCTGTTCCAAGCCAACACCCATCTTAGAAACTATCAAAAAGACATCTATGCCCTGATTGCCAGCAAAATAGCCAGATTTACAGCCGCTAAGTGCCAGCTAAAAGCAGAGCTATTCGCCGAACTACCGCTCAAAGAAATTGAAGTAGTTGACCTGATCGAAAATCTGCACTTTAACGACTACATTGACGCCAATGGATTCGTACTCAACAAGGCTGAGATGCTCGCCCTGCAAACCAGCGACTTCAAGCTAGTGCTGGCATATTATCCCTATCGTCACCAGATTCTTTTGATTATTCAAACGCATTTGAAGGTGCTGAAGCAGGAATACTTTGCAGTTACTCAGGCAGACTTTGCTCAGCTGGGTCGCCAGATCATCGCTAGCGATATTTACAACTGGCTGGAGGAAAGGTACTTAGAAGTAGAAGGAGAGACCGCCGAATTCACCCAAGAGAGCATTGAATTCTTTACTGAGGAAGAAGGGGTAAATGCAAGTGTAGAGGAGAAATTATCAGGGGTAAATCTGCCGCTCTATTTTGATCAAGGCGGACAAACGATTGTTTTCAAGGCGATTCAAGAAGCGATCGCACTCGCCCAAACCTACCGACTTCACGCAGGTAGCTTTATTGAACTTGACATGACGGGGGCAGAAGAGGCTGACCTTTTCGGCCTCCTCGCTGATAGGTCATATATCTTACAGGACGGGACCCTATCTTCAGAGCAAGTCAAATATTTCCTCAATGTCAACAATGCCCTAGATATTGTTCTACCGACCTACGAAGACTTTGCCAAAGATATCTTTTTTACTATTCACACCCTCGCCAAGCAGATAAATGAAACGGTGCAGGCGCTGCTGACGCACTATTTGACCCTGGCGCAGCAGCAAGAGGAGATTCTCTTCGTAGGGCTGCAGGCACTCTTCGAGATTCCTGTAGACTTACTCAAGGTGATCTGCCGCTATGTCTTTAGCAGTTCAGAAGATCTGGTCGCGGCGTTTGCAGTTCCCTTACTCGCCGCCGTCAACGAAGCAGACAAAATCATCCACAGCCCCGGCAGCTATCGCTTCAAAGTTGCCTTCAGCCGCATTCAACAGTTTGCGTGGTTAGCCACCAAGCTCGACCTAAGCGCAGTCGAAACCGACATTATCTTCCGCGACCAAAACCTGGCAGACAAGTTCTCTGAAAAGCTGTCGTTACCAGAGGGCGTTAGCCGGATCGATTGTCTCATTGAAATTTGGGTCGATAGGCAAGCTTTCTCTGCCCTAGCCCCCGAGGAAGAGAGTGCTGAAAAGGTCTCGACCACCCAAAAAGTTCTCCTGCTCTACAGCGCAGAAAAGCAGGAATACTGGCTCTATGACTTGGCCAACTATCAGCGCCTGACAAACGCTGAAAGTGACCTAGTAAAGCTTTCAGAGCTGTTCACCGATTTGCCACACATCAACGCAGCTTTTAACGATACGAAGGGGAATGCCTGGATTATTTCGGGGACGTCTTTCTTCTGCCAGGCGCGAGGGGAGGGGAGCTGGATACAGAAAGAGAAAACCCTAGGCAGCGTCAACAGCCAGTTTAGGGCTGCAGAGAGCATTCAAGCCGCCTTTGTAGATCGCGACAAAAAGCTATATCTTTTCGCAGAAAATCAATATCTGCGTAGCTCAACCGAGGGCTTTGACATCGATGAAGGCTACCCGAAGCGAGTGAAAGAGAACTGGGCACAGGAACACGGCTTGCCATTGCCCGTAAAATACACTCAATCGCTTGACGCGGCCATCTCCAGCCCAGACGAAACACTTTATTTCTTCAAGGGTGAGCAGTTTGTTAGCTCTGAAGATTTTGAGCAGGAGAAAACGATTCGTGAGGTGTGGGGCAAGGTCAAAAACAACTTTGAGAAACTGACAGCGCTAGATGCGGCGATCGCACTCGGCAGCCGCATCTATTTTTTCGCTGGCGACCAGTGTTTGACCTGGTCCTACAGCCTGGAAAATGAACAGGGACTGGCCGATGAAGGCTCTATCCAGTCCCTATCTTCGTTAATTCCCGACTTACCCGATCTGTTTCAGGACGGTATCGATACTGCTCTCTTCGGCAGTGACAACAAACTTCGATTTTTTAAGAACGGCTATGTGCTCACCTGCAGCTCAAACTTTCAGATTGAAGGTGACGTCACCGCCGATTTGGGACAGTCTTGGGGGAACATCCGAAACCAGGTAACCGCGTCTGGAGAAATATCGGCAGCCTTCGCCGGGCTAGATGGGCATGTGTATCTCTTCAGCGGCAACCAGTATGTGCGCTATTCCAGCGGCAACTACGCCTATGTGGATGAAGGCTACCCCAAGGGAATTGCGGGAGACTGGGGCGGACTTGACCTAGTGGATGCCGCCTTTATCTTGGATGGCAAAACCTATCTGATTGGCCTAGATAATGAAGACAACCGGGCCTATGTACGCTACTCCACCAACGACTACACCCAGCCAGATGAAGGCTATCCCAAGCCAGCCCTAGCGAACTGGTGGGCAGACCATTTCAACCTAGATCCGAGTGAAGCAGAAGACTTTACCCAGCCCGATACGGTCTTTATCGGTCAGGACGGGGTGACGTATTTATTCAAGGGCGATCGCTACATCAGCTACGACAAGCTGCACCGGTGGTGGACCCAACCCCAGCCCATTCGAGGCAAGTGGGCGGGGATGACGTTCAGCAAAGTCGACGCGGCCTTTACCGGTAAAGATGGACGCACCTACCTATTCTCTGGCAACTCTCAAGCATATCTGCGCTACAGCGATCCCTATTTCAACCGACTCGATGACCGCTATCCTCAGCCTGTGCGTTCATTTTGGGGCCGGGTAAAGAACAACCTAGTCGCATCGAATCGGATAGATGCAACGGTTACGGCTGGTGACAAGGTGTATCTCTTTTCTGGCGATCAGTTCTACCGATTCTCTGAGGGCAACTACGCCTACGTTGAAGAGGGCTACCCAAAGGCGATCGCACCCAGCCTAAAATCAGAACCTCGCTTTGCTCATTTGAACACTGAGATAGAAGAGATCATCAAAGATGGCATCGACGCAGCCTTTGCCGGCAGCAGAAACGTATATCTGTTCAAAAATGAGCAGTGTCTTGTTGTTTCTGAAGTCGCCTACAAGCGCTACGACACTGTAGCGCCCCAGGCTGTGACTGCCGCCCTTGCCGATGAAGGCGCGCTCTACTTGCAAGTCAATGGCAGCTGGCAAACGCTCAAGGGCTTAGAAAGTAATCCAGAAATAGAAAGCACCGTTGTAGCACCCCCCTTACTCAGGGCGGTACCCGCCTCCTTCGAAGTCCCTCTCCAGGCGGGCACCGCAAGCCCGGTCAGCGCGGCCTTCACCGGCGCAGATGGCACCACCTACGTGTTCAAAGGCAAAGCTTGCTACAACAGCTCCCTAGACAAAGCCTACCTAACGTCAGAAGAATGGGGGCGATCGCGCAACCACATTGCGACCGATAGCCGAGTAGACGCGGCCTTTGTTGGCACCGATGGCAAGACCTACCTCTTCAGCGGCGATCAGTTTGTCAGCTATACCCCTACAAGCACCCCTACAACCGGCAGCACGGCCCTGCCCGAATTCATCGACACCCATCCTCAGAGCATTCAAGACCATTGGGGCGGCCTGCAGACGGTCGATGTGGCCTTCGTGCGGCAAGGCAAGACCTACCTGCTCGAAGCCCCCGACGACTATGGCAAATTCAGATACGTTTGCTACGCTTCCAGCGACTATTCTCAGCCAGATAGCGAACCGCAGTACGCCGACATCTCCTGGTGGGAATTTCCCTCAATTTACACAGAAGAAGGGTTTGATCGGGTCGATGCGGTCCTCTTCGACGATGAGCATATGTTTCTCTTCAAGGGCAACCAGTTCATTCAGTACAACAGCACCGAAGAACTTTGGACCTACCCCAGACCCGTCAATCGCATCTGGCGTAATTTTCCCCTAGCTGAGGAGATGGGTACAGCGGTGGTCGCTGCTTTCAAAGGGCGTGATGACAGGACCTATTTCTTTAGCGATCGCACCTTTACCAGCACCTCCAGCACCTCTAGCACCTCCAGCACCTCCACCAGCCACGCGAACGGCACTAGCCCAGCTTTCACGCAGCCAGAGCCCATTCGCCAACAGTGGGGCAAGATTCACAACAATATTCTAGAAACGGGCACGGTAGACGCCGCTGTCGTGATAGAGAGCAGCGAGAACAACAGCCTCACCTATCTCTTCAGCGGCGATCAGTACGTTCGCTATTCCACCGCCGACTACCGCTTTGTCGATGAGGGCTACCCAAAGGCGATCGCCCAAAATCTCCGTCAGGAAATAGGCTTTACCCACCTGCCCGAAAGCCTCGATCTTCACCTGTCCACCCTAGAAGAGGGCATTAGCGGCATTGTTGCCCAAGGGCGCAACGTCTATCTCTTTGAAGGGCAGCGCTGCCACGTCAGCGCCCAGCAGCTCACCGGCGCATTTCCCACCCGTCGCCTCGGCCAGCTCAAAAACAACCTACAGACGAGTAGCCACATCGACGCCGCCTTCGTCAGCACCGCCAACAAGACCTATCTCTTTAGCGGCGACCAGTACGTCCGCTACTCCCCGGGCAGCGGCTACTCTCTGGGCGAATACAGCCACGTAGACGAAGGCTATCCCAAAGCAATCTCCACCCATTTCCCCACAGAACACTTCTCCCCAAGCGCTCCTACCAGCGTTCGCAACCAGCTCAGCACCCGGCTCGCAGCAGGCTTCAACCAAGGCAAATCTCTAGACGCCGCAACCCAGCTAAGATCGGGCAATCTCCATCTGTTCCAGGGCCAAACGGTCTACATTGCCAGTGCGCAAGCTGTCTCCTGGCGATCGCTCTCTGAATTTGTTCCCACCCAAGAAAATGCGTTTGCCCGTGGCGTGAGCGCAGCCTTTGTCGCCACCGATGGCAAAGCCTACTTCTTTAATGGCAGCCAGTTTGCTCGCTACAGCAGCCTAGACAATGAGCACGTTGATGAAGGCTATCCCAAAGCCATTCGAGATCACTGGGGCAATCTCCCTGCTGAATTCGAAGCCTCTATTGAGAGTGCTTTCGTCTTCGAAGGCAAAACCTACCTGATAAAAGGCGACCAATACGTTCGCTACACCGGCGCGAGCTATCAGCTAATTGACCCAATTTACCCACAAAAATTCGCTTATCGCTGGGGCAACTGGAGCGACTACCTGCTCAGCGACATTCACACCATCACCGCTTTCAAAGATCTCTTAGACCACAGCCTCAGTCAGCAATATAGCCTCAGCGATCTGTTGAACCTGGAACTAGGCTACAAAAAAGAACCCTACCGCATGCTGGCCGAAATCTTTGACTGGGATATCGATGAGATTAAATGGCTCAAGCGTCGCAATGCCTTTTGCGATAGCGGTCTCGATCTTGAAGTGAATTTCAACATTGAGCTGATTTTGAAAATGCAGGCCATATTCAAAGTTGCAGATCGAGTGGGTAGCACGCCTGCTAGCCTGTATGCCTTAGCCCACAGCGATGCCACCGGAAATTTGCGCGCGGTAGAACAAACCCTATACGCCTGGCTCAAGCTCAAGCACAGCGAAAGGGATTGGGAAATCCTCTCAGCAGAACTACACAACAAGCTCAACTTGGTAAAGCGAGATGGCCTGCTGCCCTACGTCATCTCTCGGGACAATGAGGCAGATAATGCCCGCGATCTGTTTGCCAAAATGCTGGTCGATGTGGAAATGGGCAATGGGGCAACAACCTCACGGATTAAAGAAGCCATTTCCGCCCTGCAGCTCTATTTTCATCGGTATTTTGTCAGTTTAGAATCGCTAAACCTTAGCGGCAGCGCAGACCGCGAGCAGCTAAAGCAATGGTGGCAGTGGATGCGCAACTACCGGGTGTGGGAAGCCAATCGCAAAGTCTTCCTGTATCCAGAGAACTACATTCGCCCCGAGCTGCGCGATACCAAAACGCCAGCCTTCCAAAAGCTAGAAGAAGCGCTCCTGCAGGGCGAAGTGACCCCGGCCCTAGTCAATACCGCCTTTAATGACTATCTCAACGAGTTCTCCACCGTTGGCAATCTCAAAATCACCGGGGCAAACGTATACGATGGCGATGGCGATCGCACCGACGATAGGCTGGTGCTCTTTGGCCACACCCGCACCGAGCCCGCCCAATACTACTACCGAACGGCCCAGTTCCTAGACCGGGGCAGTGCCATCTGGGGCAACTGGCTCCCAGTCAATATCAGCGTGAATTCGACCCGCGTATTCCCCATCCATGCTTTCGGTCGCATCCTGGTCTTTTGGACAGAGATTGAAGCCTACGAAGAATCTGTTCCATTTATTAGCACCAAAAATTCAAAGGCCAAAGGAACTGAGGGCTCTACCTCCAAAGTGGAAGATACCGATACAGTTCTCAAACACCGGGCAGATATTAAATACTCCTTCTACGACTTCAACAAACAGTGGGTCACGCCCCAAACCCTGCAAACTAGCGTTGAGCTAGAGTACAAAATCGACGCTGCCTACACCGATGAACACAAACGTCTGATTGTATTCTCGGGAGAATATTGCCTCATCTCTACTGTTCAGCACCCCCAGGGAGATATTAAAAAGATATCGGAAGTTTATACCCAGCCAAACCTTCCCGCAGAAAGAGCCAACGAAAATCTCCCGCCAGAATTTCATCAGGGCATTGATGCGGCAGTAAAAACTGGCGATCGCCTGATATTTTTCAAAGGCAGTCTATGCGCAGTAAAAACAGGAGACACCTGGCAAACCCACTCTATCATCAGCTATTTTCGGCCCCAGGTCCCTGTTATTGAGTATGTGCTCTTCAATGTGCTGATGTGGGCGAGATACATCATCGCCGCAGAATTTGACAATCTCTATCGCTGGGGAATTGCAGCAGCCTTTGCCGTAGAGGGAAAAGTATGCCTCATAGACCATCAGGGCATGCCATTGTTCTTTAACCCTCAGCCCAATGGTAGCTTTCTAGAAGAAGAAATCAACCACGTCGAAACCATTGTCCGAGGTGGCGTATACAGAAGACATTTCAGCCTTATCAACGAATACATGCGCATTCTCACCCGCAACTTTATGCGGTTAGAGCCTGTAGATGCGGTCTTTGAAGATGAAAACGGCATTATTTACGTTGTTCGCAAAGGTCAGTACGAGTGCTATCAGCACGATAAAAACGCCACGGCCCGGCTAGAAAAGCTCGACGGATTCCCAAAGCCGATCAAAGGAAATTTGAGCTTCAACATGGACAAATTTTTCAACCGGCTGCATCTGGCTGAAATACCGGGCAAAGAGGCAATCAGCTTAACCTATGCTAGCCCAGAGGCCAACGTGGCTCTGCTTTCTGGCATCGTCAGAGATGATTTCACTTTCGTGCCGGGTGACCTGCGCACCGACTACCGAAAGCATGCGATTTGGAAGCTTTCCCACGGCTTTCTCACGGTTCCTAGCGTCACCCAGCTGGCTACAAGCGTCAGAGAGGCAGCCGCGCTTCGCCAAGAGATCGATGATGCGATCGCTGCTGCTAACCGTATCGAAGCCCTAGAGAGACAGGTTCCCATTCTGGTTGAGCGGGTAATGCGCGTTATCAATTCGCAAGAGGCCCTCAACGACAACAGCGATGATAGCAACCGCAACGCCAAGTTCACAGTCCCCCCCACCGTTCAAAGAGAAATATCCGCCCTACTAGATGGCACCAATGGTGTCATTGACCTAGTCGATGGCGGACCTGAACGCTGGACTTTCGGGCGATCGCTCAAAGCCGCCTTCGAGGCCTATGTATCAGCCCCAACCAACAGCTGGGTAAGACAGTTTGACCAGCTTCAACAGGCTAGAAAAGACCTTAGGACTACCGTCAGCGCTGAGGCAAGACAGCAGCGATTGGTCACCCTCCAAAGCACCCTAGAGCGCATCAGCCAAAACAGTCTCGACCGGCGGCAGGCGAGCAGCCGCCAAGATATCGACGAATATCAAAATATTCAGGGGATCTTTAACCAAAGGCTCACCGATATTGGCCCCATCCTGTCTACTTTTGAGCTGACCGCCACCGACAGCACTATCAACAGCTTGCAGGGAACAAAAACAAACGTGAATCGGCTGAGCAGCGATATTGAAGCGCTGCAACGGATGGTATCGGCTTGGTCAGCGCTGATTATGCCTGCGCCCAACACGGTAACGGAGATGCGATCGCAGCTGCAAACCGTCAACACCCAGCTCACAAACTTCAACAGCGCGCTAGCAACCCTGAAGAACAAAATGGTCAGCACTCGCAGAGAGGTGCATGATCTCACCATCGCCGTACAGGATACTGCAGAGCGACTACGCGAAATCTATTTTGGCAATCTCGACAGCTTCCCCAGCAGCTTCGGCATAGAAAACCAAACCAACTTTACCTTTGGCGAGCCCGACTGGCACATCTTTGAGGCCAAAGGCGGCACCTTCCTCTGCAAGCCAGAAACCGGCCCTCACACAGAAAATCAGCCACCGTATCGAATTATCCGGCTCACGACCACCACCATCCCCACGCTGAGCCGTCACCTTTTCTCGGGTGGCCCCGACCGACTGCTCACAATTACCTCACAGCGAGAGCGGGAAAAGCCCGACTTCAGCCCGTCCCAGGCAAACAGCGATACGATTCAGTTCAACCCGTCAGAACTGTTACCACCCACTTCCAACAATCTCGATTTCAGCAGCGCAAACGCCAGCTACTACTGGGAAATATTCTTCCATGTGCCCAGCCTCATTGCCCAAACCCTCAACCGAGCCCAAAAATTTGAAGCAGCCAAAACCTGGTACGAATATATCTTCGATCCGACGGCTATCCGCACCGCTGATTCCGACGGTGCAGGCGATCCTCGCTGGCAGTTTCTACCCTTTATCCAGGCACAGCAAAATTCTGTCACGGTGACCGTGGAAGATAGCCTGCATCGCACCCTAGAGATTGAAAACCTGCAGGCGGAAATAGAGGTCTATCTCAACGATCCGTTTGACCCGCATGCGATCGCACGCATCCGCGAAGTCGCCTACCAAAAAGCCACCATGATGGCCTACATCGACAACCTGCTCGATTGGGGTGACATGCTGTTTAGGCAGTACACGGTTGAGAGTATCAACGAAGCCAGAATGCTCTACATTCTCGCCTACGATTTGCTGGGCACTCGCCCCGCAGCGCTAGGCCATCACTCACTGCCAGAAGCCCGCAGCTACGCCAATCTGTACAATCCAACCGCAGGGGAAACCGATCTGCTGATCGACACCGAACGGACGGAGCTGGCGATCGCCACTGGCACCGTCCACCAAACCGTCGCCAGACCCTACTTCTTCATTCCTGATAACGACCGCTTCCTAGACTACTGGAACCGGGTAGAAGACCGCCTCTACAAGATTCGTCAGAGCCTCAACATAGACGGCATAAAACAAGCCCTACCGCTCTTCCAGCCGCCGATTGATCCGATGTCGATTGTGCAAGCGATCGCCGGTGGCAGTAGCCTCAGCCAAATCACCAGCGGCGCTGCGGTTCCCGTCCCCCACTACCGATTCAGCTTTGTATTCTACAAAGCCAAAGAGCTCGTCGGACGGCTCAACCAGTTCGGCGGAGACCTGCTCGCGGCCATCGAAAAGAGAGACGCCGAACAGCTTGGCCTCCTACAGCATCGGCAGGAAGCCACCATTCTCTCCATGGTCACAAAAGTCAAAGAAGCTCAAATCATTGAGGCAAAAGAGACTATCGAGGGCCTCAATGCCGGACTGGCCATGGTGGAAGCCAACGAAGCCTACAACCAGTCGACCCTAGATGACGGCTTCTTACCCTACGAAATCGCCCAAATGAGCGTCATGGGCGCGGCGGTTGTCTCCCACGCCGCCTCCGCCATCTTGCGCACCATAGCCAGCTTCGGCGGCGCAGCGCCAGATTCCCTAGTCGGCCCCTTCATCGCAGGTATCAAAATCGGCGGTGCCCAGGCCTACTCATCTCTCAGCTCTGCATCGGAAGTGTTGCAAACCGTGGCAGAAGGCCTCAGCATAGGCGGCGAAATCTTCGGTATCGTTGGCCAGCATGAGCGCATGATGGCCGATGTGGCCCACCAGGTGGAAACGGCCATCCACGACAAGGCCCAAATCCAGGCGCAAATTGCTGGCGCCGAACAACAGCTTAAGATTGCTGAATACGAGCTGGCCATCCACGAAAAAGAGATTGAGCATCACAAATCCATTTCCACCTTCATGACCAGTAAGTTCAGCAATGAACAGCTCTACCAGTGGATGAGCGCCCAGCTCTCCGGCCTGTACTACCAGAGCTACAAGCTCGCCCACGACATGGCCAAAAGCGCCGAAAAAGCCTTCCAGTTTGAGCGGGGGCTGCAGTCTAGCGACGTGGCCTTTATCGACGGCATGTACTGGAACTCTCAGCGCAAAGGACTGCTCGCCGGAGACAGCCTCGGTCTCGATCTTGACCGCATGGAACAAGCCTTTATTCAAAGCGATCGCCGCCGCCTAGAAGTCTCCAAGTCTATCTCCTTACTAGAGCTAGACCCACTCGCTTTCCTCCGCTTCAAGAGCAAAGGCATCTGCGAGTTCGAACTCTCCGAAGACCTGTTCGACTACGACTTCCCCGGTCACTACTGCCGCCAGATCAAGACCCTCGAAATCACCTTCGATGCCGCCAAAGGTGAAACAGTCAATGCCAGCCTCACCCAGCTCAACAACAAAACGCTTCTAGAGCCCGATCCCAAAGCCGTCAAGCACCTACTCGATCCCAAAGGCACAGAGCCGCTGACTATTCGCAGCGACTGGCGAGTCAGCGAACAAATCGCCCTCTCCCACATCGATGAATACGAAAAGGGCAATGGCCTCTTCGAACTGCGCTTCGACGATGATCGCTATCTTCCCTTTGAAGGGACCGGCGCGATCTCTCGCTGGCGATTAGAATTGCACGGCAAGCAAGGGGCAGTGACCCTGAGCGAACTGCTCGACGCCACCATTCGAATTCGCTACACCGCGCTCGCTGGCGGCGAGCGATTTGCCGACACGGTCAAAGGATTGCTCAAACCGTATGACACCGTAAAATTTCTAGACCTCAACTACGACTTCCACGACGAGTGGCTAGACTTTTTAGCCAGTGAAGACACTTCGCTCACCCTCACCGTACGGCGCGAGCAGTTTCCCAACATGGCCAGCAGCCGCATTACCGGCATATTTAGCAAGTTCGTACTCACGGCCCCCGGGTCACCGGTCAGCCTCGTATTGAACAACGACGAAACACTGACTTTGCAAGATGAACAGTTTTTAGAAACACCGGGCCTTAGCGTTAGAAACAGCGGCTCTAGCTGGACCTTCACCATTCGGGGTGACAAATCTAGCCTGAAGACAGTGCAAATGGTCGTTGGGTACAAAGCAAAGGTCTGATAGTAGCGCCGAGAAAAATCTACAGCGCCGAGAAAAATCTATCGTGAACACTCAAAATAGACTGACATGAAAGTACGGAATCGGGGCAGCCGCCAGAGCCGCCAACAAAGTAAAACAAACAGCCAAGCACAGCGCAGCAAACGCCGTCGCCAGCAAATTCGGCGTGCTGCCACCGTAACCGCTCAAGTAGGTTCAGCGCGCCAAAAAACCAACAATACGTCAGGTAAGCTAGATGGGAACAGCGCCCTGAATGCCGTCCGGCAGATGGGTATTTCAGTAGACGCTAATGCCAAGGTAGATACTGCAGCCGCCCGTAAGGTGGCAGAAGGCGCAGCGATTTCTGCCGCGCGGACTCTGGGGATAACGATCAAAAAAGCAGACGGGAGTATTGATACGGAAAAAGCGCGGGCAGCGGTGAGTCAGGTGCTGGGATTTTCGGTTGAGCGCGATGGAGAAGCCGAGCAGGGAGCAGCAGCAGTGCGATCGCAGCAAGCTGCCGTTTCAGCAGCACAATCTATCCTCACCACCGCGCAGGCCCTAGGGATAGACACTAACGACCTTGGCAACAATCTTCAAGATGCCGGCGGTAACCTAGATGCGGCAAAAGCTACTCGCATCGCGGAAATCGCCCTCGACCTAAAAGTCGCAAAAAAAAGACAGCTCGGCAGACGCGAAGCCCTAGATACGCTCAACATCGGCCTTGACGCAGCCACCACTCAAAATCCGCTCACTCGGCGGGCCGCCAGCAATGCCATCGAAAAACTTCAGTCAGCCTCTGTGATCGTCAGTGGAAAAATTGACCGTCGTCAGGCCCTAGTTGCCAGTCAGGCCTCAAGTGCAAACAGTTCATCCAAAGCCAAAGGAGGGAATCAGCCATGACCAACGGACCCAGAAGAGGCCGATCAAGCTCGTTGACATCGCTATCCAGCAAGCGAAGAAGTTCTGCTAGCCACGCCAGAAGTCGCTCCCTCTCAGGCAGGCAGGCGCTAGCTCGAAATGCAGCAAGCACAACCACAAAGCGCCCCGGCAAACTTAACAAGCAGCGTCTTACGCAGGCACTAAACGGCTTCTCAGTTCCAACCAGGCAAGTCGCAGACGGATACAGCCTGGATTCCACAGCTGATGGCTATCAGAGAACGGCACTGTGGCAGAGCAATCGCGGCCCAGCCCTACTCATTAGCAACTTACAAAATATCAACGAGTCTACTAGCCGTGAACTCGCCGCAGACGTCACGCAAATGAGCCGAGAGGGCCGTCAGCTTTCAGATGACAACACAAATACACCGGTAGATGTCCCAGTAGATATCTATGTACAGCTCGACGAAAGTGTTGATGCGCAAGCTGAAAATACCCTGGTACAAACGCTCAGCGATCGCCTAACATCCGATCTCCCTGCAGAGGGTCCCGAAAACAGACAATACACCATAGAGTCACTCGGCAACAAAAGGTACAAACTGACGCTAATAACCGCGCCTCTGACAACTCCCGCAGCAATAGCCTCTACGGCGTCTCCCCTACCAACAAACCAAACGCCACCCCCGCAAATCACTCAAAATCCGTCGCCTACGCCACCGCTTCCTGCAACAAACCGAATACCACCAACACCGCTTCCTGACTCACCTCCACCGACACAACCCGCCTCACCCCCTACTGCAGACACCGATACGCCTGCGATCGCCCAACCGCCCAATCGCCCAGTTATGAAAGCCAAGATGGGCATCATTAAGGTGCTAGATCGGGGGCCGACAAGCGGAAATCCACCGACTGTTTTAGACCAGCAAGCACAAATTGTTGCCCACGTTCGGGATGCTTCAGCACCTGAACCATCGGTGCTTGCAGCAATGCGATCGCGCTACAGACAGCTACCGCCAACCGCCGGAGACGACCTTGCCGAGAGCTTCAACGGTGTGGGTGCCTTTGTTCGAAAGATTGGCGACCCCGGCTCCACCGAAAATCCCGTCACCAAAGATCTCACCCGAATGAAAAACAATGCAGCAGGGGGAGATAAGGCCAGCAAACCGATTCTCCTACCGGCGGCGTTTGTCAGAAGCCAGGTCCCCATCAACCTAACCAACGCAGGGGGCAATATTATCGACTCCAGCGGTGTTTTGCTGCGAGCTAGCACCCAGATGGCGCCCTCCACAAAAGAACACAATAAGAGCGCTCGCCTTGCCAACATTCTCAAAGGTGACACCACCCTAACCGAAGACCAGTGGAGTGGCATTGTACGACTCGCTGTCGAAGAAAAGGGCGGCAAATCATTCGATAACGTTGCCGATCTCAGTCGAAAACTGCAGTCCATGGATGATCGCCGGTTAGGCAATATTCCAGACCTATCAAACAGCGAGCTATTGGTAGAACTGTTTACCTTTGCCGAAGCGACAGACAGGCGGCCCGATAATGACATAATTTCTCCCAGCTGGTTTCTGTCCATCTTGGAAGCGTACACCTTCAATAACGGAGAGCCCGCCGCCGATGGCGAATCGCCTGCAGGAAAGCCCCTTCCGCAATATATTCGAGACAACCTAGTCGATAGAATTTTGGTAGAAATGGAGGATAACGATTCAAACAAGCTGAGCACTAATCTGAACAAACTCACCGAAAAAGTCACCAATCGCCAGGTCCGAGACCACTCCATATACACCCGAGACACCGTAGGCCATAGCACTTACTTTCAGGGCTTTAAGCCCGCCGCGCGGTACTACTTACCCCCAGCAGAGCGACAGCAGCTACAAAGCGGAGAAAAATCTGAAGGCTTTTACGACGGCTCCTCTTTTAGAACCACCGAAGCCCTCCTCCTGCCCTCAGATGAAGATGTTGCAGGCATTTATGTCAACACCCATTCTTCCAAGAGCCTTCTTCAGGCGATTTATATTGCCAATGAGTTTTTTGCACAAACCGGGCGATCGCTCCCCCTCTTTACCTACGAAAGCCAGACCCGCACCCGCACCACCCCCCAGCTCACCAAAATCTCACTAGATGACACGCTGAGCCTGATGAAAACCCGCTTAGCAGCAGAAGCAGAGGTCGACGCCATTGAGCGTAGTGCAGCCAGATCAAGTCAGGCTGCCGAGTTGAGCCCGGTTGCTCTGCTCGAAAGAGCACTGGGCCGTGACCTAACGCCCGAAGAGAAGCAAGGTCAATTTAAGCCTGAAGAAATCTCAGAATTAGCCACCAAAAAGGACATCAATTTCAACAGTCTACCTGCGCCGTTCAATAGGCTGCTCTCCAAAATTCGCATCGCCCGGCTCACAGCTCTCGCCACACGATCCCAAACATCAACAGCAATTCCACCTCAAGCCCCGCCAAAGAAACGAAAACCAGAGACTATTCCCGAAGGATGGCCGGGAGCAGGAACGTGATGTAGCTAGCAAGAAATACTAGCAAAGGCTACACGCGCAAGAAAATACACCAGCAAAGAAGACATTTGCAAACAGAAGAGCAGGGCGAACGCGATATTCTTTTGAACTCACTCGTGCCGCCAGCGGCCGCCGCGCCTATTATGAAAGATATCTCCCTTTAGCCGTATTTCAGCAGCAGCTATGGACTATTACACACTTGGCACTACCGGACTCAGAGTCTCTCAGCTAGCACTTGGGACAATGACATTCGGAGAAGACTGGGGATGGGGTGCAAAGGAAGATACAGCACGGCAAATTTTTGATACCTATCTCCAAGCGGGCGGTAATTTTATCGATACGGCTGATATGTATACAAACGGCAACAGCGAGAAGATGCTGGGCCAGTTTATAAAGGACACTGGGAGCCGCGATCGCACTATTATCTCAACCAAATTCAGCTATAACGCAGAGCCAGGAAATCCCAACGCAGGCGGGAACGGTCGTAAAAACATCATGCGAGCGGTCGAAGGCTCTTTGTCTCGTCTCAATACCGACTATATAGACCTATACATTCTCCACACTTGGGATAGCATAACGCCTGCTGAAGAAGTCATGCGAACAATGGATGATTTGGTGACTGCTGGCAAGGTTCGTCATATTGCGCTCTCCGACACGCCCGCCTGGTATGTTGCTCAAGCACAAACCTTGGCTAAGGAGCGTCATTTAGAACCTATCAGCACTGTTCAACTGGAATACTCCCTAGTCGAGCGCAACATTGAGTTCGAATTCGTGCCGATGGCAAAGGCCCTAGGAACTGGCATTATGGTGTGGTCGCCGCTGGCGAGCGGACTGCTTTCAGGAAAGTACAGGCCTTCTGAATCTGGCGGTGAAGGGGAAGGGCGGCTCGCTTCATTGGCAGGCGGAGATAATCCGGCTTTCGATAAGTTCACAGAAAAAAACTGGGCAATTGTCGCAGAGCTAGAAAACGTAGCTAAGGAACTCGAACGCTCAATGGCACAGGTCGCTGTGAACTGGGTCGTCAATCGACCAGGCGTTGCAAGCGTTCTCATTGGGGCGACCAAACTACATCAGTTAGAGGATAACCTGGGTGCTTTGGAGTTTGAACTGCCCGCCGAGCTTCAGCAAAGATTAGATGCGGTAAGTAAGCCAGATGTTCACTTTCCCTACACGTTCTTTGAAAAGAGTTTGCAGGGCATGGTTCATGGCAGCGCCTCAGTAGGGGATAAGCCTGCTAGCTACGAGCAGCCTACGTTTATTCAAGGGGAAAGCGGAGAAGCAACAGCATAGAGAACACATGCCATACAGAACCCGCGTCTAGAGAACCCACGTCTACCGAGTCAAGATGAAGAAGAACAGTAGGCAGCGCTAACCTACATCGTGTAGTAATCTCGTGGGTCCGATGGCTACTACGCATCATCCACGACATCACTTACGTTTGCGGCGCGCGGATAGTAGCCGCAGCCTTGACTATACCGACAGAATTCTATCTATCTACCGAGCCCATGATGATATCAACACTGCCTAAAATCGGCATGATATCAGCCAGCTTTACACCCTTCAGCAAGTTCGGCAAGATCTGCAAGTTGTTAAAGTCAGCTGCGCGGATCTTCCAGCGCCAGGGGAAGACGTTGTCTTCACCGATGATATACACACCAACTTCACCCTTGCCGGTTTCTACCCTTACGTAGTGCTCACCCTCAGGAATCTTAAAGGTGGGTGCAATCTTTTTACCGGCAAACTGGTAGTCGAAGCCATTCCACTCAGACTTAGGGCCACCGGCCATGCGCTGGGCTTCCAAGTTCTCAAAAGGACCGCCTGGCAGCTGCTCAATCGCCTGACGGATAATTTTCACCGACTCGCGCATTTCGCCGATGCGGACAATGTAGCGAGCAAAGCAGTCGCCCTCTGTTGCCCATTGAACATCCCAGTCCAGCTCATCGTAGCGCTCGTAGTGGTCCACCTTTCGCAGGTCCCACTTCACCCCCGAAGCCCGCAGCATGGGTCCGGAACAGCCCCAGTTGATCGCATCTTCGCGGGACATGGTGCCAACCCCTTCCACGCGGCGGCGGAAAATGGGGTTGTTGGTAATGAGCTTCTCGTACTCATCGACCTTGGGCATGAAGTAATCGCAAAAGTCCAGACACTTCTCCGTCCAGCCGTAGGGCAGGTCGGCGGCTACACCGCCAATCCGGAAATAGTTGTTGTTAATGAGGCGGGCACCAGAAGCGGCTTCCCACAGGTCATAGATCAGCTCGCGCTCGCGGAAGATATAGAAGAAGGGGGTGGTTGCGCCACAGTCGGCGAGGAAGGGGCCAAGCCACAGCAAGTGGTTTGCAATCCGGTTCAGCTCCAGCATGATCATGCGAATGTAGCTGGCCCGCTTGGGCACTTCGATGTCGGCGAGCTTCTCTGGTGCATTCACCGTAATGGCTTCGTTGAACATGCCAGCCGCGTAGTCCCAACGGCTAACGTAGGGCACAAACATAACGTTTGTTCGACTTTCGGCAATTTTTTCCATGCCGCGATGCAGGTAGCCAATCACCGGCTCTACATCAATCACATCTTCACCATCGAGTGTCACAATGAGACGGAGCACCCCGTGCATAGAAGGGTGGTGGGGCCCCATGTTGATTACCATGGGTTCGGTCTTTGTCTGCAGCGTTGCCATTGTGTCCCTAGTTAGTTTTATCCCGTCTGCCCAAAATTATAAGGCAACCTCCCCCGTAAGTGTCTGAATATATGTCTGAAGATATGCCTACGGCGGAAACGCCAGCGGAAGCACCAGCAGAAACGCCAGCAGAAGTTAAAAATACGACTGAGCCGTTTTTTCACATTCCGGTGCTCAGCTTGCAGGTGCTAGAAAGCCTACAAGTAAGGTCTGGCGGGTGCTACCTCGACGCCACGGTGGGGGGCGCAGGCCATAGCGAGCAGCTTCTGAGGGCCGCACCTGAAGTGGCGCTAGTGGCCCTAGACCAAGACCTGCAGGCACTAGCAGCAGCGAAGAAACGGCTGGTCCCTTGGCGCGATCGCACCACTTTCCACCACACCAATTTCGCCCGGTACGATCCTGGCAATCGCCGATTCGATGGCATCCTGGCCGACATCGGCGTCAGCTCCACCCAGCTAGACCAGGCCCAGCGAGGCTTTAGCTTTCGCCACGAAGCCCCGCTCGACATGCGCATGGACAGCACTCAGCCGCTCACCGCCGAAGAGATTGTGAACCACTGGGACGAAAAAACCCTCGCCGACACCATCTATAAATATGGAGAAGAGCGCCTATCGCGGCGAATTGCTCGCAAGATCGTTGAGAACCGTCCTTTTCGAACGACCACAGAACTCGCCTACGCCATCGGCGGTGCCTTCCCGCCAAAAGCTCGCCGCGGTCGCATCCACCCAGCGACACGCACCTTCCAAGCGCTGCGCATTGCCGTAAACGCAGAGCTAGACGTACTCACCCAGTTTTTAGCGCGCGCGCCCAACTGGCTGAAGCCGGGCGGGCGGCTAGCCATCATTAGCTTTCACAGCCTAGAAGATCGGATTGTGAAATACGCCTTTAGAGGCGACGAGCGGCTGCAGATTATTACGAAAAAGCCGCTGGTGGCCACTCAAGAAGAAGTCAGGGGAAATAAGCGATCGCGCTCCGCAAAACTTCGAGTCGCCGAACGCGCTATTTCACCAGCTTGATCCGTCTTTCCGCGGACATCCGCCTTCTCAAAACAAAAAAACTGCATAGGTTTGTTACTCCGGGCACTCTATGGGTAACAAGCGACGGGCGATCCAAGACGTGCCTACCCCAACCTCTGCACCTTTAAAGACTTTTCCTATCTAAATGAAATTTTATAAGCTCACAAGCCTTGGGCCCATTCGACTAGGTTCACTGGGCTCCCGCCTACTGTGCTGGATATTGGGAACGGCGCTGGTAGGGCTCATCAGCATGTCCTTTCTGTTTTACAAGGCACTTGCAGAATCAGCGCAATCCGAAATTCAAAGCCAGCTACACACTCAAACAACGCTGGTACAAGAAGAACTCTCGCAGATGGAAGTGTACACGGTGGCGATTTCCGATGCCGTCAAAGCCATGGCCCAAAGTGAGGTCACCCAGCTAGAAAGCTATCAAGATTTAGTCTTCCGCTTTTACCAAAATCGGCCAGACCTAGCAATGTCAGTTTACTTCGGGCAGGCACCTGCCCAAATCGTACCCGACCAAGTGGGTTTTCTTCCCTACTTCTACCCCGATCAGCAAGACGGCGACGTGCTGGGAAAATTGCTGCCGCCGCCCCACCAAACCACTCGCTATTCAGAACTCTTTGAAGACGACAACTACCTAAACCAGGATTACTACAAGGCACCGGTTGCCGCCGGGAAGGGGCTGTGGCTAGAGCCGTTCGACTGGCACGGCACCACCATGACCAGCTTCATCATGCCGTTTTACAATGGCCAAAACACGCTCTTAGGCATTTCAGGAACAGATGTCAATGTCGCCGCCATCAGCGAATGGCTAAATCAACCTGTCATCCATCAGGAAGGTCACTTTGTACTCATTTCCGATGCGGGAAATTTGTTGGGCTATTCACCCGATGCGAGCCTGGCCAAAAAAAGAGAGAATGCAGCAAATCTTCCTGAGCTGCAGGCAGTATGGCAACAAATTGAAAATCAAGACTCTGGCCTCATCCAGATAAACCAAACCTATTGGGCATACCAGCGTCTAGGGTCTACTGGATGGGTGATGTTGGCGGCGGTGCCTAAGTGGGCCGTGCTAGGTCGAGTCTTACTGATTACGCTGAGCGGGGCAGTTGGGGTCGGGGGACTGCTGACAGCTGTTGTCTTTGGCTTCGTGCATCGGCTCAATAGTCGCTTGCAGGCGTTGGTGCTTGAGTGTCAGCAGTTGATAGCAGCCGACGCCCAGCGCATGCAGCGGCTCCACCCAGGCGCAGTCACCGATCGGCCATTGCCAGAACCCAAGACCATAGAGAGTCAAGACCATCCGCAAGGCGATGAGCTAGATATACTCTCCCGGTCGTTCTCCCAGATGTCGCAGCAGCTGCAGCATTCATTTGAGGCTTTAGAAGAGTCCAATGGACAGCTCAACACGGCGCTAGCCCAGGTCAAGGCCTCCCAGGTGCAAATGATCCAGAGTGAAAAAATGTCAGCCCTGGGTGAGCTTGTTGCAGGCATCGCGCACGAAATCAACAATCCGGTGAATTTTATCCATGGCAACATCAGCCATATCAACAGATATGCTCAAGAGCTGTTGGAACTGATAAGCACCTACCAAAAGCACTATGCGCAGCCACATCCAGAAATAGAAACGCTGCTAGAAGACATCGAATTTGACTTTTTGAGCGAAGACTTAGCCAAGCTCATGACCTCGATGAAAGTGGGCACCCAGCGTATCCGTCAGATTGTGCTTTCTCTGCGAAACTTCTCTCGGCTAGATGAGGCCGAGTTCAAGGCAGTGGACCTACATGAAGGGTTAGACAGTTCGCTGCTAATGCTGCAGCACCGCCTAAAGGAAAAATCGAGAGCAAAAGCGAGCGATAAGGCTATCGAAGTGATGAAAGACTATGGCCAGCTGCCCCTAGTAGACTGCTACGCCGGACAGCTCAATCAGGTATTTGTAAACCTGATGTCAAACGCAATCGATGCGCTGGAAGAGGGTGGCGCGATCAAAGCTAACGGGCCTGAAGATAGACAAGAAGATAGGCCTGAAGAACAAACACAGCTTCGCACGCTATGGATTTCGACCTGGGCAGTAGATGAGGAATGGGTGCAAATCGCCATTGCAGATAATGGAGCGGGTATGGCAGAAGGGGTGCGCGATCGCATATTCGATCCCTTCTTCACCACCAAACCCGTCGGCAAAGGCACCGGGCTAGGCCTCTCCATCAGCTACCAAATCATCACCGAAAAGCACCACGGCACCATCTGGTGCGATTCCACCGTCGGAGAAGGCACCAAATTTGTCATCAAGCTCCCCATCCGCCAGCCCGAGTTAGCAACTTAATAGTAGGTTCATAGTGGATACCTAGATTAATACAAGCGGCAATGAAGTCTGCAACGCTGCTATCTTTTCGGGATGCATATCAAAAAACAAACCTTCCGGTTAGAAAGTCAGCCAGAAAAGCGTGTCGCCTTTGGTAAGAAAATCCTTTTCACGGTTCCCAATAGGACAGCGGTCCTTCTGAATTTTTGACTTCTTCAGCAGAT
>JBCBJS010000040.1:0-42495 GCA_038523095.1 Cyanobacteria bacterium J06626_6
ATTTCTTCGCCGCCTTCATCGACGGGGGCATCGAAGCCGTAGCTACCGGCGAAAGGCTTCACGCCATAGGCATGAACAACCGCGCCTGCGTTAGACGTGGCCACCAAGCGGTCGTCGATGTGGCCAAGATAAACGCCTGCATCGCTCATTTGGTCCCAGTTGAGGCGACCATCGGTACCTACTGAGGAAAACCGAGCAGCCGCATAGTGAGAAGGGCTCGCACCGTCTGGGTGAATGAAGATAACGTTGCCTGTATCGGCGGTTGGCTCGGGGGCTTGCCGCGCATCGAGATCGTCGGGTACGCCTTCGGGCGCATCTAGGCTTACGTCAAACAGGCTCTCGTACATCAGACGATAGACCGTCGTGTTGTCGAGTGTGGCGGGTAGACGCTCTGCCCCTTCGCCGTAGGCTTTGGAGACGATGCTACCGGCGAAGTCGGGTAGACCTGCCCAGAGAACGCCATATTCAAACACGTCGCCATTTGCATCGGGTTGAGCGACAAAGGTTGCGGTGTCGCTGCCGGTGGTGCCATCGTAGGGGATGACATCGCCTGTGCGTTCGCCTGCCTCGTCTAGTCTGGCTTGTGCAACCGTGGTGCCAACGGTTTCTGCTTCAAAAACATCATCTATTTCTAAGCTGCCGCCCGCGCTGTCGGCGGCGGTGATGACGAATGTGTCGGAATTCACGTTTTCGATGAAGTTCCGGGCAACGCCAATGGCTTCATCGGAGCGCAGCGTGGCGTCGATGGTGCCGCGAGCGTTGTTGTTGTTGCCAAAGTTGTCGGTGCCCTCTTCTTCTAAGACGACCATGAAGCCGGCATCTTCTGCTGCGAAGGCATCAAGCTTCAGCGTGGCATCTAGCATTTCGGCCACGGTGGGCGGGTTGGGATTTGTGCCTGGCTGACCGTAGGTGATGAGTTCGCCGTTCTCATCGACTAAGCCTGCTTCGACCAGTGCTCCTTCGGGGACGTCATTATAGGTGTCGTCTGCGGCGAAGATGCCGAGCACTTTTTCAGTGCCAGAAGGGAGATTCTCCAGCTCTTCGCGAGTGAACACTACGGTGTAGCCTAGGGCTTCGGCTTCTTCAATTAGGTTGCGCCCGTCTTCTCGGGTGCCTTCTTCACCAAAGAAGCCGACGGTGCCTACGGGCAGGTAGTCGATTTCGCCTGCGCCCATAATGACGCTAACGCCAGATTCTACGATTTGGGCGGTGATGCCAGCGCGATCGCTCCGACTCTCAGCATCTGCGAGGAACACGCCTGTACCCGGTTCAGCAATAAAGCCAGAATTGATGATGGCGGTGGGGCGTCCGGCTGCGATCGCCTCTTCCAAAATCGTCGCATCTTCAGCAGAGCCTTCTACATTTTTGCCCTGCAAAGCTGCCAGAGACTTATATTCTTCGCCGTTTTCGTCGAAGCCGTAGCTGGGGGCAACGGGCTTGATACCATAGGCATGGGCGACCGCACCCGCATTAGAAGTTGCAACAATTTGATCGTCTAGGTGACCGAGGTAGACACCTGCTTTGGGGGCTTCATCCCAGTTCAGCCGCCCATCGGGGCCGACTGATTCAAGCCGGGTCGCCGCGTAGTGAGAAGGATCGGCACCGTCTGGGTGAATGAAGATTACGTTACTAGGCATGTGAGGGAAACTATCTCCTAAACCAGTTGATGTTCGGGAAAATTATTGGCCTTGCAAGCACGGTAGGGCATCACAAGATAGACGCAGCGCTTGCTGCGCTTGTCTAGTCTTTTGGATCAGCTTTGGGCGCTGTCCTTTCTGTTTTATAGAGTCAGTGAGCTGATGAAACAATGAGCTCCGTGGCAGTCAGCTCCTGCGTCTTCGTCGTTCGAAGACAGAGAAAGCTTCCTGAAACGGGAACGCTCACCAAGATGACAAGTGTTCTAACCAGTTCGAACACTCGTTATACAGCTGTCTTTTTGCAAAGATTAGATATTTATACGAACTTTGTTCCCGAACTGTTTCACGTTCATCGTTGCGAAAGATTCTAATCAGAAGGTTAAGGGTGCGATAAATCCTTGTTAAACATCTGGGTAAAGGTATCGAACCTTACAAAACGGCAGAAGGCTCACTCAGTAAGCGCACTTTTGGTGTAATTTAATTAGTGCGATGCGATCAATGGTGTTAGCAGCCTCTTAAATAGCTCTCAACTTAAACAAACCCGACAAACAAACCCGACAAAAAATACTCAGCAAAGTGACTGTAACGTCGTTCTACTGAGCACTTGTTAGGAGAAAGTTCCCTCGTCCTTAACTTTCTAGATAGCCCTGTGAGTACATGGCCATTGCCTGGGCAGTGCTGTCTCTTGTGACTATGCCAAGTTCGACATCCAATCACTAGCGATCGCAGCAATATCTCCGGCCCGATCTCTTCCGTTGATAATCCTACGAGCCTCTACAAAGTCAAGCTGTTCTTCTTTTGTATAGTCATCCAAACTCCGCCCGGTGAAGACACCTCGCTTCATGCCGTCCACCAGTACAAAAAGAGAGATATCGGGTCGCATGACTAGGTCTGGCTGATTCACCAGATCTAGTCCTGTAAGGGTTGAATACTTACGATAGTTATAATCCCAGGTCAGCTGCACGTAGCCGCGTCCGTAGTAGGGATAGTATCTCAGCGTTCTGCGGTGCTGCTCGCCCTTTTCTTCGCCCAGGTAGTAGCTTTCTCTTACAGGCTGAAAGGTCCCCGCTGTTTCATGCTCCACGGTCGCCAAAATGTAGGCCACATGTGAGGGATTGCTGATGCCTTGTCGCTGTGCCTCCTGCTTTATGGCCTGAGTCGCTGCTTCCCTATCCCCTCCCTGCCAGTCTGGCATTTGCCCTGAGCCAGGACGCGCTGCCAGCAGTGCCTGCGCCGTTTCAGGAGTGAGCACGTCGCCGCCCTCTAGCCGATGGGTTGCTTTGAAGTTTCTCAGTGCCTCTCTGGTTTTGGGCCCAAACTGTCCATCGACCGACTCTAGCAGCTGGTTGGCCTGGAGTACGGATTGAATTTCGTAGCACAGCGCCTCATTGTCCACTAGCTCAGAGTCGTTGACGTCGCTAAAGTCGATGGAGCGGTTCTGTTGGATTAGGGCTTGCAGGTGGCTATCGGCGTTAGCGGGTGCTGATTCTGGTGGCGATTCTGGTGCTGAAGGGCTCGGGTCGGATGGCGTGGGAGTGGTGGGTGCTTCGGCCTCGGTTCGCACCTGTCTAATTTTGGCCAGGGTCATTTCTCCGGCAGCGCCATCGACTTCGAGTCCGTAGGTCGCCTGAAATTCTCTTACCGCTGCATCCGTTCCAGCGCCGAAGACGCCATCCACATCTACTGGAATATTGATAGCGGCTAGGCTTTGCTGAAGCTTGCGGACCCGTTCCCCGGCCATGGGCGGAGAGACCAGCTTTAAAGAGCCGATTTGATCGCTGCTGTAGCGTGCTGCCTTTGCTTCCGGGAGAAAGAAGCTGACGTGTAGATGATTGTCATGACCGGCCCAAGGTTCTACGCCCGTTACGTCGGGATCGTTGAAAAAGATCACTCTGACTTTGGCGATGGGGTTGTTGCGGATGAGATCGACGAGCTGCTGGGTTCGATCGCGCGAATACTTAGGCGACTGCCAGGTTAGAGGAATCTCTTCATCGGTGCTGGCCACTGGCGCTAGGTCTACATCTACCCCTTTTTGGTGGGACTTGTGAGGCCGCATGGGCCCGCCACCCTGATAGCTCAGATTTCCCACCCCAATGCGAGGTCCTTCTGGATACTTCTTATGCCACATCTGAGCGACATGCTTGATTGCCTGCACCGTCTCAGACCGCCCAAATCGCTTTTCCGTAGGCCCGTAGCAGTCAAACCCAGGTCCAGCGGCTGACATTTCAGAAAACAGCGCCCGAATCCCTAGCTGTTCTGACTCTATTTCCTCTTCTGTGAAGCCAATATCCGCCGCGCAGGGCGTCTCTTCAAAGTGCTCGGCTCGGAGGTTTGGCTGATCGGCCATAACGAGATACCTCTACAGTTTCTATAGGTTTTCCAGCTTTAGTTTGTTGCCTTGACAGGCCCTTGTCGATGCGCGCTTTTACTCTGTTTCTGATACGTCCTAATTTCTATACGAATACCAGAAAAGGCAGTGAACAATAGAAGTGTTAACAACCTTTTTACAGACCTGAGTCATAGAAAGCTGAAAAAGCGCTACGCGGCTCTGATAATTCTGAGCATTTCATTACCGCCTCGCTGCAGTTCGTACTTTACCGTTTCAATTTTCCAGCTGTGCCCGCTGGCTGTGAGGTGCTGGGTAACGGCGGCTAAATGGGGCGATCGCGCTAGTGACAGGCTCAGTAGCGGAAAGATTCTAACTTCTGAGCAGATTCGCAGCAGCTCACTAATGGCAGCTAAGTGAAATGCTGAGCCCAGCTGGTCTGAGTAGAGAAATAGAAAGTGCGAGCACAGTCCTAGTTTGTAGGCGTTGTCTGCGTAAGGCAGTTGAGGTAGCTCCGCCATGGTGTAGCGGCCCTGCTGCTTGCCCTGTTCGAAGTCAGCTGCGAAGCATTCGGTTACTTGCGATCGCCGCTCGCTCAAGTCATCGGGTGAATTGTGATAGGTCCACACCCAGTCATCTGGGCTCTGACGAACTTGGTCGATGATATTGTCTCGAACGGCGTAGAAGCGATCGCGAATGTCATCGGCGCCAAAAGCATATAGCGGGTCGCAAGACTGAATCTGGTAGCCCTTTACAGTTGCTTCTGCGTTAAAGCTGGCTGGCCCATCGGCTGCGCTGAGTATCGGCTGGCGCAAATCTGCCGCGCTGAGCGAAAACATCTGAATGTATTCGTCGAGCGATCGCCCGAAGGGCACCACCTGAGCAAGCTGCATAGCCATGGCACTCGAGTATTAACTTGTTGTTTGTTGTCTGGGCTGAGTCTGTTGGCTCTACGCCTACTCGTTCGGCGCAATCTTTTCAGTAGCCGACTGCTTTGTCGTTTTTTTGGCCGCCGCTGTCCGGGTCGTCTTTTTTGTGCCGGTGGACTTGGTTGCCTTCTTTGCCGTGGCTGACTTCTTGTCAGTTGCCTTTTTCGCCGTTGTTTTCTTAGCGGTCTTCTTTGTTGTTTTCTTCTTTGTTGTACTCTTCTTCTTGGTTGTCTTTTTCTTGACTTCGCCACCCTTTTCTTTCAATAGGGCAACTGCTTCCTCTAAGGAGACTTCCTGAGGTTTCTTCCCTTCAGGGACAGAGACATTCACCTTGCCATGTTTAATGTACGGGCCATAGGGACCGTCGTATACGTTGACGGGTTCCTCGTCTACCGGATGCTTGCCAATCTCATGAATGGGTGTCGCAGCCTTGCGACCACGACCTGCCTTTGGCTGGGCTATCATCTCCAATGCTCGGTCGAGGGTGATAGTCAAAACGTCATCGTCTCCTTTTATGGAGCGATAGTCGTCTTTTCCATCCTCCCGGCCCTTGGTATGCACAACGTATGGACCAAAGCGACCTAGGCTGGCTTTGATATTGTTACCTGTGGCGGGGTGAACGCCTAGCAAACGCGGTAATGACAAGAGCCCGACGGCCATCTCGGTGGTGACATCCTCTGGCTTTACGCCTTTGGGCAGGGAGGTGCGTTTGGGCTTTTTGTTTTCTTCGGTCACGTCGCCGAGCTGTACGTAGGGTCCGTACCGACCAATGAGCAAATACATAGGCTCGCCCGTTTCGGGGTGTAAATCAATCTTTTCGGGGCCGTCTGTTTTTTGCTTGAGTAGAACTTCGACCTGCTCGTCGTCTAGGTCGGCAGGACTCACGCCATCTGGAATAGAAGCCCTAACGGTTTCTTCTTCTTTTTCTAGCTCCACATAGGCACCATATTTACCAATGCGAACTTTGGCAGAAAGATCGTTCAAGTCGACCGTGCGGGCCTCCGTGGGATCAATATTGTCCTGCCGCTGTTCTACCTGGTTGGCAAGGCCGTCATCGCCGCCGTAGAAGGTTTTTAGGTAGGGTAGCCAGTCGGCGTGGCCGGTGGAGATTTCGTCAAGCGTCTGCTCCATTTTGGCGGTGAAGTGCACATCGACGAGGTCGGGGAAGTTTTTCTCTAGGAGTTCGGTCACCGCGAAGGCTGTAAACGTAGGGACCAGGCTGTTGCCAATCAGCTCCGCGTAGCGCCGGGCAACGATGGTGCTGATGACCGTGGCGTAGGTGCTGGGACGACCGATACCTTCTTTTTCTAGCATTTTGACCAGGGAAGCTTCGGTGTAGCGGGCTGGTGGCTGCGTTTCGTGGCCGATGGCTTCTAGCTCGTTGCAGTTGAGGGCGTCACCTGCTTTTACTTTTGGCAGTGCCACTTCCTGGTTTTCAATGGCGGCATCGGGATTGTCGGAGCCTTCTACATAGGCGCGGAAAAAGCCCGGGAAGTCGATACGCTTGCCGGTTGCTTTGAAGACCGCGTCATCTACCTCAATTTGCATGGTGATGTTGGTCTGGCGAGCTTCGGCCATTTGGGTGGCAACGGTGCGCTTCCAGATGAGGTCGTAGAGCTTGAGTTCGCGCTCTCTGAGCGGCGTGTCTTGAGGGGTGCGGAAGACTTCGCCAGAAGGACGGATGGCTTCGTGGGCTTCCTGCGCGCCTTTGCTCTTGGTGGAGTACTGGCGGGGTTTATCGCTGAGGTACTCTTTGCCGTACTTCTTTTCTACGCAGCTGCGGGCCGCTGCGATCGCCTGCTTAGACAAACTTGTGGAGTCTGTCCGCATGTAGGTAATGAAGCCTTTTTCGTACAGGCCTTGGGCGGTGCGCATGGTATCGCGTGCTGAGAGCCCGAGCTTGCGGTTGGCCTCTTGCTGCAGCGTAGAGGTAGTGAAGGGGGGCGCAGGTCTGCGCGTGTTGGGTCGCTCTTCCAGGTTGGATACGGTCCAGGCGCTGCTCTCTAGGCGACCCTTGAGGGCGCTGGCCTCTGTTTGGTTGAGCAAGAGCACGTTGCGGCCTGCTTTTACCCTGCCGGTCGATTCATCGAAGTCGCTGCCGTTCGCGACCCGAGTGCCGCCGACGGAGACCAATTTGGCCTCAAAAGGCGCGCTCTTTTCCTTGACGAGTGCTGCCTTTAGATCCCAGTATGAGCCTCGGCGAAAGGCCCGTCTGGCCCGTTCTCGCTCGACCAGCAGGCGCACCGATACGGACTGTACGCGTCCGGCTGAGAGCCCAAAGGCAATTTTTTTCCAGAGCAGGGGGGACACGGTGTAGCCCACAAGCCGGTCTAGAATTCGGCGGGTTTCTTGAGCGTGCACCAGCTTGTCGTCAATGGTGCGGCAGTTTGAGAGCGCATCTTGAATGGCTTCTTTGGTAATTTCGTGGAAGACCATGCGCTTGGTTGGCACCTTGGGCTTGAGCACTTCCATCAGGTGCCAGCTGATGCTTTCACCCTCGCGGTCTTCGTCCGTTGCCAGAATCAGTTCGTCAGCACCTTTGAGCGCGTCTTTGAGGGTTTTGACGACTTTCTTTTTGTCGGTGGGGACGATGTAGAGCGGTTCGAAGTCTGCTTCTGTATTGACGCCAATTTGAGCCCACTTTTCCTTTTTTACCTTGGCCGGAATTTCTTTGGCGGACTTTGGCAGGTCGCGCACATGACCCATCGAGGCCTCTACCTTGTAGCCCTTTGGCAGGTAGTTGCGAATGGTTTTGGCTTTGGTGGGGGACTCAACAATGACAAGCGTAGACATACGACCTATGCGTTCTCAACGGGGGTGGATGGGTCAGTGATTGGGTGGGTAGCCGGGCATATTGACTCTATTGCGGCTGTAGAAGAAGCGCTAAGCGCAGTTGGCTAAAGCATTCCCACAAACCCATCGAGTGAGGCTAAAGCACCTGTGACAATTCGAGCCTGACAATTCGAGTCGCCTCTTCTGCCGCCTCTATGTATATAGCGATAGATCAAAATGGTTCGATTCGTCTACCCTGATTTCTTAGCTGGGGGCCGGGCGGATCGGACTGACCTATCGAACTTACCTGGTAGACGCACGGCTGTTAGCTGAGTTCAGCCGTTAGCGGGCGCTTGTTTTTCTTTGTAGCGCTATTCCATGATTTCTGTCTATTAATTTTTTTTAGGGATGACCGCTAGGTTGTCGATAGCGCTATTAGCAACCAAGCTAGCGACCATTTCTACAAAAAACATCTTGGGACGGTGGGGATATCGGAAGATACAAGGTAAGATTTCAAGTGGAAAACGTTATCTGGCCACTCATTGGCTGTACTTGATGGACTTTGCCAATATTGCTGCGCAGTTGAATGCAGGCGTCATTTTGCCAGAAGGAATCGTGATCGTCACGGTTATGGCCATTATTGTGACGGATATTATCGGTGGACGCGGTGTCACGAAATGGCTGCCTTACATGGCGATCGCAGGCTTGCTGGTAGCGGTTGCTGACCTCTTTTTGCAGTGGGGCGCGGCCAACCCGATTGCGTTTTTGGGCAGCTTCAATGGCGACGACTTGAGCATTGTTTTCCGAGGGATTATTGCGCTTTCGGCGGCGGTAACGGTACCGATGTGCATTCGCTACGTGGAGCGGTCGGGCACGGCGCTGGCAGAATTTTTGGCGATATTGCTCACGGCGACGCTGGGGGGCATGTTCCTCTCTGGGGCCGATGAGCTGGTGACGGTGTTCGTCTCGCTGGAGACGCTGAGTATTTCGTCGTATCTGCTGACGGGCTACATGAAGCGCGACCCGCGCTCGAATGAGGCAGCGCTGAAGTATCTGCTGATTGGTGCGGCGAGTGCGGCGATATTTTTGTACGGGATGAGCTTGCTGTACGGGCTCTCGGGCGGAGAGACCAATTTGAGTGCGATCGCAGAGCAAATCGCTCTAGCCAACGAGGAAGCGCCTATCGGCCTAATCATCGCACTGGTATTTGTGATTGCTGGCATTGCCTTCAAGGTGGCGGCGGTTCCTTTTCACCAGTGGACGCCCGACGTTTACGAAGGCTCGCCAACGCCGGTGGTGGCCTTCCTTTCAGTCGGCTCTAAGACAGCCGGATTTGCCCTGGCCATTCGCCTGCTGCTAACCGCCTTTCCCATGGTGTCCGAGCAGTGGCGGTTTGTATTTGCAGCGCTTGCCATTTTGAGTATGGTGCTGGGGAATGTAGTTGCCCTAGCGCAAACGAGCATGAAGCGTCTGCTGGCCTACTCTTCGATTGGTCAGGCAGGCATCATTATGATCGGGTTTATCATCGGTACGGATGCGGGCTACTCCAGCGTTATTTTCTATCTGTTCATTTATCTATTTATGAACCTGGGCGCATTCACCTGTGTGATTTTGTTCTCGCTGCGAACCGGCACCGACCAGATCAGTGAGTACAGTGGCCTGTACCAAAAAGACCCCTTACTGACGCTGTGTCTGAGCGTTTGCCTTTTGTCGCTTGGCGGCATTCCCCCCCTGGCAGGCTTCTTCGGGAAAATATACATTTTCTGGGCAGGTTGGCAGGCAGGTGCCTACACTCTCGTTCTGGTGGGCCTAATTACGAGCGTTATCTCTATCTACTACTACATTCGTGTTGTGAAGATGATGGTCGTCAAAGAGCCGCAGGAAATGTCTGATGTTGTGAAGAGCTACACCCAGAACGATTGGATGCTGCCGGGTATGCGTCCTTTGCAGGTGAGCTTGGTACTCGCTGTAGTCGTGACTGCGCTCTCTGGCGTGCTGGCCAATCCCCTGCTGACCCTAGCGAACAGTTCGGTTGCGCGGACGCCGCTGCTACAGCGCTCTGTGCTTGCACGGACTGCTGAAATTACCGCAATGGATGCTGCTAAAAAGGCCGAACCCGTGGCTGTAACTGTCTCAGATACGACGTTCAAGTAGGCATTTCTAGCAGTTGCGCTGGGTATCAAGCCATCAGGGCGAATGTCATGTCGTCTTGATGGCTTCGCTGTTTGGCGAGGATGTTCTTGACGTGCTTTTTTACGGTGTCAATGCTGATCCAGAGCGCGGTAGAGATCTCCTTGTAGGCTGCGCCACGCAGTCTCATCTGCCAGATTTCAGTTTCACGTTCAGTAAGGCCGTATAGGGCGGCATCGGAGAGGGCCTTGTTTCGAATGGTTTGCTGTCGGTCTTCCATCACGATAAGCAAGTAGGGCTGCTTCGCGACGGTGATGTTTTGAACCCGGAGGCGGACCGTGCCCACCTTGGGCAGGATGATATCAGCATCAAGGCCAATCTTACTGAACGACAGTACGTCTTTATTCTGGAGGGCTGACTGGCAAACACGCCAAATTTCGGTGGGGATTTGGTTAATCTGTTCGCCTGAATGGGCGGCTGCAGCCATGTTGGTTTGAAGTTCTGTGTGACCAGTGAGCAGCTGGCATATCCGCTGTGCGGGTGCGTTTACCTGATGGATGTGACCTGATTGACTAGCGATGATGAATCCGTCTTGCAGACTACCGAGTACGGCGCTGAAAATGCCGAGGTGATGGGGCACTTGGTCAGACGGTTGGGAATTGACGACTGATAGCGTAGCTGCTTTGGGGGGCGCAGTTTTCATTTTCGTAGTCCAAAAGAACAAGCTGTATGGTGAACTATCGGAAATGACTCGGGAAGTTCTGCGGAGATATGTAAGGTTTATGGTTTCTTTACGTTAACGTGCTAGTCCTCGCCCTTCCTAGGTAGCTCGTTAGTTAGATTTTCTGGAGACATTCGATACAGGAGCAGTTCCTGTCCGCCGTAAAAGCGAGTTGTGATGCCGTCATAGCGCATACCAATACGTTCCATCAGTGCGATAGACCGCTTGTTGTCAGGGTGTGTGACGCCGAGCAGTAGGGTAAACCCCATTTTTTCGAAGCTGTGTTTGGCGATGCAGTAGACCGCTTCTGTCGCGTAGCCGAAGCCCCAGCTCGCGGGCCGAAAGTGCCACCCAATCTCGAAGTATTCAGTAGGTAGCCCGTCCGGAATATCTTCTGCTGTGTGTTGGGTACGGACTTCTTTGAGATCGGGTAGGGGAAGCAGGTTGACGTGGCCAATGACTCTGTAGATGTCTTTTTGTACGACTGCCCAGCTGCCTATTTTGTCGGGGGTGAGGGTGCTCTGGTCTAGGTAGCGCTGGAGTCGTCCTTGCACTTGGCGAATTGAGGTGTCCTCGCTGCCTGGCTCTATCCAGTTCATCACCCGGGCGTCTCCAAAGATGTCCATGGCGTGGCGAGCATCCTGCCTGGGCTGCCACGGCCTGAGGATCAGTCGCGGGGTGTCAAACTCCATAGGGGGCGTATCTAAGTAGCGGTATTTGGCAGGTGGGGGCGTACATAACCTACATTTATGGGCGGGGCCTTGTTAAAATCACTGAGGCTTGGCGGTAAAGCTCACCGTTGGCCGTAAGTTTTTCAGTAATTGTTTAGGAGATGACGATGGCTCTTTCAGCAGGCACAAAAGCCCCTAATTTTAGCTCGACGGATGATGCGGGCAATGCCGTATCTCTGTCTGATTTTTCCGGTAAGACGGTTATTGTCTACTTTTATCCTAAGGATGATACGCCAGGCTGCACGAAGCAAGCCTGCAGCTTCCGGGATTCTTACAGTGATTACCAGGGAAAGGATCTCGTCGTGCTGGGTGTCAGCATGGACGATGAAACCTCCCACAAGGCCTTTAAGGAAAAATTTAGTTTGCCATTTCCGCTGATTGTGGATACGGATGGCTCAATTGCTAAGGCCTTTGACGTTGAGGGCGGCGGTTACGCTAAGCGAGTGACGTTTGTAATTGATGGGGAAGGCACGATTAAGAAGGTGTACGACAGCATTAATACAGAGACCCACGCGACGGATATTTTGGCTGACTTGGGCCTGTAGATTGGGTAGGCACTGACTAGGGCAATGGTACAGAAGCAGGCGTTGATTATCGGTGGCAGCGGGCGAATTGGGCGAAGCGTTGCGACAGATATTTTGAGCCACACGGGGGCGCAGGTGACGATCACAGGTCGTCGCTCTGCGCCTGATTTTGAGCTGTTGCCTGGTCAGACTTATCAGATTTTGGATTTGGCTGATGGGGGCGAGGTTGAGCGGGCGATCGCAGACCACGACTTGGTTATCCACTGCGCAGGCCCTTTCCGCAGTCGTAATCACCACGTTCTGGCTACCTGTATTGCCCAGAAGACGCCTTACCTAGATGTTGCTGACAGCCCGGATTACGTCAATCAAGCACTTAGCTACCGCGAGGCAGCGCAGGCAGCTGGGGTGACGGCCATTATTAGCACCGGCATTTTTCCTGGAATTTCGGGCAGCATGGTCCGTCAGGGTGTTGAGCAGCTCGATAGAGCAGAGTCTGTGCATTTAAGCTACTTGGTGGCTGGTTCGGGTGGGGCCGGGGTAACGGTGATGCGAACCACGTTTATTGAGCTGCAGACGCCATTTATGTCGAAGCTTGGGGGGCGCTGGCGGGCAGTGGAGCCCTACAGTCAGCGGGAAGTGCTGGACTTTCCGCGCTATGGCCGTGGCGGGGTGTACTGGTTTAACACGGTGGAAGCGCTGACGGTTGCAGATACGTTTCCCCAGCTGCAGACCATTGTGACCAAGTTTGGCTCGGTGCCGGACTACTACAACCGGCTGACTTGGCTGACGGCCCGGCTGCCAAAGTCTCTGCTGAAAAAAACGGCCCTGATAGAGGCGCTCTCACATATTAGCTATCGGATGACGCAGGCAACTGACCCTACGACCGGCGTGGGCATTGCTATGCGAATAGAGGTGACGGGGGAGAAATCGGGGGAAAAGGCGACGTACCTGGCCACGTTTGACCATGGGGATACGGCATATTGTGCGGGCTGTGGGACAGGTGCGATCGCTCAGCTCATCCTCTCAGGTCGCTTGAAAAAGCCAGGCGTTTGGCCGGTAGAACAAGCTTTGCCTACTCCTCTGTTCGAAGAGACGCTTGCTGAGCGTCAGCTGACGATTCAGCTGTGCTAAATGGGGCGATCGCTAGGCCGCAACGCCCAAAATGCCAACAGCGGCCAAAATTTTGAACAGTATGGAATTGATGATGGTGACGCCCAGTGCGCCTATCACCGCGCTCATAATCCCCCAGCGCAGCCTAAATCCCTTGACGATCAGCGCTGCGAGGCCAAACAAAATGGTGTTGCCGATCAGGAACACAAGGCCTAGGGACAGAAAATTTAGGATGGTGTTGTTTAGCAGCCATCCAGTGAGCCCGTTGAGCAATCCGAAGACGAGGGCGGCCAGGCCAGCTTTACCGAAGTCATCTGCCTCAATGCCCGTAGGCAGCTTTGTGAGAATAATGAAGCTGATAGTGGTAATAATCCAAGTGATGATGAGACCAACCATAGGTTCACAAACTCCTTTAACGTGAGCCACTTTGACTCACAGAATATCAGAATCAGACTGGATCGGACATTCTTGAGCTAGTCTTGGGCTTTTAGCCACCGTGCTAAGTCGTCTATGCTGTCGAACAGTAGCAGGGCTTCTGCAAGCTGATTGAGCTGCTCAAGTGAGAGGTTCTCGACTTTGGCCTGGATGTCACTAGGACGCCGACCGACCGTGCGATCTAGCAGTCTGCCAATGAGTAATTTTTGTCGGTTCAAATTCAGCAGGCGCTCTTTTTGTGCGCCTTCTTTTAAGCCCTCTGCGCGTCCTTTAGCCTCGCCTTCTTCCCGGGAAGTGTCGATGACGTTATTCATGTCTCGGTAGTACTTCAGACTGCTCTGATAGCTGGCCTGCTCTTTGCGTGAGAAGTTGGCAATTTCGGCTATCTCGAAAAGCTGTAAGAAAACGGGGGCTTGAAACGGACGAGGCTGATCTTCTAAATCAGGTAGGTGCCTAAACAGATATAGCCACTTGTCTTGCTGCGAGGTAAGCTCTTCCAGCGGTTTTTCAAACTTTGGCAGCTCAATGTAGATAAAAGTGAGCTTATCGTAGAAGACTTGACAGTTCTGGTCCTTTAGCTTCGCGGTGTGGATAATGGCGTCTTCTTGCCTGTGTTCGTCGAACACGAAGTCGAGAACACCAATGGAGTACACCGGCGCAGGCTTAAAGTTCCATTCGCCTTTGAGCGCCTGCTCTTGAATCGGGAAGCTGGCATAGAAAACGCTTCTGCCTTTAAAGAATTTCTGCTTGGCTTTTTGTCGCTCTACGATGAAGCGCTCCCCATTTGTGCCCTGACAGTAAATGTCGAAGATGGCCTTGCGATCAATATGGGCTTGCCCAGGTTTTCGGTGCTCTTGTAGGACAGCTCCTGAATTTGATGATGAGCTGGTAAGAGCGTATTGAGAAAGTCAACTAGGAGCTGCTTGTTCGGTTCCGAACCGAAAACGCGCTTGAAGCCGAAGTCAGTCAGCAAGTTGACGTACCGTTCTTGAAGGGGGAAGGCCATTGCTGCAGTTCAGAGGGGGTAGGTAGCTAGTTTGTTCTATCTGAATTGTACCTAAACGGGTGTGGGAGGAAACTGCTTGGACATCATCGCAGTCGCTGGCGGTAGTACTGCCTGAGCCGTGCTTGAAAGTTGCGCCAGTGGAAGAAGAGGTCGTCAGCATCCAGGGTGAAGACTTGGGCGGGGGTGTCTTCAAGGGCGATCGCAATTACCCCTCGCTCAATTTGAATGCCCGTATCTCGATATACCCAGTTGACCGCGTAGCAATAGGCTGCGACCTGCATGCAGTAGTCGCCAATCCACTCAAGCTGCTTGGGCCTGCGGGCCGTTTTCCAGTCGCAGACGCACAGCTCGCCGTCGTACACAATTACCGCATCTGGATAACCTGCAAATTTCAATGGATGCCATACAGCCCCTTCGACTAATAAAACTTCATCAATTTTCTGTAAAACGGGCTCAATTGAATGCCAGAATCCGTCCAATCCATCAAGCAACTCGTAGGGTTCTTGCTTTAGGTGAGATTTGATCACCTTGTGAATGCGGGTACCTGAGCGAGCAGAGCGCGTGGTTATTCGCTGCGCTTCTTGCTTACCTATTCGTTCTTGCCAGTCCCATAGCCTCTTCTTGTCTTCGTACGGCTTCGTCGCAGACAAGATTGTTGTGATACCCGGGTAGCAGTGGCCGTTTACCTCGTAGTGGCGCTTTCGGTTCACCGAAACCTGCTTCGCTTTGTAGTGAGTCAGCTCAAGCATCGCTTACGACGTAACCAAGCATCTGTTGCATTTAGTCCCGTTAAAGAAGGCCGAAAAAAGCTGAAGAAGGCCGAATTAGAGATTGCCAAACCAGCGTTAAGCCACAGCTCAACAAGAGCTGAGTGCTATAGGCGGGCGTTATCAATCAGCCTGCCTATTCTAACTTAACTTTATTAATTGTGAACTTAGTATGAATAGCTTGACTACAACAGACAATACCTATCTCCCAAATATCAATCCGCCAAAACGCCTAAATTTTATAGACTTTGGAAAGGGATTTGCCATTCTAGGAATTGTTGTATTTCACTACAGTCAGTCATTTGTCTCAGGTGTTTGGGAGCAGGCCATTCAGATTGGCGGCGCTGGCGTGCATCTGTTCGTCATTTTTTCTGGCTTTACCCTTTTTCTTTCTTCTAGAAGGCTCACCGCTGGTGGCTTTTACAGGCGACGATTCTCCAGGGTTATTATTCCTTACTATCTGTTTGTCTGCTTGGTGTTTCTCACCAAGCAGGTGTATCCGATCTATCCGCAAGATGGCTTATACGCATTTTTTGGCCACCTCTTCTGGTACAAAATGTTCGATGAGAGTATCATCACCAGCCTGGGCTACCACCTCTGGTTCATGTCTCTCATTATTCAGCTGTATTTGCTGTATCCCTTTCTATCTGAGCTGATGCGTCGCTTACGCCCTGTCAGATTTGCGCTGCTCGCAGTTGCCGTTTCTTTCTGCTTTTGGGCGGTCACGGCCTACTTGGGCCTATCCGACATGAGAGTTTTTCAAAATTCTTGCTTGTCGCATCTCTGGGAATTTGCGCTTGGCATGGCGGCAGCCGATGCCTACAAGAAAAATGCAGATTTCTTCAACGGGGTCAGTGCTCGCCAAATGATAGTTTTGGCTGTGGTGGGTATCGGCCTGAAGGGATTTATGGCGATGCAGGGGGGACCTATTTGGAAGGCATTTAACGATATGCCAACGGTGGTTGGCTTTGTGGCCCTAACGGTTTTAGCTTATATGCTGTGCTCTAGCTGGAGGTGGGCAAAGCGGGGCGTAGAATTTGCAGGCAAGATTTCTTTTGAGCTGTATCTGGTACATATCCTTGTCTGGAAGCTGGCAAAGGAGGGGCTATCACTCTTTGCAGACAGCGAGCCAACTTGGATATTTAAGATGACATTTGTTTTGCCGCTGGCGATCGTTGTTGCAATTGGGTTTAAGGAGCTGCATCTGGCGGTTGGTGAGCGGGTAAAGAAGGTTGTGCCCAGGGCTAGCTACTTGTAACAGTACCCATGGCACCGCAACCAAACAGTGGTAGCCTGCACTAGTAAACTTGTACCGGTGACCGATGCAATCTTTTCTAGTTTTCTTGGGCGGTGGGGTTTTGGGTGGCGTTGCTAGCTGGCTGATTTTGGCGGCTAGAATGCAGGTCGTTCGAGAAAAAACGAAGAATGATTTGGTGGCTGACCGGGCGAGTATGGTGGAGCAGCTGAGGGGCAGAGACCAGCGGATAGCGGAGCTACGCCAAGACTTGGAATCGCGCGATCGCACGTTGGCGGCCTACCATCAGCAGCTCACCCAGGAAGCTACTCACCGGGCTACAGCAGAGGCTCAAAGCCTTCGCATACCCGTGCTCGAAACGTCGCTACAGGCACAGCAGGAAACCAATGCCCAGCTGCGCGCTCAGCTGAGTCAGCTGGAAACTCAGCTGGATGAATTGCAGCAGCGCTCCGGTGAGAAGCTCGCTTTGATATCTACCGCGCAGGCACAGTTTGCGGATGCTTTCAAGGCGCTTTCTTCGGAAGCCTTGCAGGCGAACAATCGCTCTTTTCTCAAGCTGGCGGAGGCGAACCTGGGTCAGTTTCAGGTGGCTGCGCAGGGGGACTTGGCGCTGAAGCAGCAGGCGATCGCTGAGGTGGTACAGCCGCTGAAAACGTCACTCACTAAGGTGGAAACCTATCTGCAGACGCTAGAAAGTCAGCGGGTATCGGCCTACTCTCAGCTGACAGAGCAGATTGCTGCCTTGGCTAGCAGCCAGGGGCAGCTGCAGAAAGAAACGGCAAACTTGGCAAAGGCGCTGCGATCGCCGACCGTTCGGGGTCGCTGGGGCGAGATTCAGCTCAAACGCGTCGTCGAAATTGCTGGAATGTGTGAGTACTGCGATTTTACTCAGCAGGTTACCCAGGTGGAGGGACTGCGCCCTGACATGCTGGTGCAACTGCCGGGCGCAAGGCAGATTGTTGTTGATGCTAAAGCGCCCCTATCTTCTTATCTGGCATCTCTGGAGGCGGCTAGTGAAGCTGACCGACTGAGCAAACTGCGAGAGCATGCGAAGCAGGTGAAACGCCATCTCGTTCAGCTGAGCCAAAAGGGCTACTGGGAGCAGTTTCAGCCAACGCCTGAATTTGTGGTGCTGTTTTTACCGGGGGAGATTTTCTTTAGCGCGGCTTTGGAGCAGGATCCGAGCCTGATAGAGGCTGGCATAGAGCAGCGGGTGATTTTGGCAACGCCGACGACGCTGATTGCGCTGCTGAAGGCGGTTTCCTATGGTTGGCAGCAGGAAAAAGTAACCGAGAATGCCCAGGAGATTAGCAACCTCGGGAAAGAGCTGCATGAACGGGTGCGGACCTTTGCCCGGCACATGCAGAAAATGCGGAAGGGGCTAGATGCAACGGTGGACAGCTTTAATAAGGCGGTGGGTTCGCTAGAAGGACGGGTGTTGGTGAGTGCGCGTAGACTGCAGGCGCTGGGTGCGGGCAGCGGCGATGGGATAGAGGCCGTGGAGGGGGTGGCGCGATCGCCTAGGCACCTGCAGGCGATCGCAAATCCTGAAGTAAGCGAATAAAATAACGACAGCATCAATTGGATCGGGAGATAATTTATGTCGCAAAAATGGCCTGTTCAATATCCAGAGCGAATTCAACTCTATTCCCTCGGCACACCCAATGGCCAAAAAATATCTGTTGCCCTAGAAGAAATGGAACTGCCCTATGAAGCTCACAAGGTAGACATTCTAAAAGGAAATCAGTTTACAGCAGAATTCATGAGCATTAATCCGAATTCCAAAATTCCTGCTATCGTCGATCCGAATGGGCCCAAGGGAGAACCGTTTGCAGTCTTCGAGTCGGGTGCTATGTTGATCTATCTGGCTGAGAAGTCTGGGAAATTTTTACCAACAGATCCGGCGGCTCGAAGTGAGTGTCTGCAGTGGCTGTTTTTTCAAGTAGGGGGTGTGGGCCCCATGTTTGGCCAGTTTGGGCACTTTTATAAATATGCAAAGGAGAAAGTTCCCTACGGTATCGAGCGCTATCAGACTGAGGCGAAGCGGCTGCTAGGCGTACTTGAAAAACGCTTGCAGGGAAAAGATTTCCTTTTGGGCGCTGACTACACCATTGCAGATATGGCGACTTTTCCATGGGTTGGCTGCCTGGACTGGGGCTACAAGGCCTCTGAGGTCCTGCAGCTGAGCGATTTCCCAACGGTTATGTCTTGGTGTGACCGCTGTCAACAGCGCCCCGCCTCAGCTCGCGGATTGGAGGTCCTCAAAGTGTAGGTGGTGGGGCTTGATAGCTTATTTGTTGGCAATCTTGTCTGTTGTTTTGCCTTTCCTGTTGTTTTTTCTTGTCTATTTCTCTCTGACTTGCATACTGTTCTACCTTGGCTCGGCTATAGGTGCTAGCACCGTCAGCCCTTGGCGAATGCACTGAAATTCTACAGGTGTGGTGCCGATGATTTCTCCATCGACAACAACTTTTTGGGGTGGGGTGGTAGTGACTTTGATGCTGGGGACGCGGAGGCTGATGATGTCTTCGTTTTGGGTGGGGCGCTTGGCGAGGGCGGCGGTGAGGAGATCGGCGATCGCACCCACCCCCTGCAGTCGCGCGGCAATTCCCTGCGCCTCTCCTGGCGACAGTCCAATGGTCACATCTAGCAGCCCGTCATCTGTAATGACTTCGCCAGACCCCTGGGCCATGATTGAGGTGGGTGGTGCGGCATTGGCTACCGTAATGGCAATACAGTCAAACTTGCTAACCTGCTCGCTAATTTCGATTTCTGTTTCAAAAGAAGCCTGGTCGGCAATTTGCTGCATGCCTGCTAGGAGATAGGCCAAGACGCCAAATCGATTTTTCATTTCTCGGTTGGCTCGCTCTACGGTTTCGGCTTCGAAGCCGATGCCACCGAGCAAGACCATGGGCGCACCATTACAAGTGGCGACATCGACCTGCTTGGTGGTGCCCGCCAAGATTGTCTCGCAGGCAGCGCGCAGATTTGTCGGGATATTTAGCGCGACCGAAAAGGCATTGGCGGTACCTCGCGGGATGACACCCAGTGGAATATCGGTCTGCATGACGGCTTCGGCAACGGCTGATACAGTGCCATCACCGCCCGATGCGATGATCAAGTCTGCCCCAGATGCGATCGCCTCCCTAGCCTGCTGCCCAGGCGAAGTTTCAACGGTGGTACAAATGACATTGACTTGAATCTGCGGCTCTAGGATTTGCTTGATCAGCTTGAGATCTTGGTTGGGGTTGCCCTGGCCAGAAACTGGATTGAAAATCAGATGGGCAACTCGGCTCTTGGCTAGCGCAAGCACAACTGCCCGCGCGGTGGAGAGATTGGTCGCTAGGGGGACATCGTGCAGCTGACAGATTCGCAGAAACAAGCTGACGTCGGTGCTGCAGTAGTTTGCATTGAGTGAGTCGGTGAGAAAAATGACGGCTGCAATGGTGCCTTCGGCGACTCGGGCTGCAATTTGCACATCGCCCCCTAGGCTACCGGGCAGTACGGTTTCTACCGATAGCGGCGTAGTCTGGGCCAGTCGCTCGCCCGTGGTTGCTGTTGCCACTAGCTGGTAGCCGCCCAGCAGCGCCGAGTACTCCCGAATGAAATTGACCAGCCCCTCTTTTTTACTGTCGTGGGCGATGAGTGCGATGGTGGTGGGCATAGGCAGGAAGCTTACCAAAGAATCCAGTCATGAGCTGCAGGATTAGGCGCTTGAGAGGCGTCATGCCTTCTAGCACCCAAATGCCAGCTCGCCGGGCAATCAGCAGGGGCAGAAAGCGGTTAGAAAAAGCCCGGTTTAAAAAATCGGTGAGACTTAGCGTAAACCAGTTTTCTGTTCTTCGCCAGCGTTCGTAGCGCTTGAGCACTCTGAGGCTGCCGATATTTTCATCGCGTTGTGCTGCTTGCTGAAGGACCTCGGCCAGTGCGATCGCATCGCGGATGCCCATGTTGAGCCCCTGCCCGCCGACCGGATGGCAGCAGTGTGCCGCGTCACCGATCAGCGCAGTACCCGGCTGCACATACCGTTTGCTCTGCATCAGCTGCACCGGAAAGATCATCGGCTTGTTTACTAGCTTGAGATCTCCCATGTCGTTGCCGTAGCGAGTCTTGAGCGCTGTTAAAAACTGGTCTTCTGGCAGGGCAAGCAGGGCTTTGGCTTCTTCGTGGGGCGCTGTCCAGACGATTTGGCAGCGGTTGTTGGGCAGGGGCAAAATGGCGAAAGGGCCGCTGGGCCAGAACTTTTCGTAGGCGGTGTTGCGGTGGGATTTTTCGGGTTCGAGGACTGCTGTGATACACGACTGCCAATATTTCCAGCCGAAAGTGTCGATTTGAGCGCGATCGCGTACCCCAGAACGTGCACCATCGGCCCCAACCACGAGCCGGGTTTGAAAAATGTAGCGCTCATTCCCACGTATCACCTGTAGCCTACTGACTTCAGATGGCCTCTCGGCTGGACCGATTGTCTGGCGAACATCGCCCAAGAGAAGCTGCGTCTCACACCAGTAGTCAATATTGCTTGCTGAGCCTACAGCCTCCTGCAAAGCCCCCATCAATACCTGGTGCTCTGCTGAGTAATACACCGCGTCCCCGCGGCCATCTTCAGGGTGAAAGGTGATCGCCTTGGGGTAGTCTGCGTCGGAGAGCTTCACCTGCTGAAAGTGGGTAAGTTTGGGACCTACCGACGCCCACAGGCCCAACCCTTCTAGAATCTTGGCTGATACGGGCGAAAAGGCGTAGGCCCTTTCCCGGCCAGCCGCCTGCTCGGCCGTCTGAGCTTCGATAACAGCTATCTGCAGCTCGCTATTGCGCAGCCCGCAGGCAAATGTGAGGCCGACAATGCCGCCGCCCACGACTACGACGTCGTAGTGCTTGACGGGTAGACTGGCTGGCTGGCTTTCTGGCTGGCTTTCTGGCTGGCTTTCTGGGGAGTGCGATCGCGCTAGATGATCCCCTCGGTGGGACAAAGCAGCGTTTGGAGATAGGTTTACGGCCATAAGGACGACTTTATTTACGCTCCTTTACATTCTTCCTCTATATTCTTACGTGCAAACCAGGATCCATCAACTCGGCTATCAACTTAGCAGGCCATCAACTCATGGCCTGCTCCATCACCTGCTCAGACATCTCAAAATTGGCCGTGACAGACTGGACATCATCAGAATCTTCGAGAGCATCCATCATCTTGAGCAGCGAGACTGCCAAGGTAGGATCTTCCACCTGAACCGTATTTGAAGGAATCCAGCGTAAGTCGATTTCCCTGACGGTATAGCCCCTACCTTTGAGCGCCGTGCTGACAGCTTCTAGCTCAGACACGTCGCAAAATACCTCCGCGCTAGGAGTCCCTTCGTCTAGGTCGTCGGTCAGTTCGTAGGCGTCTGCGCCAGCTTCTAACGTATCTTCGAGCAGTGCATCCTCTTCGATATCTCCGCTGAGGGTCACCACCCCTTTCTGGTCAAACATCCAGCCAACGCAGCCTGTTTCACCTAGGTTGCCACCATTTTTGCCGAAGGCTGTTCGCAGGTCTGCAGCTGCTCGGTTGCGATTGTCGGTTAGCGCTTCTATGAGTACTGCGACACCACCGGGGCCATAGCCCTCATACCGGATAGATTCAAAATCCCCTTCCCCGGCCAGGCTGCCGCAGCCCTTTGCGATCGCCCTATCAATGTTGTCGTTGGGGAAACCCGCTGCCTTTGCTTTGTCAATCGCCGTACGCAGCTGAAAATTGCCATCCGGATCGCCGCCACCTTGCTTGGCCGCCACAATGATCTCTCTGGAGAGCTTGGCAAATACTTTACCTTTTACAGCATCTACTCGCGCCTTTTGGCGCTTGATATTTGCCCACTTACTATGTCCTGCCATTGGTGTCGCAATCACTCATTACATTAGACAACATCACGCAATATATAAAACATCGTACACGTTACAAGCGACCTTGCAAGTTGCCTCATTTTGCCAGCTTAATGAGATAGTCTCCGACTTTTACAGACGTTATTACTGGGCACTACTCACGGATGAATTCTAAAGCTCCCTTTGAACAGAGAGACGCGGTAGAAGTCTTACTCTGTCAGAGAGTTTTGTGTTGCACCGTGCCAATTACCTTGCCGATTGTAGGGGCGCAGAACCGTAGCTGCTGTGCGCAGGCTGCACATAGAAGATATTTCGTCAAGATACTACTCTTCTTACTAAAACACTCTTCTTTACATATCACTTGTTGGTTGCTCCCATCCCACAAAAAGCGCTTGTCTTGCTAGGGGAAAGAGAGTTCGAAAAAGATTTTCAATCACTGTTGTCTTTTCTGGAAATCCGTGGTTATACTGTCCGTGAAGTGGAGCACTTTTGAAATCGTCCATCATTCTGCTAACGATACAGAGCTAACATCAACGATACAGAGCTAGCATCACAGAGTCTAAAAATAGAGTCTGAAAATGTTATGTCAAGGCTGCAACAGTTATGCCAACTTTCAAAAGTCTTGTCTGCATTTAATCTTGCCCATTGTTTAATTCTGCATTTATCTGCATTTAGTAAAAGTATTTTGCTCCTCTCTTGAGATTTTCTCATAAAAGGTGAAAGTGATTCTCATGCGCGTAGTAGCGTCTATTTGGTGCTACTGATAATGTCGAGATCCCTTTCCCTGCACAGGTATCGCTTTTAAGTGCCTGCCTGAGAGGCACGTACAGCGCCAGAACTGGTTATTAGATGACTGCTGGCAATTGGATGACGACTGGTAAATAGACTATTTGCCGATGGTCTATTGACCAGTAGAGAGCCTCGCCTGGAGATGAATCTTCTCTGGGAAGCACCGCCACTTTAGAGCAAGTATTGCATTAGAACACGCACAGCTTTGTGACTCTCTTGTTTCTAGAGAGCTGCACCTACTAACATGGGTATTCCTCACTATGAATTGTATTCTGCAAGACATTGATATTCGTCAGGCCCAATTTTCTAACCTTGCCTTTTTCAAGTTTTTGGAACAGGGCAATCGAATAGAAGACTCCAAAGTCTTTATTGCTGGTATCGCCTTTTTTGTTCTTGCCTTTCAAGACATGCTCCGCATCAATGAAGCGAAAATCACCGATCCCGAGCTGCTACCTATTGCCCAGCATCACAGACAAGAAGACTTGGGCCACGATGCCTGGTTCCTGCATGACCTGAAACAGCTAGATGCAAACTGCGATGCGGCTCTATTGTTTGGCCAAACGTATGCGACAACAAGAGATGCCTCCTACGAGATTGTGTCTGAAATATACAAGGCGTCAGACGACCGCGTGCGTCTGGTTATTCCCCTTACGCTAGAAGCGACAGGTCATGTCTTTTTCAGCCGGGCTTATCACTTCTTTGCTCGTGCAGGCTACCAAAAAAAGCTCAAGTACTTCTCAGAAGAGCATTTTCGGGTGGAGCTTAATCATGAGATTTTCGATAAAGAGATCAATGAAAGACTTGAATCTATTCATTTGACGGATGAGCTGAGACAGGAGTCACTAGAGGTGATTGATCGTATCTTTAGGGCGTTGACGATGATGGTTTCTGATATTTACGACCACATTGCAGCTGCTCAAGAAACAACCTCTCAGGCAGCTGAGGCGCTTTCCCCGGCCTCAATTTCGTAACGACTGTAAGAAATTAAGAAGTAGGAAATTGAGAATGAAGAATCAGAATCAGGTTGAGTACTTAATTATTGGCGCTGGTCCGGCTGGCCTGCAGCTTGCTTACTTTTTGGAAATGGCTCAGCGGAGCTATCTGGTCCTCGAAGCCTCGGATTCCGTGGGGTCTTTCTTTCAAAAATATCCCCGCCATGGCAAGCTGATCTCTATTAACAAGGTGTACACTGGCTACGACGATCCAGAGATTAACCTAAGGTGGGACTGGAACTCCCTAATTAGCCACGACTCAAGTCTGCGTCTGTCCAAGTTCAGCCAGGATTACTTCCCGGATAAGCATGCTTTCACAGACTATTGTCAGGCTTATGCGGAGCAGTTTCAGCTCAAAATTTGTCACAACACAACCGTTACCCGCATTGGCAAACTCTCGAGGCGTCAGAATCCAGTTTCTGCAGAAGCGCTGACCTCGTCCTCGGGCTCTTCCGAGTCAGATAATTCAGATGATTTTTACGTGACTGACCAGGCGGGAAATCTCTTTGTCGGTGAGCATCTAATTGTTGCGACCGGTCTTTCTCAGCCGTATGTTCCTGCCATTCCGGGTATTGAGCTGGCTGAAAACTATACGACGATGTCCATTGACCCTGATGAATATAGGAACCAGCGTGTTTTAGTCATTGGAAAGGGCAACTCCGGCTTCGAAACGGCTGATCATCTTGTGAGCACAACGGCGCTTATTCATGTCGCTAGCCCGGAGCCGATTAGGATGGCCTGGCGAACAAAGTATGTTGGCCACTTGAGAGCTGTGAACAATAACTTTTTAGATACCTATCAGCTGAAATCGCAAAATGCGGTTTTAGATGCTGAGGTACTGGGTGTTGAGCGGCACGGTGACGAATATAAGGTCACCTTCAGCTATGCCCATGCGAATGGCGAACAGGAGACCCTTATTTACGATCGGGTTTTGGTTTGTACTGGGTTTAAGTTTGACAGCAGACTTTTTGATAAGAGCTGTCGGCCGCTACTGGCCATCAATGATCGCTTCCCAGCGCAGACCAGCGAGTGGGAGTCTGTTAACATCCCAGGACTGTACTTCGCAGGTGTTTTGATGCACATGCGAGACTTTAAGAAAAAGCAGTCTGGCTTCATTCATGGCTTCCGACACAATATTCAGGCGCTGCATCACATTCTAGAGCGCAAGTATCACCAGCAGCCTTGGCCCCACGAGCAGATTGATGGGGCGCCTGAGGCGATTACAGAGGCCATTCTGAAGCGGGTGAACAACAGTGCTGGCCTGTGGCAGCAAACTGGATTCCTCTGTGATGTGGTGACTATCAACGAAGAAGCTGGATCAGCCTGCTACTATCGAGATCTGCCCCGCGACTACGTACATAGCAGCGCTTTTGGTACCGCTGATTACTACTACGTGATTACGCTAGAGTTTGGCCAGGATGTTGCTAAAATAGCCGACCCATTCTCTATTGATCGGGTTCATCGCGAAGATGCGGACAATGCGGAAGATAGTGAATTTATCCATCCAATTGTCCGTCGCTATTTCAAACATTTGCTGGTCGATGAGCTGCACATTATTGAGGATTTGGAGGCTGAGTGGAAAGAGCCGGTCCACATCGAGCCGCTGGTAGCATTTGTTCAAAAGCAACATGTTTTGTCACTGTCTGTGTCCGCTAGCCCGGCGACCTCTGAGCGATCGCACCATCTGTCCTCGCCGCCCCTGAGCACTAATTTCTCTGCGGATATGGTCAATCCGGATATGGTCAATCGCCACCCGCTGACTGCCTCGAAAAAGCGACTGGGAGAGTACCTCACCGAAGCCGGACTGGTCAACGAAGTTCAGATTCGCTACGCTCTGTCAGAACAGCTGAAAGAAAATCGGCGACTGGGAGAGATCGTGGTTAGTAATGGCTGGGTTAGCCAGCAGACCGTTGACTTTTTTGTTCAGCAGCTATGCCCGGCACCAAGCGTGGTACAGCGAGTACCCTAGCGTAGGCTGATGGGCACTTCAATGGTGAACTGTGTCCCTTTGCCCTGTGTTGACTCACAGTAAAGCTTGCCACGATGGTTTTCGGTAATAATTTGGTAGCTGATAGAAAGCCCTAATCCTGTGCCTTTCCCTACAGGCTTAGTGGTAAAGAAGGGATCGAAGATATGTAGCTGGGCGTCTTCTGGAATGCCAGCACCATTATCAGCAATTTGGATGCTGATTATTCCTTCCTGTTTTAAGGTGGTTTGAATCCGAATGGTTTTTTCAGCGTCTGTGCTGTCTGCCAGTGCATCTATTGCGTTGCTCAAAATGTTCATGAAGACCTGATTGATTGGGCCAGGCCGACACTCAATTAGGGGCAGTTCTCCGTAGTCGCGGAGGATAGCGATACGCGATCGCGTCGGTGTTTCCTGCAGGCGATGCTGCAATATACCCAGCGTACTTTCTAGCCCTTCATGAACATTGACTCGTTTGGTTTCAGACTCATCTAGCCGAGAGAAATTGCGCAGTGAGAGTACCATTTGCTTGATGCGATCGCTGCCATGGCGCATCGAACTCAGCAGGCTCTGTGAATCTTCTACTAGAAAGTCAAGATCGATATTGTCGAGGACTTCTACGACTGCTGATGGTGGGGCAATGCTTTCTTGGTAGGCCTCGATGACTGTTAAAAGGTCTTGGTTATAACCTTCTATGTGTTTGAGATTCGCGTGGATGAAGTTGATTGGATTGTTGATTTCGTGGGCGATGCCAGCGACGAGCTGCCCAAGTGATGACATTTTCTCAGTCTGAATCAGCTGCGCCTGTGTCTCTTTTAGCTTTTTGAGCGCGACTTCAAGCGCGATGACTTTTTGGTTGAGTTCTGTGGTCTTTTTGGCAACGTCTATTTCAAGATTTTGGGAGTAATTCTCTGTTTGCTGGTAGAGCCGGGCATTTTCAATTGAGATGGCCGCTTGGCTGGTGAGTAGTTGCAAGGTGTCTAAGTGATTGCGGGTAAATGCACCTTCTATCAGACTGTTTTCGAGATACAAAATGCCGATCAGCTCACCTTGGCGGCTAACGGGCATGCACATCGCCGACTTGGGCTGGTATAGGCTGATGTAGCGATCGCTCTCAAAAGGTTCGGCAACGGCTAGATTTTCGTACACGGCTGCTTGCTGCGATCGCGCCACAGCATAAATCAAGCTGTGAGGAATGTCTGAATACTGCTCAAGGTCGCTTTCTGCGATATTCACCTGATGCTGATCTGCCTTGGCAACGATCTGCCACTTTTCGCCCTGCAGCAGCAGCAAAGTACCCATCTGGGCACCGGCAATGCTGAGTACAATCTTCATCAGCGTGGTCAGTAAGCTCTCTAGCTCTATCTCCTGAGAGATCGCCTGAGCCGCCTTCATAATGGCGGAAAAATCTAGCCGCATATTTTGGCTGTTTGTGGCCCGGCTAATGCTGCTGACCACCGTCGAGGACTGCATCGACGAGGCGGTGATGTTGATACTGTTTGAATGTGCCAGGGCGCTGGCTAACAGCTGGGGGTAGTGGCGCTCTAGCTGCGCTACTTTGGCGCTGGCTCCCCAGCGAATGTAGCCGTAGTAGGCTTCCTGCATATAGCCAACGGCAAGATGTTCCTTGCGCCAGTTGAGATAGAACTTTGCCGCTAGCTCGTTTGCCAGCGCAATCTCTTGACTGTAGCCTTGCTGCTCGGCCCCAGAAATTGCCAGGTCGTATTTTTCAATTGCCTGATGGATACTCCCCAGACAGCGGCAGCGCTCAGCTTCGACTAGGTTGAACTTGTGAAGATAGTTCATGGGCGCGTGATCTGCCCAGTGTTTGAGCTGTTTCTGGTTTTCGGCAACACGCTCAAGAAGCGCCTTGGACTGATCTTTAAGGGCGTTACTAGAAGAGAGGGTGGATTCAGTCTGTATTGTGGCCTCTGTTGCGCTGTTTTCTACACCGGTTTCTGCGGTGTTTTCTACAGTGTGGCTGCCCTGTTCATCTGGTTTGTTGCTTGCTTCGTAGCTGGGTTCGTTCAGCAGCTGTGATAGCTTCTGCAGCGTCGTCAGTGAATCGTAGCAATAGAACAGCGGCGTGATTGCGAAGCCACTACCGCCCATTAGGTACGCTCGGCTTTTGGTTGCGTAGTCTTCTGCCTGGGGGTAGGCTTCGAACAAATAGCTCAAAATGAGCTTGTGGACGTACGTGGTGTAGAGTCCGGTGGCGTCGTTAGCTGTTTGCAACTGGGGTAAAACGACCTCTTCATCAAAGGCCTCTCCCAGCAATCGGTGGGGCTGATCTGTCTCGTGAATTAAGTTTAGAATGGCCTGCTGAATGCTTCGACAGTAGTTAAAAGTAACAATCTGCCTATGGTCAGCAAGAACTTGACTGTAGGCGTTAACGCTTTTCTCTAGCAGGGTGAGTTCTTGGCCTATCAGGTATCCGTCTTGGCAGATATGGAACGCTGCGTAGCCGACATATTCCAAGTCACCCCCGTCTAGGGCCACTTTGTAGCTATCGATTAGCAGCGATCGCGCGCTCTGCAAATGACACGTGTGGTGCTTAATAAAAGAGCCAACAACAAAGTATGTTCTGGCCTTCAGTGCCTTGGAAACAGAATCAGCGGCCAAATCTAAAGCCAGCTGACCAAAGCGTTCAGCAGATGCCAAGTCGTTTAGCATCGTATTGAGAAAGAGTCCGTAGGCCGCGTAGCTAAAGGGTGACTGCGGGGCGTTTCCATACTCAATAGAGATTCGAATTTGCAAGAGAATCAACAGCGGAAAGAGGGGCGGCAATCTTAAAAATGCTGCCGGAATTACGGTGGATGTCAGCTGCATGATCGCTAGCTGGTCGGTGGCTGTCATCTCGGGCAGCTCAGCAAGCGATAGAATTTCTTTCCCATCTAAGAGCGCGCTGGTTTGCTGAAGAGACTGTTGAATATCTCCTGGGCCAGGGGCTTCTGGAAACGTGAGACCCAACGTTTGGAAGGCCTGATAAGCTGTGCTTAGGGCTTCTTGCAGCCGGGTTTGCGAAGTGTAGGCCTGAATCTTGAACTGATAAATATTGATCTTATCTAGCGTGGCCTTGGCATGCTGTAAAACCACCGCTGCCCGCTGTTCCATTCCGTCTAAATCGCCGCAGATGAGGCAGGCTTCAGCGGCCAGGGTATGTAGCCTTAGGGCCAGTGCGTACTGGCTTTGCCAGCAGTCTGATTTTAGGAGCTGTATGCCTACGGAGAAGTACTCGGCTGCCGACTGATAAGCCGTTGCCGTTTTGGCTTTTTGTCCAGCTTCGAAGTTTAGCGCTGCGAGCTGTTCCTGCTGAGCTGGATCCGAAATGAGCGCAATCCCTGCGTTGAGATGATTGACAATCTCAAAGAGAGTTTCTTTTTGTTCAGCTTCTGAGAGATGGTTCAGCAGTCGCTGGCCAATTTTGAGATGGGTGCTCTGCTTTTGCGTTGCTTCAATGAGGCTGTAGGCGGCCTGCTGAACGCGGTCGTGGAAAAAGCTATAGGTAATGTCACCACTGTAGATGTTGTTGAGGTGGGGTTCTCTTACCGCTACTGTCTGAGCCGCTGCTTGAACTGTGGACTGCTCTGCGGGGGAGGGGTTGCCTTCTCCTAGGTAGAACTTGTATTTTTCGCTTTGAGGAACGATCAGCCCTTCTTGCAGGCCCTGCCACAGGGCTGTGGCTGTTTCTGAGGGTGACTGGTCAGCTGCGATCGCTAGTGTTTCCAAGTCAAAGGAATTGCCAATACAGGCTGCTAGCTGGATAATTTGCTGTGTTTCATGGGGTAGCTTCTGCAGCTGTTGGGAAATAAATTCCACCACATCATCTGTGAAGGAGCACAGGGCAACTTGGTCCATGTCGCAGGACCAAGAGCCCTGCTGGCTGTCGAAGCGGATATGGCCTTCTTCGTGAAGCGACTTGAGAAATTGAGTTGTGAAAAAGGGATTGCCTTTGGTTTTACGAAAGACCAGATCGGCAAGCGGTGCGGCGTACTCAATGTCGTAATGCAGCGTATCGGCAACTAGGCCGTTGGTGTCGCGTCGCGTTAATGGGGCGAGTGTGACAGTGTTTACAGCGGCCTGATTCCCTGTAGTGCTCTGGCTGGCTAGATCTTCTAAGGTGAGCATTAAGGGATGGGCAGGGGAGACTTCGTTGTCGCGGTATGCGCCCAGTATCAGGAGTGGACCCTGGGCAGTCATTAGCTTGGCGATCAGCTGCAGAGAGGCTGAGTCAGCCCACTGCAAGTCATCTAGAAAAATCACCAGCGGCTGCTGGGGCCTGGCGAATACATCGATCAGCTGCAGGAAGCGCTGGGTGAAGCGATTTTGGGCGGCAGCGCCTGTGAGCGGCGAGGCCTCAGGCTGGGCACCAATAATGCTTTCGAGTTCGGGTATGACGTCGGTGAGGATTTGCCCGTCTTCGCCAACGGCTTCGAGAATTTTGCGTCGCCACTGGACTAGCTTGTCGTTTGATTCTAGGCGCAGCTGGTGGATCAGGCCGCGAATGGCCTGTAGAAATGCAGACAGTGGCAGGTTGCGATTGAGCTGGTCGAATTTGCCCTTGAGAAAGTAGCTCTGCTGCTGGGTGATGGGTTTGTGTACTTCGTTGATGACAGCGGTTTTACCAATACCGGAGGTCCCTGCCACCATCAGCAGCTCTGAGCGATTTTGAGGGTCTGTTTTGGGGTTTGCAATTTTGGGGTCTGTTTTGGAGTTTGCAATTTTGGGGTTTGCAATTTTGGGGTCTGTAATTTTGGGGTCTGCGACTGTAAGACCTGCGATTGCGGGTGTGTCTGCGGGTGCGTCTGTGGGTGTGTCTGTGGGCGTGTCTGAGGCGGCAACGCGGTCAAAGGTATTAAGCAGCGTCTGCACTACGGCTTCGCGGCCATAGAGGCGCTCAGAGATTGTGAAGCGATCGCTCAGGTCCCGTGCGCCCAGCTCAAAGGTGTTGACTTTGCCAGTTTCCTGCCATTGGGTCAGGCATCGTTCTAGGTCGTGCCGTAGCCCGAAAGAACTCTGGTAGCGATTTTCTGCATTTTTGGCCATTAGCTTGAGCACAATCTTTGAAACCATTTCAGGAATCTCTGGATTGATCGCTTGGAGCGGCTGAGGTGCGATCGCCATGTGATTGTGCACCTGCTCCAGCGGGTCGTCAGCCCGAAAAGGCAGCTCGCCGGTTAGCAGCTCGTACAGGGTGACTCCCAGGGCGTAGAAATCAGTGCGGTAGTCTATGCCTCGATTCATCCGACCCGTTTGCTCTGGGGCCAGGTAGGCCAGCGTGCCTTCTAGCGCACTGGGGCTCTGGGGTGCTTGGTTTTCTTTTGCCAGCTGAGATGCAATAGAAAAGTCAATCAGCTCAATACGCAGGCTATCTGGGTTGATCAAGATATTGGCAGGCTTGATATCTTTATGCACGATGTGGCGCTGAGCCAGCTGATGGAGCGCCTCTGACAGCTGCAGTGCAATCTCTAGACAATTGCCCAGAGAGATTTCATAGAGGCTGTGGTAGTGGTCGAGAGAAATTCCGCCAAAGTCTTCCATCACGAGGGCATAGCCCTTTTGCCAGGGCTGTAAACTCAGTGGACGGACGACACCAGGAATGTCTAAATCCTTTGTAAGGACATACTGATTGCGAAACTGAGCCAGGTCGCTGAGGGATGGATACAGCGTTTCTAGGAGCTTAATCACCACAGTCCGCGGCCGCCCGTTGCTATCTGCTTCGACGGCGGGCGATACCATTGCCCGGTAAACCCCAATGCGTCCTTTTTTATAAAGCTGGGCTAAGAGGGTGTAGCCATAAACACGAGGTAGGGACTTTGCAGGTGTTGTGATGGTCATAGCTAGGGGATTTGTCAGAATCAACCCCTAGCATTCCCTACCGGGAAAAGTTGTTGCGATGTAAGGACATGAAGGTCGTTTTCGGCGCCTTTTTCCGTACATCTGACCGTAGGCTGTGGTTCGACAGGTAACAGCGCCCGTGTCAGTAGGGTTTGGCAAAGGTGGCATGGCTGTTCGGCTTCTGCCTAGTCCTCAGCAGTGTCACAGACTGCTTTGCCGCAGTTCACCATCGACGCTTTGTAATTGCGAGAGGCCTTCAGCGTTGCACCAATCAGCCCGACCGACTGATTGAGGACGACTCGCACCGGAATTTGGTCTAGCAGGTGGCTGACGCGCCCTTTACTGCTAAAGGCGTACATAAATTCACCGCCTTTTATCAGGGGTAAATTTTTGGCGGTGACGCCGCCTGCGATGTAGAGCCCGCCTCGGGGAAGCAGCTTGAGGGAGATGTTGCCCGCTTCAGATCCATAGGCGCGAATGAAGATCTCCATGGTCTTTTGCGAGAGCAGATCTGTTTTTTCTGTGGCGGCCCTGGAGATAATGGCTGCCGGATCGGTGAGCTGGCTCCGCTGCCCGGCCTGCCTTTCCCAGGCTTCCATGGCGGCTTGAATGTCGGCTGATTCGCCGGCGTACTGGCGATCGCGTAAGAACTGATAAATCGAAATAATTCCCATGCCGGAAACGACCCGCTCTTCGGAGACGCGGGAAATGCAGTGCTTTTCTAGCAGATATTTGCGCAGCTGAAACTCTAGCTCGGACTGGGGGGCAAAGTCGACATGCCCCCCTTCGGACGGAAAGACCTGATATTCGCCGCTGCAGGGGAGCAAAAAGCCCTGTCCCAACCCGGTGCCCGCGCCTAGGACGGCCTTTGGAGAGGCGTCGGAGGGTTCACCGGCCTGCAGCTCGTAAATATCTTCAGTCTGCAGGCCAAGAATACCGTAGCCAATGGCTTCGAAGTCGTTGATTAGCTGCACATTGGCAATATCTAGCGCGCCGCTGAGAAATTCGGCTCGTAAGAACCAGGAGAGGTTTGTGAGCTGGGAGGTGTTGTTGACAATAGGGCCAGCGATCGCAAAACAGGCCGCCTCTGGACTGACTGTAGAAACCACCTCCCCTGCCGCTGCCAAAAACTCTTTGACCATCGGCACAAACTCGGGATAGTCCGCACTGGGATAGCGGGCCTCATGTAGTGTCTCCACCTCAAGCTGATGAGTCGGATTCTGCTTGATGTCGGTATCATCAGCCTGGGCCAAACGCAGGATCGTTTTCGTTCCGCCAATATCGCCAGCGAGCAGTTGTGCCATTGGTTTAGCTGTTTCGAATTTAATGCTGTAGCTTTGGCGAACTAGCCGCCACTGCGTACACGGTAAGCAAATATTTCAAAATTATTCTATCCGCCGTAAAGACTATTCACAATCCTCCTTAAAGCGGCATTAAAACAAGGTTAGAGATAACGATAGAAGGGAATCTCACAACCCATTTTGCCAGCGGTACTAATTTATATAAAATGGGGGACTTCTAAAATTTGACCTCCTATTCTGAATCTACTTGTAAAGGTAATCAAAGGTAAGCGCTGTGACAGTTACTCCCCTTCCCAAGCCCCAAACCCAAACCCTCAACGATAAGACGCTTTCCCTAGAGGCTCGGCCCGATTCCTTTGGTCGCTTTGGCCGCTTCGGCGGTAAGTACGTTCCAGAGACGCTCATGCCCGCGCTTAAGGAACTAGAAGAGGCCTACTACCAGTACCGCGACGAACCCGCCTTTCAGTCTGAGCTACAGGGCCTGCTGAAAGACTACGTCGGCAGAGCCAATCCGCTCTACTTTGCTGAGCGACTTACGGCACACTACGCCCAGAAGCACGGCTGGCCTGCAGATAAGGGGCCCGAAATTTATCTCAAGCGCGAAGACCTCAACCACACCGGTGCTCACAAAATTAACAATGCGCTCGGCCAGGTTTTGCTAGCCAAGCGCATGGGCAAGCAGCGGATTATTGCTGAGACGGGGGCGGGGCAGCATGGGGTGGCGACAGCGACGGTCTGTGCTCGCTTTGGCCTAGATTGCGTCATTTATATGGGCGTTGAAGATATGCAGCGTCAGGCGCTCAACGTGTTTCGGATGAAGCTGATGGGGGCGACGGTGAGCCCGGTCAGTGCGGGTAGCGGCACGCTGAAAGACGCGACCTCAGAAGCTATTCGAGACTGGGTGACCAATGTGGAAACGACTCACTACATATTGGGCTCGGTGGCCGGTCCCCACCCGTACCCGATGATGGTCCGTGATTTTCATGGGGTGATTGGTGAAGAGACGCGATCGCAGTGTCTGGAGAAATGGGGCGGCAAGCCGGATGTGCTGCTGGCCTGCGTCGGGGGCGGCTCGAATGCGATGGGGCTATTTCATGAGTTTGTGCCGGATACTGAGATTCGGATGATCGGCATCGAGGCCGCGGGCGAAGGTGCCGAGACAGATAGGCATGCGGCGACCCTGACAAAGGGCCGAGTGGGCGTGCTGCACGGGGCGATGAGCTACCTACTACAGGACAATGAAGGACAGGTGATTGAAGCCCATTCTGTGAGCGCGGGGCTAGACTATCCGGGCGTTGGCCCCGAGCATAGCTACTTTAAAGATTTGGGCCGGGCGGAATACTACAGCGTGACCGATGCGGAGGCATTAGAGGCGTTTCAACTGGTGTCTCGCCTAGAGGGCATCATCCCAGCGCTGGAGACGGCCCACGCCTTTGCCTACCTGGAGTCGCTATGCCCAACTCTAACGACTGAGAAAGTGGTGATTAACTGCTCGGGCCGGGGCGATAAGGATGTGCAGACGGTGGCAAAGGTGCTGAAGTTTGGCTAGCTGAAGTTTAACCAACATATGAGGAGCGTTTGGGATGGAAAATTTTGAAGTGTGCGATCGCGATTTGTCGCCGCAGCTACTGCAGCGATACAGCCAAGCAAGTGCGATCGCCGTCGATACAGAAACCATGGGCCTCAATCCACTGCGCGATCGCCTCTGCCTGATTCAGCTCAGCGACCCTGAAGGCCACGTCAGCGCTATCCGCGTGGCTCTGGGCCAAACCGAAGCACCCAATCTTAAGCAGCTGCTAGAAACGCAGGGCATCACCAAAATTTTTCACTTTGCCCGGTTCGACCTGGCGACCCTCCAGCACCACCTCGGCGTTGTGACAGCCCCGGTTTTCTGTACCAAAATTGCCAGCAAGATTGCCCGTACATACAGCCCCAAGCACGGCCTGAAGGCCCTTGTACAGGAGCTAGAAGGCATTGAGCTAGATAAAACCCAACAGAGCTCTGACTGGGGAAATGTAAACGCCCTCAGTGAGGAACAGCTCAGCTACGCTGCCAACGATGTGCGCTACCTTCACTCGCTGCGCAGCAAGCTGATAGAGATGCTCAAGCGTGAAGACAGATGGACGCTTACCCAGCAGTGCCTAGCCTGTCTGCCGACATTCGTAGCGTTAGACCTGAGGCAGTACAGCGGTGTCTTCGAACATTGATGGCTGTATTTTGCTGAATGGAGGGCAGCCGGGATGTAAGTTGGCGAATCATCAGTGATTCAGTCGCTTGCCAATCGAGGGAGAGCTTGATTTAATGCAAGGCAGAAATGTGCTGAAAGGTCCCATGCTAAGCCAGATTGGCTAGTGATATTACTTAAAAAGCTCGTTAGCTAATTTCTCCGGAAATCGCTTTATACTTCGGTATGTACTCATATTCGCCCAGTCATCCTTAAAGATGATGTGTATTTAATCACTAGCGAATGCTAATGGACGTGTAGGCAGGCATAGGATGAATTAGCGCCTATAGACAGGACAAATGACTACTGAGTCATTTACCGCCGAGTCACCTATCTCTGAATTATTACGTAAGGAAACAATATGGTCAGCCTGACAAAAACGATCAAATCAGTTGCACAGACGTTCGGGCTTGATATTGTTCGGCATTCCCGAGACTTCAGTGAAAAAAACCTGGACATATTTGGCAAGGTAGAGCCCTACACCATGACCAGCTTGGAGCGGGTGAATGCGCTGGTAGACGCCGTGCACTACGTGGTGAACCACAACATTGCAGGCGCCATGGTGGAGTGTGGTGTCTGGAAAGGGGGGTCTTCTATGGCGATGGCCTACGCGCTTCAAGCTGTTGGCAATCGGGAGCGGGAACTGTACCTGTACGATACGTTTGCTGGGATGAGTGCCCCGAGTGATGAGGATGTCTCGATTCATGGGCAGGATGCCAAGCAAAAGTTCTCTGCGGTGAAGCTTGCAGAAGATGAGTCTGACTGGTGCCTATCGCCTCTAGATGAGGTGAAAGAGAATCTGAATCGGACGGGCTATCCTGCCAATAAGGTTCACTACGTTCAAGGCAAGGTGGAAGATACTATTCCAGGCACGATTCCGGATGAGATTGCCATTCTCCGGCTCGATACCGACTGGTATGAATCGACCAAGCATGAGATGGAGCACCTGTTCCCCCGGCTCAAGCCCAGTGGCGTGCTGATTTTGGATGACTATGGCCATTGGGAAGGGGCTCGGAAGGCGGTTGATGAGTACATTGCCAATAACAACGTTCGTATCTTGCTAAACCGGATCGATTCCTCTGGCAGAATTGCGATTAAAACCGCTTAAGTGGTCTTTGACAGTCATGAAGCAGCTCTTAAAGGCGATCGCTATTCGGGCGCTTTCACCTGGCAAGGTATTTCCTAGCACCGCAACGGACAGGCAATCTGTCCAGGCTTTAATAGACAAGCTGCATCCTGTCTCTCCGCAAAAAGGGCTGATTCGGCTGGGGCCAAAGGGTGATGGTGGCTACCTTGTGCCGGACGATTTGGCCGGTGTCGAAGCGTGCTTTTCGCCTGGGGTGAGCGCGGTTTCTGGCTTTGAGCAAGATTGCGCGGAGCTGGGTATGGCGGTGTTTTTGGCGGATAAGTCGGTTGAGGGGCCCAGCATAGAGCATGAGCGGTTTCACTTTATTCAGAAGTATGTGGGGGCGCTGAATAGTGAGGACTTTATCAAAATGGAGGATTGGGTTTCAGAGACCCTACCTGGTTCGTCTGCTGAGCTGATGCTGCAGATGGACATTGAAGGCTTTGAGTATGAGACGTTTTTGAATATGCCGGAACCGCTGATGAAGCGGTTTCGCATCATGGTGATAGAGCTGCACTGGCTCGATCAGCTGTGGGGCTGGTCTTTTTTTCAGCTGGCCTCGCGATCGCTTGAAAAAATACTGCAAACCCACACCTGCGTCCACAGTCATCCTAACAACTGCGGCATTTTGCTGAACAAGGATGGCGTTCCGATTCCGGCCACCTTGGAGATTACGTTTCTTAGAAATGACCGGCTGAGCGATCGCACATACGCCCGCACATTTCCCCATCCGCTGGATGTGGATAATACTTCAGCGCCTACGATTGCCTTACCGCCAAATTGGTACCGTTCAGATACTGCGGCAATCTCCCTGTGAGGCTTCTCACGAGGGCTCTTATTTGACCCGTCTATGCTGGTGTTCGTATTTACGGAAGAGGACAGTTTCATTTTCGGCCACTACAGAAAAAAAGTCCTGAAAGTCCCTCGCTAAAATTACATCGCTCTGAGTCAATGCCGCCGCCCGCCATTGATCTGCCATTTGTCCGCTTAGGAGCGCGCCATCGTGGAGACATCTCAGAAGATCACCCATGTGCTGGACCGACTTGGCTTTGGCCCCCGGCCTGGCGATCGCCAGCGAGTTGAGAGCGCTGGCGTGGAGGCTTACATCGAGCAGCAGCTAAATCCGCCTGGCACCGTTGAACCGGCGGCTTTGGCGAGTCGGCTGAGTAACTTTTCGATGCTGGAGCTGTCGCCAACGGCCATCTTTGAGCGCCATGCCACTCCCAGGCAACCCACTGATGAGCAGCGTCGTAAAGCCAATGAGCGTCAGGACCAAATTGCCAGAGAAACTCAGGAAGCCCGGCTTTTGCGATCGCTCGAAAGCGCCTATCAGCTGCAGGAAGTCATGGTGGACTTCTGGTTCAACCATTTCAATGTGTTTGCAGGTAAGGCGCTCACCCGGCTCTGGTTTGGCTCCTACGAGCAGGCGGCTATTCGACCCCATGTGCTAGGTAAGTTTAGAGATTTGCTGGGCGCGACGGCCAAGCATCCGGCGATGCTGTCCTATCTGGACAATTGGCTAAATACTGACCCCGGTAGCGAAGCGGCTAAGGGACGGTTCAAGGGGCTGAATGAAAACTACGCCCGCGAGCTGATGGAGCTGCACACCCTAGGTGTCAACGGCGGCTACAGCCAGGCCGATGTGGAATCGCTCGCACGCATTTTTACGGGTTGGAGCTTGGTTCACCATCAGCAAGCAGCCATAGACGAAAGTGGCTTTGTGTTTGTAGAAAACCGTCACGATGCTTCTGATAAGGTCCTTTTAGATACGACGATTGCCAGTGGCGGTGTGGCTGAGGGCGAAGCAGCACTCGATCTGTTGAGCCAGCATCCGGCGACGGCTCGGCACATTAGCTATAAGCTGGCACAGTATTTTGTAGCCGATACCCCTCCACCGTCCTTGGTAGACCGGCTCGCTAGCCGCTTTACACAGACAGATGGCGATATTCGCGAAGTGCTCTCAACGCTGTTTTCTGAGGGTGAATTTTGGGATACGGCTCACTACCAGCGCAAGTTCAAAACGCCTTATCAGTACGTTCTCTCTATGTCCCGCGCCATCGGATTGACTGACCCCAAGGAAGATCAGCTCAATCCGCTAAGCGGGGCGATGAAACAGCTAAACATGCCGCTGTACAACTGTCGGATGCCGGATGGCTACGCCCAGGTAGAATCTGCCTGGTTGAGCCCGGATTCCATGCTAAGGCGGGTGAGTCTGGCGATTTCTTATGTCAATCAGCGCAAGGATCTGATTCCAGCGCCTGATGTACTCTTAGAGACGCTGGGTAACCCGTTTTCGGCCAGTAGCCTAGCGACCATTCGGCAGTCCCCAGAACCCACCCAGGCCGCTCTCATTCTGGGCAGTCCTGAAATGATGTACCGTTAGTTCCTTTCTTGTAGCCCCGGTTAAGCCGTTTTTGTTTTTAACTCGCCATGAAAAGACGCCATTTTTTACAGTTTGCTGCTGGTCTGACGGCTGTCGGAACCCACGGGTGGGCGTGGCGTAAGCCAGCCTATGCGGCAAGTGGAAATGATCCGCGTCTGATTGTGGTGTTTTTACGGGGTGCGGCGGATGGTTTGAACATTGTGGTGCCCTACCAGGAGGCTGACTACTATGCGGCTAGGCCGACGATTGCGATCGCAAAACCTGGTGACCCCGATGGCGCTTTGGATCTTGACGGTCAGTTTGGCCTGCATCCTGCCCTAGAGCCCCTGATGCCTTCCTGGCAGGCCGGTCAGCTGGCCTTTGTGCATGCGTCGGGTTCGTCTGTGCTCTCGCGATCGCACTTTCAAGCTCAGGACTACATGGAGAGCGGCACCCCAGGCGCCAAGGAAAGCAGCACCGATGGCTGGCTAAATCGGCTGACGTCTTTTCTGCCTGCGGGTAGCCCGACGCGGGCGGTGAATATTGGCACCACGCTGCCGCTGATTTTTACCGGGTCAGAAGCGGTTGCCAACTTGGCCGTTGGCCGGGCGGGAAGTCGGCCCATGCCTATAGACAGGCCACAGCTACAGGCAGCATTCGACCAGCTTTATGCAAATAATCCGAGGCTGGCTGAGGTTTACAGCGAGGGGCGTTCTGCCCGCGACGTTTTGCTAGGTGAGCTAGAAGAAGAGGAAATGCAGGCTTCTCGGGGGGCGCAGAGGCCCGACCGATTTGAGACCAGTGCTCGCTATTTGGCTCGGCTGATGACCGGTGATGCGGCAACTCAAGTTGCCTTTATGGAAGTTGGTGCTTGGGATACCCACGTCGGCCAGGAAGGTCGCCTCACCCGTAACCTGCGCGGACTAGGTGCCGGACTGGCTGCCCTCGCTGAAGGCCTTGGACCGGTGTACGACAATACAACCATCGTTGTGCTGTCAGAATTTGGGCGCACGGTGGCAGAAAATGGCAATGGCGGCACCGACCATGGCTATGGAAATGTGATGTGGCTGCTGGGCGGGGGCGTGCGGGGTGGCCAAGTGTATGGTGAGTGGCCGGGGCTCTCTGCGGCTGCTCAACACGAGGCGCGTGATTTGGACATTACAACAGATTTTCGGGATGTGTTGATTTCTTTGCTGACAGCGCAGTTTGGGCTGGATTCAGCTGCGATCGCGCAGATTTTTCCAAGCTATGAGCAGCAGCGATCGCTTCAGCTTGTGTAGCACAGACCATATCTCTGACTACAGTACGCTGACTAGCTCACCGGCTTGAGCCTTGGGATAGTCTTCTCCAAGCTTTATCAGTGCAGAATCGAGGTAGCTGCCCATGCGCTCTATCTCCTGTGCCACGTAGCTAGGGATATCGCCCTGAAACTCAGCTGCGAGCGCGTTTATCTTCGATTCTAGGTCCTGGTAGGCTTGGCCCACATCACCTACCAGCGCATTGACAAAGGCCGGTGGGCCGTAGGCGACGTACAGCTGGTCATCGAATATGACAAGCCAGTCTGGCGCGCCAGCGTACAGTACAAAATTGACCACGCTGCAGGAGGTGCTCCGTAGCTCATCTAACCCCTCAAATGTCATCGGAATGGCATAGCAGTGAAGCTCTTCTGCGCTGTAGAGCCCAATCGCTGTCATAGAGGGTTGCCCGGTCGTTTTGGCGGCCTCAAAAATTGTTTTGAGAATATCCTGGGTGAGTGTTCCTTTGTGGATCACCGGGGCGACGATGTAGCCTGTTTGCTTTAGCAGTGAGACCGTAGGGGAGCCATCTTGACGAGAAGATAGGGCAACCACATTTTTAAGTTGACGAATGGCTGTTTCAGCGTCGTTTCCTTCAAGAACCTGGATATGATTCAAAATGCTTCTCTCCCGTGCTCTGTCGTTTTTCTGTCGTATCTGTTAATTTACGATGTGTATTTTTACACACAGACGACCCTGTGACCTATTTAACACTACTTCTTTTTTCCTTCAGTTGAGCAATTGTTCAGGAGGAAAGACAGCTGGATCTCTGTTGATTGACTTCGACTTAGGCCGAATCAATCGGCAATCTTGGTTTTGAGAACAGGGCGAGGTTGTCTTATGCGAGGAAAAGGCTTAGGCCTGCGTTTGATGACCCTGGGTTCATGTCGATTCGGTCGCTGCGGTAAAACGTCTTCAACAATGTCATCAAAATGTTAATAGGCGTATTGCCTACGTCCCACTGCGTTCGGTCTATGCTGTTTCTGATGTTTATGTAGGAAAGCATTTGGCAAATTTTAGCAGCCATCGCGGATCGCCCTTTATCCTCATTTTTCCTCGGAGCAATGCCCAAACTAAAGGCATATCCTTGTTCAAAAAAGCGATCCAGGCCTCGCTATCAGCAGTCAGGCGAAAGTGGGGCTTGCCCAAGAGACCGGGCTGAACGTCTTGGATTTGATTGCGGATGGTGACTGTAATTTGTTGTTGCTCTTTCCCTGTAAACGTGAAGTGGTAAATCGCTTCTAATCCCTTCGATTGATTGGGCTGAAATACGAGGGGCAGACCAAAAATAAAGCCTTCAATTGATTTGGGGACGAGGCTATTGCGGACTTGCTTGAGCTGCTTATGAGGAAACCGCTTGGCAGCATGGGCCTCCGCATCAGAGCCGGGGATAACGTAGAGCGTTTCGGTTTTGTCTTGTAGTGGCTTGACAGTTTCTTGAATGAATTGTTTTCGGTTGTTGAGGAAGGGGGCTAGAACGTCTTCCCCAGCAGGACAAGCTGCCAGACAGTAGGCTGCTTTATAGTTTGCGCCAAAAGAGAGGCTTTGCCAAAGGGCAGAGGAGTCACCTTCACCTACTTTTTTCTCGTAGTCTTTAGCGTTTTTGCTCTCGGCAACATTTTTGGCCCAATCCCCAAAACCCCCTAAAAATTCTCGGTAGTTGTGGGTATAACAAGCTGAAAAATTAAAACTGCCATTCGCGCCAATGGCCCCCACTGGACAGGCAGATACGCAGAGCTTGCATTCTATGCAGGGATTGTAATTAATTGGTTGATTGTAGGTACTGACTTCTGCATCCAGAAGAATAGTTCCTAGCAAAATGAAATTGCCAAATTTTGGATGGATGACATTACGATGAATACCCATATGGCCTAGCCCCGCGGCTACCGCAATAGGCTTGTGCGAAATCACCCAAGTTTTGCTTGGAAAATTTTGAGATTCCATCGGGAATCCCATCGCTGGATAAATAGCGCGAATACCATTATCTTCTAGCACTCTGACAATTTTTCGGGCAATATGGTTAACGTCTTCGCCAGTATGATGAAACTCTACATTGGCAATAGAGCGTGCTGGCGCACGGACATTGTCTCTATTCATTCGGCAAACAAAGCTGATGAGCGATTTGGTCGCTGGAAAAGCGGTTAGGATTTCGGCACGCTGGTCATCCAGTTCTGTTTGATAGATACTGACAAAGCCAACATCGTCTGCGCCTAACTCAGTACAGAGCTGGCGTAACCAGTCAGCATTGAGTGGTTCAGTTTCTGCCCGATTTTTCTGTTGTCCTTCGCGCAGTCGTCTGACGGTAGGGTGATTGTCAAATTTTGCCATGGGAGACGGCTTTGTTGCAACAATATAAAACAGCGTAAGGAATGCTGTCCTTGCCGTCAGGAGAGGAGGATTCTGCAATTAG
>JBCBJS010000041.1:0-42305 GCA_038523095.1 Cyanobacteria bacterium J06626_6
AAAAAGTTTGAAATTAAAGGCAGAGGTCCTGGTAAGCTTGCCTCTCTGGAGAAATACCTCATCTCACAGGCAGCTGGCCTAGAAAAAAACCCTCTCGACGAGCGGGTGACTGCCTCAATGAAGGCGATCGAGCGATCAAGTAAGCAGTTTGCACCCGTTGCGATCGCACCCTCAGAACAGGGCGACCTACCGGACCTCACCCAGTGGAGCGAACCAGAAGATCCGGCAGGCTGGCCAGGCAAGCTCCCCGACAACCCGGGTCTTGAGACGCAGTATCACTGGCACAATGCGCCCACGCTGAGCCTGTTTCAGGGCAGACGCGACGAACTCAAATTCCTTAAACGGTGGGTCCTAAAAGCGACCAATTCGTACAAACTACTGGCTATCTGTGGCATTGGTGGCATTGGAAAAACGTCTTTAGCGGCAAAGCTGGCAGAGTCAGCTGATGGGTATTTTCATCAGATCGTATGGATTCCCGCAAAATCGACACAGGCGCCAGCAGAATTTGTCCGCAGGCTCATAGATATTCTGCAGCCCGAGCAGAACGCCCATCTTTCAAGCGCTGCAGATTTGATTACTCACGCGGATCAATATACCTCTGAAAAATCTTTTCAGCAGCTTATTCAACAGCTTTTGTCCCGCCTTTCTAGGCAACGCTGTCTGATTATTATTGATGGATTTGAGACTGTTTTTAGGAGCTACAACAACATCCGCATAGGTAATAAAGCAGGTAGTGAAGCAATAGATATTGAGAGCAGTATCGTAAGCCCTTCTGTGACAGAGAATGCGCTTAATTTGCCATCAGAAGCAGGAGCGCACACAGAAGAGTTGCACGCAAATCATTTGCAGGCAAAGGCTGAACAGTCGAACCGTGGATTGAGAATCGCAGCCTTCAAAAGCAGCAGCAGAACGCCAACATTTGAGTCGAGCCGGCAACAACAAGCCAGCCTGTATAAAGAAAGGCTTGAGGGGTATGGCGAGTTGCTCAGGGCGCTTCAACGACCGGCCAGTCGATTTTCAGAAGCGGGTGCTAGCTGCGTCGTCTTAACCAGCCGGGAAAAGCCAAGGGAGCTGCTCTCCATCCCAGCGGAGAATCCATTAGCTTATTTGTACACGGTTAATGGGCTGAGGGACCACGAAGCGGCAAGGATGCTGAGAAGCTTTCACCTGGAGGGGAAAGCGGCAGACTATCAGGACCTGATCGACCGCTACTACGGTCATCCGATGGCACTGAGGCTGGCAGCTAATGCTGTAAAAGATATTTTCTATGGGCGAATTCGAGACTTTTTAGACCAGGAAATTTCTGTTTTTGACGATCTAAGAGGGGTCATCAAAACGCAGTTTAAGCGGCTTTCTGGGCTCGAAATTGAGGTCATGTACTGGCTGGCAATTAACAACACCCCTTGCGCGCTGGAAGACTTACAGGCTGACATTGTCTCTCAAGACCACAAAAAAAACTTGCTATACACGCTGCAATCTTTGGAAAGACGCTTTTTGGTCGAAGTAAAGCACAGTGGCAGCGCGCTTTTTTCACTGCATCCTATTGTGGCTGAGTACGTGCTAACTCGGTTTATTCGTGAGATTTTTGAAGATCTCATTCATGGCGATTTGTCATTGTTTAACAGGCATGCGCTGCTAAAAGCAGATACAGAAGAATTTCTTCGCGAGTTTCAGCGAAACGCCATCGTCCGCCCAATTTTAGAGCGCCTAAGAAACTACTGCAAGAGTCTCTACCAGGTTGATGAACATCTGAGTCGTCAGCTAGATTTTTTTCGTGAGAACAATCCCCATCGGCTGGGCTATGCCGGAGGCAATTTTGTGAATTTGATGGTGGAGCTATCTCAGGGAAAGCTATCTCGAAAAGACTTTTCTCAGCTGACCATTTGGCAGGCGTATCTCCAGGGGGCACAGCTGCGAGATGTGAATTTTAACAGCTGCGAGCTGAATCGCTCAGTCTTCACAGAAACGCTGAGTGATGTGATGACGATCGCACTCAGTGATTCACAACAGCCATGTAGTTCACAAAAACCACCACTGCTTGCCTGTGGCGATACCAACGGTGTGGTGCACATTTGGCACACCCATCTGGGCGGCACCCACAGCAGCCACCACAGCGGCCAAAAATGCACTGAATGGGCTGCCCACAGTGGCTGGGTGCGCGCAATCACATTTATTCCCCATCAACCTTTTCTCGTGACTGGTGGTGACGATAGCAAGCTCAAGCTATGGCATCTACCGTCCCCTAGCCAGACCCCAGCAACCCAGGCCAAACAAATTTGGCAGCAGTCGTCCAAAGATTGGATTCAAACCATTGCAATCAGCCCGGATGGTCGGACCATCGCTAGCGGCGGTGAACATCAAATTACGCTTTACAACGCAGGCAATAGCAGAGAACTTTGTTGCTTTTCTCACCAGGGAAATAGTTCACCAGCAGACCCAGTTGCCAAGGCGTATCGGTCTTCTCAGCTGACCAAGCATAGCCAGGTGCGATCGCTCAGCTTCAGTCCTGATGGGCAATGGTTAGTCAGCAGCGGGGATGACAACATTATCCGCGTCTGGTCGCTGGCTGAGCTGACAGCAAAAGCGCAAAACCAAACGCAAAACCGGGCGCAATTGAACTCTGCAGAGCCAGCCACAGAACTAACCGGACATACAGACTGGGTACAGTCTCTACAATTTACGCCAGATGGGAAGTGGCTTCTTAGCGGCAGTCACGACAAGACGATTCGCGTGTGGGACTGGGCACAAAAGACCTGTGCAAAGATTCTTCATCAGCCAAACGACCATGTGCGATCGCTCGCAATTAGCCCTGACGGTCAGTTCTTAGCCAGTGGTGGCGACGACTGCCAGGTCATGCTGTGGAATCTGAATAACTATCAGCTGCTGCAGACTCTATCGACCCGTCAAAGCCGCATCTGGTCTGTGGGCTTTCAGCAGCAGCGAGATAGGCTACTGCTGGCGGCTGGCGGCGACAAGCAAACGCTGATGCTTTGGCAAATTCATAAAAGTGAAATAAAGCCTTCAGCAGAAGCGGCAACAGAACAACAAGAACGACCCATACTGCGAGCGACGCCGCGACGGGTGAAAACCTATCGCGGCTACACCAACGGCATTCGCTCGGTGAGCTTTTTGGGCGAGCGCCGAATTATTGGCGGTGGCGACAGCCGCGACCTATCGGTGTGGGACAGCCAGAGCGGCGAACTTAAGGCAAGCCTGTCACTGCATCAAGGCCGGATTTGGGCGATCGCGGTAGACCTACAAAATGCCCGGATTGCCAGCGCCAGCGACGACCATAGCATTCGCCTCTGGGATGCCAGTACCGGACAGTGCCTAACCACGCTCAGCGAGCACACAAGCTGGGTAAGGGCGATCGCCTTTAGCAATCGCGGGCGTTTTCTGGCCAGTAGCGGCGATGACTGCACAATTCGCATCTGGAATACCGCTTCTGGATTTTGTCTGAAGGTACTTGAATACAGCACCCACTGGATTCGAGCGGTCAGCTTCGATCCTAACAACAGCCGCTATCTGGTCAGCGGCGGCGACGACCAGATCGTGCGGCGCTGGGACAGAAAAGAAGGCATTTGCCAGTCGCTGGCCACCCACGACCACCGCATTTGCTCAGTAGCTTACAGTCCAGATGGCCGGTATGTGGCCAGTGGCAGCGACGACAATACGGTGATTTTGTGGGATATGGAAGAGGGAGAACAGTGCGATCGCTTCACCGCTAGCGAACTCGGGATCAAAGCTGTGGCCTTTAGCCCTGATGGTCAGTACCTAGCAGCAGGCGGAGAAGATCAGATGGTCTACATCTGGAATTTGGAATCCACAGAAAGACCCTGCTTTCGCCTGCGCCCGCGAGACTACACCGGCTCGACAGGGGGTATTCGCTCAGTCGCGTTTAGTCCCGACAGCCAGTTTGTCATTAGCGGCGGCCTAGATGAAATGATTCGCATCGGCGACCTGCGCGATCTGAAGCCCTCAGGCGTTCATTTTTTAAGACCGCTCATTCAGCACGATCGCCCTTACGAGAACATCAAAATAGAGTCTGTCAGAGGGTTAAACGGACTGCAAAAAGCTAATTTACTAACCTTGGGTGCTATCGACAGAACAGCCTCTTTACTGTTTTGACAGCCAACCTAACACAAGTTAAACAACAAGTTGAACAACAAGTTGAACAACAAGAGTGACATCCACTTTTTTTAAGCCACAACAGAGCGAAGAGAAACCTCTCTTTTGGAAAGGAAATATTTCAAGACTTTTATTCAGGCCATGACAAACAGCCCCAACTAAGTTAGATAAAGTAAGGGCCACAGTATAAAAATATTTTTGAGCATTTTTTGTCTGCAAGCCTTAGACTGATAGTCATTGATACAGCTAGCAAAGTAGATTTACAGCGGAGTAGATTCACTTTGTAATGCGGCCTGCGAAATGGGTGAAAAGTAAGCTAGTTAGACTCATGAGTTCTGCGATTACGATGACTATTCGGGCAGCGTCTGCTTCGCCTTCAGCGGTTAAGGAGCGATCGCGAAGCGTCGTCAAAGAAAGATATCCCGACTACAAGATCATCGTGCTCAATGATGATTTCAACACCTTTGAGCATGTTGTAAAAACCCTGACTACTTACATTCCAGGGATAAATAGCGATCAGGCCTGGGAACTAGCCGACCAGATTCACAACGAAGGGCAGGCCATCGTGTGGGTAGGGCCGCTAGAGCAGGCCGAGCTATATCACTCCCAGCTCATCCGGGCCGGACTGACAATGGCCCCTCTGGAGAAAGCCTAAGAAGGCTTGGGTAGTGCGTGGGAAAAAAGGGTAAGCGGAAAGCAGCGCGCAGAGAGGCTAACGGAGCATCCAATAAGGCAGCCAGCGGCGGGCGGGTCGTCATCACCCACTCTACCTACATTCCTGGACTGATTCCCCTGCTCGAAAAGCTGGCCAAAACCCCTAAGATCCAAACGATTACCCCAGCAGTTATTGCCAGAGTTAAGTCCAATGCGCCGAAGCTACGGCTGAAAATATCTGTGCCGATTACGGGGGGTCACAAGCTGATTGCTCGTCACCGCAAGTCTGCCCAAGAGGTCTTTATAATTACAGAGCTGAGTAAAGCAGAATTAGCAGCTGCGATCGCCCGCATCCTGTCTTAGGCCCTATCCTAACTACACTGCCTTGCTAGAAAATTCCTCTGCTAAAACCTGGCATACCGAAGGCGCAGCCCGCTTCTGTATCGGCGATGCATTCTTTCGAAGCAGCAGCCAAACTGGACGCGATCTGGCTGTGCTAGCCGCGATCGCGCAGAGAAATCACCCTGCAAACCCGGAAAAGACGCTGCGAATTTTAGATGCCATGACGGGCTGTGGCGTTCGCCCTCTGCGCTACGTTTTGGAGGCGGGGGCTGATTTTGTCTGGGCAAATGAAGGCAATTGGGAACTGCGCGATCGCCTGCAAAGCAACCTCAGCGCTAGCTTGCCGCGCGATCGCTACTGCCTCACCCACCGAGATGCCAACGCCCTCTTTTTTGACTGCTACCAGCGTCAAGACTTCTACGACCTGATAGATATTGACAGCTTTGGCAGCCCGACCCCAACCCTCTCGACGAGCTTGTGGGCTATTGAGCTGGGCGGTCTCCTGTACCTCACCAGCACCGATGGTCGCACTATCAGCGGTCACGCCCCAGATAAAAGCCTGCAAATTTACAGCGCCTATGCCCGCGCTCACCCTGCCGTCCATGAACAGGGCCTGAGGCTACTTATCGGCACAGCCGTGCAGCAAGCCGCAGCCAGAGGCCTGACGGTCTACCCTGTCTTCTGCTGGTACAGCGGCGAAGTCAATCGGGTAATGGTACGCGTGACGCGACAAGCAACTTGGAAAACTGAGCACTACGGCTTCCTGGGCTACTGTCATAGCTGCGGCCAGTTTCACACTGTAGGCTGGAAAAAGCTGGGACGAGGATTACGCTGCAGTTGCAACGCTGAAACCTTCCCCGTTATCAGTGGACCCATGTGGTTAGGCCCCTTGCACAATCTGAATGATCTCAGTGCCATGGCCGACGTTGCCATGGTCAAAATATCAGCAGGCAAACAGAGCACTGGCTCAAACAAACATCAACATTACCCTGGGCAGAAGCAAGCGCACCCGCAGGATATGGGCGAACGGTGGGCAACCTGTCACAAGCTACTTACGCTGATGCAAGCAGAGGCCCATCAGCCACCCTACTACTATCCACTCGCAGAAATTGGCAGACGCGGCAAGATGAATATTCCGCCCAAGGCAACCCTGCTATCTGCCCTCTCTCAGCAGGGATACCGTGCGACTAGCACCCATATAGACCCGCAGGCGATCAAGACCGACGCCCCGTTTGCCATCTGCCTGCAGCTAGCCAAGCAACTGTCATAGTTGTTAGACACACCGCAATAAGCCCTCTGTAACGTGAAGATTACTGACTAGAGAGCTCCTGTACTTGAGTTCTGCTCTAAAACACCCCTCTAAAACACGCTAAAAACCTTGCCCCTCGTATCGCAATGAAAGCATTCTTAGTTGGACTTACCCTTGTGGCGGCAGCCGTCGGCGGCGGGCTAGGCTACGCGACCATGCAGACAAATAGCACTGCTGGCTGGTACGGCACGGATGATTCAGCTGGAATCCGAACAGACACACCTCTGTCAGCTTCGGGTACATCCACCGTTGGCGCACCTTCGCCCGAACGCGCAGTAGCTGGTGGCTTGGCGTCGCCAGCCGAGCCATCGGTTGCGACCGGCGAGAGCGGGCGTTCGGATAGCGCCTACAGCCCCTCTCAGCAGGATGTTGTGATTTCGGAAGGGATGCTTAACCAAATGGTGACTGAGGCGATCGCAGCCCAGCCTGACCTCGCCCCAGTCCTAACAAATGCCAAGGATGTCAAGACCACAATTGCCGATGGCAGAATAGAAAGCGGCATGGTGATGAACCTGTCCGAAATTCCGTTGGAGAGCCTGCCTGCAGAGGGGCAACAAGCCATTGAACAAATCACCCGAACCTTTCCCTTTTTGGCTAACCGTGAGGTGTACTTGGGCATTGAAGGAAGCCCTCAGGTCAAGGACGGCAGCTTTAGCCTCAACGATACGAATATTCGCTTCGGTCAGCTAAAGCTGCCGGTGGCCAATGTCGCCAGTCAGCTCGGCATCTCTCAGACAGATATCGAACAGCAAATCACAGGTGCCTTAACTCAGCAAGGACTGACCCCAGAAGACATTAAAGTCGCTGACGGTCAAATCATCATTACTGGAATGCCCCAGTAACTGCCCATCGCTATCTGCTCTATTGCTCCTGAACGAGCCGCATATAGTTTTGCTTGAGCTGGATATTGCTTTCTGACATTTTGTCTGAAAGCTCTTTTTCGGCGTCGCTGAGAGTCTGCCAGAAGGCGGCAGAGCGCTGCGCTGACATGAATTCTTCCCACAGCTGCTTGAGTAGGGGAGCTGTCACCGGGCTCTCAGCCTGAATTTGAGTCAGTAAAGCTTCGAACTGCGCTGTCGCCTGGGTGTATTGCTTACCTTCTTTGGCGAGTGCGATCGCACCTGAAAGCGTCACAGCCAGCAGATTAGACTCACCCTCAAGAGAGGCAGCCAGTTTGGAAGAAGTATCAGAGTCAGACATGATAAACAATCGGAAAATACCTCTCCATCATGCCGCTCAACGCGCAAAATTTAATCTGTCAAACTGTCGATCTTACTGCAGTAGCATTTCATCTAGTGGCTAGCGGCAATAGGTCGTACAGCCCCAGTGCCAGCTGTGGGGCAACCGAGGGCCGTGCCACCCTCGTCGCAGCAGCTCTTTTGAGATCAGCTTATTGATCCCGCCGTGGGCCACTAGCACCACAGATCCGTTTTGGGTACGACCTTCGAGCAGATCCACTGCGGCCTGAGCCCGCTGCCTTGCCCGCGACAGCGACTCACACCTTGAGCTGTAGCCCAAACGCCACAGCGTTAGCGCAATCACCGTCCAAGTCATTGCCGAAAAGCGAAAGTGACGGGGAAAATCTACAGGGAATTCAATCTCTCGAAACTGAGAATCCACAATCGGCGCTGTTGGTACGCCCAGCAATTCAGCCGTGTGCGTGGCCCGAGGCCGATTGCTCACAAAGACCCAGTCGGCTTGAGCCATCACCTGACGCGCCAGGCGAGGGGGCTGTGCCCGCCTAGAAATTTTGGCGGCATCATAGCGCTCTACAAACTGCCGAAACTGATGGCCGCGAACCCGCTGACTCAAGGACACAGCGGGCGGACCATGTCGAATTAGGGTGATAGATTGTCTAGCTGATGCCATTCTTTTCAGCACATAGCAGCGCTATTGAAATCAGTCAATACTCTTAAAGTATCTGATTCATCCTGGAATCGACATCAGCCATAACACTACCTTCTGGGGTGAAAATACGATATTTTGCTGAGTTTTTAGGACTAGGCGCGACCGTACCATTACTCCACGCAGCAAGCAGGCTGACGTTATGACGTAGAATTTGCATCAGGGATCTGCAGTCTGCATCTGGCAATCTGCACCTTGGCAATCTGCACCTTGGCAATCTGCACAGAAAATCTATGGTAAACGTGGTCTCTTCTTCTACCCCAGCTCCGTCCTCCCAGCCAACAGGCCGAACAACAGCCAAGCAGGCAACGCCACCACCCCAGGCAGACTGGCAGAGACTCGCAGACAAGACGCTAGCAGGAGAGCCGCTATCTCGGGCAGAAGCTTTAGCCGTACTCCAGGCACCCAACACGGTCCTCCTCGATCAGCTCGCAGCTGCCTACCGCGTACGCCATTACTACTGGGAAAATCGAGTTCGACTGCACTTTTTGCTCAACGCGCAGAGCGGCCTTTGCCCCGAAGACTGTCACTACTGCTCTCAGTCGAAGATTTCTGGCGCGGAGATTGAAAAGTATCCGCTCATGGCGACAGAGAAAATTGTCGCCGCCGCGAAGAGAGCCTATCAACTGCAGGCAGGCACTTTCTGCATGGCTATCTCTGGTCGCAGTCCCTCAGAAAAAGTATTCGAAGGTGTCTTGGAGGCGGTACGCACTGTCAAAGCCCACTATCCGATGAAGGTTTGCACCACACTTGGCTTGCTCAATCAGCAACAGGCCCAACAGCTCAAAGCCGCAGGGGTTGACCGGATCAACCACAACCTCAATACGGCTGAGGCTCACCACGAAGATATCTGCACTACTCACACTTACCAAGACCGGCTCGCTACCGTTCAGGCCGTTCAGGCAGCCGGGCTCACAACCTGTTCTGGCGGCATTTTTGGCATGGGTGAATCCGATGCTGAAATTGTTGACCTGGCATTTTCACTGCGCGAGCTAAACGTGACTAGCGTGCCGCTCAACTTTTTGATTCCGATTTCGGGTACGCCGTTTGAGGCGCGTAATGAGCTAACACCACAGCGCTGCCTGCGAATTCTATGCCTATTTCGGCTGTCATTGCCAGCACAAGAGATTCGGATCGCCGGGGGCAGGGAGGTTCACCTGCGATCGCTCCAACCCCTAGGCCTGTATGCCGCCAATTCCATCTTTGTAGGCGACTACCTAACAACCGCCGGACAGTCAGCACAAAAAGACTTTGATATGATTCGCGATGCGGGATTTGTCCTTGAGCGCGCGGAGCAGCCATCCGATACCCACACCAAAAGCACCTAAAAATACAGAACCCAAAAACAAAAGCCGGAAAAGCCGCAACAGGGAAGACATGTAGCGATATAATAGGGCCACCAACTAGGGTTCGTAAAAAAAGACACTACATAGATAACCGTGTATTAAAAAGCATACAGTTCATCCCCAGGGATCTCAGTAAGTACAGCTGTACGTGCAACTAAAATGCTGAGACGAGCGTCATTGACACAAACAAGCGCCACCATAACTGGTTATGGTGGCGCTTGCCAGAGTGCTAACTGCCAGCGTGCTAGCACTGAGGTAGCTACCTGGATAAGTCCTCTCTAAGCAGGCCTACGCTTGTAGCTGCCGCTCATTTTAGCCCTAGCTTCATAGCGATCGCAGATCACCCATTTTTCCGCCGTCATGCCAAGCCACACCAAAAGTTTGCTCTCTCTAGCCCTTAGCAGGCACTTGAACCTGTCAGTCGCCAGAGTTCTCTCCGTGCCCATCCTGGTCGGACTAGGCAGCTGTCAAAACTCCATTCCCCCCAGCGCAGAAGTAGCGCCCTCACCCACCGTACTCAACACAGCTGAGGTGTACAGCCCCAACGAGCTGACCATTATCTCCCCCAAGAATACGCTGCCAGGAAATAGCACGCTGATTCAGGTAGCTGAGAATTCCACCGATGTCATTCAGGTCAGAGCGCAAGATACACCAGGCAGCAAGCTCGTTTACCGTCTGCAAGATGGCGAAGACATGGATAAATTTTTAATCGACAAAGAAACGGGAAACCTCACCTTCAAGGAAGTTCCAGACTGGGAGCAGCCTGGTGATGCCAACCAAGACAACAACTACATGCTGCTATGGCAAGTCGTCAGCTCAAGCGGCGGTGCCCGTAGCCAATTTATGATAGTTAAGGTCACTGACCTGCCTGACTAGCTGACCCCAGACCCAGCCATATTTGGCCATGATTATCAGCCGTGTTGGATGTAGCTAGTGAGGATGGTGGCAATTCGGCGCAGTCGCAATACCCGCTGAACGCAGCCACTAAATGTGGTGAGTTGAGAGAGCAATTAGGCATAATGAGCCTATGTCCAGCCACAGGAAGTGAATGAGCCGTCGCATATTCATAGGAGATGTCCATGGTCACTACAACGGACTCATGCGACTAGTCACTATGATCGCACCGACGCCGTCAGACACGCTGCACTTCGTTGGCGACCTAATTGACAGAGGTCCTCGCAGTGCCCAGGTTGTGGAATTTGTAAAAACTCATAACTATCCCTGCGTCTTGGGTAACCACGAACATCTGCTGCTCAATGCTTTTCCAGACGACAACTCCAATATTGCCGCTTTCCAGGGATGGCTGAACAGTGGTGGCCAGCCCACGTTGACCAGCTATCCCAGCACTGAAGCGCTTTTAGAACATGTAGCCTGGCTCAGAACCTTACCGCTCTACATCGATCTAGGAGATATTTTGCTGGTCCATGCCGGCCTCCATCCCGACAAGCCGCTAGAGGCGCAAGATCAGATGGACTTCTGCTGGATTCGAGACGTTTTTCACAGTCATCCGACACCTTTCTTCGAAGATAAGCGGGTAATTACAGGTCATACCATTACATTTACCCTGCCTGGCGTCGCCCCCGGTCAGATTGCCCAAGGGCCTGGATGGCTGGATATTGACACCGGCGGCTATCATCCCAAGAGCGGCTGGCTGACCGCGATAGATATCGACCACGAGCTGGTATACCAAACCAACACGCACACCCGCGAGAAAAGGATGACCTCCCTAGAAAGCGTGGTTGTGGCTGTAGAGCCTAGCACCGTTAAACAAAGACGTGGCCGCAAGAAGAAGAAAGCGATAACCAACCAATCAACCTGACTCTAGGCTAAGACCGTTCGACCCGATAGGTAGTCTTGCAGTTGCTGAGTGTGGTCGTGCGAAAGCCTCTCTTTCGGCAGCTCTTCAATGCAGAAAGCTTCTACTGCCAGCACCTCGTCTGGGTCGTAAATCGTCAGTTCACCGTCAGCCTTCGCTTCTAGCGCAACGCAAATAGAGTGAAAGCGAGGATCACGACTGGGCGAAGAATAGACACCCACCAACCGACCGACCGAAATAAGCGTCAGACCTGTTTCTTCAGCCAGCTCACGCTTAGCAGCCGTTTCCAAGTCTTCGCCCCAATCGACAATGCCACCCGGCAAACTCCACAGCCCATTATCACGGCGACGAATCAGCACAATTCGACCATCCGGCAGCATCGGAATCACACTTGTCCCCACAATCGGCCGCTGCAAAAGCAAACCTAAGAGCGTGCGCACAGGGCGAAAACCACGGCGGAGCGAATCATTTAGCATTTTTGAAAATTTTGGCATGAGGAGGCCCTGTCTTGCCCATTGACTATTCAGCACCCACCAGCTCGTTGATATCAGCGACCACCTCAGCAACGTGAGGCTCAGGTTTCACCTTGCGATATATTTTTTCAAGCGTCCCTTCTGGGCCAATGATGAAAGAGCTACGAGTGATGCCCATATACTCTTTTCCATACATCTTTTTCAATCCGTAGCACTCGTAGCGAGTACCGACTTCGCCCTCTTCATCTACCAGCAACGGAAATGGCAGGTTGTGCTTGGCTGCAAACTTTGCATGGGATTTGGCACTGTCAGTGCTGATACCAAAGACGGCTACGTCCTGAGCCTGCAGCTCGCTGTAGGCGTCGCGAAAGGCACAGGCTTCCTGGGTGCATCCGGGTGTATTGTCACGTGGGTAAAAGAACAGCACCGCACGCTGCCCTTTAAGCGACGACAGGCTCACCACATTACCATCGGCGTCGGGCAGTGAAAAATCTGGGGCAGCATCTCCGGTAGCAAGCGTCATGGGCTGTCGGGTTCTAAATCTTAGGGATGGAAACTTGTGGAAAGGTGAGGGCGCAAAGCCAGGCTCAGGGAAAAACAGAGCTGATCAAGCTACAGCTGGATCAAACCACAATTAAGGAATTGTATACTGGCAGGCTAGTAAAGCGGGAAATCCATCGACCCTATGCTCATAAAGCATAGGGTTATAAAAGGATTGTAAAAAGAACGAACGTCTTCAAACTACCCTCAAACTAAACGTTCTCAACCCGATCGAGAGGCCTTTCAGATTTCGTAAGGTTCCATATGTAGAATGTCAGACTACTATTTATACAAAAGTTGACTCATACGGTTGATATCTACACCTCATGGACACCCCTCCGCGAACGTTATTCCATCAACTCCAGCTTTCAAGAAAATACGCCGCCTTCGACGCCATAGAAAAAAGAATCGTGCCTACATACGGTACGAACGGACATCACACCAGCTGCCAAATTAGCGGCCCGAGCAATCATCCAAGCATTCGAACAGCCACAGCGCTGATTGCAATTGTGGCTTTAGCAGGCTGCCACAGTGGTACTCAGCCCGAAGCACTCGTGACAGTAGCGACCGATCAACCCGCGACCGATCAATCAGCCACACCGCCTGCAACCCCTCAGGCAGTTGTCTCTGACTCAACCACAGCCCCGAAGCCAGAAGCAATATCCGAAAACGCCAATCGCAGCGAAACAACGCTACCCAGCATGAGTGCCTATACACTCCAGAAAACGCAAGGAAGGCAGACAAACAGGCTCCCTAGCGGGACTCCTTGGACCAGGGGGCCTTCAGAGGCTGAGCAGTACTGCTTTCGCAAATCCACTGAAAACAGCTGGCTCAGCATCCGCTTAGAGCTCTCCGACAACCAGGAACTCTTTGGAGAAAGCGTCGGCACCCTTAACCATCCTCAAAAGGGACAGGTGAACTATCAGCAAACCTTTGCGGGCAAGCTAGCAGACACCCAGGCTTTAGTAGAGGTCACTACCCACATTGCGGGCCTCACAGATCGCCAAGAGGAAGCCTGGAAACTGGACAGAGAGCAGCTAGACATGGGCCGGGTCGTGCTGAATGGAGTTCCCTGCATGGATATCGCTGCCGACTTCTAGGGCACCTATCTGAACTCACATATCTGAACTCACACAAAGCCCGAAGTCAAATTCTGGCTAGCGCAAACCTGCCTCTCGGAATTAGGCGGAAACGCATAGGCTAGCGATCGCGCTGACCAAGCGAATAATAGGGAAACATAATTTCACGGGAAGAATGGAGGAAAAGACAACCTCTATAAAGAATTCACCGTGAAAATCAGCCTACCTACAGGTTCAAGAAGCGTCTTTACCATCACGCTCCATACGTTCTGTACGCTCATCGTATTTTCTGCGATACAGCAGCAGGTAGGCGCACAGGTCATTCCTGACAGCAGCGTGAACACACAATACGCTGGCGGCAAGGTGACCGGGGGCTTTTTAACTTCGGATGGCGGCCAGCAGAACCTCTTCCACAGCTTCGAAGCCTTTTCGCTATCGCCCTCTGATACGGTTACCTTTGTTGCCACGCCTTCTGTTAAAAACATTATTACTCGGGTCACCGGCTCTCTACCTTCTAGCATCGATGGCACGCTCCAAGTAGGTAACAGCGCAGCGAATTTCTTTTTGATTAATCCTGAGGGGATCAGCTTCGGCCCAAATGCCCAGCTGAATTTACTGGGATCCTTCACAGCGTCAACGGCTGAATCGTTCGTTTTTAACGGTGGCAGCATTTTTAGCGCAGCCAACCTCGAAGCGCCTTCACTCTTAACGGTGAGTGCCCCCATCGGCTTGCAAATGGGAGAAGCGCCAAGCGCGATCGCAGTTCACAATACCGGCTACAACTTCACCCGAACCAATCCACTCGATGCCAGAAGTAGTGACCTGTCACCCACACTGCAGGAAGGCGACACCATAGGTTTGCAGGTTGCACCCGGAAAGACCCTAGCGCTGATCGGTGCGGGCATTGAGTTCGACGGTGGCGTCGTCACTGCAAACAGCGGCCATCTGGAAATTGGCAGCGTCGGGCCCAATAGTTTTGTCGGGCTCATACCCACCCCCATTGGGTTCGCCGCCCACTACAGGGGAGTCAGTCAGTTTGAAGATATTCACCTCGCCAACCAGTCGGCGGCAAATGTGAGTGGCTTTCCCGTAGAGATGCATCCCAGCTTGCCCCTGCAGATATTTGCCACAGAGCAGGGCTCTCTTCAAGTGGTGGGGCAAGATATTCACCTCTCAGAGGCCTCCCTTTTGCTCGGCCAAAACGGGCCTGCTGCTAGCTTGCCGGGCGGGGATATGCACATCCGGGCAGCTGGCACCCTGAGCCTTCAGGGAAGTCAAATAGACAAACAGATTCGCGGCGGTATCCTTAGCGGCACGCTCGGTGCTACAGACAGCGGCAATATATTTGTAGCGGCAGAAAACCTAGACATTACGGAAGGAGCAGCCATTATTGGCGTCACCTACACCGACGCCGCCAGCGGATCAATCGAGATTGAAGTAGAGAATCAGCTGAGGGTCCATGGGAGCGCGCCGGGCAATGCGTTTCTGAGCAGCGTGATCGGCGAAACGGTCATTGGCGGGGCAGGTCAATCCGGCGATATCGTCGTGAACGCACCGAATATTTTGCTTGAGGAAGGCGGTGGATTTAACGCCATTAACTTTTCCGAGGGCGATTCAGGCGACTTGTATGTTGTTGCCGACACCATTACGCTACGGGGCAGAATTGAGGAAAGTGACATTCCCAGTGCCATTTCTGCTTCCAATTTGGGTTCGGGAGGCGCTGGCAAGTTAGATATTCAAACTCGTCGCCTTAGCGTCAGCGACGGTGCTACGGTTGCGGCCTCTTCTATCTCTAGCGGAGATGCAGGCAGCATTCGCATTGTGGCCAGAGAACAAATTGATCTGGCAGTTGGTTCAGGTGAGCGCAGAGACAGCATTAACTCGTCGGTGCTGAGGCCCTCTCTGGTAGAACAGCATTTGCTGGGTGTTCCAGACGTCGACCCAACCGGCAATGCTGGCAATATTTTCATCCAAACCCCCATGCTCAACATTGAAGGACAGACGGGCATCGCCGTCCAGAATGGCGGCAGCGGTAAGGGCGGACAGCTAGAAATACAGGCCGATCAGCTATCGGTACGAGAAGGGGGGCAGCTCCGAGCCTTGACCGTTAGCGGAGAAGGCGGCGATATCGACCTGCAGCTGACAGACTCGCTGATTCTCAGGGGCGGCAGCCTCTTGAATGTGGAATCTAGGGGCGCGGGCAACGGGGGCAATATCTCAATTGTGTCCCCGCTACTCATTGCCCTAGAAAATAGCGACATTGTTGCCAATGCTGTTCAGGGGCAAGGCGGCAACATCGATATCGTGAGTCAGAGCGTTTTGGGGACGGCTTTTCGCGATCGCCTAACGCCAGAAAGTGACATCACCGCCAGCTCTGAATTTGGCATCAATGGCACCGTGGCTATCGACACGCCGCAGGTTGATCCTAGCTCTGGAGCGATCGCACTCTCTACTACCGTCGTCGATCCCGACCAGCAAATTGCAGCCGGTTGCGCAGGCAATACGAATAATCAATTCATTGCATCAGGTCGTGGCGGACTGTCTCCAGACCCCCGCGAAACGCTGACGAGCGCCACACTTTGGCAAGACGTTCGTCCCACCGGCTCTTCAGAAGCCGTCGCAGACCTAGAACAAGACACTACAACAAAATTTGGCGAGCACCTTCAGGAAGCCCATGACTGGGCGCGAGGACCCCATGGCGAAATACAGCTGCTAGCAGGGCGGCAGCTAGAAGCTCTGCCTAGCAGCTGTTTGGGGAAATAGTGAGAAAATAACCCTTGAGTCAATAATCCTTGAGCCAATAATCCTTGAGTCAATAATCCTTGAGTCAATAATCCTTGAGTCAATAATCCCTGAACAAATAGTCATCGCGTCACCGCTAGCGATTGGCCCCTGCTATGCCACTGTCACCTGCTATGCCACTATCACCTGAACCAAAGGTTCAAACGTTGACACCAAGTCGGGCCGCGTAACCAGAGAAGGGAAGGGATAGCTGCTGTAATCTTCACCAACGGTCAGCGGAAAGTCGTCCGTATGGCCGAGCAGCGTCCAGCTTGCGCCTGCAGCTTGGGTAATGGCCCACACAGCAGCAATATCCCAAATTTTTGGAGTGGCTTCTACCGCGCCTAGGCTCACGCCAGAAGCCACCGTTAGGAGATTGTAGGTGGCCACCCCTAGCATCCGAATTTTGCACGGAAAAGGCTTGCACAAAACCTTGATACTGCGCGCACACAGGCTAAATAGATGGGACCCTGAGGGCGCATCTGGTGCGACCTGAATGCTTTCGCCGTTGACGAATGCGCCGCTGGGCATGGCCAGACCGGAGTCACCTGGCCAAAACCCATGAAAATGCTGCTGAATTGGAGGCATAAAAACATGGCCGAAAACCGGCGTCCCCCGGTACAGCAGCCCGAGAGAAATGCCCCACAGCGGCACACCTCGGGTAAAGTTCGTTGTCCCATCTATCGGGTCAATCACCCAGCACCAGTCAGCGTTTGGAAAGATATGTTCGGCTTCTTCGCTGAGCAGGCCATGGTTGGGGAAAGCCTCTGAGATGCGATCGCGCAATTCAGCATCGGCCCACTTATCGTATTTAGTCACCAAGCTTCCGTCTGCTTTTTCTTCAGCGGTCGCACTGCCAAAAGCGCCCATCAGTTCAGCGCCCACCTCGTGAGTCACCCCCTGTGCAAACCCAGTGATCTTGTCCCAAAAATCGGCTGTCTCCCCGGTCCTTGCTTCAGTCATCGCCATGTGGTCTGTCCCTATTCCCGGCAGGAAAGATTACTCTCAGAAAACGCTCTTTCAAATCAATTGGTAAAAACACTCTTAAAACGCTCTTAAAAGCTGTAAAAACACTAAAAAACCGCCGTCAGCACAAAAGGCCCTAGTCTAATTCACTTTCTAGAGCCGCGCGAATTGCCTGCTTCGCATCCAGCTGAAACTCTTGAATATTTACCCGACTCACCAGTGCGATCGCTGCCAACATACCCAGCGCCTGCACCAGGAAAACCAACCCGTAGGCGGGCACCAGCTGAGCTAGCGTCTCACTGCCAACAATTGATTTCCCTAAAGAGAGCAGCCCGCCGCCAACCACAGAAGCAATCCCCTGAGCGACCGCCTGCGCTAATCCCCAAGCGCCAATAAAAGTACCTGCCGTTTCCGCTGCCGTCAAATCTATCATTAGGACCGTAGATCCAGTCGTTAGCACACCAGCAGCCAGGCCAAACAGCCCAACCCCGGCCTGCAGCGCCCAAGGCGAACCCACATAGCCAGCTCCGATCAACAGCAGCAAAAAGCCAGCCGCCGCAGAGCAGCCCACCTTCACGGTGCGCTTTTTGCCCAGTAGGGGCATCAGCACAAAGCCCGTCGAAAGAATGCCGATGAGGGTGCCAATGCCAAAAAACGCGTTTAGCCCCGTCGTCGCCTTAACCGACATGCCAAAGACTTCGCTGCCATAGGGTTCTAGCACCGCGTTTTGAATAAATAAGCTGAGAATGAGCACCAGCAAAAAGCTAAAAAATAAGCTCGTCTGCCGACTTGCGGTCAATACCTTCAGCGCTTGTGGCAAGGTGATTCCATCTTCTCGGCTGCTGGCATGCGATCGCTGCGATCGCCGCGAGTATCGCTTCTCAATCCCCGCCGTACTCAAAATCGTGATCAGACACACAATACTAGGCGCAATGATAAACAGCCGGTTGATAGGACCGCGCAGCGCCTCAATCGAATTCGTCTCACCCAGGGAGCCCGTCACCTGAGCCACAATAATCACCCCGACCACAATCCCAACCATCAGCATTGACCAGCCAATGCCGACAATCTTGGACTTAGTATGCTCATCTGATACATCGACCAGCAGCGCCACGAAAGGCGTCGTCGCCGACAGCGCCAAACCGTATAGAGCAAACATGACCGCCATAAGCGCCACCCAAGGATAGGCACCTACGCCCCAGCCAAAGCTGGCAATGTGCTCCCCCAGCTGCCACATCACCTGCACCACCAAAAAGCCAGAAATCGCCATCCCGACAATGCCCAGCCAGATATAGCCCGTACGATGATGACCCAGCAGCGGCGTCGTGTCTGAGCGCTGACCAAACCACACCCGCGCCGGTGCCATAAACTGATAGACCGAAATCGCTCCCGCTGTCACTAGCGCAGGGACCTTCAGATCAGCAATCATGATCCGGTTCAGCACGCCCAAGAGCAGCAGAGACATAATGCTCAGCCCCATGTTAAAAGTCCCCAGCCGAACCATCGCTAACAGGCCAATCGGCGGAACCGGCTCAACGACTTCGGAGGGGTCTGATAGCCCAGACATTTCGCCACCTGTCATGGTTAATCCTTAACTGTTCATTACAACTTCTGTTTTTAACAGCATAGGAGATTCTAGAGAGGGGCCTGTAAAAAATCTGCCGCAAAGAAAACGGGCAATCACAGTGTGACTGCCCGCAGAGGTGTACCTAAAGTTGTCGTCTCAATGCTCTGTCTAGAAGTTGTAAGAGACGTTACCGGCGGCCAGCCGTCTCCAAAAAGCCAGCCGTCCGGATGATGCGATCGCTGCCATAAAAGCAGCCATCACGAACATCGACTATGCCTGAGCAGCGTCTGCAGGGGTGGCTGCAGGAGTCTCTGCACCATGACTATCCGCACTGTTGCCAGCAGCATCAGCGAGCGCAGGCTTTGCACCGGCAACGTTGACCTTCACGACCCGGTTGCGAACATCTTCTGCTTTGGGCAAGTGCACGACCAAAACGCCTGCTTCGTAGTCAGCCGTGACTGACTTGGGCTCAATACCCACCGGCAAAGACATCACGCGGCGGAAAGCACCGTAGCGAAACTCGTTGCGACGAAGCGCTTCGCCCTCAGCAAGCTCAGGCGTAGGGCGAGTACCCGATACAGCAACAACGTCACGACTAGCTTGGATGTCGATGTCATCGACCTTGATGCCAGGTAGCTGTAGGTGCAGTGTCAGCGCATCTTCGCTTTCAATCAGGGTAGCTGCGGGCGTCCAGGTTGTCGGCGCAGTCTCAATCCCAGCAAAATCATCAAAGAGCTGATCGAGCTGTTGCTTAACAGCGTTGATTTCAGAAAAAGGTTGCCAATAGCGACGAACAATCATACTTGTGTATCTCCGAATTACGGTGTGAATTGCGATGTATTCATCATGGCAATCGGGAAGGGCGATCGCGTAGTGCCGCAAACCCCACCCACGGGTAGAGGTAGCCGATATTCGGTCAGGGTTCGGCAAATACTCCACACAACCGCGATAATGGGCACTAGTCATCTGCTTTCCCATGCCCCCAACAGTCCTCATCACCGGTGCCTCCAGTGGTATCGGCAAAGCCTTTGCCCAGGTCTTTGCTCAGCACCAGCACACCCTCATTTTGGTGGCTCGTAGCCAGGACACACTCAAAGACCTGCAGCAAACACTCTCATCTGAGCACGGCATCACCGCCATCGTCGTGGCTCAAGACCTCACCGAGCCCAACGCAGCTCAGCACGTCTTCGACCGGGTAACACAGCAAAATCTCACTGTGGATGTGCTCATTAACAATGCGGGCATCGGTGACTACAGCAGGTTTGCAGGCAGTGACTGGCAAAAGCTTCAATCCATGATTTTGCTAAATGTTTTGGCGCTGACCCGCCTGAGCCACCTGTTTCTACCGGAGATGATTGCCCGCGGGCAGGGGAAGATTCTCAACGTTGCTTCTACCGCTGCCTTTCAGCCGGGTCCGATGATGGCCGTTTACTTCGCTAGCAAGGCCTACGTGCTGTCTTTGAGTGAAGCGATCGCAGCCGAAACCGCAGATACCGGCGTTACAGTCACCGTTCTCTGCCCAGGTCCTACCCAGTCCAACTTTGCCAACACCGCAAACATGGGCCAAATTGCAGCGATGGAGAACGTTTCAGAAAGCAACTTCCCCACTGCGCTGGCAGTCGCAGACTACGGCTATCGCAAACTTCAGGAAGGGAAAGTCGTTGCAGTCCACGGCCTGCTAAATAAGCTACTCGCCTTCTCGCCCCGCATCATGCCCCGCAGCCTCATTCGCAATGGCATCATGAAATTTATGTCTGCCAGCAAAGCAAATAGCCAGACACCTGAATAAAATATCCGGCTCCTAGCGCTCTAAACCTATCGCTTCACCTATCACCACCTACCGCTTCAGAGGTCTAACTTTAAATGAAATAGAATCCTGATCGGCATCAATAGAACTATCATCAGGCTCGCTGACAGATGAAGGCATTTTGGATGAAGGCATCTCGCCAGCTTTTGTCGCTGTTGCAGCAGCGTCAGACTCAGAAGCCTGATTAGCATTCATTTGATCGACATTCATCTGCTCAGACTTCATCTGACTGGCCTGCATCTGACCGGCATTACTCAGTACTGCCAGCCCCATACCACCTAGCACGACCCAAACACCGCTCGGCTGCCAGCTGGACAGTCCGACAAACCACTGGAACAGCTCTACAGCAGCAAACATCAATACGAAAGCGGCCAGCCAAACTCTCATGACGCATCGCCCTACAACGCTGGGCATCAGCATACCCGGTTACCCTTCTTTTTCGCTACGCCCCTTCTTTTTCGCTAGACTTAGCCTCTGCGCAATTCTCCACACCCGGCACCTACAAAGCAAAAGACCTGCCCTTTGCCTAGCTTCGCCTGCACAAAGGCAAAATGAAAGGAAAAAATGGCGCTAGAGTAATAGGCAAGAGTAACTAAGAATACAGATGTCGCTACCTGCTGTCTTGCAAAAGTCCGATGAAATGCCATTTAGAGGCATTACTCTGCTCTCTGAGCGCGAAATTGAGGCGATGCGCCCCGCTTGCAAACTCTCTAGCCAGCTGCTTGACTATCTTGAGCCCCTCGTCGTTCCGGGGGTGAGTACGCTAGAGCTAAATGACGCTGCAGAAAAATGGACCCAGCAGCACGGTGCGACCAGTGCCCCTTTGGGCTACCCAGGGGCTCCCGGCGCCATCGACTTCCCAAAGTCGATTTGCACCAGCATTAATGAAGTTGTCTGCCACGGCATTCCCGACGAGAAGGACGTTCTTCAATCGGGAGACATCGTCAATATTGATGTCACTCCGCTGCTCAACGGCTACCACGGTGACAGTTCTCGGACGTTTATGGTGGGAGAGGTCTCACCGACGGCACGCAGGCTTGTAGAAGTCACTCAAAAATCTCTCTGGATTGGCATAGAAGCAGTAAAAACCGGCGGACGGATTGGCGACATCGGCGCAGCGATCCAAGCCTACGCCGAGTCAGAAGGCTTTTCCGTTGTACGCGATTTTGTCGGTCATGGCGTACATCGAACGTTCCACGCCGAGCCCCAAGTGCCGCACTACGGCATTCCAGGCAAAGGAAAAAAGATTCGCCCTGGCATGGTTTTTACCATCGAACCCATGCTCAATGAGGGCACTCACGAAGTCGAGCTGCTAGAAGATAAGTGGACAGCCGTCACGACCGACCGGAAGCTCTCTGCCCAGTTTGAGCACACCTTGGCGGTGACAAAATCTGGCGTAGAAGTGCTGACTTACTTACCAGCAGCGGTGGTGGCTTAGCTGTCACCTTCACCAAAGTAGTCAGTTTTTATCATCGCTAAAACAAGCATGTCCTTGTAGCCATCAGCGGCCTTGAAGGCTTCTCGCAGCGTGCCCTCCACCACAAACCCCTCGCTCAGATACAGCATTAACGCTCGCTCATTGCTCACCACCACATCTAGCCACAGGCGATGGTAGCGCATCCGCTCAAAGGTTTGGACCTTTAGCCAGCGAAGCGTTTGTCGGCCGTAGCCTGCGCCCTTCGGCAAAATGACAATTCGTCTTAGCAGCAGCGATTTGTGAGGACTGTCCATCCCGTCTAAGACCACATAGCCGACCGCTTTACCAGCCTGCTCCACGATAAAGTGGGCTTCGTCTTCAGAGACGATGGCAGTTTCGTGCTGAGCCTGCCGCCACTGATCGATGTATGCCGCATTTTCAGCATGTCGCTCCGCAGACATGACAAAGCTCAAATCCGCCAAACGAGTAGGACGTAACTCAATATTGCGCGGTTCAATCTTCAAGGGGCTCCATCAAAATCTTTAATCAGCAAAATTGCTAAGGGACATCTTTCCTAAACAGTCGGGCGAAAAAAGAGGTCCCACCGTATCAACGAATACATTTCATGCGACTGGATGTCTGTCATTTAGACAAGCGCTCAATCCGTCAACGGAGCAGGGCGTATCTATGAGCATCGGGCAGAATCGAGGAGTTGGTACTATGGCTTAGGCCACTTTATCGCCAGTTATTCTGATTTTGGCTATTCGCTCAGTGAGAGCCTTGCGCTCGCTAGTTATGTTGGCTAGCGAGCGTTCACTGTATCTCACGTTAGCTATAGGTAGTCATTCACGGCTTGGAAGCACAATCACTAACGTTTTTCCAGCAAAGATACGTTGACCCATAACTATATTGGGTATAAATTTTTACTATAAAAATTTATTCAATCAGCGTGTCATCTGACTGCTTGTCAGCTCGTCTCAACTAAATAAATCGTCCAAAATCGCTGGGTATTGCCCATGACGCATTTTATGGACCCAATTTGCATGCGGAATTTCAGTGATGGAAGGCCTCGCAGGGAAAGACGGTTCTTAAGGTGCGATCGCTCAGCCAAGCAATACCATCCACATAGTTCCTATGGTCTACGGTATCTATTCGTCGTCACTGCGCTCATTTTTGCGTATTCTCTGCCGCCATCAAGGCGACTGGTTTTTCTATTTAGCCTGCTTAGCATCTGTATCGCAACTCGTACCGATGCGCCTTTTGAGGGGGTTCCCGTTCTGCTCTGCCCTTTCATACAGCGGGAAACTACTATGCGCCTGAATGAAAAGGTGGCTCTGGTTACCAGTAGCCGTCAGGGTATCTGCGCGGATACTGCAAAACAGCTCGCTGGCGCTGGCGCGAAAGTGATGATTTGCGGCCGCAACGCCGCGCAAGGGCGAGAGACCGTGGCCCAAATCCAGCGTCAGGGCGGAAGGGCGAGCTTTATTTTGACGGATGTTGCGATCGCAGCCGACGTTCAAGCTGCTATCGATGAGACCATTGCCACCTACGGTCGATTAGATATTCTCTTCAACAGCGCCAGCAGCCCCTATCCGCTGGACGGCTCATTGCTCGATGTCACAGAAACGACCTGGGACAGAATCACCGAAACGACGCTGAAAGGTACGTTTCTCTGCTGCCAGTATGCAATGCCCTTCCTACAAAATGCCGGACGGGCAGACAGCAACAGCACAATTATTAACCTGATAGAGCAGAGCGAATCTGCTCAGAACCGCTCCGTCACCAAAATTTGTCAGGGGGGCATTTTGGCCCTGACCCACGACATTGCCCGTCAGTTTGCCGCCAGCAATGTAACCGCAAACCTGATCTGGTCAGGGAATACGCCTCAGCAGATGAGTCAGACCATTCTGAGCCTGCTGACCGGTCAGGTCCTCTACGGACCAGTCAGCACAGGCAGCGCCGACCCGGTCGAAACTCCACCGAACGCAGCGCCCCCTTTCGCCGATACTGCAGAGGCCATCATGTATCTGGCGACAGAGGGCCGCGAGCTCCATGGTTGCGCGCTCGTGGTCGATTCATCGGCCAGCTAGGGCTTACTCATCCTCTTCGAGTAGCTCGTATTCGCCGTCCCACACAGCGGTGAGCAGCGCCAAGCCGTGGCGGGTTAGGGTCACTTCGTCTCCGGCGACTTCAATATCAGCAGCCTCTCCCCCGGCAGCATCAATCAGGTCAGCCATCCACTGGTAGCAGGGTACCGCGGACTGTCGCAGCAGCGTCTCTAGCAGGGCCTGACGAGCTAGCGGCAGCCTCCGCTGTAGCAAGGTATAGAGGGATACTTGGGTGCGCGCTTCGACGCCGCCGAGCACCTGCTGCAGATACCAGGCCGTCTCAGCGGGAGGCAGGGCTTCCATGCGCTGTTCAATGCGCGTCAATATGCGCTCAACAAAGTCGACACCTAGATAGCTGTTGAGATATTCAGCAGGCAGCGCTGGGTCCACTTCTACCCGCTCGCAGATACTGGCCCAGTCCACTTCGGGATAGGCCGATTTGAGCTTTTCAAATGCCTGGTCGCTAATTTGAGCCGATTCTGTCTGCAAATCGTAGGAGAAATCTTCTCCGGGTTTGGCCCCTGCCTCTACCAACATTCGGAATAATCGGATCGCATCGTCTGCCATGCGCGCTTGCCTCGTACGATCTGTAGTCTTGGGAGCTGTAGCTTTGGTCGCCGTGGCGATTTGGGTTTATCACCTGTCTTCTTTGCCTAGGCGATACGCGGACGTCAGGGCTATCCGACCTGCTGTTTTGCCTCCCGATAAGCGGCATGAACCGCATTTACGTTGTACCAGTTCAAAAAGACTCGGCTGAGTTCCTGGGAGAGCTGGGGGTAACCGCGATCAATCAGCCAGCGCAGCGCTGGGCCCAAGGTGCGCTCATTTAGCAGACCACCGAGGGAAAGCGTGCCCCACAGCAGACGGTGCAGCCAAGTCATTTGAATCATCAGTCTGACATCTAACGTCGGATGCTTCTGGTAGAACACAACACCCATACGGGCCCGCTGAATCTCTTTGTCAATGAGTTCGGGCAGCTCATCCACTGAGAAAGCGGGGTGCCAGTGATAGCCAACGGCCTCTGGGGACTTGATTAGGGATAGGCCGTTGTTTTTTAGCCGGACGCCGAGTTCTAGATCTTCCCAGCCGTATTGAGTGAACTGCGCGTCAAACAAACCGGCTTCTAGCAGCCATTTCTTGGCGATCGCAACGTTCCCTGTCGCAAAAAAGGCCCGCGAATAGTCTGTCACCTTGTAAGGCTCTGAAGTGGGTTCATCGAAGTTGCAGGTATTCACCACTCGACCGTAGGTAAAGACGCGCTCATTACCCTGTTCGTAAGCTTTGTGCAGCGCATCGGCGTGGTACTGCAAAAAGCTATCGAGCACCACTAGATCGCTATCGATAAAAATAATGGTGTTGCCCTTTGCCTGCTGGACACCAAAGTTGCGTGCGATTGCTGCCCCCTCATGATTTTGCTCGTAGAGAACCACGTGGGGAAATTCCGCCGCGCTAGCCCTGATCCACTCCACCGTGCCATCGGTCGAGCCATCATCCACCAGAACAATTTCGTAGCCTTCCACGGGCCCATCTGGCCGTAGCACCTGGTTTTCCATAGCGCGCAGGCACTTTTCTAAAATTGGCTTACGGTTGTAAGTCGGAATGACAACGCTGAAAAACATAGGCTCAATACTTAAAGCACTCTAGTGGGCGTCCACCCTCCATACTATTTTATTTCTTGACTTGCTCGTTTTATAGCGCCGTTAGCAATGAACTTCTTTGAAAACGCGCCGACTGACATAATATGAACCTGATCACTTCACATACGGACAAAATCAGACATGGGCCGCGCAGATAAAGTTGTTTTGGCATATTCGGGGGGCGTAGATACTACGGTCTGCATTCCTTACCTCAAAGAAGAATTTGGCGTTAAAGAAGTTATTACGCTAGCCGCCGACCTCGGACAGGGAGATGAGCTAGAGCCTATTCGCAAGAAGGCCATCGACTGCGGCGCAGCTGAATCTGTTGTGACCGACGTTACAGAGTCGTTCATTACCGACTATGCCTTTCCGGCCATTCAAGCCAATGCGCTTTACGAAAACCGCTACCCCCTTTCCACGGCTCTAGCCCGGCCACTGATTGCCAAGCTGCTGGTCGAAACCGCTGAAAAGTACGGTGCCGACGCCGTCGCCCACGGCTGTACGGGTAAGGGCAACGACCAGGTGCGATTTGATGTTGCGATCGCAGCCCTCAACCCCAATCTCAAAGTATTAGCACCCGCCCGCGAGTGGGGCATGAGCCGCGAAGAAGCCATGGCCTACGGTGAAAAGTTTGGCCTTACCTTCCCCGTCAAAAAATCCTCTCCTTACAGCATTGACCGCAACCTGCTAGGCCGCTCTATCGAAGCTGGCCCCCTAGAAGATCCTTGGAATGAGCCCACTGAAGAAGTCTTTGTGATGACCCGGGCGATCGCAGATACCCCAGACGAACCCGAATACGTAGAAATCGGCTTTGAAAAGGGCCTCCCAATTAGCCTCAACGGCAACGCCCTTTCCCCCATAGACCTGATCACCCAGCTCAACACCCTCGCTGGCAATCACGGCATTGGTCGCATCGACATGATCGAGAACCGGCTAGTCGGCATCAAGTCTAGGGAAATTTACGAAGCACCTGCGCTGCTCGTCCTAATCGCTGCGCACCGGGATCTCGAAAGCCTCACCCTCACAGGCGATGTCACCCAGTACAAGCGCAATATTGAGCAGTCCTACAGCCAGATGATTTACAACGGACTCTGGTATAGCCCGCTCAAAGCCGCCCTCGACGCCTTCATCAGTCAAACCCAGGAGCGGGTTTCTGGCACCGTACGTGTCAAGCTGTTTAAGGGGAACGCGGTTCTGGCTGGTCGCAAATCTACCAATGCGCTGTACTCAGAAGAGCTAGCCACCTACAGCGCCGACGATCAGTTTGACCACAAGGCAGCCGAAGGCTTTATCTACGTCTGGGGGCTGCCTACCCGGGTGTGGTCGCAGAAGACCCGCTAGGTTACGACCACCTGCAGCACTCAACCACAGTCGGTTGAGTGCTGCTCGCCATCTCCGTCTACACCTGAAAAAGAGCACCGTCCTTATTTCGCAGCTAGCACCATGGTCCAAACAACGCCTGCACCCACTTTTTCCAAACCCCAGCCCGCAGCCACGCTGCAAATCTCCGGGCTCAACGTGTACTACGGCGAAAGCCACATCCTACGCGACGTAGACATGACGATTCCCCAGGGCAAGATGGTGTGCCTCATCGGTCGCAATGGCGTCGGTAAAACGACCCTGCTCAAAACCGTCATGGGCCTGCTCGCCCCCCGCAGCGGACAGATCGACTACCAGGGGCGATCGCTGCTTCCCCTAGCGACCAACCGCCGCGCTAAGCTCGGCATCGGCTATGTGCCCCAGGGTCGAGAAATCATTCCCCGGCTCACCGTCAAAGAAAATCTCCTCATTGGCCTAGAAGCCAATGTCCGAAAGACAGGCAACCCGCTCAATTCGGCGATCCCAGAAGACATTCTGCAGCTCTTTCCAGTTCTCAAGCAAATGCTTTCTCGGATGGGCGGCGACCTCAGTGGCGGCCAGCAGCAACAGCTAGCGATCGCCCGCGCCCTGATGGGTCGCCCCCAGCTGCTCGTGCTCGATGAGCCTACCGAAGGCATCCAACCCTCCATTATTCTCGATATCGAAAACGCCGTTCGCCAGATCGTAGAGACCAGCGGCGTCTCTGTCTTGCTCGTAGAGCAGCACCTGCACTTCGCCCAGCAGGCCGACTATTACTACGCCATGCAAAAAGGGGGCATCGTTGATTCGGGAGAAGCCAGTCAGCTGAGCAGCGATGTCATCCAGCGTTTTTTGGCAGTTTAACCGGGCGAAGCTGCTGCTCCTCTTCTGAGAGTTCGGTCTTTTTCACATGTCTTTTCCAAGGCAAAGCTTGGTAGTTTTTCGGCTAGGCACGCATCAAAAACCGTCTGCCTTTTGTCATCACCTTGCCAGTGTCTTTCCAGCGGCAAAGCGCTGGAGAATATTTCGTAACAATATCGGTGCTTTTATTACGGCATCTATTGTTTTTGTTAAGCCATTTATCCGTATCACCGCTCTTGGTAGACAATAAAAATCCATTTATTGTTATGCAACGCCCTGTTCAACTGGACTAGGTAGCGTAGATAACAATTATATGGAATTCATAGCATTCAGTCGCTCATCTGCATCATTATTCTTTTTGCAGCGGATTTTCAGCTTTTGAGAAGATTCCATCCAAAGAACTGTATCTACGATGGCTGAAAGGGCACGCTGATTCCGCTTTGATCTACGTCTTATTGCTTGTATTCTCTTCCTGGTCTTTTTGCGATGGCTCCCTCCGACCAAACTGTGAACAGTCTCCAAAATCAACTGTCTGCGCCCCCTCGACAAGGCCTTTACGACCCGCAACATGAACATGACGCCTGCGGCGTTGGCTTCGTCGTGCAAATGAAGGGAAAAGCCTCCCACGATATTGTTCAGCAAGGTCTCACGATTCTGCTGAATCTGGATCACAGAGGGGCTGTTGGTGCGGAGCCGAATACCGGTGATGGCGCGGGCATTCTGATGCAGATTTCTCACCGCTTCATGGCCAAAGTAGCCGCTGCGGAGGGCATTGAGCTGCCAGCCGCCGGGCAGTATGGCGTGGCGATGATCTACGCAAGCCCTGAGGCTACCGCGAGGGAAAAGGGTCGGGAAGCCTTTGCCAAAGTAGTCGCTGAAGCTGGTTTGGAAGTGTTGGGTTGGCGAGATGTGCCAACAGATAATGCCACCCTAGGGCCTACTGCGCAGGCGAGTGAGCCTTTCATGCAGCAGGCTTTTATTGGGCGAGGCACGCTGGGTGAAGCGGCTGATGAGCTGGCTCTTGAGCGCAAGCTCTACGTGATTCGCAAGCTGGCCCATAGAGCCATTCGCGGCGAAAAGATAGATGGCTACTGGTATGTGGCTAGTATGTCCTGCCGCACCATCGTGTACAAGGGCATGCTGATGCCTATTCAGGTCGGGCAGTACTACCTGGACCTTAGCGATCCGGATATGGAGAGCGCGCTGTCGCTGGTGCATTCGCGCTTTAGTACCAATACCTTTCCAAGCTGGGAGCGATCGCACCCCTACCGCTACATCGCCCACAACGGCGAAATAAACACCCTGCGCGGCAACATTAACTGGATGACCGCTCGCCAGTCGATGTTTGAATCTGGGCTGTTTGGTGAAGAGCTTGAGCGAGCAAAGCCGCTGATTAATATCAACGGTAGCGACTCGACTATTTTTGACAATACGCTGGAGCTGCTGGCCTTGAGCGGGCGATCGCTGCCCCACGCCCTGATGATGATGGTGCCCGAGCCCTGGTCTGGCCACAAGACCATGGACGAACAGAAAAAAGCCTTTTATGAGTACCATGCCTGCCTGATAGAGCCCTGGGATGGCCCGGCCTCCATCGCCTTTACCGATGGCACCCAGATGGGCGCAGTGCTAGACCGCAACGGTCTCAGACCCGGTCGCTACTACGTCACCAAAGACGACCGGGTGATTATGGCATCTGAAGCTGGGGTGCTGCCTGTTTCCCCAGAAGACGTGATTGAAAAGGGTCGCCTAGAGCCCGGCAAAATGTTCTTGGTCGACACAGAAGCTGGAACAATCATTTCTGACCAAGAGATAAAACAACAGATTTCGAGCGCTCAGCCCTACCGCGATTGGCTTGATCAAAACCTCATCACCTTGGATGAGCTACCTGCTAGCCCACCGGCAGCAGACCCTGAAATAGAGACTAGCCCGGAAGCCATCACCCGCAGGCAAATGGCATTTGGCTACACCTTTGAAGAGTTGCGCATGCTGCTTGCGCCCATGGGCAAAAACGGTGTAGAAGCCATTGGTGCAATGGGCACAGATACCCCTCTACCTGTTCTCTCCAATCGCCCCAAGCTGCTCTACAACTATTTTCAGCAGCTGTTTGCCCAGGTAACCAATCCCCCCATCGACTCCATTCGGGAAGCGATTATCACTTCAGCAACCACCACCATAGGATCGGAGCGAAACCTGCTCGACCCCACCCCCGAAAGCTGCCGACTACTGCAGCTAAAAACCCCTTTCATCACCAATGATGAGCTGGCCAAAATTAAGCACAATGAGCCTTTTAAAACAGCCGTACTGCCCATTTTGTTTGACCCGGATGCGGGTGAAGCGGGGCTGAGCGGCGCGATGGAAGCGCTCTGCATGAAGGCCGATGAGGCGATCGCAGCAGGCCACGAGATTCTCATTCTCTCCGACCGTGAAATTGCTCAAAACCGAGCCCCTATTCCGGCATTGCTAGCGGTCGCAGGCCTGCACCACCACCTCATCCGCAATGGCACCCGTACCCGTGTGGGCATCGTGCTCGAATCGGGAGAACCTAGAGAAGTTCATCACTTCGCGGTCCTGCTTGGCTATGGCTGCGGTGCCATTAACCCGTACATGGCCTTTGAGACCTTCCAGCGGATGATCGATGAAAATCTGCTGCGCGATGTCTCCTACGCCGAAGCCTGCAAAAACTACATCAAAGCTGCCACCAAGGGCGTGGTCAAAGTCGCCTCTAAAATTGGCATTTCTACCCTGCAGAGCTATCGAGGCGCGCAGATTTTTGAAGCTATTGGCCTAAACGACTCAGTCATCGGCAAGTATTTTACTTGGACGGCATCTCGCATTCAGGGCGTCGGCTTGGATGTGCTTGCCCAGGAAGCCATTCAGCGGCATCGCCATGCTTTTCCCGACAGAGTCGAAGCGGGCAGCCACAACGCAGCCACGCTAGATGTAGGCGGCGAATACCAGTGGAGAAAGGATGGTGAGGCGCATTTGCTGAGCCCGCAGAGCATTCACCTCCTGCAGCAAGCCACCCGCGACGGCAATTACGATCTGTTCAAAAAGTACTCTGCACTGGTAAATGAGCAGGGCAAGCAGTTCTTCCGCCTGCGCGATCTTTTAGAATTTACGCCGCAGCAGCCGATCCCCATTGAAGCGGTCGAGCCGATTGAAGCGATTATGAAGCGCTTTAAGACTGGGGCGATGAGCTACGGGTCGATTTCGCAAGAGGCGCACGAGACACTGGCGATCGCAATGAACCGCATCGGTGGCAGATCGAATACCGGAGAAGGCGGTGAAGATCCTGCTCGCTACACCTGGACCAATGAACAGGGCGATTCTAAAAACAGCGCGATTAAGCAAGTCGCCTCTGGGCGCTTCGGCGTCAGTAGCCTGTACCTTTCCCAAGCCAAAGAGATTCAGATCAAGATGGCCCAGGGGGCAAAGCCTGGCGAAGGCGGCCAGCTGCCGGGACGCAAGGTGTATCCCTGGATTGCCAAAGTGCGAAATTCTACGCCGGGTGTGGGGCTCATTTCACCGCCCCCCCACCACGACATCTACTCGATTGAAGATCTCGCGGAGCTAATTCATGACCTGAAGAATGCAAACCGGGCGGCGCGGGTCAGCGTCAAACTCGTCTCCGAGGTCGGGGTGGGCACCATTGCAGCAGGTGTTGCCAAGGCCCACGCTGATGTCGTGCTTATTTCTGGCTTTGACGGCGGCACAGGCGCATCCCCGCAAACGTCAATTAAGCATGCGGGCTTGCCCTGGGAGCTAGGCCTGGCAGAAACTCACCAGACCTTGGTATTGAACAATTTGCGCAGTCGGATTGTGATTGAGACCGATGGGCAGATGAAGACGGGAAGGGATGTGGCGATCGCAGCTCTCCTCGGCGCAGAAGAATTCGGCTTTAGCACTGCGCCACTGGTCACCCTGGGCTGCATCATGATGCGGGTTTGCCATCTCAACACCTGCCCGGTGGGTGTCGCCACCCAAAATCCCGACCTGCGCAGCAAGTTCAACGGGGATCCGGCCTACGCCGCTAACTTTATGAAATTTATCGCGCAAGAAACCCGCGAAATCATGGCAGAGCTGGGCTTCCGTACCCTCGATGAGATGGTGGGCCGCACCGACATGCTAGCCCCCAAAACGGCTATCGACCACTGGAAAGCCAAAGGCATCGACCTCACGCCGCTGCTACACCAGCCAGAAGTGGGGCCAGAAGTGGGGCGCTACTGCACCCAAGCGCAAGACCACGGCCTCGACAAGTCGCTCGATATCACCCGTCTGTTGGAAATCTGCCAGCCTGCCATCGAAAAAGGAGAGCCGGTTGAAGCGACACTGCCCATTCGCAACATCCATCGCGTTGTCGGCACCATAGTCGGTAACGAAATCACCAAAAAGCACTGGCAGGGCCTCCCAGAAGACACCGTGCAGCTCCACTTCCAAGGGACTGCCGGGCAGAGCTTTGGCGCGTTTATCCCAAAAGGCATGACGCTTAAACTCGAAGGCGATGCCAACGACTATCTCGGCAAAGGCCTTAGCGGCGGCAAAATTATTCTCTTTCCGCCGCGGTCCTCGCCGCTGGTAGCAGAAGACAATATCGTCACGGGGAATGTGGCCTTCTACGGTGCCACCAGCGGCGAAGCCTATATCAACGGCCAGGCCGGTGAGCGCTTCTGCGTAAGAAATTCTGGCGCTGAGGCCGTCGTAGAAGGGGTTGGCGACCACGGCTGCGAATATATGACCGGCGGCAAGGCGATTATTCTCGGTCGCACCGGGCGCAACTTTGCCGCGGGCATGAGTGGCGGCGTCGCCTACGTCCTTGACGAAGCGGGTGACTTTGCCGCTCGCTGCAATACCGAAATGGTCGGCCTAGAGCGCGTTGAGACAGACGCAGAAAGTCAGCTACTCCGAGAGAAAATTCAACAGCATGTGGACTACACCGGTAGCAACAAAGCCCAGTCTCTCTTAGACACCTGGGAGACGACGCTGCCCAAGTTTGTAAAAGTGATGCCTCGCGACTACAAGCGCGTCTTGCAGCACATTCAAAAAGCTCTCGACGCTGGCCTTAGTAATGACGAAGCCATGTCCGCCGCCTTCGAAGAGAATGCCAGAGACCTTGCCCGAGTCAGCGGAAGCTAGCATAGCCACGCTGTCAGCAAGCTATCCCTCTCATCGCGATCCCTCTCACAAGTACTTAATCTCATAAGTACTTCATCTCACAACAACACTGCTCCTCACTAACAACAACATGGGAAAACCAACTGGCTTTATCGAACATCTGCGGGAAGCGCCCTCAGAAATCTCTCCCAAAGATCGCATTCGCAATTGGGACGAATTTCATCTCCCTATGCCCGAAGAGAATCTTCAGACCCAGGGCGCCCGCTGCATGGACTGTGGCACCCCCTTCTGCCATACAGGCGAACTCATCAGCGGCATGGCCAGCGGCTGCCCCATCAACAATCTCATCCCCGAGTGGAATGATTTGATCTATCGAGGTCTCTGGAGAGAAGCACTAGACCGGCTCCACAAAACCAACAACTTTCCAGAATTTACCGGGCGGGTTTGTCCTGCGCCCTGTGAAGGGTCTTGCGTTTTGGGCCTGACCAATCCACCGGTGACTATCAAAAATATCGAGTACTCCATTGTTGAAAAAGGCTGGGCCGAGGGCTGGATAGTCCCCCGCCCACCAGCAAAAAGAACAGGGAAAAAGGTTGCGGTTGTCGGCTCAGGCCCGGCGGGCTTGGCAGCAGCTGACCAGCTTAACAAAGCAGGCCATACCGTCACTGTGTACGAGCGTGCCGACCGGCCTGGCGGGCTGCTGACCTACGGCATTCCAAACATGAAGCTCGACAAGCAGGACATTGTCCGTCGACGACTCGATGTTCTCGAAGCAGAAGGGATCACCTTCGTTTGCAGTACCGAAGTAGGCAAAGATCTCCCCGCCGAGAAGCTGCTGAATGACTTCGATTCGGTTATTCTCTGCACCGGTTCTACCCGGCCTAGAGACCTCCCGATCGAAGGGCGAGAGCTCAACGGCATCAACTTCGCCATGGAGTTTTTGACGGCAAATACGCAGGCTGTACTGGATGGTCGGCCTGGCGAAGGCTACATTTCTGTGGCCGGTAAAGATGTGGTGATTATCGGGGGTGGGGATACGGGCACTGACTGTGTGGGCACCTCTATTCGCCAGGGCTGTAAAAGCATCAATCAGCTAGAGATTATGCCGAAGCCGCCCGAAATTCGTGCGGCGAGTAACCCTTGGCCTGAGTGGCCCAAAATTTACCGGCTTGACTACGGGCAAGAAGAAGCAAAGGCTCTCTTTGGCGACGACCCGCGTGCCTATGTGAGAACCGCCACCAAGTTTGAAGGGGACGGGAATGGCAACGTCGCTGCCGTCCATACTGTCGAAGTGCAGTGGGAGCGCGATGAAAACGGTCGCTTTACACCTATTCACGTTCCGGGTAGTGAAGTCGTCATCCCCGCTCAGCAAGTGCTGCTGGCAATGGGCTTCCTAGGGCCTGAATCGCCTTTGCTGGATACCTTAGGCCTAGAGAAGACAGCCCGTAGCAATATTCAGGCAGAGCACGAGGACTACAGAACGAACAAACCAGGTGTTTTCGCGGCGGGCGACTGCCGGCGAGGGCAGAGCTTGATTGTGTGGGCAATCAATGAAGGGCGAGGGGTTGCTAGGGAGTGCGATCGCTACCTAATGGGCGCAACTGAACTCCCGTAAAACACCAGTTAAAAACCCATAAAACACCAGTTAAACAATAGGCGCACTTGGACCGCTTCTGACTTTCTGCTCGAAGCGGCTCAAGCTGTTGAAAGATCAGCTTTTTTATTCATGAAGCCACAACCCAACGCCGACAAACCCACCTCAAAAGAACCCCCTGGGCCTGTTGGGTCAGTAGGCAACAGTTCTGTCGATTCGCAATCCTCAAAGACTGACTTCTTAAAGATTCAGCAGCAGCTAGAAAGTCTCTACGAACTCAGGAAAAAAGACAGCACAGTTTTAGTGAATGCGGCGATTTGTAGCATTGCTGCAGAGCATCAAATTCCTGAATCACAGATCAAAAAGATATACTACGAAGATATTCACAAGGGAAATTTCTGGAGAATCCCGGCCAAGAAAACTTCTCAAGGTTTTACTTACATATCGAAATTCATTAGCTTTTGGATTCCGGTGATTGGTCTGGCAACGGCTATCATTTCAGTCGTTGAATTCATGGAGAAGCTAGAATCACAGAATCAATTAATTGAAGAACAAAATCAGCTGGAACGGAAAAAGATAGTCCAAGAGTCCTGGAGAAATATTGATGAGCATGAAGGTGAAATTGCGGGATTTGGGAGGAAGGAGTCAATTGAGAATCTCGCATCTCAGGAAGTATCGCTCAACGGACTCAACGTCAGATCTGCAAATCTTAATCTGCTTAATCTAGGCTTAGAGAACCTACAAAAAATAAATAGCAACATCTTCACTTCGTTTGAACGGAGGGGGTTTTGGCCGTTTGAGTTTAGATCGCAGAATGGTCAATCTCTATCAGAGCAAACTGACAGCGCGTCAGAATCTTGCTTTCAGAATGCCAAATACCAAGAAGAAAGTACGTGCATTCGTCTGGAAAGGTCGATTTTTCGAGGCGCTCAGCTACAGGCCTCTACCTTTGAGAATGCTTCTATGATTGGAGCAAACTTTTCAGCAGTTCTACCGGAAGATCTCAAAGATTTTGAAAAAGAATTTGTACTCAAAATCGGGACAGAAAATCATCCTTACAAACAGGGAATGAGAACTGACTTGACTAATGCAGCGCTTATCAACTCCGATCTGCGCAGTACAAACTTTACAGGAGCAATTTTGACCCATGTCAATTTCTCTAACTCTAAACTCGATCAGTCAATTCTTCAACACGCGGATCTAGCCTGCGCAGACTTTAGAGACATTGAATTAGTCAATACAGAATATTCTGATTTCGCCGCTCAGCTCATGCAAGCAAATAATTGGAGAGTGGCCTTTTACAATCAGGCGCTCTACTCAGAACTCAAGCAAACTTCAGAAGACATCGCCTACAGAACCAAGCACTGTGGTGAGTAAGATAACGAGCAGACTTTCCTTTTGGGTCACATAATTGACCGATAATCTGTTGGTTGCTGCTCGCGAATCAAAAAGGAAACGACAAAAAGAGAGAAAAGTTACAGTGACATGCTTCTCTATTGAGTGCCAGTTTATAAATTGACACAGCGTCTATAGGTCGTATTTATAACAGTCTGTCTCCGTAGTAACCATGCCAGTGGTGACATTGGACAGGTGAAAATACTGATAGCTACTGTCCACGCTTCACAATTGAGAAACACCTTTATGCTCGGCAATTTCGCGGTCTTTCGATGGGTGTTAAACCGCCTTTTCGCAGGTTTTGAGTAAATATTTTGCGAAGCTTGCATAATCGGCTACAAGTTGATTACAAAATCAAACAAAATTGAATCAAGGTGTCATTTATATAGAACAACGAAACCCATGGCCGAGACCGATGGTCGAAACTGTTTGCTTAACAGATGGCTTCAAAATTCTCTCCCTGCGTCACTCGTCTCTATCAGGATGACTCAAAAGCTTTTCCCATCAGCCTTTAACGTTCCTATCGTCGCCCGTTCACCTTCAGTATCTACAGCACGCAGTCGTTAAATGGTCAGAAAAATTGCATTACTGATTGGAGTTGGTGAGTATGGCACAGGGCTCAAGTCGCTTCAGTGCCCGCTAAACGGGGTGGAAGCCATGGAAGCAGTTTTGGCCAGTTCTGAGATTGGCAAGTTTGATGAAGTGGTTGCTCTGACCAATCCCAACGTGGGTGAAATGCGATCGCGCATATCCGAAACCTTCGCACAGCTCACCAAGCAGGACCTCATTCTTTTTTATTTCACCGGCCACGGACTCAAAAACATGACCGGTGACTTCTATCTCACCACTAGCCAAACAGAACTCTTTCCCAGCGGTCGGCCCAACGCGGGCACCGCTGTAGAAGCAGATTTTCTTAGGCGAGAGCTTAGTAACGCCCGCGCAGAAAGAAAAGTTGTCATTTTAGACTGCTGCTTTGGAGCGGCCTTTGCCGATGGCTTCTTAACGATGAATGACAGTAGCATCGACATAGAAGCCCAGCTAGGCGGCAAGGGATGGTGCGTGCTGACCGCCTCCACATCAGCCCGCTACGCCCTAGAAAAAGAAGGCGAGACGCTCTCGGTATATACCCGCTACCTAGTAGAGGGGCTCAAGACCGGTGGCGCGGCCCCGGACGGGCAGAGCTATATCTCTGCGCAGAACCTGCACGAGTATGTAAAAGCGCAGGTAGAAGTGGCTGCGCCTGCCATGCAGCCTGCCATATTCAACCGGCAGCAGGGCTATCAAATTGCGATCGCCAATGTCCAAATCAACAACGAACAGCGCTATCGCAAGCAAGTGCAAAAGAAAGTGCGCAATGGCACCATTGGCCCAGCAGGTATGGCCGTTCTCAGCCAGTGGCAACAGCGCCTCGGTCTCTCAGACATTCAGGCCAAAGCCATCGAAGATGCAATACTTCGCCCCTACCGGGAAAGGCAAAAGCACCTAGCTCTCTATACAAAGGCCCTAGAAGCTGAAAAAACATTTGCCTACCCCCTCAATGACATCGCCATACAAGACCTCAAAGATCTGCAAAGGCTGCTCAGCTTACGGGATGAAGATGTGCAGGCTGTAGAGCAGCAGGTGCTCGGCCACACGGCCCGATCACATACATCCTCTCCGCCTAAGACCGCTACACAGCGAACGCCCAAAGCCACTCGCACAGCGGCAACCCAGCGCTGGGTGTCCTCTGCCAGAGTCAAAGCAAAACCCTCTGTTCCCGCGCAGTATTCAACATTTCGCTTCAAAACTGTACGCGTCAGCCCGCAGGGCAACATGGTCAAAACCCACCGGCACGAAGCCAAGATATTTACTGAAGATCTGGGCAAAGGCATTGCAATGGAGATGGTGCGCATTCCCGGCGGCACTTTTAGGATGGGCGCTGCTAGAGGAGAAAAAGAAGCCAATGACAATGAGTACCCCCAGCGCGAAAAGAGAGTTTTTGAATTTTGGATGGGAAAGTACACCGTTACCCAGTCTCAGTGGAAAGCGGTGATGGGTCCAAAAGTGATCGCGCCGCAGGCTGCGCCCTACAGTACAACCCAGATAAAAAAGCCCCTACAGCCGATTGAAAACATCTTTTGGACCGACGCAGTCAAATTCTGTCAGCGGCTTTCCCAGCAAACTGGCCGCACCTACCAGCTGCCCAGTAGCAGCCAATGGGAGTATGCTTGCCGCGCAGGCACCACAACACCCTTTTCTTTTGGAGAAACTCTGACGCCCGACCTAGCCAACTACAACGGCAACTACAGCTACGGTAGGGGTCCCAAGGGTAGATACCGGGAGAGAACCACTGAAGTCGGCTGCTTTCCGCCCAATGCCTTCGGACTCTATGACATGCACGGAAATGTTTGGGAATGGTGCCTAGACGGTTGGCAGGCGCTCGACCAAAACAACACGGCCAACGGCAACATGCAAAGGCTCTCCGGGCAGCAAAAGTCGCTGAGGGGCGGTAGCTGGTTCTATCTGCCGACCAACTGTCGCGCGGCCTATCGGCTTACCTATCCATTTCACAACAGAACTGACGACATTGGCTTTCGGGTGGTTTGTTTATCGCCGGAGGGTCCCTAGGGAGAGGAGGCCCGCGCCCAATAGCAACAAAGGGGCGATCGCACTAGGTTCAGGGACTCGGCTCGTCCGAAACAGCATGGGCAACGGCCCAGCAGCCGTTCCCGACTGTTCATCCCCGGTGGCATCTTCCCCAGCCAAGCCGTAGGTACCGCCCGGGCCACTCGGGTTTTGACTGGTCTGCCAGAAAAAGGTAATGCGCTCGCCGCTACTCCAATCAGCCAGCGTCGGAATGCGCCACACTAGGCCGCCGTCTTTAGTCTTCTCCACAGTTGGCGCATGCTCACTGCCAAGGGCCGCCTCTGCCTCCGAAAAGCTATATCCAGCCACACCATTGAACCCAGTGGCCGGAAACGCTAGGCGGAAGACCTCAGCATCGTCTAGAGGGAGGACCGTATCGGGCGCTGGGAAAGGCGGATCGTTGGGGAGATCGATGCCCGGCGTCACCACGTGAATGTATGTGTAAGTAGTGCCAGCAGGGTTCTCAGGTGGCAAACAGCTATCGAAGCCAAAGGGACAAGACACGCTGCTCACCAAATCGCCAATTCCTTCACCCGCAGCGTTGATAAACGTCGTCTCGACTTCAGGCCCTACAGGGCCGACAATCTTGGCGCCTAGGTCCAACTGATCCAAATCGCTAGGGACCAAGGCTGCTGCTTGCGCGGAAGCTGCCATCAGTCTAGCTGCCATCAGGCTAAGAGTAGCCACACTACCAAGCCTTACAACCATCAACACTGCCTCTGACATTGAAAAGATTTTCATAGGAGAGTGCTCAAAGGTTACTAATCCTCATAAGCCCATCGACACCTTTAAATAAAGCTAGAAACAAACAGCACCCGTTTAATTCAAAAATCTATCTCTTAGCAATTAATTCAAACTAAGTTAATCAGTATCGCAATAGCTTTGCATCATTGTCAACAGCAGGCGCTTACGGCTGTTCTGAAGCGCATTTTTTCAAAAAACTTAAGCAACTGCCAATACTCAGCGCAGACAGTACGCTGCCTGCACTCATAAAACTCAAAATGCTACCCGCACTGCCAATACTCAAAATGCTGCCCGCGCTACAGATACTCAGAATGCTGCCCGCACTGCCAATGCTCAACAAACTGCCGACACTTGCCAAGCTCAAAATACTGCGATAGCTCGCAGCGCTCAAAACACTCTCAGCCGGGATAAGCCCGCCTAGCTGAGCAAGCTTTAGCACGGCAGTTTTGTTGAATGCTATCAATTCACCTAGTCGCATAAAGTCCCTCAAGCAGTTATGTCTGCTCTGCTATTGCACTTGTTCATTGCACTGTCGGCGTAATACTAACGATGCAGGTTTGAACTCCGCATAGGCCTCTTACAATACAAGTACAATACAAAATTGACTTATGAACAGTTGACAGCTAAACAGTTAGTGACAGTTGATGGCACGCTGACCGTTCTCAAATCGTTAGTAAATACCTGAAGGTATCGACATGACTACTCCCCTTGCGACTTCTGAGCGCTCGTTCAACTGGCAGGCACTACAAAATGGCTCAGATATTCGAGGCGTTACAGTAGAGGGTGTGCCTGGAGAGACCGTAAACCTCACGCCTGAAGTAGCTTACCAAATAGGGCAAGGATTTGCTGGCTGGCTGGCCAAAACGCTCGGGAAAGCAACCGTAGACCTGACCGTTTCTGTCGGCAGAGACAGTCGAATTTCTGGACCGGCTATGATGACGGCTGTCTCTGGGGGGATGAGAGATTTGGGCACGAAGGTGTACGACTTTGCGATCGCATCCACCCCTGCCATGTTCATGAGCACCGTTACCCCAGGCTACCTGTGTGATGGTGGCATCATGCTCACCGCTAGCCACCTCCCCTTCAACCGCAACGGGCTCAAATTTTTTACAGCCCAAGGCGGCCTCAACAAGTCAGACATCTCTGACATTCTCTTTCTCTCCAGCCAAAACGACTTTCTCACCGCAGCCACACAAGGTGAGCTGATCTCACGGGACTTTATCTCAGTGTATGCAGATGGCCTAGTGCAGCAAATCCGTCAGGCCGTGAATCATCCAGACCATTATGACCAGCCGCTGAGGGGCTTGCACATTGTTGTGGATGCTGGCAACGGTGCAGGCGGCTTTTACGCCGATAAGGTGCTTGCACCCTTGGGCGCTGACACCACGGGCAGCCAGTTTTTAGATCCTGATGGCACCTTCCCAAATCACATTCCAAACCCAGAGAACAAAGAAGCCATGGCGGCTATTCAACAAGCCGTGTTAGACAGCAGCGCCGATTTTGGCATTATCTTCGATACGGATGTGGATCGTTCCGCCGCGGTAGACCCCCAAGGCAACGAACTCAACAGAAATCGCCTAATCGCGCTGATTTCTGCAGTGGTCCTCCGCGAGCATCCAGGCTCTACAGTCGTCACCGATTCCATCACCTCAGACGGCTTAGCCCAATTCATCACTGACCTAGGCGGCGTGCACCATCGGTTCAAACGCGGCTATAAAAACGTAATCAATGAAGCCATTCGGCTGAACGAAGCAGGTCAGGAATCTTGGCTAGCCATCGAGACCTCCGGCCATGGTGCGATGAAGGAAAATTATTTCCTCGACGATGGGGCTTATTTGGTGAGTAAGCTGCTGGTAGAGCTAGCGCTGGCAAAGCAGTCAGGCAAGGTTATCACAGACTTGATTGCTGACTTGAAAGAGCCCATTGAAAGTGAAGAATATCGGCTAAAAATTTTAGCAACAGACTTCAAGGCACGTGGCAACAAGATAATCGAAGATCTGCAGTTTTTTTCAGAAGCACAAGACGACTGGCAAATCGTACCCAACAACTACGAAGGCATCCGCATGGCTTGCACCTCACCCACCGAAGATGGCTGGTTTCTCCTTCGCCTCTCTTTACACGACCCCGTTTTGCCCATAAACGTAGAATCCAACAGAGAAGGCGGCGTGGCGCGCATAACGGCACGACTGGCGAGCTTTTTCAAAACCGTAACAGGCCTCGATACTTCTGCGCTGAACTGCAAGGGCTAAAGGTACATCTCTTGAGGGTTGAACTGGCTGAATTCGCTATCAAATAAGTAAGACTAGGCGCAAGGATTATGGCAGCAGCGGCGCTATAGAATTCACCAACGCGGGAATCTCATGGCTGACGACATTCCACAAGATATCGAAATCTATCTTGTCATACTGGTGCGTCAAGATATCTCTCATGCCAGAGGCACGCTTCCAATCAATATATGGGTGCTCTTGACGAAAGTCTGATGACAATCGTTTCGTCGCTTCACCAATAATAATAAGCTGATAGATAACAGCCGATTGCTTTTCTTCGTTTGTAATGAGTTCAGCCTTCGTCAAATCTGAAGAAAATTTCATCACACGCTTGGCAGCAATATCTATATCTAGGATCCAAGCCTTATCTCTGTTCATATATGGTGCGTGCTGTTGATAGAATCTCCTTCCGGCGAATCCAGTTCTCGCTCTGCTCTACAGATTGTCTAACTACCAAATCTACAGAGCGATTAATTAATTCCTCCAAAGCAAAT
>JBCBJS010000042.1:0-42284 GCA_038523095.1 Cyanobacteria bacterium J06626_6
CCGGCTGCTCAAAGCGCTTTTTCAAAAGCTTCAACAACAACTCATCCGAAATCGGCTCAGACTTCTCCCTAGAAGCACGAATAGTCTCGCCCATATCAGTGCCCTGTACAACAGCGTCCCGAATAACACCTTGCATAGAAATTACAGGAACCTGCCATTTTTCAGTGAGTGAGATTGCATACTTCTCTGTCCCTGCACCCGGTGGCCCCAGAAGAATTAACTGTTTAGCGTCCATAGAAATCGCCTCTTCAGAAATTGTCCCTTCCGAGAACCACAACAAATTAGTCAGTCGTCCCAGTATTGTCTAGGTAGTTATCAGCTCTCAAGCCCAGTATCTTTCACAGAACCATATCTCTTTCACTTTCACGCACATCCTTTTATATTTGCATGCACTACACCCTCTTCATTTCTTCTTATCCAATCAAGGCGTCTTATGTTGAGACTCAGAAAAACTACTTTAGGTCTTAATGAGAGACTTTTTGTCTTAATTGAGACGTCTATCAATAATCTGTCTGTTAGTAATTTTCTTGAGGATCTAGTTTTTGGCGGCTGTAACCCAATCATCGCAGTGGTTAGTAACTGCATTCATAAATGCTTCGCTCTCAAGACTCAGTCAGCACGCTAGGCCAGTTCGCATCGGCCTTGCCAATATTGCCAGGGATGTCCTGCTCCCATTGCTGCTGCACCGCTTGGCTATAGTTCAAATACAACCGACCATCCACAATTCGCCAGGCGTTGGGGTCAATTGAAGCCGTATACCCCTGACTCACAGCCCAAGCGCAAAATCCCCCGTACTGAGGTGCATATTGCTCGGGACTGGCCGCAAATAAATCTCGATTTTCTGCGCTGGCAAATTGCCAAGTCGCATTTCCCCAAGTGTAAGCAAACTCCGAGCGACCCGGTACGGCTGCTCCTTCCGTAAAGTAGGCCACTGGGTCCGTACCACGAATCGCTAACCCTTCGCCATCCTCGAAATAGCGTAAGTCTGTGGTATCGACCTGTGCAATATCTTGAGCAGTGTCAGCTTCAGTTTTATTGGAATCGGTGACGACAGAAGTTTGGAGCGTGATCTCACCCTGGGTCTCTGGCACATTCCCAATCCCATCGCTGCTGGCAGTACCAGCAGTGCAGCCAGCTGTCACCAGTAAGCAAAATGCGATCGCAACCTGGCTACAAACAGTCATCTTCATAACGGAATCCACTCGAAATCACTCTCATCAGGTTAACCACACGAAGCTGAGTCTCAGATGAGAATTTACGCCTCCGCCAGTTGCTCATCCCAAAAAGCAGCTTCTACCTTGTGCCCATCCAAATCTCGAACAAAACAACCATAGTAGGGTTTGCCATATTCCTCCCTTCCACCAGGTGCACCGTCCTCTGCGGCACCTGCTGCGATCGCAGCCTCATAAAACGCATCAACCGCAGCCTTATCAGGCGCAATAAACCCAACATGGGTGCCATTCCCAACCGTCGCAGTCCGATTGTCAAACGGTGTCTGCACCCAAAATTCTGGATACACCTTTCCGTAAGCCATCGCATCTGGATGCTCCATCAGCCGCTGACATCCCAACGTCGCCAATACCCTGTCGTAAAAAGCGACCGCCCGCTCAAAATTATTCGTGCCAATTGAAACATGAGAAAGAATGCTGGGATTTTCCATAGGTAAACTCTCCATAGCTTACTAATCGCCCTATCGACTAACCCTACAATACAAAAAAGCGCGTCTCAAACTATCCCTTCGTCCCCTTCGCACAAATGACAGCAACAATGTAAAAAGCCACCGAGACAACAAGAGCAAACAACAGACCAGTAAACACAGAAAGATTCCTGCCAAGATCATTCACCAGTCTGGCCATAGCATCCGCTTGCTGCTTCGTCAGCTCTGCACCACCAAAAAAACCATCTCGGTTTAGGTCATACCGATTCAAATCCCACTGAGCGTAAACATCCTCAACCGTAGCCGAGCCAACAATCAACAAATATACCGACAAAAACACAACAACACTTGTCCAAAACCATCTTCCCCGCTGCCGCCCAAATAGACGCTTCCTCCCAACTAAAATCACCGCCAAGCACGCAGCGCAGATTATAGCAGGGATGACAAAATGGTAAGGAACAGTAACTGGAGACATTGCACTCAACTCGAACGGCACAAACCCCACCAAAGTACAGGCAAAAAGTCCAATTTGCCACCTAGAAAACACACGAATTTGTAAACAGTTCAAAAATGATCAAAAGGGCGGCTCGCTGCAAAAGTGCAAAGCTTTATTCGTTACCGGATGCACCAGCGACAGCCTCACCGCATGCAAATGTAGCCGCGACCTTCCAGCAGCCGTACCATAGAGCGAATCACCCAAAATAGGAGCCATGAGTCCTTTTCGATGGGCCATATGCACCCGTAGCTGATGAGTTCGCCCAGTGTAAGGCCTCAACTCAACCCGAGGTTGCTCACCTCTCTCAGTCACCCAAAAATCCGTTCGGCTAGACTTCCCATATTGAAAATCAACCACCTGCCTAGGCCGCCGCTGCGGATCGCTCCACAGCGGCAGTTCGATAGACCCGGCAGGCTGATTCACCGGCCTAGAAAGAATCGCCTCGTAGGTCTTTTCCACCTGTCGCCGTGCAAACTGGTCACTCAGCAACCTGTGCGCATGGGCAGAAGTCGCGATCGCAAGTACCCCAGACGTATCCCGGTCCAACCGATGCACCACCTGCAAAAATGAATATTCCGGCAGCTGGCACCGCAGCCGGCTCAGTACACTGTCCTGCAAATGAACCCGCCGCCCCGGCACAGACAGCAGCCCCGCCGGTTTATCCACCACGATTAGAGAGGTATCTCTGTAGAGAATCGGCAGCGCATCAGCAGTTCCAGCCTCCCGCCTTGCAGCAACATAAGCAGCTTGAATCTCGCTCTGCCACCAGTTAGAGAGCAGCGTATACTGCTGCTTCATCTGCCGCACTTTTTGGTCAGCAGTTCCCACCTCCCGGCTCAAAGGCAAAAGCACCTCCTCCCACCGCTGCTTCAAGCGCTGCCGCTCCAGTCCATCCTGCTGACTCTCCCTATCTAGAGCGCTCAATGCCGCCGCAAGGTCATCGCCCTGCAGCCTATCCCGACAGAAAACACGCCAGCGATCGCGCTCCTGCTTCTTCTGCAAATGGTTAACCCTAAGCCCCTCCAAACAGACAGCACACTGCTCAGAAATCCGCCGAAAGTCATCTCTCACAGAAAGCCGAGAAAGCGCGACCAGCTCGGCCTTCATATCCCCAAGCGCTTCTAAAACGCAGACTTCAATCAAAGTGACATTCACCCGTGCCACCAGAACTAGGAGCTGTAAAGAAAATTCAGCCATTCCAAGAAAGCATCATCTAAGCAAAAACTATCTAAGCAAAAAAGGATAGCTACCATTATTTCACGGCTAGCGAACCATACAAAAGGCATCGCAGCTTATGGCTAATGCTTTTCTTCAGCAGCCTCATCTTCACTCGATGAAGCATGTTGCAACTGCAGCAAATAGCTACTCACAGAAATCAAAAAGATAGCCAGCGCCAAATACACTAAATCAATAGCTTGTGAGACCTCCAAGCTCAGCATTTTCTTAAAAAGACTGACAATCAGCGCCACAACAATCACGCGCACTAGCTTGCTTTTCAGCTCTTCCAAAGATTCGCTCTGCAGCACATTAATATCGTGCTCAAACCTGACATCGATCTTTGAGATGAATAGCTCATATACCCCAAAACTAAAAATCAGCAGCACAATCCCAATTAGGTAGTAGTCAATTCCGCCAATTACGTAAGACACAATCCGATAGGTCGTTTCCCCCTCAGGATCCGCAGCATCAAAAGGCAAATTGAACCCCACCCAAATATCCCGAGTGCCAATCATAAAAAACTTAAACGCGCTCAAAAGCCCAAAAAGAACCGGCAACAACACAAAGAACCGAAAATTCCAGATGAGTGCCTCAAAAAAGTTTTCAACCCTTCTTATTCGCATTACACCGAGCCCTCTGGTTTGATCAAGTTTAGTTTAAGCATTTCAGGCGACCTAAAGCGAAACCGAAAAATTCTCATATTGAGACCAATTAGGCTCAATTCTGGTCTCTTTTTGGTTCAATGAGTCTCATTGCGGAAAGCTAAAAGAGCCTACCAAAACATCACCCACGAAAACAAATCCAGTCAATTCTCACTCCTTTTTAGAGAACCTGCTGACAGAGTTTTCCTCAACATGTAAGTACCATGCTGGAAACATCAAGTTTCTCTAAAAGTCTCATTACATATGCGCTTCAGGGGGATTGAAACAACTGAAACTCATATGAAAAAACAGAAAACCTCACAGAGCACGTCTGATTTCATGCGTTTATGAAGCATATGCCAAGTAGCGCCATCCGTCCGTTGAGTAGAACTCCTGTCGCTGTGGCTTTTTTCCGTAGTTACATTAAGCACAGTCTTACTTACTCAGAATTCGTACAGGTTCAAGCAAATGTCTTCCAAGCTCACTTCTAATTTTGCAACTAAGTTAGGTTCAGCCGCTGCAGCGACCCTTGTTCTATTCGCGGCAGGGAATGCCCAGGCCGCCCAGCTCTATGCCACAGACGTTGTCTATTACAACAATAACAACACATCCATGGCCAGCTACCGCGAAGACACCTCCAACGCGCTTGGTGACCCCAACCTCACCGCCGACTCCGCCAATGGCTACACCGGCAATAAAGACTTCTTGGCCCTCGGACTAGGTGGCCGCGCCGTCTTCAACTTTGGCCAAGACTTTGCCGGTGAAGTCAGCATCTGGGAAACCACTTGGGGCAACAAGTCTAAACAGTCCAGCTACGACGAGCGCATCGATATCTACTACGGCAACTTCGATAGCGTAGCCGACTGGGATACCCTCGCCAACGATCTTAGCCAGTGGACCAGCGCCGGAGAAGTTCTCAATATTGAAGACAACGCTTACAACAAAGCCAACGGGGCAACAAATGAAGGCTTCGCGCCCGAAGGCGTCTTCAACCATGTCTTGCTTGTAGACAAGTCCCAAGTCAAATCTGGTAGAGATGGTTTCGATGTAAATGCGATCGCCGTTCAAGGCGTAGAAGAACAAGAAGTTCCCGAGCCCACCGCACTCCTAGGCTTATTCATGCTCGGCACCCTTGGCACCCAACAGCTGAAAAAGCGTCAAGCTGCCTAACAGCTAAATTCATCACACGCACCCTTGACGAAAAAGCCAGCTATGGTTCAAGCACCATAGCTGGCTTTTTTCTTGCTCTACAAATCTCATTTTGAGACTCATTGACATTTAAATGAGTCTCAAAATGATACATGCTAGTTTTTTGTAAGACAAGAAAATTAATACAAAAATTGAGTTGAAACAGGCTTAGAGATGCCCAACTTCTCCATTTTTTTCAATCTACTCACCACTATGTACCCACTCAAAATAGTCGTACCATAGAAGTAGCTGCTCAAAGTCTCATATGAGCTTCACCCACCCACCCCGCATCCTCTTTCTATATGGCTCCTTACGCGATCGCTCCTATAGCCGCCTGCTCGCCGAAGAGGCCGCTCGCATCATTCAGGGCTACGGCGCAGAGGTCAAGTTCTTCGACCCTAGAGGGCTTCCCCTCCACAACGCCGAACCCGACACCCACCCAAAAGTACAAGAACTTCGCGAGCTCTCCCTCTGGTCCGAAGGGCAAGTTTGGTCGAGCCCAGAGCTACACGGCAACATCTCCGGCCTAATGAAAACTCAAATCGATTGGATTCCCCTCACCCTCGGCGCGGTCCGGCCCACCCAGGGGAAAACCCTCGCCGTCATGCAAGTTTCCGGCGGCTCCCAATCCTTTAACGCCGTTAACACCATGCGCATTTTGGGTCGCTGGATGCGCATGTTCACCATTCCAAACCAGTCCTCCGTCGCCAAAGCCTACCAAGAATTCAACGAAGATGGCACCATGAAAGACTCTGCCTATCGCGATCGCGTCACAGACGTCATGGAGGAGCTCTATCGTTTTACCCTTTTACTTAGAGAGCGAGTAGAAGAACTCACCGACCGGCACAGTGAGCGCAAAGCCGCCGCCAAACAGCAGGCTGAAATTGCCCAAAAAGCATTAAACGAGTAGTTAAATATTCCACCACAGCCACAAACCTCTAGGCTCAAAATTCCAGGCTCAAGCCTATGAGCATAGGCTGTCTTCACTCAGCTCATCCTTCTACAGAGACACAATCAAGTCAGCCTCCAGATACTCAAAATTAGGAATCCGAGAGAGTAACTTAATCTCAGCTGCACAAACGCTGCGAATAATATCAACCCCCCGGTCTCTCTCCAGACTGTTAGACATCGTCTGCAATAGAGTGTTTGCGCTGTTGAGCTTACTCACATTGACCTTCAACTGCTTCCGTATGTCATCAATTAAAGCAGCCTTCTCCTGATCTATTGCATCTCGAAACTGCTGCGCTTGCCGCTGCCGTTCGATCAGCTGCGACTGTCTTACCTCATACTGCTCAGAGATCAGCACCTGTTTTTTTAGCCGCGCTTCAATCGCCTCCAGTACCTCAGCGCAGGTAAATGGTTTCGTCAAGTAGTCGTCTGCGCCCAGCCTCATTCCCTGACGAATATCTCCCTTATCTGCAAAAGCTGTCAAAAAGATAAACGGAATCAGCGCCGTTTTCGGTTCTTGCCTCAGAGCAGCAAGCACATCATATCCGTCAAGTTCAGGCATCATCACATCGCACAAAATCAAATCCGGCTCAAACTGCATTGCCCCAATCAGACCCGTCACACCGTTGTCCGCCCCCATAATGTCGTAGCCCTCAAGTGCCAAAAGCTCCAGAAGATTAGCCCGAATCTCAATCTCGTCTTCAATCACTAAAACCTTAAGCATGCTGTCTCCATTAATTCGATTAAATTTCACTTAAAATGTTCAATCAAAACGTTTGTCTATTCAAAATTTGCGCAGCAAGCAGGAATCTGCACAACAAAATTCGTTCCTTCCCCCACTTGGCTCTCACAGTCAATCCGCCCTTGATGAAGTTCAACAGAACGCTTGACAATAGCCAACCCTAACCCTGTACCAGAGATGCCACCTACGTTACTTCCGCGAATAAAAGAATCAAACAAAGTTACCCGATTCTCCTCTGGAATACCAATCCCAGAATCTTTTACCGACAGAACTATCGATGCATTCTCACAAGCAATTGAGACCAAAATCTCCCCTCCACTAGGAGAGTAGTTGATCGCGTTTGAGAGCAAATTTGTCAATATATGTCTCAAGAGCTTTCGGTCAAGCAGAAACGCGCTGTCAGACAGCTGCGAATTCAGCCGCAGCTGATGTTTCGCCGTTGTAATTTGAAGTTCTTCAATAATCTCTCTGCAAAACTCACCAATTGCCAAAGGCTGAGGGTTAAATTCCAGCTTCCCAGCCTCAGTTTTATTTAGTAACAACACATCGTTGAGTAAATCGATCATATGCCTTGTCGCTAGCTGTATTTTCTCTAAGTATTCAACTTTCTTTTCCTGTTCCCAGCGATCGCTGTAGTGCTTCAAAAGCTCAGCCGATGATAAGATAGTCGTCAGCGGCGTACGAAATTCATGGGACGTCATCGCTACAAACTTTGTTCTGAGTTCATTGAGTTCTCTCTCCTGTGCCAGTGCATTCAGAATGTCTGCCTCACTCCGTTTGCGCTCAGTGATATCGCGCAGGATAACCATCACCTCCGCTGGCGCACTCACAGCAATACGAGCCTCAAAGCCCAAATCACCCAACACAAACTCCATCACCTGAATTTCCTCACTCAGCAGCGCTTCCTGAACACACTGCTGGAGTCTTTGCGCTGCAGGTGCCGGTAGCATCTCTGACAGGTTGCGATGCAAACACTCCTGTGGGTCAAACGGCAAGGTGTGCTGCTTCGGGGCCTTAAAATTGACCACAGTTCCCTCACAGTCAATCCGAAACATCGGGTCAGGAATCGCATTCAACAACGCCCGATTGGTTGCATAGCTCGCCAGCAGCGCTTGTTCTTCCTGCCTGAGTCGGTCCGTTGCCTCGTTGAACTGGCGAGTGCGCATCTCAAACTCCATCTCCAGCTTTCGATGCAGAGACTTCAGCACATCTTCCGCCTCTCGCCGACTTGTGATGTCTAAGACATACAGTCGAATGAGATCGCTCTGAGGAATGTAATTTATCGCCTGCTCGAACGTGCGATCGCCTATCGTTACTTCCCGCATAGACTGCTGCTGTTGATTCCCCTCTACCAGCTCAATAACAGCCCTTAAAAGCGGATGGTCTAACTTATCAGTCTGAATTTCGGGAAACTGAGCCACCGCCGCAGGATTGAGATAAGTCAGCTCGCCAGTAACCGAAACTTCAAGGATCGGATGCGGAAATAATTCTGGAAACGACGCTAAACGCTCCACCGAAGAATCATCAGGTGCCGTGAGAGAGTCATTAGAGACCTCATTCTCAGAGACCTTGAAATCAGTAAACCGAGCCCGGGTTGATAGCGTTGCTTTCCAATCATCCTGCTCGTCCTGACTGGAAAGCAAGCGATCAAGTGCATCTCCCTCCTCAATCACAAAGTACCGAGCATCCACAGTCGCTGCAAAAACAATCTCATCACCGTGGCATAGATCGTGAGAACTTCTAGGCACACCGTTGATCAACAAACCATTAGTGCTGGGCTTACCCTGGAAATTACCGTCAATAATTCGAAACTGATGGGGCTGATCTCCCGGACGTGGCAACCGTAACAAAACAGCATGCTGACGGGAGATTTCACGAGAGTTTAGAACAATCGAATTGCGGGGATCTCGGCCAATAGAACTCGAGGCCGTCTGTAGCTCCACCATACGCTTCCCTTCATCATCTTCTATCAGCAAGAAGTGTTTCATAGCAAGATGACTCCTGCGCCTAAGCAAACCCAGCCCAGTTTCCACCGCAGGATTGGCCCAAACCATCCCTTACAATTATTACATCCGTAAGGAATGTGAGCTGCACCTCTACTAAATTCTCGGTTTGACTGCATTTTCGCACTATTCAAGCACTTTCATGCAATTAGCCTACCCAACACCTGCAGGCCAGCTCACAAAGAAGCGCAGCCTATTTATTACTTTTCTTACATTTCTAAAGAAGGCCCTTACCCCGCGCTTGCCAGAGCCGCTCGCAGGTTGCCATCTTGTCTGTCCAAAGCAGCGATCGCATCCCCTTTTTCTAGCCCTGCCAAATGCATCACCAGCGCCACCTTCACCTGCAAGTCGCTTCGGTCTAGTAGTTCACCCGCCGCCACCCGGTCCAAATCCGTCAGGTCGCGCAAAATACGAACTGCCCGGTCGCGCAGCTTGCTATTGGTCACCGCCACATCCACCATGCGATTGCCATACACCTTGCCCAGCTTCACCATCACCCCCGTCGAGAGAATGTTCAGCGCCAGCTTCGTCACCGTTCCCGCCTTCAGCCGCGTCGAGCCCGCCAGCACCTCCGGCCCCACAATCAGCCGAATATCCACATCCACATCCACCGGCACTTGCTCCGCCGGAACGCAGGCCATAAATATCGTCCCAGCGCCCCGCTGCCTAGCCGCCTGCAGGGCGCCGTGCACATAGGGCGTCGTCCCCCCAGCCGTAATGCCCACCACCACATCCCGCTTCGTCACTTTGTGACTAGCGATCGCAATAGCGCCTGAATCTGCCTCATCTTCCAAAGCCTCAGAGCTTCGCAGCAGCGCCGCCGCCCCCCCGGCCAAAATTCCCTGCACCATCTCCGGCGGCGTACAAAACGTCGGTGGACATTCCGCCGCGTCCAGCACCCCCAGGCGTCCACTCGTCCCTGCTCCCACATAAAAAAGCCGACCCCCCGCTCGCAAAGAAGCCGCCGTCAAATTAATCGCCTGTGCCAACGACGTCCTCGCCTGAGCGATCGCATCTACCGTCCGCTGATCCTCCCGGTTAAAAACATCCACCATCTCCAGCGTCGATAGCTCATCCAGATTCTGGCTATTCGGATTGTTTTGCTCGGTTAGTAGATAACCCCGGTCCTGCGTATCTGTGACCTGTTCATCCGTCATAGTAGTTTCTCCAACTGCGCCCGAATTCGATCCATCTCATCCGAAGAGGCATCCTGCAAGCTACCCCGTTCCAGCGTCTGTGCTTCAGCAGCCTCAGCCGCCGGATCCCAAGTTGTCTTCTCCACCGATTTTTCCGGCGGCATCAGCAGCGTGCCATCTTCCACCAGCACCGCCTCATAGCCCGCCCCATCACAAAACTCTTGGATTTCCGCTTCCTCAAAAGCCTCCACCGTCGCCGGTGGAAAATCCTGCGCCTCCAGCATGCCTGCAAACCGAACCGCATCGTCCTCCACTTCAAACATCAGCACCAGCTGCCGGCCCTCCATCTGCAGCGAATGAATTCCCTCATTCTCAGTCCGGGCATTAAACAAAACAACGTACACAGACATAGGCACTGAAAAAGGATGCAAAAGAAAACAACCAGAGCTGCAAAGCCCACAGCATAGTTTAACGCTAACCCTCTCCCCTTACATCCCATCTCTCCAACCTTCTGCAATAATAAAAAGCGTTCTTTAAAAAGCACTCCACACCGGGCTCCCCATGGCAACCTTTCTATTAGAAGTCGGCACCGAAGAACTCCCGGCAAGCTTTGTCAGCGAGGCGCTAGCCCAGTGGAAGCGCACCATTCCTGCTGCCCTCGAAGAACAGTTTTTAGCAAACAGCAGCATCGAATTCTACGGTACGCCCCGCCGCCTGGCCCTCTTGATCAACGGACTGCCCGAATACCAGCCCGACCGCGAAGAAGAAGCCAAAGGCCCCCCGGCCAAAGCCGCCTTTAGAGATGGCAGGCCCACCCAAGCTGCCGCAGGTTTCGCCGCATCCCGGGGCGTCGGCGTCGAAGATTTAGAAGTTCGCGACACCGGCAAAGGCGAATTCGTCTTTGTCAATCAAACCATTCCCGGCCGGGCCACCGCCGAACTTCTTCAGGCCATGGTCCCCGACTGGGTGCTCGGGCTAGAAGGCAACCGCTTCATGCGGTGGGGCGACGGCGACCTGCGGTTTCCTAGGCCCATCCGCTGGCTAGTCACCCTGCTAGATGGCCAGCTGCTGCCCGTCACCCTAGAAAATGGGTCAGAACTGTGCCGCAGCGATCGCACCACTACCGGCCACCGCGTCCTCCATCCCGAGCCCATCTCCCTCAGCCATGCCCAGGAATATACAGGCGCTCTCAAGATGGCCCACGTCAGCGTCAATCCCCAAGAGCGCAGAGACACCATCCTCTCCCAGGTCACAGCCGCCGCCGCAACCGTCGGTGGTCACCCCGTCATCAATGAGGCCCTCCTCTCCGAAGTCGTCAACCTCGTAGAGTGGCCCACCGCCCTCATCGGCAAATTCGACGATGAATTTCTAGAGCTGCCCGCCGCCGTCGCCATTACAGAGATGGAGAGCCACCAGCGCTACTTCCCCGTGCGTCCCGCCGCCGATTCAGACCAGCTTCTGCCCCACTTCATCACCATCTCCAACGGCGACCCCGCCAAATCCGACCTGATCACCCAGGGCAATGAACGCGTCATCCGGGCCCGCCTCGCCGATGGCAAATTCTTCTTCGCTGCCGATCAGGCCAAGCCCCTCGCCGACTATCTCCCCGCCCTCGAAGCCGTCACCTTCGAAGCCCAGCTTGGCTCCGTCCGTGAAAAAGTCAGCCGCATCGAAGCGGTCACCGCCCTACTTAGCGACCAGCTCAACCTCACAGGCGAGCAACAGCAGCAAGCCCTGCGCGCCGCCCAGCTTTGCAAAGCAGACCTCGTCACCCAGATGGTCGGCGAGTTTCCCGAGCTACAGGGCTACATCGGCCAAAAATACGCCCTCAACAGCGGCGAGCCCCAGGCGGTCGCCGACGCCATTTACGAGCACTACCTGCCCAAAGGCGCAGACGATGACCTCCCCCAAACGCTAATTGGCCAAGTCGTCGGCATCGCCGACCGCCTCGATACCCTGGTCAGCATTTTCAGTATCGGCAAACTTCCCAAAGGGTCCAGCGATCCCTTCGCTCTGCGCCGCGCCGCCAACGCCACTGTCAATATTGTCTGGTCCGCCAACCTGCCCTTGAAGCTGCAGCCAGTCCTAGCGCAAGTCATCCAAGCCTTCGCCGCAGGCAGAGATAGTCTCGACACCAACGCGCTTACAGAGCAGCTCACCGACTTCTTTGCCCAGCGCGTACGCACCCTCCTGCAAGATGGCCAGCATATCGACTACGACCTGGTTAACGCCGTCTTCGGAGAAGATGCCACCTATCGGACGCGGGCGCTAACCGATTTGCTAGAGGTGCGCGATCGCGCCAACTTCCTCCAGGCCATCCGCACCGATGGCCGCCTCGCCAAAATCTACGAAACCGTCAACCGCGCCGCCAAACTTGCCGCCAAAGGGGACCTCCCCACCGACGTCCTCGACCCAGCCGATGTGGTCGATCCTGCCCGCTTCGAGCAGCCCTCCGAACAGGCCTTCTACGACAGTCTCCAGACCCTCCTTCCCCAAACCCAAGCGGCCCAAGCCGAACGCGACTACAGCAAACTCATCACCGGCCTAGAGCAAGCCGCCCCCACCGTCGCCGAATTCTTCGACGGCGAAACCAGCGTCATGGTCATGGCAGACGACCCCGCCATTCAAAAAAATCGCCTGAATCTGCTCGGTCTCCTGCGCAACCATGCCCGCGTCTTAGCCGACTTCGGCGAAATCGTAAAAAGCTGATACAATCTCGGCTTAACGTTCGCGCTGCCTCGTACCGTCCTATGAAAACAGCCCACGTCATTGGCCTTGGCCGCTCCGGGATTGCCGCCGCCCGCGTCCTGCTCCGTCAGGGATACCAGGTCACCCTTAGCGATCGCGGCGCCGCCCAGCGCCACCAGTCCGACGCCCAAAGGCTCAAAGACGAAGGCATCACCGTCAAGCTCAACTATCCCTTCGACCCCCAAGTCGCCGCCGATAACAACCTCGACCTCCTCGTCGTCAGTCCCGGCGTTCCCTGGGATGCCCCCGCCCTCGTCACCGCCCGCAACCTCGGCATCGAGACCATCGGCGAAATGGAACTTGCCTGGCGCGCCCTGAGCGGCAGACCCTGGCTCGGCATCACCGGCACCAACGGCAAAACCACCACCACCGCCCTTGTCGCCGCCATCTTCAAAGCCGCCAATCTCAACGCTCCTGCCTGCGGCAACATCGGCTACGCCGCCTGCGAACTCGCCCTCACCGATCCGCCAGACTGGGTAATCGCCGAGCTCAGCAGCTATCAAATAGAAGCCGCCGCCGCCCTAGCGCCCACCATCGGTCTCTGGACCACCTTCACCCCAGACCACCTCAGCCGCCACAAAACCGTCGAAAACTACTACCGTATCAAAGCCTCCCTGCTAGCGCGATCGCAGATCGTCATCATCAACGGCGACGACCCTACCCTCCGCAGCAAATCCGGCGAACACACCTCCCCCCGCCACCACTGGACCAGCCTCAAAGGTAAAAACGCCCTCAGCCCCATCGTTCCAGACACCTACGTAGAAGACGGCTGGGTCATTCACAAAGGAGAGCCCATTGTCGAAACCAAAGCCCTCCGCATGGTCGGCGAACACAACCTGCAAAACATGCTGATGGCCGTCGCCGCCGCCCGCCTTGCCGGTATCGACAAAAGTGCGATCGCCCAAGGCATTGCCAGCTTCCCCGGCGTCTCCCACCGGCTAGAGCACATCTGCACCTGGCGCGGCGTAGACTTCATCAACGACAGCAAAGCCACCAACTACGACGCCGCCGAAGTCGGCCTGCGCTCTGTCACTGGCCCCGCCATCTTGATCGCAGGCGGTGCTCCCAAAGACGGCGACGACACCGCCTGGATCGCCCAGATAAAAGCCAAAGCCGCCTTCGTCCTGCTCGTCGGCGACGCCGCAGAGACCTTCGCCGCCAGACTAGGCCAGGCAAACTACAACAGCCACGAAATTGTTCAAACCATCGACCGCGCCGTCGCTCGCAGCGCCGACCTCATCAAAGAACAAACTGTCAAAACCGTCCTGCTCTCCCCCGCCTGCGCCAGCTTCGACCAGTACGCCAACTTCGAAGTCCGCGGCGATGACTTCCGGCAGGTCTGCACCAAGTACCTAGGAGAGCTGTAACCAAGAGATGTGCAATTAGTCAACCTATTCTTGCCCTACGTTAGCGCCGCACTACCCACCAAACGATTGAGCTTGCCGCTCTTATATCCCTCCAAATCCAGCGTCACATAGCTAAAGCCAAACCCCTGAAAAGCCGCCACTAGCTCAGGCAAATCCGTCTTCGCCACAAACCCTGCGATCGCCTCCGGCATCAGCTCAATCCGCGCCGTCTCCCCATCCGAGCGCACCCGCAAATTCCGGTAGCCCAGCTCACGCATGTACCGTTCAGCCCGGCCCACCCGGTGAAGCTTCTCCGTGGTAATCAGCTCCCCATAGGGAAACCGCGAACTCAAGCAGGGCTGCGACGGCTTATCCCACCAGGGCAGCCCCAGCTGCTTAGAGATTTCTCGCACCTCCAGCTTGGTAATCCCCACTTCTGCCAGCGGCGATCGCACCCCCCGTTCCTTCGCTGCCTTTATCCCTGGCCGGTAGTCCTGCAAGTCATCTGCATTGAGCCCGTCTACCACGTATTCATAGCCCAGCTCATTCGCCAGCGGCCGCAGCGTATCGTGCAGCTCGCTCTTGCAAAAGTAACAGCGATTCACCGGGTTAGACGTATAGTCCTCATTCTCCATCTCATGGGTTTCCACCACCTGGTGCGCAATTCCCATCTGCGCCGCCTGCGCCTTCGCATCCTCAAAGTCCTCCGGCATCAGCGAAGGCGAATTCGCCGTTACCGCCAGCGCCCGGTCGCCCAGCATATCCCATGCCACCTTCGCCACCAGCGTGCTATCAATTCCCCCCGAATAGGCAATGAGCGTCCGGTCCATCTCCTGGAAAATCGCTCTCAGCCGCAACAGTTTCTCAGACATATCAAAAGACAAAAAATACAGCGAATCCCACAGCCTCCACTCTAGCGCTTCTCAAACAGAGCTAGCATCGGATACCTCTACAGGCTAAGAAACGACCCCCTGCTCTCAATTTTCTCCGGCCAGAAGTTGTTCAACACGGTAATCAAGGGAGGGAAAAACTTGAGACAGAATTTTCTGCTTATCCCGATAGACCGTTTCGACGTATTGTCCATCCTTCAAAATCAGCACTGTCACCTGCGCCCGATGTCGGTCAATAATCCAATACTCCGGGATGTTCCAGCGTTCGTATTGAACCCGCTTCCAATCGTAGTCTCGGCGATAGTTCTCACTGGTTGGCCCGCCCGGACTCACAACTTCTGCGACAAAGACTGGCGCAGGCATACCAAAGAGTATGGTGCTTTTGTTCAATTCACCCATCAGCTCGATATGAGCTGGCCGAAGAACCACAATATCTGGCTTGCGGTTGACACGCGTATCACCAACAGGATGAACCTGTAACTCAGTCGCAGAGATCTTAACCAGGCGTTTGGAAGAAACAAGCTGTTTCAGCGTAAACGCCAATTCATCAGCGATTGAAATATTCCTTTCATCTTCAGGTGGCAATTCAACAATCTCTCCGCTACTCAGCAGCCGAAAGTTTCCTTCCGGGTTCAGGTCTGCGTTCAAATATTCAGCGTAGGTTTTGTAGCGAGTACGGGTGAACGTCACAGCAGCTCAAAAGCTCCAAACTCACAAATCATACGCCAAATATAGCAAACCAAAACCCATCAAACCGAACAACGAATGGCTCTAGAAAGTATTCTTAGCCCACAGACAATCAACTAAAACCCTTCCTTCAGGGCAGTGGTCCTTTCATTGAGAACGATTCACAAATTCAGAAGGGCCAAGCAAGCTTTCAGAGGAGTCCGTCAAGCCTTCAAGCGGGCCATCCCTTCATCCAGCCGAACCGCGACCTAGCGCCAACCACCCAAACACTTCACCTTGCGTTAGCTCAACAGCATCAGCAAACGCCGGAACCGCCAACCGCTCAGCCTCATTAAACAGCCGAGGCTGTTCGCCCGCCGCACAGGTCAAAATCGAACGCTCGTCTGGATCAACCAACCACCCCATCCGAGTACCGTGGTTTAGCGCATGCAAAACTTTGTTCCAAACTTTGGTGTAGCCTTGCCCTGGAGAAAGAATCTCAATTGCCCAGTCTGGATAGCCCTCGAAGTCATTGGTGATTGTACCCTCAGCATCAAAAGTAATGCGCTCCCAAGTCAAAACACTGATATCAGGCAGGATAGAACGTCCAGCAAATGTACATCTCAACTCAGGAAAAGCAGAAGCCACTTCCAGGGGTTCTAGCGATTCATTAATAGCTAACGCCAGTCTCAATTGAAGCCTACTGTGCTTGAGTTTTAGCATCGGCTTTTGAACAACTTCACCATCAATGTATTCACTCGCAGGCTTTGTCTCTGGCAACGCCAGAAACGATTTCAAGCTCAGCTTCTCGACAGGTGCTTGTACCATCATCAAGACTCAATTACAGCCGTTCTCTAAACCCTATCCTATCGAAACCACCCCAGCCCCAATCCTCAGAACTGCCGCCGCTCAAACACGCTCACCGTAATCGTCAGCAGCAGCGCCGTGTAGATCAGCCCATACACCGCATTCTCCACCAGGCCACCCCCACTCGGCGGCGCCACAAACCCATTGGCAATCTCATTCTTTAAGTTCAGTCGCTCCAAGTCAGGCAGCACCAAAAACAGCCCCTCCGCCACCCGGCGAAAGCTCTCACTCTCCGCAATCTTATCCAGCGCCAGAATATTTCTCGTCTCGTGCCCCACCGCAAAAATCGCCAGCGTCATCAGCGTCGCCAGGATCGTGCTTGTCACCACCCCAAACATCATCGCCACCGCAATCAGCAGCACCATCTCCAAAAACATAAAGAAAGTCGCCAGCACCATCAGCGGCAGCTCGTAGGGCACCCCGCTCAGCGAAAGCAGTCCCAGCATCAGCACCGTCAGCGAGCCGATCAGCACCGCCATCACCAGGCTCAGGCCCAAATGCTTACCCAAAATAAATTCAGCCCGGCTCACTGGCTTCGCAATTAGTACCAGCACCGTCTTCTTCTCAATCTCTTTGTTGATTAGCCCCGTCCCAATAAACACCACCACAAACAAAGAGAGAATATTAATCGCAGCAAGGCCCGTATCCAAAATCAGCTTATCTTCTGTGCCTGCCGCCACCTCCGGCAGCAGCGTAATCGCCATCACCATAACGATGCCAAACACGCCCACCACATACAGAATGCGATCGCGCACCACCTCCAAAAACACATTGCGCGCAATCGTCCAAATCTTGCCCCAGCTTGTCGTCATCGTCGTTGCTAACGTCATAAATAATTCGTCCAAACGTAATTCATATAAAAAGAAAACTCTTATCCCGCCGCCAAAAGCACCTCAATTGGCAGCCGTCACCCACTGTTCCACAGGCCGATCCTCCCCGCAGTTCACAGCTGTAATCTGAGACGTGGGCGGTGGCTGATTCTCCTGGGTCTGCACTGCCCGGGGCCTGTCCACCGGCACAATTCTGCAGGTCTTCTCCAGAAAAAAGCCCGTCTCCCTCGCCGCAGGCCCCGCCCAGGTCGCCCGCAAATCGAGTAAATAACCCTCCCCAAACTCCCTCGGCTCCGCCACGGCTATCCGCCAAAACTGAGCCTCATCCGGCGCACTCAACTCATCCAGCGCCCGGCGAGAAATCGTCTCCAAACGCGGCTGCCGGGTATACAGCCACCGCTCAGTTTGGTACCACGGCTGACTATTTAGCTCCAGCGCGATCGCACTCGCCATATCCTGCAATAGCGCCCCCCCTTGAGAAGGCTGCTGCCGGTCCTGCACAAAGTCATACACAAACGCACTGTCTGCCAAAGGCCTCACCAGCAGGCTCGGATAGTGACTGACCCAGTCCTGCACCCGAAAATGAAACATAATCCAGCTGCTCAGCAGAAAATTAACCAGCGCCGTCATCACCAGCGTCTTCTGAAACTTAGTATTCGGCAGCCCAAACTTTAAGTCCCAGCTGACAAACTTAGGCAGCGCCATAATAATCGTTGACACCACAGGCCAGCACGAAAGCGCCCATCTAAAGCGGGTATCTGTCCAGGGCCGAAACAAAAACAAACACAGCACAATCCCCGTAATCCAGGGACCCAGCGAAAAGTTGTTCACCTTGATCGGCTTCACATCAGACGACTGCTTCGTATCCGAAAAAGCCCACCAAATCGCGCAGGTAAAAAAGACCCAGCTGAGATTCCTCAGCACCCAAATCGCCGCCCCACTATCACCCTCTATCGACTCCAGGGCGATCGCCACCAGCAGCGAAAAAAAACTCAGCCACAGTAGCGTCTGCCAGGCAAAATAACCCTTCGGCCACAGCAGCGTTTGCAGATCTTTTCGCAGCCCCGAAAAAACATCGTCCATCACGCAGCCCACCCCTCCACAACGGCGCGCAACAAAAGCAACAGCAAAATAACGCTAAAGCTCGCCGCATTTGCCTGCAGCACCGTATCGGTGAAATCCACCGCCGATTGGCGCGCCTCGCTCACCGTACCTCTCGCCTGCGCGTAGCGTTCATCCCGCGACAGCTGCCGGGGCTTCTGCTTAAAGTCAGTCCAGCTATCGTCTGCCCGCAAAAAGAACTCCAGTCCCTTCGCCTTAATAAAGAAAGTCGCAAAAAATCCCAACAGCCCAGTTGCCAGCAGCGTCGCCCCCAGCTGCGTCGTCCAGCCATTTTGCAACACCTGATCAAACAAGACGTAGCTAATAATCTGCTCCTTAATAGTCGGCGGCGACAGCGGCTCCACAATCAAAAAGACCAGCCAGCCCACCACCACCGCCGCCAGATTAGTCACCATGGCATACTGCACACTGGTCTGAAATCCCAGCCGCAGTCGCTGACGCAAGATACCCGCCTCAATCGCGATTGCCACCATCAAAAACAACACCTGAAATGCAATTGTTCGCAGCGGCAGTATTGGCTCGTACTCCATGCCAGCCTTCAGTCCTTCCCATATAGCGTTCCATATCGCATAGGGTATAACCTCACGGGGCTTTTGTGATAGCAAAAGCCCTCAGTAAATCTTCTGAAATCTAAATAACAGCGCACGCAGCCCCTCAAAAAGCCCAGTAAGATAAAGCAACAACCCATCTAAAATCGCCCAACGTTCCCCACCTATGCCCAGAGCCATCGGTATTCGCACCGCCCAAAATACATCCGAGCGCCTCACGGGCCAAATCCACATCTACGACGGTGAAGGCAAGGGCAAATCCCAAGTCGCCTTAGGCGTTGTCCTCCGCTCCATCGGGCTCGGTATTCACCAGTTCATGGAAAGCCGCGTGCTGCTGCTCCGCTTTCTCAAAGGCCCCGGCCGCACCTACGACGAAGACGCCGCCATCGAGGCGCTGCAACGCGGCTTTCCCCACCTCATCGATCAGGTCCGCACCGGTCGGGCCGAGTTCTTCGGCCCCGAAGCCATCACCAAATTTGACAAGCAAGAAGCCCAGCGCGGCTGGGACGTCGCCAAAGGAGCGATCGCCTCCGGCCTCTACTCCGTCGTCGTCCTCGACGAAATCAACCCCGTCCTCGACCTCGACCTGCTCTCCATTGACGACGTCATCAAATCCCTCAAAAACAAGCCCGACCACCTCGAAATCATCGCCACCGGCCGCGCCGCGCCGCCCCAGCTCGTCGAAATCGCCGATCTGCACTCCGAGATGAAGCCCCAAATCCACCAGACCGCCGCCGATATCGGCATCGAAGGCATCGAAATCTACACCGGTGATGGCAAAGGCAAATCCACCAGCGCCCTCGGCAAAGCCCTCCAGGCCATTGGCCGCGGCATTAGCCAAGACAAATCTCACCGGGTCATGGTAGTCCAGTGGCTCAAAGGCGGCCAGGGCTACACCGAAGACGCTGCGATCGCAGCCCTCCGCAAAAGCTACCCCCACCTCGTCGATCATCAGCGCTGCGGCCGCGATGCCATCGTTTGGCGCGGCCAGCAGCAGCCCATCGACTACATCGAAGCCGAACGCGGCTGGGAAATCGCCAGCACCGCCATCGCCTCCGGCCTCTACAAAACCATCATCCTCGACGAACTCAACCCCACCGTCGACCTAGAGCTGCTGCCCGAAGAACCGATTATTCAAACCCTCTTGCGCAAGCCCAAAGATACCGAAGTCATCATCACCGGCCGCTGCAAAAACCAGCCCGCCTACTTCCAGCTCGCCAGCACCCATTCCGAAGTGTTCTGCCACAAGCACTACGCCGAGCGCGGCGTCGAACTCAAGCGCGGCGTCGACTTCTAACCCGGCTTCTAACCCAGTCGTAATCGCTACCTAGGCTGCAGGCACGCCGTTCCCGGCAGCTCCCCAAAGATCTGCGCCGAGTAGTCCCAAACCGCCTCATTCTCAAACAGCTGCCGGTAAACTGGATCATCGGCAAACGTCTGCCACCGGCTCGTCACATCCATTGCCCGGGCCTTACCGCTCAGCCCCGTCCCATCAAAAGAGCTGCCGCCCCCAAAGCTCGTCACCTTATCGATACCCGCATCTGTAAACGGGATATCCAGCCGGTCAGCCAGCTCACGGCGATAGTCCTCATCCGCAAACCAGCGGTTGTAGTTAACGCAAATCCGATTGCGTTTCAGGTACTGGCTCTCCCCTACAAACTCTTTTGCATACTCAACCCACAACGCCACCATAGAAAGGTTGGGTGCCTTCGTCTGAGTAAATTTCTGCTTCAGCCGACTGGCAAACAAATTAAACGGATCGCGCAACAGCAGCACGTCAAATGGCTTCTCACTCTTCCCTAAATACAGCGCCCGATTCCGTTCAAAACGAGGAGCGGTAATCTGCTGCAGACTCCAGTCCTCATAGCTGTAAATCAGGCAGTCCCGCTGACGCAGCGCGCCCTTAGCCTGCGCCTCGTACACAGCCGCCATCTTTTCGTGCTCAGGATGATAGCGACGTAGGTTATCCGCCTTGTACCGGTAAGGGTTGCGCCCTGCCGCCACATTGTTCAGCAGCGTTACCTCCCCCGGCTGCTGCTGCTGAATCCAGTTCAGCACCGCATGATTCCCCGTGCGGCGCATACCGATCACCTGCAGCTCCTTCTGATTGATCGGGTCAGCAAGGTGCGATCGCCCCCATCGCCGCCGCCACCAGTCTTCAACCGGATAGAGCAAAGCTTCCTTCGTCCGAAAGCTCAAGTTGCTCAAACGACTAGGCTGTCGGGTTGGCCCCTTTGGGAATGTCTTCGGGGATGCCTTTTGGGGGGATGTCTTTGGGGGGGATGTCATAGTTAAAAAGCGTTAAAAAGCAAGCGCTAAACCAGCGTTGAGAGTTTTGGCAAAATTCGTAAGACCTACGACAGCAAAAAAGGCAGCATTGCATCGCTCACCTTTTCAGCCCAGTCCTCCTGCGCATAGTGCCCCGTTTTGTGCAATTCAGTCAGCCTCACCGCCTCCAGCTTCTCTGCAAACGTTTCCGCCAGATCCATCGGCAGCCACTTATCATCACTTCCCCAGGCAATTAGCGTCGGCACCGACCAGCCCTCAAAGCCCCCATCTATCTCAGCCAGCGTTTTCTCCAGCTGCAGCTGCTGCAGCGTGGCCTGCAGCGATCGCCCCGCATCCGAACTCTTCAAAAACGGCCTGCGGTATATCTCCAAAGCCTCATCCTTCACCGTGTAAGGGCCGCCCCCCTCCAGCGTCCGATCCACCAGTAGCGGGTCCTGCGTCAGCACCTGCCCCACCAGCGGCCAGCCCATCATAGCAACCTTAAACGGCAGCTTTGCGCCAGCCGTCAGCGGCGTATTCAAAATCACCAGTCGCTCAATTCTCTCCGGATATTTTGCCGCATACAGCAAGCCAGCAGATCCCAAAAAGCCCTGTACACATAGAGAGCACTGCCCAATCTCCAGCGTCCCCAGCAGGCTATCTAGCCCAGCCACAAACGCCCCAGGTGAATAGTCAAACTCACTCCTAGCCGGCTTAGAAGAATAGCCGTGGCCGATCCAATCCGGTGCGATCGCTCTTAGCCCGCCCTCACACAGAGAATCCATCACATCCCGCCAGCTGTAGCTCTGAGATACCAGCCCATGTAGCAGTACCACCGGCGGCTTATCAGCAGCGCGCCGACCGTTCTCCGCCGGGTCGGCCTCCCGGTAAAACCACCGTAGTCCTCCCGCCTCGCATTCCTTCTCCGCAATTTTCACCATCGGCTGACTCCCGCATCAAAACGGCTCCTTAAAACCTTACTCCTCGGGCGATCCCCCAAGCAAACATACCGAAGCCGTCAACCTTGCAAAAATCGTCATCAGGTCACAAACCAAACCACCCAGAATTAGCCACAATTAAGCGTCACAACTGCGCAACTCCAATCATCCCCCTGGCAATCCAGGATTCAACCCTTGGCAACTTTCTCCCCATCCACCGCCACCGCCTCACCCTCGGCCATTCGCGGACCGCTCCTACACTTCGTCGCCGATCCGTTCTACGTTCCCCTCGCCGATAGCCTGCGCTACTTGCCCGACGGCCTACTCATCATCCACCACGGCAAAATCCTCGACGTGGGTCACCACGCGGCCCTCATCGACCGCTACACCGCCCTACCCATCACCCACTACCCCGATCGGCTAATCGTCCCCGGCCTCATCGACACCCATATTCACTTCCCCCAAACAGAAATAATCGCCGCCTACGGCGAACAGCTGCTGAGCTGGCTGGAGCGCTACACCTTTCCCACCGAGCAAAAGTTTAGCGATCGCACCTACGCCCTTACCGTCGCCCATCACTTTCTAAGTGAGCTGCTGCGCCACGGCACCACCACCGCCCTAGTCTTCACCACCGTCCACCCCCAGTCTGCCGACGCCTTCTTCGAAGCCGCCCAGGCGCGAAATCTCCGCATGATAGCCGGCAAAGTGCTCATGGACCGCCACGCCCCGGCCCCCCTGCTAGATACCCCCGAAACCGCCTACCAGCAGAGCAAAGCACTGATCGAAAAGTGGCACAAAAAAGACCGCCTGCTCTACGCCATCACCCCCCGCTTTGCCATCACCTCCACCCCCCAGCAGCTCGCCGTCGCCGGACAGCTGCTGCAAGATTTTCCCGACACCTACCTGCACACCCACCTCGCCGAAAACCTCGACGAAATCGCCTGGACCCAGCGCCTATTTCCAGGTTGCGACAGCTATTTAGATATCTACCAGCAGGCCGGACTCGTCGGCCCCCGCACCGTCTTCGCCCACGGCATTCATCTGAGCGATCGCGATCGCACCACCCTGAGTACCTGCCACTGTGCGATCGCCCACTGCCCCACCTCCAATCTTTTCCTAGGCAGCGGCCTCTTCCCCCTAGCTGCCGCCAAAAACCCAGACCACCCCATCAAAGTAGGCCTTGGCACAGATATTGGCGGCGGCACCAGCTTTTCCCTCCTGCAGACCGCCGGAGAAGCCTACAAAGTCGCCCAGCTTCAGCGCCAAACCCTCACCCCCTTCCAAGCCCTCTTTCTGGCTACCCTAGGCGGCGCCCAGGCCCTCTCCCTAGACAATCTCCTCGGCAACTTCGCACCCGGCAAAGAAGCCGACTTCATCGTCCTCGATCCGCAGTCCACGCCCACCCTCGCCTTCCGCAATCAACAGCTCATCCGCGACCTGAGCCACTCCGCACCCCCCTCCTCCAGCCAGCAGCAAGACCATCTTCAATCCCTACTTTTCTCCCTGTTAATCCTAGGAGATGACCGCGCCATCAGCGCCACCTACATCAATGGAAAGCTCGCCTACCAAAAAGCCAACCCCTACGGATAATTTTCAAACTGGTTTTCAAACCAGCCCTTCCCCTGTTTCCCCTGCCGTCTCCCCATTCCCCATCAAAGTGCTACCCTAATCCCAGCCACCTTCCCTCACCGCCATGTCCTCACTCGATCATGCCGTACAGCGCCTTCAGCAAATTCGCCCCGAGCTGCTCAAGCTGCACAAAGCCCTACTCTTCTCCGAGCGCGTCGTATACGAGCAAACCCACGGCCCCATAGCCAACAGCGGAGAATTCTTTCGCCTCGTCACCCAAGACGAAGCCTTCAACTGGCTCCGCCCCATCTCACAATTCATCGTCCAGATCGACGAACTCCTCGATCTGCGCAAGAAAGAAACCGTCGAACCCGAAAGCGCCGCCATCCTACTTGAAAAAGCCAGACTCATGCTCAAGCCCAACAAAGACTCCCTAACGCCCCTGGGAGAGCACTACTTTCAGGCCATTCAGCGCGACCCCAACATTGCATTAATGCATGCAGACATTGCCCAAAAGCTCAGAGAACCCAGCCTAGAACGTGATTGAATCAGCTGACTTGTAGGTCACCACGGCACTTTGACAACAAGACTCTATCGTGATTATAAATTTCATGAATTTTGCCATCACTTACTAACCTGTCCATCTAGGATCCAAAGAGTTGTCTTGATGAGTTTCTAAGCTCTTGATGGATTTGGTGGATTACTACTTACAGCTGGCCTTTGTGCTCATGGCGAAAGCCATTGTTTGGCTTCGGCCCTTTCTCCCCTTCATTTGCATCGTCGTTGCCTGGAGCACGCTTATCATCACCATTTGGCACCTGTTTACAGGACTGCGCCAAGGCGTTTCCAACGTCCGTCAGCTTCACAAAATTCCCTGTGCTACCTGCCGCTATGCCACCTGTAGCCATCACCTCAAGTGCTCTGTGCAACCCCTCATTGCCTTCTCCGAGCAGGCCATCGACTGTCAAGACTTTGAACCGGCAGAGCAGCAATATTCCGCCATTCTTTAAGTCTGTTCATCGCCTATCCCCTTAGGCCGGAGCGCCCTACACTTCTCCCCTAAGGTAGTTCGGGCAAGTTTGGGCATAATCCATTAGCCCACCTTGAGAAAACCCGCTGGAAACGCCCTCGGTAGTCCCACGGTTGCATCCACCGCTAAATCACTGGGAGCCTAGGCTTCTTAGAATTATCACGCCCCGCCAGTCACAACAGCCGGAAATTCACCTGGAGTTGAAATTTTTATATCAATAGGGTGTTTCCAGCTGTTTACAGCAGCTTGTAGTGTTTATTTAATGGCAACGTCACTGCCTGGGACAAGCATCATTCCTAATGTTTTCAATCTTTATCCTGACGCACAATGAAGAGCTAGATATTGCTGCCTGCATAGAGTCAGCCGCTCTCTGTGACGATGTCATCGTCGTTGACTCCTTCAGCAGCGATCGCACCCTCGAAATCGCCCATCAGTCAGCCCAGCGCTATCCATCAGTACGCACCTTCCAGCACGCCTTCGAGAGCCACGGCAAACAGCGCTCCTGGATGCTGCAAAACATTCCCGCCAAATACGACTGGGCCTACATCCTAGAAGCCGACGAGCGGATGACGCCCGATCTCTTTGCAGAGTGCACCGCTGCCGCTGCTTCCGGTGAGCATGTCGGCTACTATGTCGCCGAGCGCGTCATGTTTATGAACCGCTGGATCAAGCGCAGCACCCAGTATCCGCGCTATCAGCTCAGGCTCCTAAACAAAGCCCACGTCTGGTTCGATGACTACGGCCACACCGAGCGCGAAGTCATCAACGGCTCTGCAGGCTTCCTCAAAGCAACCTACCCCCACTACACCTGCGGCAAAGGCTTCAGCCGCTGGATAGAAAAGCACAACCGCTACTCTACCGACGAAGCCAAAGAAACCATCAAGCAGCTCTCCGAAGGCACCATCGATTGGAGCGCCCTAATCGGCGGCAAAACCGAAGTAGAACGCCGCCACGCCCTCAAAGATCTCTCCTTACGTGTGCCCGGTCGACCCTTCGTGCGGTTCATTTACATGTACTTCTTCCTAGGCGGCTGCTTAGATGGCCGGGCCGGATTCACCTGGTGCGTGCTTCAGACCTTCTACGAATATCTTATCCTGCTCAAAGTCTGGGAGCTCCGCCATCAACCGGCAGCGCCGACTGCGATCGCCCCTCCAGAAAACAATATACCCACCCACCCAGACAGCGGGTCTGCCCTTCCTAGCAGTCAGCATCCCACTTGCTCAGAAGCCATGTAAGTCCAGGGGCATTAGGGTCAGCAGCAACAAGGTCAGCGGCAGCATGTTCAGCGGCAGCAAGGTCAGTGGCAGCATGTTCAGCGGCAGCAGCAACAAATTCAGCAACCTAGCCTAAACCTTACTCTCCAGCGACTTCAAATACTCTGTATTCACGCCCGACTCCCGCGTCAGCGCGATCTTGCCCGTTCGGGCAATTTCCTGAATGCCAAAAGGCTTCATCATCTGCTCAAGCGCAACCAGCTTGCCAGGGTCCCCGACCACCTCTAGCGTCAGCGCCTCTTTAGAAACATCCACTACCCGCGCCCGAAACAGCTGAGCGAGGCCAACTACCTCAGCCCGATTTGTACTGTCAGCAGACACCTTCACCAGCATCAGCTCCCGCTCGACGCTAGGCCGCTCAGTAATATCTTCAACCTTCAGCACATTAATGAGCTTAAACAGCTGCTTAGCCAGCTGCTCAATGACCAGGTCATCTCCCGGCACAACCATCGTAATTCGCGAAATACCAGCTTCTTCAGCCGGTCCCACCGCTAAGCTCTCAATATTGAAACCTCGCCGGGCAAACAGGCCAGCAATGCGAGTTAAAACGCCCGATTCATCCTGAACCAGCACAGAAAGCGTATGCTTCATTACACAACAAAGGCGGGCCACAGCCCTCTACTTGAACCCAGCTATTTTATCTTGATATAGCCTGCCTATGGCAAAAGCTCTTTTCCTTGCCTAGGGCGTCGCAGGGCTAGTTGGTACAGCCCCACTAGAGGCACCATCATTTGAAGAGGACCCTGACGGAGCACCCGGCGCTGAAGAACCGGGTGCTGAAGAACCGGGTGCTGAAGAACCGGGCAAAGGCGGCGCAGCGGGTACAGAAGAACCGGGCGACAGCGGTGGGATGCCACCTGGCTGAACGGGCGTAATCTGCACACCCTCCCCAGCCCCTGGAAACGTACCTGGCACAGTGCCTGGCGGCGTCACCTGCCCAGGCAGCCCAGTACCACTGCCTAGCCCTGGGAAAGAAGGCTCACTTCCCTGGGTCGGATCGAGCGAGGCATCATTCGGCAATGTTGCCAGCGCAACCCGGTCTCCGCCCACCGAACGCAGCAGATCGAGCACCTTGATCACATCCTCATAGCGAGCGCTGCTAGAGGCATACAGCACAATCGTGCCATTGGGCGCAATCTGCTTGTGCTGCACCAGCACGTCCTGCAGCAAGCTCAGCGGGACTGCGTTCGCATCGATATACACCTGACCGGCACTATCCACACTCACATACAGGCGATCGCGGCTGTCCCCAGAAACCGGCACGCTATTGTCCACAGACGGTAGCGCCAAATCGATCACCTGCTGCCGGGTGAGCCCCACCGCCGCCAAAATAAAGAACGTCAAAATACAAAAGATCACGTCAATCATCGGCAGAATTTCAATCTGCACATCCGATTGACGGTTGTTCAAGTCAACTTTCATGGCGCAAAGCCCTTTTAAATTCTTAAAAAGTAGAGGTTCCTAGATCAGCTCTTAAAAAGTAGAGGGCGGCTTCTTCGACTCCGTCTTCGGCGCATCCGGTAAGTCGACCGTCGGCGACGGCGGCGAATTTACCAGGTTTTCGCTCAGCAGGCTAGGCTTGCCATCCGTATAGGCCCAAGCCTGACGGTACAGCAGCTCAAGCTCGTTACCCGAGAGCTGGAATACCTTTGCCTGACCAAACACAAACCCCTGAAACAGCCGGTAAAAAGCCAAACTCACAATCGCAATCACCAGCCCCGTTGCCGTACTAATCAGCGCTTCCCCAATTCCCAGCGCCGTTCCAGCAGTCGCATCGCCAACCCCCAACGCATTCAAATCAATTGAGCCCAGAGAATTAATCAGGCCGACCACCGTACCGAGCAGGCCGAGCAAAGGTGAAATAGCGATCACCGCCTCCAGCACCTTTTCACCCCGGCGCATCGCAGCTAGCTCCTCATTGGCGGAGGTTTCCAAAGCCAGCCGAAACACCTCCGGCTCAGGATCTTTGAGCTTCAGCGCTGAAAACAGAAAGCGACCCATGGGCAATCGGTTCGCCCGCTGTGAAATCTGCGTAGCCGCACTCCACTCTCGCCTTGCGGCCTCCAGTACCCGGCCAGAAACCTCCCGCTCACGGGTCAAAATCTTAGACCAAAACCAGATGCGCTCAATGATAGTGCCCAGTGCCAAAATGGACAAAAAGAGCAGCGGCCACATGGCAATGCCGCCTTGCCTAAATAATTCCGAGAATTCCACGCTCGCCTCCTAACCCCTCAATCCGCCCTGCCACTGTTGCGTACGTATCGCATGTAAATACAGCGGTCCACGCGGCATCACTATTTTCTGCCCTAGTGTAGAGCATAGAGGGTTAGCCCTCATCACCTTTTGTGCACTTTTTGCGATAATCCACCGCACAATTACGGAAAAAGCCGTTGAATACAGTCAGAAACAGGCATTCAGGCCGCCCTCTCCGCGTAACAACCCCACCACAGCCACAAACGACCGTCAGACGGCGATAAAATCCCTCAAAGCGCTCAAGAGAGCATATCCAAAATCTCATTGGCAGCGCGATCGCACACACCCACTTCCCCCATTGCCCGCTTCATCTGAGCGTAGCCCGCCATCATTTGCTGCCGCTTCTCCCCATCGGTCAGCAGTGCCAGTGCCGCGTCACTAATCGCTTCAGGCGTTGCATCCCACTGCAACAGCTCCGGCACAATCGGCTGATTCTCCATCAGGTTCACCGGCGAAACATAGTCGCCGGTAAACCTCACCACGTATTTGGCAATCAGCGCAGTCAAATGGCTCAGCCGGTACATCACCACCTGGGGCACATTCATCAGCGCCACCTCTAGGTTGGCCGTTCCCGACTTATTAATCACCACATCCGCCGCCGCGATCGCTCGCTGACCATCCGCCTTATCCACCAGCCGGGCATTCAGCCCATAACTATCTGCTGCCAGCGAAATCTCCGCCCTAAAATCTGACAGCGACACCGGAATCAAAAATCTTACCTGAGGCACCTGCGCCTGAATGTAAGCCGCCGCCTCAAACATCACCGGCATAATGTAGTGCAGCTCCTGCTGACGCGAAGCAGGCATCAGCGTCACAATCTTCGCCGCCTCAGCAATCTTGAGATCCGCCCGCGCTGCGGCCTTCGTCATCGGCTCAGCCAAAATATCCACCAGCGGATGCCCAACCCACTTCACATCGGCCCCCGCTCGCCGGTAGTAAGTCGCCTCCTCCGGAAAAATAGCCAGCAGCTTATCGCTCACCTCGACAATTGCCTTCGTACTGGGCGTCGCAAATACCCACTCCTGCGGCGCAATGTAGTACACCATCGGCACTGCCGGTAGGTGCTTTCTGACAAACTTACCCACCGCCAGATTAGGCCCCTTGTAGTCCAGCAGCACAATCAGGTCTGGCGGCTCATCCAAGAGGTATTGATTGACCTGCTTCTGCAGAGTCCGCCCCTTAATGTAGTAGGGCAGCGCCTCCAAAATGCCGATGGCGCTTAGCTTCAGCGTATTCACCAAAATCTGAGCCCCGGCAGCCGCCATTTTGTGCCCGCCGACCCCCGTAACCTCTACATCTAGCCCTCGCTTACCCGCCTGACGCATCAGGGCGCTCACCAGCAGGCCCCCCTGCAAATCACCCGACACTTCACCCGTGTGAATAAAGATTCGCATAACGCCTACCGCTTCTTCCCGGGCACAGGTCCCCGGCGTCCCTTATCGTGGGCCGATGCCCACAAAAATTCATACAAATGTCGCACGCGATCATTATCTGAAAGCGCTTCCAGTTTACTAATCGCATCTTCTAGCGTTAGGCCAGAACGATACAAAATTCGAAAAGCCTCCTTCAGCCCCTGGTACACCCTGCCGTCATCTTCCTTCGCAATCCCCGACCGACTGAGCAAAACCTGATTGAGTCCCCTCACCCGAGAGGGATTCCCCTCCACCATGGTATAAGGCGGCACATCCCGCTCAATCCGGCTCATGCCACCCACCATGGCATACCGCCCAATATGCACAAACTGATGTACGCCCACCAGTCCGCTAATTCGGGCATGGGATTCGATTTCCACATGGCCAGCCAAAGCCACCGAATTCGCAATAATCACCCGGTCGCCCAGCTCGCAGTTGTGGGCGACATGGGCATAGGCCATGATCAAATTGTGATTACCCAGCCGGGTTACCTCCCCAATCCGCGTTGGCCGGTTAATCGTCACGCATTCACGAATGGCATTGTCATCGCCAATTTCGACCAGGCTCATCGAGCCGTCGTACTTCAGATCTTGGGGTTCTAGCCCGATGGCCGCATGGGGAAAAATACGATTGCGATCACCAATTCTTGTATAGCCCTCTATCACCGCGTGGGCACCAATAACGGTATCTGCACCGACCGTGACCTTCTCTCCAATCACAGCGTAAGGGCCCACACTAGCACTGGGGTGAACCTCAGCCCCCGGATAAATAACCGCAGTCGGATGAATCAGAGTAGTAGTCAAAGCCATGCCTCCAGCAGAGCCACCAAACGAGTAGAGCACATAAGAAAACCCACGCCCAAAGTTAAACCAAACAGTCGAACAACATCAGACAATCAACTCCACTCATCAAACCGTCAGCCACAAGACCATCAGCCATCAGCGCCATTGACCGCCGCGCTTCAACCCCCTAACCCAGCCCTAATCCATCACAGAAAACATCAGCACACCTTCGCAGGCCAGCTGACCATCGACCTCTGCCCGTGCCCTCATCTTGCCAAAGCGCCCGCGCTTGAGCGTCAGCAGCTCAGTCGTCATTATCAGCTGATCGCCAGGCACCACAGGCCGCCGAAACTTCACCTTGTCGATGCCAGCAAACACACACAGCCTGCCATCCACCCCCGGCAGCTGACTGAGCACAATTCCGCCTACTTGAGCCATCGCCTCAACGATCAATACCCCCGGCATCAACGGTCGCCCAGGAAAATGCCCCTGAAAATGCGGCTCATTAAACGTGACATTTTTAATCCCAACCGCATACTCTCCCGGTACGTAGTCGATGATTCGATCAACCAGCGCAAAAGGGTAGCGATGAGGCAGCAGTTGCTGAACTTCTTCAAGCGTGAACGTCTTCTTAGCAGGTACATCAGCAGCTGCATTGTTATCAGCCGGTGATGTAGCCCCCTCGGTAGAAGAAGCATCTAACACAGCAGGGGCCTCAGTCGAGACAGGAGCACTAGTGGGCATAGGACATTAAACCGTAAGACAAAAGCTAAAAAATTGGTGAAGCTTTTTCAAGCCTTTCAAGATTCTGCCATTAGACGGTGTTTGACGCTACGAAGAATCAGAATTAGGGCCCGCTTATCCATCGGTTCGCTTCAGGCCCCCAGCCAGCCGATGCAATCGGCAATCGTCCGTCCGCCCGTTTCAAAAAGGGCAGCGATCGCACAGCTGCTTAGCGAGTTCCACATGTAGCGCATGGCTAGCCTTGTAGGCAATGTAGTGAGCCCGGGGAATATGCCCCAGCAAGCCCAAATCACCGATTAAGTCCAGCAGCTTGTGCCGGGCCGGTTCATTGTCAAACCGCAGCGGCGGATTCAGCCAGCCCTCAGCAGAACACACCAGCGCATTCTCCAGGCTACCGCCCTTGATCAGCCCCTGCCCCCGCAAATAGTCGATCTGATGGGCCAGGCCAAAGGTTCGCGCCGGGGCGATCGCAGCTTCAAATCGTTCATCCTGCGCCGCCAAGTCTTCCGGCAAATCCCCCGGCAAATCCCCCGGTAAATCTTCCGGTAAATCTTCCGGCAAATCCCCCGCCCCCCTCAAAGCCCAGCTGTGCCACTGATTGCCAATCGCCGCCAGGTCAAAATCGATGCCGTAGCTAAAGCGCAGCTCACTGCTTGGCAACGCCGTCACCAAGGCGTCTTTGGCCTGCACAGACACAGGCTCACTCAGCGGTCTGCGAGACCGACGAGCCACCGACTGCGATACCAAACCAGCTGCCCTAATAGTCTCTACCCACGTCTTGGCAGAGCCATCTAGCAGCGGCACCTCCGGACCGTCAATTTCAACCCTGACATTGTCCACACCCAAACACACCAGGCTAGCCAGTAAGTGCTCCACCGTGCGCACCCTATGCTCCTGCTCGCCTAGCTCCGTAGAGAGCTGCGTCTGCACCACCCGGCCCACCTCAGCCGCAATCGGTACCGACTCCGGTAGATCGGTCCGCACAAAGGTGCGACCCATCCCAGGGTCAGCAGGCACCAGTCGCACAGTCGTCTGCTGACCCAAGTGCAAACCGACCCCAGAAGCGATCGCAACATTTGCCAGCGTCTGCTGAACCCCCTGCTGAGATGACCCAGCCACCTTCTGGGAAACATCCACCGGACTATCAGCCCCAGGTCGAACCGGCAGTGACCTCACCATCAAAAACGTTCTCCAAAGCCAAAGTGGAAACGGCTACCCTCATCGCTCAAGCCGTAGTCTAAGCGTAAAGCACCCAGCGGCGTTTGAACCCGCACACCCGCACCGTAGCCAAAGCCACTTCCCGGCTTACCCCGCACGCCCGCCGGATCGCCCGGCACCGAATCCCCCGACCCTAAGTCCGTACCGTAGTCTGCAAACAGCGCCCCGCCCAAAAATTCACTAAACAGCGGGAAGCGATACTCCACCGTGCCCTGCAAGAACGAAGTGCCCGCGCCCACAGCGCCTTCTTCAAAGCCCCTTACCGAGTTACCGCCACCCAGCGAGAACGCCTCATAGGGCGGAATCTCACCAATCGTCGTTCCCCCCTGCACATTAAAAGCAACCGTCTCGCGGCCGGTGTCACCAAAGAACCCGACCGGCACGTACTGGCTGTAGCTACCGCGCAGCTTATTGAAGAAAATATTGCCATTGCCCAGCGGCACCGACTGCTCAGTTCCCAACCGGAAAAGGCTACCGCTCGTCGGCTGCGCAGAATTATTTCGCCTATCCAATACCGCCCCGAACTGCAGCGTCAGTAAGTCGTCTCGCCCCGAAGAACTCGCCGTCAGCTGATTGCCCAGCTCATCGACAGGCGAGACATCGCTATCGCTGTCGAGCAAGACCACCCGCTCATACTGAGCGCCCAGCGACAGCGACAGGCCATTGTCCAAAGGCCGACCAAAGCTCAACCCCGTCCCCAAGCGGTTAATTCGAGGCGTATCGCCATTGGGCAGGTCCACATCAATCGGGCCATTGTCGAAAATCAGAGAAGTCGCCCGGCGGTTGAACAAACTAGCCGTGTAAGACGTCCGAAACGGGTCGCCTGCAATCCACGGATCGGTAAAGCTCACATCAAACAAAAAGTCCCCGCGAGTCGTCACCCGGCCTTCCGTTCTCAGCTTTTGGTTGTTGCCACCAAAGTTATCTTCGTTGTAGCTCAGCTGGCCAAACAGGTCACCGCGCAGGTTAAAGCCTAGCGACGCACCAATTGAGCCCGTATCGCGCTCAACAATATTGACAATCAGCTTGACCTTCCGCGGATCCTCATCCCCCGGATCCAGCGACAGCCGAATATCTTCAAAAATGCCCAGGTTTACCGCCCGCAAAATATCCTCGCGAATGGCATCATCCTGAAAAACATCCCCCGGCTCCGTCTCAAATTCACGGGTGACAATAAAGTCGCGGGTCTTCCCCCCAATTGGGTTACCCTCTTCGTCAGTCGTTTCGCCATCGGGGGTGATGTAGCGCACATCAATCGATTCAATCTCGCCCTCAGCAACAATCAGCGTTACCGTCCCGTCATCCGAGATTTGGGGTGCTGCGGTCACCTGAGCCAGCACATACCCATTGTCCTCGTACCAATCGTTCAGGTCGAGCACCGAATTTTGAAAGTCTCTCAGGTTAAGAATATCGCCGTACTGCGGGCTAAAGATTTCCTCCACCGTTTCATCATCGAGCACCTGACGACCGCGCACATCCACCTGGGTCAGTACCGGATTCGGCTCTACAAAAAAGGTCACCTTCACACCCAGTGCCGTATCCTCAGGCTCAGCCCGCACATTCGAGAAAAAGCCCGTGCTAAAGACATTGTTGATATCTTCCTGCAATTGCGATCGCGTCGTGGTACGCCCAGGAATCGTCTCCACTGCCCGGTAAACCGCATCGATCAGCTCCGTATTCAGCGGGCGCCGTTCATTCGTCGAAACCACATCGACTTCGGCCACCAAGACCCGGGCCTCTTCAGGCGCTTCGGCAGCGCCCTCATCTTCATCGGCTTCTCCCCCTTCCTCTGCAGGCGGCGCACCCGGAACTTCATCACCCGGTACCTCATCACCCGGTACCTCGTTGCCCGGCAACCCATTATTTGGAGCTGCAGGCACAGGCAGGCCGGGCGTCGATTCACCTTCAGGTTCACTCTCATCACCCTCCGCCGGAATCACCTCCACCGCATCATCCACAGCTTCTTCAGAGGCATCCAGCGCATCTTCAACATCCTCAAGCGCCTCATCTACCGCCTCATCAGCTTCTTCCGCTGCGTCTTCTACCGCATCGGTCCCATCTTCTATCGCCTCTTCCACAGCCTCCACCTGAGCTATCTGCGCCCCTGCGGATTCCTCGCTCGGCTGCGCTTTTGCGCTCAGCATCGGCGGCGGCGTCTGATCCAGCACACCGTCCAGCAACCTTGAAAAAGTCGGCGTCGCCGCCTTCAAATCAGCAGTCGCCGCCGCCGCATCAACCGCAAGCTGAGGGCTCGCGTCTAGGTTAGCTTCCAGGGTGCTCGCACTATCAGATGATGCCTCAGAAGAGTCAGCAGCTTTACTGGGCAGACCTGAAATGGCAACCAGGCTAAAGCAGGCTAAGAGAGCCGGTGAAACACGCATAAACAGTGGATCCTTAGATAAATATGTTCAGTCCTCACACCACAGCTGCGCATGTTTCACGCACCCGTGCACTGGAGAAGATACTACCGCACCGTCAAACCAGCGCCTAGGATTTGATGTGACAGAATTGGAGGCTGCACGGTGAAGCCAGGTAAAGAAATCCGGTTGGTGGCGCCCGCATTAAAAGACTTTTTCAAGCAAACCCGTGCAAACCCGTGCAAACCCGTGACCTCAAGACTCATTCTCCAAGCTGCGCCATGATCCGCTCCAGCACAGCCTGATAGCCCTCCGCCACAGCGCCTAGGTCTTGGCGAAAGCGATCTTTATCCATCACCCGCTTACGCTCATCAGGTTCTGTTGCGTCCCACAGACGGCAGGTATCCGGGCTAATTTCATCAGCCAGCAGCAGCCTGCCCGCCCGGTCCGTGCCAAATTCCAGCTTAAAATCCACCAGCGTAATCCCGCAGCCAGCAAAAAATTCACTGAGTACGCGGTTCACCGTCTGCGCCTTTTCAGCCAGCTGATCGAGCTGCTCAGGCGATGTCAGCTGCATTGCCGCAATCCGATCGCGCGTCAGCAGCGGGTCACCCAAATCGTCATTCTTGTAGTAAAACTCCACCAGTGACGGTTCTAGCTTCGTCCCCAGGGCAATCCCCGTCTGCCTACACAGGCTGCCAGCCGCAAGGTTGCGCACCACCACTTCCAAAGGCACAATATCGACCCGCTTCACCCGCATTTCCCGGCTGCTCACCGTCTCTAGCAGGTGCGTCTCCACCCCCTGCTGCGCCAGCAGCCCATACAGATAGGTCGTCACCTTGCAGTTAATTACGCCCTTATTGGCAATCTGCCCCCGCTTCTGCGCATTAAACGCCGTCGCATCGTCCTTGAAATAGGTAACCAAAACCTCTGGATCATCCGTCGCGTAAATGATCTTCGCCTTTCCCTCATAGAGTTTCTGGGCATCAGACGCCAAAAAGTCAATCGAAGAATCGCTCATGGGGCTAGCTAAAAAGTGACATCAACCTACCTATATTACGTTGAACATCACCCGCCAAAAGCGACTTCTCGCGCCAAAAGCAGCTTCATCGCCGGCTACTTCATGGTCATCGTGTGTACCCCATCCCAATCCGCCGCTGGCGGTCTCAGCAAATAGCTATTTGCCCGGGCCAAATGTAGCTCCACCGCCCTATCCTCTGGAAATAGCGCCTGCGCCAGCCGAAACAGTGAAATCGCCAGGTCAAACGACTTCGCCTTGTAAGCCTCCCGCCCCTGACCATACAGATCTAAAAACGTCTTCATCTTCATCGCCAGCGGCCGCGTGCACTCTCCAATCAGCTCATAGATTTTCACCGGCTTGACCTTTCCCTTCACCCGAATCATATCCAGCTCACGAACATTGATCCGATCCTGACAGAGTTCGTAGGTATGCTCACTCAGCACAATGTCGCAGCCATACTGCTTCGTAATGCTCTCCAGCCGCGAGCTCAAATTCACCCCGTCGCCGATTACCGTGTACTCCATCTTGCGCTGAGAGCCAATATTGCCAGAGACCACCTCCCCGGAGCTCAGGCCAATCCCAATGCGCAGTTCGGGCTGCCCTTGGGCCCGCCGGTCCGCATTGAAAGCCACCAGCCGCTGGCGCATATCCAGCGCCGAACGCACCGCCGCCCAAGCGTGATTTTCCAGCGGCAGCGGCGCCCCAAACACCGCCATCAGCGCATCCCCAATAAACTTATCCAGGGTGCCTTCACAGTGGAACACCGCCTCCACCATCGTCTCAAAATATTCATTCAGCATTGAGACCACCTCAGCCGCCTCTAGCTTCTCTGTCAGCGTGGTGTAGCCCCGGATATCAGAAAACAGCACCGTCACCTCTTTGCGCTCGCCCACCATCAGCACATCTTCGCCCAGCGCCATCACCCGGTCCGCCACGCTCGGCGTCATATACCGGTACAGCGTTGTCTTCATGCGCTTCTCCTGGCTGATATCTTCCAGCACCACCAGACCGCCCCGGACCCCGCCCTGCGGATCGCTCAGCGGACTCACCGTCAGGTTAATACTCCGGTTCCAGCCCGTCACCTGTTTTGCATCGACCTCGCAATCATCGCTTCCCCACAGCCGGTAGCCATCCATATCCGGCACCACCAGCACGCAGTTCTCAGGCCGCACCCGGCCCTGCTCCACATCACTCCACTTGCCCTGCTTGCCCAAAGCCGCCACCGCCACCGTCAGGCTCTGCTCCGGTACATAGTGCCGCGCGCCGCTATACAAACTGTCCTCTAGGCGCTGCTGCAGTCGCTCCAGCGGCACCACATTCCAAATGTAGCGGCCCGCCAGCGCCTGCTGCCATTCAGCTGCGATCGCACCATTTACCCGCTGCTCTTCCCCATCGCGCATCCCCGCTTGGCCCCACCCGCCAAGCTCACCTACCGGGCATCCCAGCAGCTTCAGCGCCGCCTCATTGATCGTCACAATCCGGCCCACCATATCCGTCGAAATCACCGCATCCGACAGACTCTCCAGCATGTCTTTTTGGTACTGCTTCTCCAGCGAAATCTCCTGAAAAAGCTGGGCATTTTCCAGCGCAATCCCGGCCTGCGTATTAAACGCTCGCATAAACGACTCATCTAGCGTCGTAAACTGCCCCTGCGCTTTGTTGATCAGCTGGCTGACCCCGATCAGCTTGCCGCCAGAATTAAACACCGGCATACACAAAATATTGCGCGTCCGGTAGCCCGTCTTACGGTCCGCCGACACATCAAATCGCTCATCCCGGTAGGCATCCGGAATATTCAGCGTCTCCGCCGTCGCCGCCACATGGCCCACAATCCCCTTATCCGCAGGCATCCGCAAATCGATCAGCGTCTCCCCGTCCGCACTTGCCACCTGCGACCACAGCTCGCCCGCCTCTTCATTCAGCAGCCACAGCGTACTGCGATCCGCCTGCATGAGGCCCCGGGCCGCCGCCATCACCGACTGCAGCGTCACCGCCAAATTCAGACTCTGCTCCATAGAAGAGATCGCCTTCAATAGCGCCGCCACCCCCTTCTGATTGCGCGCCGCCAGATAAAAAGACTGACAGCTCTCCAGCAAAATGCCAATCGAAGGAGCAAATCGGGCAAACCGCGCCTCATCCTCCTCAGAAAACGCCGCCGCACCCACCTTGTTTAGCAGCTGGGCCACCGCCACCACCTTGCGGTCGCTATTCATCACCGGCATACACAAAATATTGCGCGTTCGGTAGCCCGTCTGCCGGTCAGTGACATCGCTAAAGCGCTCATCGGCATAGGCATCTGGAATATTCAGCCCCTGCCCGGTTGTCGCAACGCTTCCCGCAATCCCTTGAGCCAGAGGCAGCCGCAGCTCCAAACTGTCTGCCCCCGTGCCCTGAGCAATCTTCGACCACAGCTCCTGCCGGTCCTCATCCACCACAAAAATAGTCGTCCGTTCCGCCTGCAAAATCTGACCGATCTTGAGCGTGAATGTCTCCAGCAGCTCGTCGAGCATGGGCTCTAGCGACTGATTGTTGATCAGGTCAATGACCTTCAAAAACTGCTTAAAATCGCGAGTGGTCCGCTCCAAAAACTCAATAAAGTCAGGAATAGAAAGATCTTCAACGCACTCAGCTAGGCGCCCCTGATGGTGGTGGGATAACGACAAAAAAACGCTACTCGTTGGAGACTGAGCCATGACAGCAGGGGGAATTTACTAGGGAGACAGCACCGCCCTTATCTTTCCCTTTCAGCCCCGTTTATTAGGATTTAGCCCCTGCCCGATATGCGGACGTTACCCGTTACCCTAATTTTTTTGTCACAGCGCCATTCGGAAACTTGTCGGTTGCTACTGTTGCTACCGGGGCCCCCGCAATTGTTTAATACGGCTTCGTTTGGTCACGCTCGCCCTTCGAGCTGCATGCTTAAAACATCATCCAAAACGCCATCTAAAACGCCGCCTAAAACGCCATATCCGAGACGTCAACTAAAAACCATGCGCTTAACCTGCTATCGCACCGCTCTGTCCCTACTCCTCCTCGCTGCCCTCGCCAGCTGTCAGCCACCCATCCAGCAAACCACCTCCCCCGAAGACACCGCCACAAGCAGCGAAGACTCCACCGCCCCATCTGACACCAACAACAGCAGCGAAGAAGCAATCAGCCCCAGCCCTGACGCCAACGACAGCACCAAAAAATCTCCCGAAAAACCCACCTCCCAACCCATCTTCCCCGCCCTAGATCCCGGCAAATACTGCTACGCCACCAGCACCGAGACTGAGACCATCCACGTCCGCTTCACCGTAGACCCCTCAGATAGAGTAATCGGCAACGCCCAAGGCACCATCCACAACGACGCCGAGAGCTACTACACCAGCTACCGCCAAAACCTAGATGGCACCATCGATGGCAGCAACCTCAACCTCGACATTGCCACCTGGATAGAATACGACCGGCAAAACCAGCAAGAAACCTGGAAAGTCAGCGACAAAGAACTCATCCTCACGGGCGACACCCTCACCAAAGAGAGCTGCAAAATCGTAGACAAAACCTTCCAAAACGAGAACGGTATAGAAGCCAGCGACCTCACCAGCAGTGCCAACCGAGTCAAAACCGAGCAAGTCTTTTTTGACCCTGGCAAAAGTAGCACCACCCTCAGCAACGCCGTCGTCAGAGGCGATCGCGACCTTTACATTCTCACTGCCCAAGGCGGCCAGCTCATGACCCTCGCCATCAGCTCCATCGAAGACAACGCCGTCTTCGACATTGTTGACCCCAGCGGCCTCATCCTCGGCACCGAACTCACCCAAGAGAAAATTCGCCTCCCCCACACAGGCGACGTCCAGATCATTGTCGGCGGCACCCGAGGCAACGCCACCTATGATTTAGAAGTAGCCATAGAGTAGATATCGCCTGTTCCATTGAGACATGACATCACTATCTACCGTCGTAATAATGTCTCGGTAGTCCATAAAAACACTGGTTTTGTCCGTCCTACACTTCTATTTTACGCGCGGCACGTCTAATCGAATGTAGAAAGCTATGGCTTCTAAACCGTCCTTAGCCAATACACCATCGACAAATACATGGCTTTAGCGACCACCCCACTCAGCGGCAAAAATGGCATACTAAACCGGTAAAACCAGCTACCAATCCACCCTCACTTCAGACCCACCATGCCGCTCAACCGTCGTCGCTTCATTCTCCTCAGCGGACTCGCCCTTGGCGCGACCGGCGCGATCGCCTGCACCCAATCCACCGCCCAAACCCAAACCGCACCTCCTCTCCCAAGCCCCCAATCTCCCAACACCCCATCCCCTCGCATCCCCACCGCCCCCACCGGCTACTACGCCCCACCCCGAGGCGACATCCGCTTCGCCGTCATCAGCGATATCAACAGCGCCTACGGCTCCACCGACTATCGCCGCGAAGTCATCGAAGGCGTCACCCGCCTCCCCGACTGGCAGCCCGACATGGTGATCTGCGCCGGGGACATGGTCGCCGGGCAAAGCATTAACCTCAGCGCCGCCGAAATCGCAGCCATGTGGACCGCCTTTGACGAAAAAGTGCTCTCCCACATTCGCGCAGCTGGCCTCCCCTTCGCCCTCACCATCGGCAACCACGACGCCTCCAGCTACCAAAGCGAAAACGGCGAATTTCTCTACATTCTCGACCGCCAGGCCACCACCCAATTTTGGGAAGGTCACCAAGGCGACACCGACCTCACCTTTATCGAAGCCAGCGGCTTCCCCTACTACTACAGCTTCAAGCAAAACAACATTTTCTTCCTCACCTGGGATGCCTCCTCCGCCAACATTCCCCCCGAGCAAGTCGCCTGGGCCGACCGCGCCCTTGCCACCCCCGAAGCCCAGAGCGCCACTCACCGCATCGTACTCGGCCACCTACCCCTATACGCCGTCTCCCAAAGACGCGATCGCCCCGGCGAATTTCTCAACCAAGCAAACGAACTCCGCGCCCTCCTAGAGCGCCACAACGTCGACACCTACATCACTGGCCACCACCACGCCTACTTCCCTGGCAAAGCAGGCAACCTCAACACCCTGCACTGCGGTGCCCTCGGCAGCGGTCCAAAATCTCTTTTAAACACTACCGACGCCGCCTTCCAAACCCTCACCATTATGGATTTATTTCTAGACAGCGGCGAAACGGTATACACCACCTACAACATGAGCACCAAAGAAGTCGTTAATCCAGAGTCGCTCCCTCGCCTAATCGTCGGCCCCAATGGCCGCGAACTGCGCCAAGATATCGCCCCCGAAGACCTCACCCCAGCAGAACAGAATCAGCCCTACATTCCAAGTGAAGCCTAAAACACGCGCTCCCTTGAGGCGTCTCCTAGATCCATCGGATAAGAACCCAACAAACAACAAAAAAGAAAAGAGGCACAGACTAGTCCGTGCCTCTTGTTGTATATATCAATTTTCCACGTTTGTATTAATCGTCGCCTATGCCATCTGTGGCGATTCTGTTGCTTTTCGGCGAGCGCGCTTGCGCTCACTAGAGCGAACGCCGCCCACCATTTCATACTGATTACTATCTTCATCAAACATGACAGCAACCCCTTTCAACACTTTTTTCGACAGATTAGCCAACGTCTTCTCAGCCCTTTCTAGGTCATTAGCGGCAGCATCTGCCTGAGCCAGCAAAGAGTGATAGTGATACAGCCGATCTCGAACTTCTTTAACCTGTTTTTCTACATTAACCGTAGTACAGCCCCCACCCAAGTCAAGCTTAGGATTAATAGACTTCATACCGACAAGGCGTTTTTCAGCCTGCTCCAGAATGGCAGACTGTCGTTTTTGTCTAGCCATAAAAAATATGCTCCATTTATAAGGTAATAGTTTTAGAGAAAGTGGCTCGCGAAACTAGAAAACGCCAACCACTTGTGCATTTTCAAAGTGCCCGTAAGCATGAATAAAAAGTATATTTATTTACCCGTAAAATCACATATTTCCTGAGAATCCGGAAGAAAAAAGCACTTTTCATCAGTGAAAACCCGATAAAAATAGATCGTATCTATACAAAACGTGCTTTGTATAGATAAAAACCGGCTTAGATCGATTTTAAATGCATCGAGATCAAACTGAAGCCAGTTTCGAGCCACTCGAAACTGGCTTCAATCCACTTCGACGAAGCTTAGAGAGCCTAAGATCAGTTTGTAGCGGCTTCAAACGGGTTTCTGCTCAACTCAATGCCGCTTAAATGAAAGGGAACATCTGCCTTCAGCTTTTTATGATGTAGTAGCAGCCGCACCAGTGTCGTAGACTTTTCCCGACCATGGCCTACCCATCAGCAACAAATACTCCACCGCATACTTCCGAAAAGCCCTCCAGCACATCTAACCGCTCTACCTTTCGA
>JBCBJS010000043.1:0-39582 GCA_038523095.1 Cyanobacteria bacterium J06626_6
GAAACTGGTCTGGGTTGTCACAGATCCCTTCGAAAAGAAAGCCCGGTTGAAAGTTGATCAAGCAGGCATCGGTCACATTAGTTAGGCCAAACTCATCTGGGTTTGCCAGTATGTCCTTGATCAAAGTATTGATATCCAGCGTGATGATGTTGGTGTCGGGCTGGCTTTGGCCAAAGGCACTCAGCTTCGCGGACAGTAGCTCGTTATGCGCTGTTGAGAGCTGGTTTAGTACGGAAGAGATATCTTGCTGGGCTTGAGCATCTAGGAAGTCGGCAACGGGCGCATCTCCGATGGGCGGAAGATTGGGCACTAAGAATGATTTTGCACCTAGGCTGTGAAGCTGCGTGATTCCGTTGATGACATTGTCAGTGACAAAATTGGGGAGTTGCTCTAGGGTGAGCCCTTGCAAAGAGTCAGGGCTAAAAAAGGCTTCGTTGTAATCGTTTGAGCCTACCCAAACGACGTTGAGCGCGTCGGGGCTGAGGGGTGCAATGGAGGCGATCGCTGCTGCAGTCGCAACCTGGTCCTGAAAGCCGGGTAGTGCATCAGCCAGGGGCGGCACAGCACTATCTAAAATGTGAATATCTGATGATAGGGCACCAGCAAAGGCATAGTTGATTCCCTGGGTGGGCGCCGATGCGGTGGGATCGAGCAAAATATCCGTAATCAGCGTGGGTGAGAGCTCTAAAGATTGCCCCACATTGTCGATCCAAATGGGCCCGTTCGAATTCTTTTGGGCGTAGGGCGGGCTGGGCGGTAGGGCAGGGATGCCCTGGTCTGCGAAGGTGCTGGTCAGGTTAAAGAGATTGCCAGAATCGACCAGGCTATCGCCAAAAATATTCAGTGCCTCAAAGGTGGCCGCCCTTGCCGATAGGGGAAATAAACAGGATGCGATCGCAGTCCCCACAGCCAACAGTTTTTTGCTCATTGTTTTTTGCTCACTATTTGCCCGCTCCTATGCTCAGCACAGGCTTAAATTAACGATGGCCAACGATGGCCAACGACGGCCCTGAATCAACTATGGCTATAAACCAATATTTGCCATCGAAAGAGTTGCCCCTGACTTGAGCTATCGATATCTCTTTTCTATCAAGATTTCCTCATGACTTTCTTTATAGATGGAGGCTGTTGTTTCCTCAAGTAGCAACGTGTGATCTTCATGAAAACTCAGTGAATATTTGACGATATTAAGCAAGTATGCATAACGATCTTGTCTACGGTATTCCGACCTGTTTCACCCACCGAACCGACTGGGTAACTTAAACAAAAGACCCTGCCATCAGCGGCACCTGCATCCATCGTCACCCGGTTTTCAATTCTTATGAGTGCTTCCCAACAGGCCGATAGATCCTACACCAACGTTATGGAAAGGCTGGTCGCTGAAGAGGTCGAACGTCAAAAGTCCAAGCTACCGCCAAAACTGCGCGAATACATCAAGACTGTCGAGGTTGAAACTTACGCGCTCAACCGACTGCCCGCGCTCTACGCCTCTAGCGAGAAAGGGTGGCAAATGCAGTACGAAAAAGCTGGCAAAACCCACGCTGAGGCAGTTTCACTTGCCGTCAGGCAGGGCATCGCAGCCGTACAGGTCGATCCACTGCGGGCTTCGCAACCCCTGTCTGTTCGCAAACATGATGAGTCAGAGGCTGTCCTCACCGCGTTCCGCAACATGCTCAATCAGCCGGAGCTAACGTGGGACGACATCATGTACAAGTGCAAGCGCCTCCTCCTCCCCCGCAACCATCCCGACCGTCCGCCGCTAAAAGACGACTCCCAGCACAAGGCCTTTTGGCAGCCAGGGACTCACGGCGGCACCGAGCCTTGGGAAAAGGCACGTGCGACGCTTAGCAAAGGTACCGCCCACTCGCGGGCAGAGTCAGAGGTTCAACAAAATCACTCTTGGTCGGACCCGCGCTATCAGCAGTAGCGCTACCGCCAGACGAGTACTACGTTTGGGATGACTACGCTTAGGACGAACCTGCGCTAAGCGCCTGGTCGATTTTGAGACTTTTCAAGCCCTGCCGGAGGCGTTCTGCCTCGGCAGGGTTTTGGCTTTCTGTGAGTTGGATAGCCTTTTCGAAGGCGGCTTTGCTCTCTGGCAATTTGCCGAGCTTGAAGAGAACGACAGCTAGATTTTGATGGGCGACTGCGTAGTTTGGGTCTAGTGCGATCGCATATTCATAAGCTCGCTGCGCCGGTTCTAGGTAGCCCCTAGCCCGGTGAGCCACCCCCAGGTTAAAGAACGTTACTGGCTGCTTGGGGTCGATGCGCCCGGCGGCTTCGTACTGGGCGATCGCACCTTCTAAATCACCTTTTTGCTTGAGGACACCGCCCAAATTTAGATGGGCGCTGAGCTTGAGTATGCCTGCAATGGGGACTGCGATCGCCTGCCGGTATGCTGCTGCTGCAGCGTCAAGGGCCTCTGCTTTAGCGGCTGTGTCTGCTGCTGCCTGGTGGCGATGGACAATCCCCAAGTGGTAGTGCAGCTCATATTCAGTCATCGGGTCGAAGTTGCCAGAACGTAGCGCGGTGTGCAAAAGGTTCGACGCTTTTTCCCAATTATTGTTCTGGGTGTACAGCGCGCCCAGTTTGTTGGCAATGTAGGTGTCTTCTGGATGGGCAGACAGGTGCTTCGCCATAATTCGCTGTGCCCGCTTGAACTTGTCTTTGGCTGCGATCACATCTACGCCATAGCCCGTATGGTCGATAGCCACCGCGCCAAACTGCGCGACTTGCCAATGAGATTCGGCAGCCATCAGCGCCTGCACACTGTCATCCACGCTTTCGTGATAAGGCCGGATATATTTCACAGCGGGCAAGTTGCGAAATAAGCGCGAGACCTGGGTGTAAGGGGACTGATTTGCCCCAATTTCCCGGCGCACCATAGTCACCATAAGCAGGTTGTCAGGATTTATGTGACCCAGAGGCTGTTCTTCTTTTATGGAGCGAATCAAGCCCTTGCCTGATTTGGTCAGGGTTTCGTCAGCATCTAGCACCAAAATCCAATCTTGCGTAGCTTGGTCAAGCGAGGCATTGCGAGCGGCGGCAAAGTCGTCGCCCCACATCAAAAAGTTCACCTTCGCCCCAGCGGCTTCTGCGATCATCGGCGTATCATCGCCAGAGCCTGTGTCGATAACGATAATCTCATCGGCCAAATTCTTCGCGCTATCTAGGCAGCGCCGCAAATTTGCCGACTCGTCTTTGACAATCATGCAGAGGCTAAGCGTAGCCATCGGGACAACATTCCTGAATAAAGAGCACTGCTACAATTGTGGGGATAGCTAGATACAACCTCTACACTCAACGGTATGGAGATCAAGCGATGACAGCTGTAGCGGCAAAGTGGACCTTGGAAGAATATCATCGCATGATTGAGTCGGGCATACTCGACAACAAGCGGGTGGAGCTGATTAGAGGAGAAATTGTTGAAATGCCGCCTGAAGGAGAAGCTCATGCCAGTCGCAGTGTTTCAGCCGGAGAATATCTCACCTTACTCTTAATAGAAAAGGCGCAGCTCAGGCCTGCCAAACCGATTACATTGCCTAACCAGTCTGAGCCAGATCCTGACATTGCGGTTGTCCGGCGTATTGATACTGAATATGAAGACCACCACCCCTATCCAGAAAATATCTTTTGGCTGATTGAGTACTCAGAATCTAGCCTAGTCAAAGATCTCAATCTGAAGAGCCAGGTTTATGCAGAAGTCGACATCCCTGAATATTGGGTCTTTAATCTCAAGCAAAAAGAACTCATTGTTTTTAGAGGTCCCGAAGCGGGTGAATACACATCTCGCGTTGCCTATACTGCTGGGCAGATTACATCGCTTGCCTTTCCAGATATCTCCATCTCCGTAGACCGTATTATTCGACGCAAGTAGCCCGGGTAATTCAGGCGTCTAGGCAGGTTTGCGCGCGCCTCAGAGCGCTGCGGACTTGCTCAAAGCCGGTACCCCCTGCGCTGTTGCGAGCTGAGACGACTTGCGCCGGGGCGATCGCATCATAAATATCTGCTTCAAACTGGGGGTGCAGCGCCTGCCACTCTTCCAGACTCAAGTCTTTGAGCAGCTTACCGGCTGCCAGCGAAGTCTTCACTACTTTGCCCACTAGATTGTAGGCCTCACGAAACGGAACGCCCTTGGCTGCCAAATAATCCGCCACATCCGTCGCATTAGAAAAGTCTTCTGCTACTGCCTGAGCTAAGCGCTCAGTGCGAAAGGTAATGCCTTCCTGCAGCAAAATGGTCATTGCTTCCAGGCAGCCTGAGACCGTTGCCACCGTGTCGAAAATGGCTTCTTTGTCTTCCTGCAGATCTTTGTTGTAGGCAAGGGGAAGCCCTTTCATCATCACCAGCAAGCCCTGCAGATGGCCGAAGGTGCGCCCCGTCTTACCCCGTACCAGCTCTGGAATATCCGGATTTTTCTTCTGGGGCATAATGCTCGAACCGGTAGAGCAACTGTCGCCTAGGGTGACGAAGCGAAATTCTTCAGAGGCCCAGAAGATAATTTCTTCTGAAAGCCTAGAAAGGTGCACCATGATTAGGCTAGCGGCGTTGGCAAATTCGATGGCGAAGTCGCGATCGCTCACCCCGTCCAAACTGTTGTGATAAATATCGTCAAACCCCAACAGCTCAGCCGAGTAGGCCCGGTCGATAGGAAATGTCGTGCCTGCAAGCGCGCCGCAGCCGAGCGGTGAAATATTTACCCGCTTCAGCACATCGCCTAGTCGTTCCCAGTCTCGCTGGGTCATTTCAAAATAGGCCAGTAAGTGGTGGGCTAAGCTGAGCGGCTGCGCTCGCTGCAAGTGGGTATAACCAGGAATCAGCGTCTCTACGTGCTGACTAGCCAGGTCAACAATCGCCTGCTGAAAAGCGCGAATTTGCTGCCGAATCTGTTCAATTTGCGCGCGCAGATACAGCCGAATATCTGTGCCAACCTGATCGTTTCGAGAGCGAGCCGTATGTAGCTTCTTGCCGCCGTCGCCAATCAGCTCAATGAGTCGATGCTCGACTGCAAAGTGAACATCTTCTTCGTCTATGCCCGGGTTGAATTCGCCTGCCCGGTATTCCTGACGAATGGTTTCTAGCCCGGCGGTAATTTGCTCACATTCTTCTGCGGACAGCAGCCCGACCTTCTTTAGCATGCGGGCATGGGCCACTGAGCCTGTGAGGTCGCACTCTAAGAGCTCAATATCAAAAACAATGCTGGCATTGAACCGAGCCACGACTGGATGTAGGGCTGATTCAAAGCGATCGCTCCAGGTCTGCTGAGGTGATGTTGCCACCGGCTACCTTGCTCCTTCAACGTCTCGGACGCTGCTTTGTTTGAACTGTCAAAGTATGTGCTTTCTTTAAAGGCTGAAAATCACATCCTATACAGTAGCAGCTAAGCTCAACGGTAGCTGAGCGCCGACCTCGCTAACCGTAAGAAGCAAACGACTTGAATCCGTAGCCGATCACAATGCCAATTAGTAGCGCCCAAAGCTGTCCGGATTCGTAAAACCCCTTCAGCATTGTTCCGGTATCGCCAATCAGGTCTTGATCAAAGTACTTAGCTTCTGCGATGACAGGAACCCCTGTCGTTGCAGCCGTGTCGAACTGAGCAAAGTAACTTGCAGAAGATTCCATAACTTGTACAGCTAGTATTACCGACTGGTAAGGCAGTGTGTCTAACAATGTATCTGTGACATAGTTCACAATGCCCGCGTAGCCAGAAAACTCAACACATCAAGCTGATGGAATGGGTGCGATCGCAGACTACATCGTAGAGAGCTGCCTAAATTCTGCGGGCTGGGTAATTCTCATCACAACGAGTGTGGTGTCATCTTCCGCTTCGCGATCGCTGCCGACAAACCGCTGCAGCATCTCAAACAGATAGTCCAAAATCTCATCTGAGCTAGAAAGATTGCGACAGGCCCAGCGAAAAGCATCAATTAAATTCTCTTCATCAAAGCGCTGTCCGCTGCGGTCCGAGGCTTCTGTGAAGCCGTCAGTGTAGTAAATTACGGTGTCGCCGGGCTGCAGCTGAATCTGATTTTCTTGATAGTGGGTGTCCATATCGAGACCCAACAGCATGCCGTCAGCATCCAATCGAACCACCTGCCCGGTGTTTGCCTGCCAGAGCAGAGGGGGATTGTGAGCGGCGTTGCCGTAGCACAGCACTTGGGTGCGCGGATCGTACTGGGCGCAAAATAGCGTTACAAATCGATTGGAGCTTTCTAAATCGGTCCGCATCACCCAGTTTAGGTGCTGCAGCAGGTGCCCCGGCGAATGGCTGTTCAAAATTTCTGCTCGCAGCATGCCCCGCAGCATGGTCATCATCAGCCCAGCGGGTACGCCCTTACCCATGACATCGCCAATGGCAAAGTTCCACGGCTTTTCTTGAGAAGCCAGTGCATTGGGCTGCCGCAGCTGATCGTAGGTTGTGGGAATAAAGTCGTAGTAGTCTCCGCCGACTTTATTAGCGGTTTTACAGCGGGCTGCCAAGTCGACTCCTTCGATGGTGGGGCACTTCCGAGGTAGCAGCTGCGCCTGAATTTCTGCGCCGAGTTCCAGCTCTCGGTCGAGCCTTTCTTTGTGACGTAGCTCGTGGGTGAGTTCGTTGTTTTCGATGGCGACGGCCGTTTGGTCGGCGACGAGGCGCACCAGCTTTTGGCGGGTTTCGCTCCAGGTGTAGTCGCCTTCCTGACTGAAGACGTACAGTCGGCCCCGCTCCACATTTTGAACAATGATCGCTGTACCAAAAATCTGAAAGTCTGCGCCTAGGTAGCGTCCTGCCTGCCTGTCTAACGACAGCATGGTGGCGCTTGTGAGAGCACCAGAAGACTCTGCAGGACCAATCACAGGTGCCATAGAAGCGGTGATTTGCCGGGTGGCCATCTCGAGGGCTAGGCGAACATTTTTGCAGTCACTGTCGCCGGAGCAGTGCAGCTGCTCCAAAATCAACCGACCGTCGGGCTGACACATGACCAGTGCGCCGCCGGAGGCATCGGTAACCCGACTGGCAATCATCGGAATAAGTTCTAGGAACTGACTGAGATTGTTAAGGCTGCGTAGGGCAAATCCCAAAGATCCTAGCAAATCTTGAATCTTGTACTGCTCCCGCTGCAGTCTGGCGACCAGTTCCTTGAGTGCGTACACCGAAGTGCCGCTGGGCATGCCAGCTGGAATACCGGCTGGCATGCCAGCTGGCAAGGCCGAGTTCGAAACAACGGCACGACGGCTGCCCTCTGGTGATGGATTCAGTGGTGGAGTCGGCCTAGATTGCATAGGGGAATGGAAGCCTGTAAAAAATGCTGAGAAAAAACTAGACGGAAGGCGCTTATGTGAAAAATTGTGTAAGAAAAGGCCTTATAAGGGAGCCAAAAACGGCTTGCCGCGACTAAAAGTAGCCATCACGATAGCACTTCTTAAGCAATAGTCAAGGATAAAAGCGTGACAAGTTGGTGCCTCTCATCCAATCGGACGGTTTTTAGCTTTTTGTGTGCCATTCGGGTGCGTCTGAATATGTCTGAATCCTATATTTGCTTCATCTGCTCACAGGTAGGTTAATACAAACTGAGGGCTTTGCGGCAAAATGCAACGGCGGCTGACACAGCGTGTGTCTGTGCCGGATAGGCTAGCTGAGGTCGCTCGAGCAGCACTAGGGTAATCCCCAACTGCTCGGCTACCTGTCGCTTGATAGATTCACCACCCGCTGTACCAGAGGCCTTGGCAACGACTCGCGTGATCTGCCATTGCTGCCAAAGTGCAGCTTCTAGCTTAGGGGAGACAGGTGGCCGAATGGCAACGATCTCTTTGGCCGTAAACCCTGCTGCGATCGCACCCGAAATAGCTTCTACTGAGGGCAGCACACGGGCAAACAACTGGGCCTTTGGGCGCAAAGGCGCGAACCGTGCCAGTTGGCGATGCCCTAGGCTAAAAAATACCCGCTGGTGACGCAAAATATCACTATTCAGTAGTGTTTCAATGGACTGTACGCAGATAATAGTGGCGTCTTTTGAGATGGCAATATCAGTCGGGGCAGTTTGAGCGGGGGTAGCTTTAGGTGCGATCGCCGGTCGTTCGTAGCGTAAATAGGCAATTGCTACACCGCTGCTAAGTCTGTGGGATTGGGCAAGGGCGATCGCCTGCTGAGACACCTCGCGGGCAAAGGGATGGGACGCATCTAAAATGCCTTGAATTTGCCATTGCCGTACAAATCTCCTCATTGCCTGCTGAGTCAGCTGACCGACGCAGACAGTTGCAGTCTCCGGATACAGGTGCCTTGCCGAATCAGTCGTGACAGTCACAACGTAATCGATGCGTGCTTGACCTAAGGCCCTGGCAACCTCAGCACTTTCACTCGTGCCGCCAATCAGCCAGATGTGCCCACCTGAGCAGCTAGCAGCCATGGCTTATGGCCAGCGAACTTTGTAAAGATGGAAGAGCTCGCCATCTTGCTGCTTAATGACTTTGCCGCCGACTTTTTTGATGAGCGATCGCCAGCTCGCCAAAGACTCCAGAAAAACTTCAGCCCCCAGATAGGTTTCCAAGATAGCCCAGTTTTCAGTCAGTGACTGGTCTGGGTCTACTACGTCAAATACAAAGAAGCCGCCGGGCTTAATTAACGGTCTGGCCGCTTCCATCACAGCCTCCCAGTAGTCCATGGGGTAGTAGCAGCTAAATCCGGTTGCAATCACCAAATCGAAGCTCTCAGGTGGATAGTCGAGCTGGTGAGCAGGGCCCTGATTCGCCCCTTTGAAGAGCTTAGAATCGAGCTGTGGCCCTCGCTGATGTAGCGTTTTAACCGCAAATTGGCTAATGTCCTGGCCATAGAAGCGAGCCTGCCAGGCTTTCCATTCATAGATCAAAAAGCTAAACCCACAGCCCAAATCTAGGCAGTGCTGATTTTTTTTAGGCTTGGCGACTTCCCAGAACCGGGAAGTGACCCTAGAGTTCAGCGAACCCGCTGCCCAGTCCCGGAAGACCGGTAGCGCTTCGACTTCTTCGGGCAAGTCGAAAGATTCTCCCGAATACTCTTGGTCAAACCGCTTGGCCACGGCGCTAATCATCGGTAGCCAGGGCACAGACTTAGACTTTAAGACATCTCCCATCGGGGAGAAGTGACCGGCGGACTTACTCATAGAAATTGGGTCGTTAGGGGGGGATAGAACTAGGTCTACGGGAAGAAATGTCGCGTCAAGACCCCTTGATAGCCTTAGTGAAGTTCTGCCTGTAGGCCTTGTTGCCAACCAAAAAAACTGGCCATAGCAAGGTTAGATAGGCTTTCCCCGTTGTGAAGTTAGTGCGGTTGAAGCCATTCCAAAATTTCCAGGCACCCACGCCATAAATTCCTATCAAAACAGTGCTAAACAGTGTCCCCATGAATGCCTCCTTTGTGACCTAGCGCACAATAAAAGTTTTTTGACAGTTTTTCTTAGAGCACAATCATAGCTTCGAAAACCCTCTTCTAATCGGAAGGTCTGATTAAAAACGGGTGTGTGCTGCTGGCCCCCCAGCAGCCTATCGAGTCAGCGAGGCTTGCGACACTCCTATAGAATGTCAATAACCCATTACCTAAGAATAAGAGGCTTGCTTTTCAAAGGGGTGGCTGTTCTCTGTGCGAGCGCGGCAAGGTTTACTCATCTTCAGAGACCATTGTTTGAGCTGATCTGATTTGAACTGACTGGCTCTGAGATGACTGAAGCCATCCAGAAACCGTTGATCAGAAAGCCTGTCCGGTGGTTTCTCATCCCCATCTTATAAATATTGTTTCATCAGGAGAGCAATTATGCGTGCAGTACTCATGGCCGGTGGTTCTGGAACGAGGCTTAGACCGCTGACCTGCGACCTGCCAAAGCCGATGGTGCCCGTCCTAAACCGGCCCATTGCCGAGCACATAGTCAATCTCCTGAAGCGTCACGGCATCACAGAAGTCATTGCCACGCTGTTTTACCTGCCCGATGTCATGCGGGACTACTTTCAAGATGGTAAAGACTTTGGCGTGCAAATGACCTACGCCGTCGAAGAAGATCAGCCCCTGGGGACCGCTGGCTGTGTCAAGAATGTGTCAGAACTGTTAGACGATACCTTTCTGGTCATTAGCGGTGACAGCATTACGGACTTCGATCTTAAGAAAGCAGTTGAGTTTCACAAGGCAAAGGGCTCAAAGGCGACGCTAGTTCTGACCCACGTGCCAAACCCCATTGAGTTTGGGGTCATCATCACCGATGAAGATGACCGGATTGTGCGGTTTTTAGAAAAGCCTTCTACCAGTGAAATCTTCTCTGACACGGTCAATACTGGCACCTACATTTTGGAACCAGAGGTGCTTGATTACTTGCCTGCCGACTGTGAGCAGGATTTCTCGAAGGACCTCTTTCCGCTGCTGCTTGAAAAGCAGGTGCCGATGTACGGCTACGTGGCCGATGGATACTGGTGTGATGTCGGCCATCTCGATGCCTACCGTGAGTCTCAGTACGATGCTTTGCAGGGCAAGGTGCTCATCGACTACGACTACCCAGAGACTGCAGAAGGGGTCCGTATTGGCAAAAATACCCATGTAGATCCCAGTGCTAGGATTCATCCCCCCGTGCTGATTGGCAATAACTGCCGGATCGGGCCCCGGGCTGTCTTGGAGCCGGGTACCGTCGTTGGGGATAATGTCACCATTGGCAGCGATGCCGATCTCAAGCGACCGATTATTTGGAATGGCGCGGTGATTGGTGACGATACGCATCTGAGGGCCTGTGTCATTGCTCGGGGTACCCGGGCGGATCGCCGGGCGCATGTTTTAGAAGGCGCAGTTGTTGGTGCGCTCTCGACGATTGGAGAAGAGGCGCAGATCAGTCCGGGCGTGAGAGTGTGGCCCAGCAAAATTATTGAGTCGGGGGCAACGCTCAACATCAACTTGATTTGGGGCAATACGGCCCAGCGCAATTTGTTTGGTCAGCGAGGCGTGGCGGGTCTGGCCAATATTGACATTACTCCCGAGTTTGCCGTGAAGCTGGGTGCGGCCTACGGCTCGACCCTAAAGCCGGGATCCCATGTGACCGTCTCGCGCGATCAGCGCAGCATTTCGAGAATGGCGGCCCGGGCCCTGATTGCTGGCCTGATGTCGGTAGGGATTAATATTCAAAACCTTGAGGCCACCTCTATTCCGGTGGCGAGGAATGTGCTGCCAACACTCAATGTGGCCGGAGGCATTCATGTGCGCCTCCATCCGCAGCGCCCGGACCATATTTTGATCGAATTTTTTGACAAGAAGGGAATTGATATTCCCAAGAGTAAGGAAAAGAAGATCGAGGGTGCTTACTTTAAGGAGGATTTGCGGCGATCGCAAATCCACGAAATCGGCTCGGTGACCTATCCAACCCGCCTTGTCGATACTTACACCACGGCTTTTGAAAAGCATTTGAACGTAGAATCTATCCGCAACAGCAAATCCAAGGTTGTGATTGACTATGCCTACGCGGTGTCGGGCGCAGTGCTGCCACAGCTCCTGGGCAAATTTGGCTGCGATGCGGTCGTGCTCAATGCTAGCCTGACCCCGAATGCGCCCTCGGTCGCCGAGCGGGAGGTCTTGCTCAATCAGCTTGGGCAGGTGGTACAGGCGCTACAGGCGACATTTGGGGTGCAGGTCTCTGCTAATGGTGAGCAGCTCGTGCTAGTCGATGAAGTGGGCTCGCCGATTCGCGGGGAACCTCTGACTGCGCTAATGGCGCATATGATCCTGACGGCCCATCCCCGTGGCACGGTGGTGGTGCCCGTCCATGCCTCTGGTGCGATTGAAGAAATCGCCCGTCGCCACGATGGTCAGGTCATTCGTACGAAAGCGAACCCGACGGCGCTGATGGAAGCCTGCCACGAGCGGGATAACGTCGTGCTAGGGGGTAGTGGCAATATGGGCTTTATTTTCCCGCAGCTGCATCCTGGATTCGATGCGATGTTCTGCATTGCTAAGCTAATTGAAATGCTGCTGATTCAAGAGCGAGCGCTGGGGCAAATATGGGAGGAGCTGCCCCGGGTTGCCCACCGCTCGCAAACGATGCGATGCCCCTGGACGGTAAAGGGGGCACTCATGCGCTATCTTGTAGAGACCCATCCAGCCGACCGCTTGGAGCTGGTTGACGGGGTCAAAATCATTGACGCCAGCAGACAAAATTGGGTACTTATTTTGCCGGATGCCGGTGAACCTTTAGTTCACATTTTTGCGAATAGTGAAGACCGAGACTGGGTGGATAAGCAGCTTCAGGCGTATCGGCAAAAGGTTCAGAATTTTATTGAGTCAGAGCAGGGAAGTAAGGAAAGTATTGTATGAATAACTGCATCTTGATGGCCGAAATCGTCCAGGCCCCTCAGCTGCGCTATACCGCCGACAATCAAACGCCGATTGCGGAATTTGTAGTGAAGTTTCCCGGGCTCCGCGAAGGGGATGCGGCCGGTCAGCTCAAGGTTGTGGGCTGGGGGAATTTGGCTCAGGAGATTCAGGAGCGATACCGCATGGGCGATCGCGTCTTACTGGAAGGCCGCTTGAGCATGAATACCCTAGAGCGTCCAGAAGGCTTTAAAGAAAAGCGCGCTGAAATGACGGTTCAGCGGGTCAGCCCGCTGAATGATTTGCAGTCTTTGCCGATTGCTGAGGCGACGCCAGTGGCTGAAGGCCGCTTTGCAGGTGGCACCGGTGGTGGTGCGGTGCCCCCATCTGCGCCTGCAGTCGCTAGCTCGTCTGCACCGGCTGCGGCGCCTGCTGCTTCTACCCCGGCGCCAGAGTACGACGATATTCCGTTTTAGGCATTGCGGCTTAAGGATGCCGTTTTGGGGGTTCCGTTTTAAGAGAGTTGCGGCTGTTTAGCTTGGCGTTCGGTTTGGCGGTGTGGCTGCCTAACTGATGGCTTGTGAGGCTTCAAAGGCTTCTTTACTTTCAAAGATTTTGAACACTCGGTCCATGCTGGTGAGTTCGAAGAGCATTTTGACCTGAGGGTTGATAGAGCATACGTACATGTCGCCGTCTTGCGATCGCACCTGCTTGAGTACAGACACCAGCGTTCCCAGGCCCGAACTATCGACAAACGTTGTTTCCTTAAGATCCATCAGGAGGATTTTTGCACCCTGGTCTAGGGCGGTTTTGACCTGGCTACGGACGTCCGCTGCTTTTGTGCCGTCCAAAATACCAACTGGGGTCAATACCTGAACCGTCGAATCCATAGTCACCATACTCACCAAAATTTCTTGCTCAATGATACAGGTTATGGCGTTGCTCCATCCCCTAGCCAGAGTACCCACCTGGGGAGCTATTTCTGGAGCTATCGCAATAACCCTAGCGTGCCGGTAGCTGCAGTTCACCCAACGTGTGATCTGGGCGAATGTTGACGACTAAACGGGTGGACTGGCTGCGCGCTAGCGGCTCGATAAAGAGCTGTGGATGCAATGCTTTCCAAAAATACGTTACGAAGTCAACAATTTCAGAATCGGAGAGCCCACTTTTTCCGCTGGCAATCATTTGCTGCTCGGCCTGCTGACGCCATGCCAGCGAGAAGCGATAGTCTGCTGGCTTAAGTACTATCAAGCTGTCTAGGAATGACCAAAGCGCCTGATAATCTGCCAGCCGGGTGTTGCAGTCTTTGGCAAACTGGCGGTCGGCAGCGGTTTCAATCGGTGCTGGGAACGCAAAAGTAGGGTCTGCGAGCAGTGTCTCCGAAAGGGGGGCTACACCTACAAACCAACCCTCAAACAGCACTACCGTCGGCGCTTCAATCTGAATGGGCTGGGTGCGATCGCCCTGTCCTTGATGTAGAGACTTATCGAACTGAGGAACGCTGACTGTTACGCCAGGTTCAGCCCTTTTCAGGGCGCTTAGGGTATCTACACCAAGCGCCACATCGTGGGTCCCTGGCGGACCTCTCCAAATCAGTCTAGGGTCTTGCTGTCTGAGCGCAAGCCGTTCGTCGTAGGTCAGGTAAAGATCATCGATAGAGAGACTGACGGTTTGGTTTCCTAGACAGCTCAAGATTAGCTGTAGCACAAGGGTAAGCGTGGTTTTACCTGTTCCCTGTCCGCCGAGGATCCCCTGAATGAACGGCTGGCCGAGTGTCTTTTGTTGCTGGTGTATGTCTAGCGCGAGCGGTAGCCAAAGCGTCCAGAGCGGCGCTACCCAGTCGGTCCATGGGCCTGGTAGCGGAAATGCGACGCCGGTCTGTAATTTTTGACATAGGTCTTGGAGTAACGCCGCCCTATGCTCAATTGCAAGGTCTACAGTTGCCTCTGATAGTCGCCAGATATTTTGCCTGGATGTGTGCCCAGATGTATGTCCGGAGGGGCTGAAGATTTCATGCTCTTTTAGAAGCTGCCGTTGTCCTGGCGTAGGTTCCTCTTCCCGTGACCACGCGATGACAATGGGCCAGATTTGAGATGCTGTGACCATAGGTTATTTCCTATTTGCGGCTAGTTGCTTGGCGGCTGCTTGCTTTTAGCTGAATAAATAGACTAGCGGTATCGCGATCGCGCGTAGCTGTCACCACATCAATGTGACGCAGTAGGGGACGAGCTGTGGCTTGAATCAGGCCGAACAGCGGAAAGGCCCGGCTAATGGTCGGCGTGAGCGCGGGCCAGTCGATGTAGGTGTAGCCCTGATTGGGCTGGGGCAGCGGAGCGATCGCCTGTACGAATCGCTCGGACTGTAGCAAGGAATTGGCTGGGGCCGCTAGGGCACTATTCATGGCGGCCAGTGACCCTGCAAAGATTTCGTAGCGATCTAGTTGTAGATGCAACCCTAGTAGCTCAGTTTCTAAACGACTGGCAGCTGCTGTTCGCTTCTGACTGGCCTGAAAGCGTGTCCATGCGGTTGCTCTATAGTCGCCAATTGTGATGGGTACGACGCTGTATCCTTGAGCGATCGCTGCGCTGTCCACGTTGTTTATTCCCTCTACAGCATCTGCGCCATCCCTGGCGACTACAAGAATCCAGTCCTGTGAGCCACCTGAGCCAATCTGTCCCAGTGCGTAGTCTGCCTGTGCCCAGTTCCACAGCGCGGTGAAGTCACCCTCAGCTTCAGGTGTTTGTTCCACTGTTTGTCCCGCCGTCAAAAAGTTGGGCAGTGCGCTCAGGCGTATGCCAACTTCTGAACGTAGATCGCCGAGCTGGGTGAGCTGGCGACTGGCCAAGGCAACCTTGCTATCAGCGGGTAGGTATGTCATAGCGTCTACTGGCTTGTCTAGTCTTTGTGAGGCTGCGCTGCCGGGTAATTTGGCATTGGCGATGAGGCCTGCAGGAGTCAGACTGAAGCTGATGGCTAAGTGGTTGGCGGTTAGCTGCTGATAGGCTTGTGGCTGATTGACTTTTGGCTGATTAAATAGGTGGCTATCAAAGTAGGCGAGGGCAAGTCTCGACTGAGGCAGCTGGGCGGCAGATTCTCTGTAGTTGGCTGTTTGCGCCAGATTGGCAGCGGTTTGCGCTGAGCGAATACTGCGCGCGATGACTCGACTATCGTTGGCAAATATGACAAACCGGTCGCCTACAAGCGCAGTGGCGGTGGCCATAGAACGGAAACGCTTTGATGACGAAAGCACCCGCACGCCGCTAATCTGTGTGCCGGTAGGTGAGTTTCCAGTGAGTGCCTGCTGCTGCCAAAAAAGCTGCAGAAACGACTGGGCCTGCTGCTGGCGATCTGGTGCTATTTCTACTGCGATTAGGTAGCCTGGCTGGGCGCCATTGCTGGGGTCAATATCTAGGTCTAAATCCGTGTAGGCAAAGGTAACCTCGTCGCCAATCCACGGCTGAATATCTTGGTCGTAGTCAAGACCTGTCGCCTCCAGCAAAGTCCGCTTGAGCTGGTTGGCCTCATCGAGTGCGATCTGCCGCTGGTCGGCATCTGCTATCGCCTGCTCTAGGGTCAGCAGGCGCTCTGGATTGGTTAGCAGGGAGAGGGTAAAGGGTGACCGCTTAGGGATGAAGACGGTGGCGGCGGCGATGGGGCGATCGCTGCCTGCCAGTAGGCTTAAAGGGCTGCTTGTTGATAAATAAGCGAAAGCACCAACCCCAAGTAATACAAGGGTTAGTGCAATAGATAGTAAACCCTTAAAGAAGGCACTACTGAAGAAACGGCTAGAAGGGCCATTAGCAGGTGCTGTTGCACGATCTACCTGTGAATCACCTACCTGTGAATCACCTACCTGTGAACCATTTGCCTGGGATCCGTCTGCCTGGGATCCGTCTGCCTGGGATCCGTCTGCTTCAGACTTTTTCGCAGCAGTCATACCCGTTACATCTCAACGACCCTGGTACCTATTGTATACCTCATGCCTACCTCAGCTATCGGTAGTGCTCAATGTGGTTTTCCTGAGATGTGCTCTTCCTAGACGGAGCCCTAGCCAAGTCCTCGACTGCGCCATACCCCGACTAACTCCCCGTCAATGCTAACTTCTTCCGCTGGGTATTCCATGGGGTCGAACCGGGGGTTGGCCGGTTTGAGAATCACCTTGCCGTCTTCGAAGTGGTAGTACTTGAGGGTTGTGTTCGATTCGACGCGGGCGGCGACAATGGTGCCATTGCGGACACGCTTGGGGTCTTGAACCTTGCGCATGATGACAATATCGCCGTCGTCAATGAGCGCTTCGATCATGGAGTCACCGCGTACTCTCAGGGCGAAATCGCTTCCTTTGAAGTCGATAGCCGTGGGGTCAAAGTGTTCGACCGTATCGGTGAAGGCTTCGACCATGGAGCCTGCTGCGATCGCCCCATAAATCGGTACCCCTTGGGTATCCTGCAAAATCTGGATGGTGCGGGCCTGGCCCTCCTGCCAGTCGATGTAGCCTTTCCGGCGCAGGTGCTCTAGACGACTCTGTACCGGTGCCGGAGACTTCAGCTTCATTTCGCGCATCATCTGCCGAATCGATGGGGAATGGCGATTTTCACGAATATACGTCACCAACCAGTCGTACAGCTCTTGTTGGGCTTGGGTCAAAGGTTCCATTGCGATTTTTAGGCTACCAGCTAAGCACTAATCAGAACAAGCGTACCAACTTTGCGTACGTTTTGTCTAGCGCTGACCAACTAATTCAGTCTTCCTGCTAAGGGCCTTTTTAGGGCAGGGCAACAAACCCCGCCTGATTCAAGATGCGCTTTCCTTCTTCCGTCTTAAAAATTTGGGCGTAGGCAAGTCCGGCCTGCTCAGCTGCCTGACTATCTTTTCGAATGACAACGTATAGCGGACGTGTCAGCGGATAGTCTTGACGCTGGAAAACGCCCAAATCGATGCGATTGCGCTTCGCCGGGCATTCCTCCGGTGGCACGTAGGGAGCCTGGTAGGGTGCCACTAGCTGACGGGGCGAAACGCCAATAGGCAAGGGTGCAATGGTGCATTGCCCGACAACTTCAGGTGCAGAGGCGAAGTAAACTGCTCCGGGCGTTTCGCCTACCAGGCGTAGCGCAGCCGTTGTGCTATTACTCATCTGAACCGATGGACTCAGATCTTGTCCTCCCAAAACGCGCTCTTGGAAAAACTGAACCGTGCCGCCTTCTGTTCCCCTGGAGACTGGCACGATGGCTAAATTGGGACCGCCTACCTGTTGCCAGTTGGTAAGTGACCCGAGATAGATGTCTTTGAGCTGGGTGAGGGTCAAGCCTGGAATCGGTAAATCTGGATGGGTGGCGATCGCAACAGCTTCCAGCGCAACCGGCAAGGCTTCTAGCGCAATGCCCTGTTGTGCAGCCTGCTGCTCCTCTGCCTCAGTCAGTGGCCGCGATGACTGTGCAAAGTCCAGATCGCCAGCCATGAGCATTTGAATGCCCACTGTTGACCCGGCGGCTCTAGCAGGGTCTTCTTTATATTCTAGGAAGAAAGACGGCCAAGCCTGCCGAATTTGAGGGAGCAGAATGCCTCTGATCGGGGCCCAGGTCGTACTGCCACCGTAGAAGAACTGTCCGCTAGGGATATTTTCTACGGCGGCAAAGGCTGGCTGGCTACCATTTGCCCTACCAGAAGCTGTTTGCTCAGATATCTCTGAGCGGGCAGAGGGGCCGAAGCTGACTCTGTCTTTCAGCCACCAGACTGCGCCGCCAACAATTGCAGCCGTCACGACCAGGGTCGCGATTAATGCAGGAACTTCGTTCTTGGATTGAGACATGAGCCCCCAACGGATAACAGACGAATGACAAAGGCATGGGAAGCCTGGGCACTGCAACAATATCGCCAACGGAGATATTCAATCGCAGGGATAGCTTTGAAGACAGCGTTCCCATTCCCTGTTCACGTTGCTATGTTCGTACCTGTAGTTAGCATCTGCCGTCAGCCTATCTGGCCGATACGTGCAGCTAATAAAGCCAAAGGCGGACAAAGTCAGCAACGCTAACTTTGTCCGCCTTTGGCAAGGGTTAAATGAACTGTCTAGACTACCGGATATATTCCTTAAGAACGCTGTTCCGGTTGGGATGGCGTAGCTTGCGTAGCGCTTTTGCTTCAATTTGACGAATCCGCTCGCGGGTCACGTTGAAGATTTGTCCGATCTCTTCGAGGGTCTTCATGCGGCCGTCGTCTAGACCGTAGCGCAGGCGCAACACGTCGCGCTCACGGGGGCTCAGCGTGCTCAAGACACTCTCTAGATCTTCGCGTAGTAAGCTCTTTGAAACCTCATCTTCAGGCGTTTCGCCATCGGATTCGATAAAGTCGCCGAGGCGAGAATCTTCCTCTTTCCCAATGGGTGTTTCCAGAGAAATGGGCAGCTGCGCAGACTTAGCAATGAAGCGCAGTTTCTCAATGGTCATCTCCATACGGGTGGCGATCTCTTCTTCGGTTGGCTTGCGACCGAGCTCCTGGGAGAGCAGCTTCGTTGTTTTCTTGATGCGAGAGATGGTTTCGTACAGGTGTACCGGGAGGCGGATCGTGCGAGACTGATCGGCGATCGCGCGGGTAATGGCCTGACGAATCCACCAAGTTGCATAGGTCGAGAACTTATAGCCTTTCTCGTGGTCAAACTTCTCGGCGGCGCGGATGAGCCCTAAGCTACCTTCCTGAATCAGGTCTTGGAAAGACAAGCCCCGGTTCATGTACTTCTTGGCGATAGAAACCACCAGACGTAGGTTGGATTGAACCATTTTGTCTTTCGCACGGCGGCCGAGGTGCAGGCGGCGGCGGAAGGCAGGCAGAGGCATGTCTACTGCGTTTGCCCAATCTGCATCAGTGGGCTCGTCTTCTAGCTGGTCGTCAATCTCGTCGCGGATGCGCTCAAGCTCAAGCAAGTCTGCAATCTTGCGAGCCAGCTCAATTTCTTCTTCTGCTCGCAATAGGCGAATGCGACCAATCTCCTGAAGGTACAGCCGAATCGAATCTTCGGTGTAGTGCTTCTTTTTGGTCTGGGCTGTGCGTCGTCTGGCTTTACCTTTAGTTGCTTTGGTGGCCTTAGTCGCGCTCTTTGCGGTCCCTTTCTTAGCTGTTTCAGCAGTGGCTTCGCCTGTTTCCGTCATGTTCATCGTGGCTGTTTGACGGATAGCTTTACTACCCTCGCTACTGGGTTCTAAAGTTTCAAGCGTATCTTTAGCCTGGGTCATGCCGCGTTCCTCTTGCTCCTTATTAGTGAGTACTGTGATTATCAGGTTCGGTAACTAAAACTAATGGGTTCAGCTCAAAATGCTGTTAAACCTCCTTTAATTTTTGCGCTTACCCATAAATCTTCTCGGTGCATTCCACTTCACGATTCGCTTCTTTTACGCACTGAACTTCGTACTTGAGTGTCGTCGCTAGATTACTTTCGACGAGATAAGCCAAATGGCGGATACGGTTCAGATGTCGTGGGAAAAGGCTGTTGGCAAAAATGTTTTTCTATGTCTCTTTCGAGAATGTGATTAGAAATGCCTCAGGGAATGTACTGATTTTTGGCGGGGGTGAACAGGCTTGCCACCTGTAGCAAATAACCTAGTCAAGTAGAATAGGCACGCTGCAAAGAGGCTACCCACTCATCAAGAAAAATTTAACTGTCCCGCTACAGCCGAGACGATTGTAGCTTTTCAGACAAAAATTCACCACCGCAGGTTTTGCTGCGCAGAAGCTTATTAAGCTTCCTGCGTTTCTACAGTGTTAACACGGACTGACAGGAATCGCCTAGTTAGGTAAGTAAGGACCTCATGCCGAAAACCGTTTCACAAGCGTGGATTCCCCATCAGAACAAATACTGAGTTGCTTGCTACTGCACGGGTTGTCTTGGTCTTTTCAAACGGTGAACATGAGTAATATCCCGGCATATCTGCATCTAACCCAAGTAAGATATTAGGGATTTTTACTGAGCCTTAGAATCGCTCAAAAACTTTTGGGCATTACTAAAGCTAATAGAAAAATAAAAAAAGATAACTTTTCGAAATGTCTTTGCGTCCCCTTTGTCTGCGGAAACTCTACTATTTCGCTGCTAAATAATGCGTACTTTACTCTCGTGCAGCAGCAGAATGGTGTGCACAGTAGTTTAGGGGCTCCAGTTTAGTGGCTCCGAGACGAGAATGCTGGCTAGGCAATTGCCGGTGATGACATGGACTGGAGGCAATGCTTTTTTGCGATCGCAGATTCATGCAGCGCACATAGAATATCGCTACTCATAGGTTCTACCAAAAAGCCGTCTATGCCAGCGTGGGTTTCGCTATTGTCACTTAGCGGCCAGCTGCACTCACTAGAGGTGGTAAGCGCCACGATGACGACGCTGCGGGAGCCAACGCTCTGCCGAATCTGACGGGCGATGTTTGGCGTCCAGGTTTGCCCATCGTCGTCTGAAAGAATGACCAAGTAGGGTGGATTGACCTGCGCTTTTTCAACGGCTTGCACGGGGGAGGTCATGGTGACCACCGGACAGTTGAGCGCTTGGGTGATGGTCTGAGACACTGCTGGGGCTGCTGAGAGCATCTCTCTAGATGACTGCCCAATGACGAGAATATAGTCCTGTGAGTATTCCATGGCGGTTGAACAGGGACAGTTGAACAAATTGATGAGCAGTCGTGAATATCATGGCCCACTCCTTACTATGAGGGACTTTTTCTGGTTGGCCCTCCCTAAGAAAGCCTTCTTATTGACTGTTATCAAAAGTAAGTGGTTTACCCCTCTCCTATTTATGAAAAGAGACCTTTCGCAATGTAGGCGACGCCCACCGCTTTCCAGATGTTTTGTAGCCCAGCTAGCATCCAGCCGATTTAGGGGGACAGGCGAGCTTTTTTGAGGCGATTGTCTTCGTACCACTGGGCGATTGCAGGGACCCATGTCTGAAAATGCGGCCAGATCGCTTCACAGAGTTTTTGGGCTTCTAGCTGGGCGTCGGCCTTCCATCGCAGGTCGAGCAAATGCATCAGCGATCGCACGTTGGCAGAAACGACCCAGTGCTGCCGAACATCAAAGGGAATCAAGCCACGGGCGTGCTCTTCTGAAAAGCCCTGGTCGATACGGGTTTTGTAGTGTTTGCAGCCTTGTTGGCACCAGGCGAGGTCCTGCTGACGAAGCGCTTCGGTGTATTGGTATTTTTTGCCCTGGCGATCGCTATAGGCGCCAACCGGCCGCAAATAAAAGACATCCTCTATGTCTGTTTTGCCCTCAGCCACATCCAAAATGCGCGAACCTGTGTATCTGAAGGATTGCACATCGAAGCTCAATCCTACGCGATGGGTGCGAATTTGCTGCATCGTAGAGTGGGGGAAAAAGCCGCAGTTGAGTACGATTTGGGGATGCTCCAGTGGCCCGTAGTGACCCCGGCCGCCTTTGAGTAAGTTCCGAATGATAAGTTCGCCAGCTTTTTCTTCTGAGGGCCATTCGGCCCGCTGATCCCACACAAATTCTTCAGCATAGTCCTGGTGCATGGCACCGTAGATAGTCTGCTGTGGATTTTGCGTTTGTGAAATGACCTCGACTCTGAAGCGATCCATAGAAAAAATAAAACAGTAAAGGCGTCTCTCCTATACTCATCGAACATTCGCCCCAAAGATAGGGTCTCTGCAGTAGATTTAAGATTTCGTCGGATGCTACGAACGGTTGTTTCTGGTTTTTACCCTACCCAAAGTGAATAGCCCCTTTAAAATAGTCAGAGACACATTTGTTAAAAACAAGCTGAATTTAAGGACGTGACTCATGGCATTTTTTGGTCTTGGCATTGGTAAGAAAGACATACTCCCTAGCCCCGAAGATGCGCTACCAGGCCGGTCGACGCAGATGAGCGTGCCAGATAATCACTATGTCAATGGCAACGCGCTAAAGCCACCTTTCCCCGACGGTATGGAATTGGCCATGTTCGGGCTGGGTTGCTTCTGGGGCGCTGAGCGCAAATTCTGGCAGACAGAAGGCGTCTACAGCACGGCGGTTGGCTACGCTGCGGGCACGACCCCAAATCCTACCTACCGAGAAGTGTGCTCCGGCATGACCGGCCACAATGAAGTTGTTCTCGTGGTGTTTGATCCGACCGTTGTGAGCTACGAAGGTCTTCTCAAGGTGTTTTGGGAGAGCCATAACCCCACCCAGGGTATGCGTCAGGGAAATGACACCGGTACCCAGTATCGTTCTGGCATTTACACCTATTCCGATGCGCAAATGAACGCTGCCAAAGCTTCCCTCAAAATGTATCAGGAGAAGCTTGCTGAGGCAGGTTACGGCAAAATTACGACTGAGATTCTGTCTGCGCCTGAGTTTTACTACGCGGAAGAATACCATCAGCAGTATCTCGCGAAGAACCCAGGCGGTTACTGCGGCCTAGGTGGCACTAATGTGTCTTGCCCTATTGGCGTAGTCGCCGCGTCTTAAACGATTTGGCGCTGGTTGAATCTGGCGATGATGAATTCTATTGGATCTGACGTAGGGCTGAGCAGACTAGTCTGCTCAGCCCTTTATTATTCAGGAGCTGTGGCGCTTTTGATGCCACTGCCAGGCGTGGGCGATGATCGTCTCGATGTCTGGGTATTGGGGCTGCCAGTCAAGTACTTTTTGGGCTCGTTCGCTGGTTCCTACTAGGATTGGGGGGTCTCCGGGGCGGCGATCGCACGGGATGGTTGGAATCTCTTTGCCGGTCACTTTGCGTGCTGTCTCAATTACTTCTTTAACGGTATAGCCACTGCCGTTGCCCAGGTTGAAGAAAGCGGTTTCGCCTCCTGCCAGGAGGTACTCCAGTCCTTTGACATGGGCATCGGCCAGGTCGGACACATGGATGTAGTCGCGAACGCAGGTGCCATCTCGGGTGTCGTAGTCGCTACCAAAAATGGAAATATTCTGGCGTTTGCCTAGCGCGGCAAACAGAACTAAGGGAATGAGGTGAGTTTCGGGGTTGTGGTCTTCGCCCAGTCGTCCTTGGGGGTCTGCCCCTGCCGCGTTGAAATAGCGAAAGCATACCGCGTTGAGCCCGTAGGCAGATTTGAAGTCGATCAGCATTTTTTCCACCATGAGCTTGCTAGTAGCGTAGGGGCTGATGGGGTTTTGAGGGTGATTTTCGGGAATGGGGACCGTTTTGGGCGGGCCATAGATGGCGCAAGTCGAGGAGAAAACCAGCCGGTTCACACCGGCTGCCACCATAGCCTCTAGCAGATTGAGCGTGCCATACACGTTGTTTCGGTAGTATTTCGCTGGCTCGCTGACCGATTCTCCTACGGCAATATAGGCTGCAAAGTGCATGACGGCGGCGATATCGTAGTCGCTGAAAAGTTTGTCGAGCAGGCTGCGGTCAGTGGTGTCGCCCACAATCACAGTTGCTTTCAGATGGCGCTCGACCAGTTCTTTATGGCCGTATTCTAAATTGTCTAATACCAGGGCCTGATAGCCAGCTGCTTCTAGGGCAAGCACCGCATGGGAGCCGATATAGCCAGCACCGCCGGTGACTAGGACGGTTGGTTTCTGGTGAGTGCTACCAGTAGTAGCGCCCTCTTGTGAAGCGGAAGCAGCCGTGGTTGCCATAAAAATAGCCCTTAAAAGTTACGTGTAGCTCAGCACGAGGTTATCTCTGTGAATAACGGTTTCTGCGCCATCGTAGCCGAGAATTTTGGCAATGTCGGCGGAGCGATGACCGCAGATTTTGCGCAGGTCGCTATCACTATAGTTCACCAATCCTCTGGCAATTTCCTGACCTTTTGTGTCACAAATTAAAACCGCGTCCTGGGGCAAAAATTCGCCTTCTACTTCTGTGATGCCCGCTGGAAGCAGTGATTTTCCAGCCTGCTGGATGGCTGCGATCGCACCCCCGTCTAAATACAGCCGCCCTGCAGGCAAGAGGTTACCGGCAATCCATCGTTTCCTCGCGGTAGACCGGGTGGCCTGTGCCTCAAACAGCGTGCCCATCGGCTTCCCCTGCAAAATTTTGAGGACATTTTCGGGGACTTGGCCTTGGGTGATGACGGTATGGACGCCTGCGGCAGTGGCAATCCGAGCAGCTTCTATCTTGGTGGACATGCCGCCGGTGCCCCAGCTGGATCCGGATGCGCCGATATTGGCTTCTAGTTGGTCGATATGCTGAACGCGGCTGATTGGCTGGGCGTTAGGGTCTTGTCTAGGATCCGCGGAGTAGAGCTGATCGACGTCGGTCAGTAAGAAGAGGTAGTCGGCGCCGACTAGGCTAGCGACCAGCGCCGATAGCGTATCGTTATCGCCAAACTTAAGCTCATCAATGGCGACCGTATCGTTTTCATTGACGATGGGAACCACACCGAGCTGCAGCAGCTGACGAAAGGTGCGATAGCTGTTTACATAGCGCGATCGCCGTGCCAAATCGCTGCGGGTCAGCAACACCTGGGCAATGGGCTGACTGAGCGCCGTAAAGAAGTCGTCGTACATGCGCATCAGTCGGCCCTGACCTACGGCAGCAACCGCTTGCTTCAGCGCCATCGTTTTGGGTCGCTCAATGATAGAGAGCCGGGCGCACCCAACGCCTACTGCCCCGGAAGACACTAGGATGACCTGATGCCCCAATCGCTTGAGCGCACAAATTGTTTCGACTAGCCTACCGAGCGTTCCTAGGGCTAAGTCACCTGTTTCAGGGCGGGTCAGGCTAGTTGTACCAATTTTGATGACGACGGTGTATGTCTTTGAGCGGTTAGTTCCTTCCTTGATCTTTGACGCTTTGCACACAGCCTACACAAGCCAAAAAACACAAAAATTGGGGTAGGCCAAAACCCACCCCAGAGTATTAAATCCTTCGGTGTTACAAAGGTATCTAAATGTAAAGTTATTAAAACAAGATCTTTAATTAAGTTTGATCTTGTTCATATATTGCCCAATAACTTAGCGTTTCTGCTTGGCGTTAACGCTTTTTTTAGAATTGAACGTCTTGTTGCTATTGCGCTGGCTCCTTTTAGCTGGCCTTTGCTTTCATTGCTCTGCTTGGTTGCCCTGTCGGATAGGGGCGGGCAAAGCATCTCATGGCGTAGTGCTGAGGGTAACGCCTAGCTGCCGCGAAATCCAAAATTCAGCGTTGCGGAGCAGATTTTTCGGATCTCTGGAATTTGGCGCCAGCATGGGACTGACTAGAATTGTGAAAAGGCCGAGGCGATTACCTGCTAGGACATCGGTAAAGAGGCGATCGCCCACCATGGCAATCTGCTCTAGCGGCAGATCCATCTCCTGTGCAGCGATGCGCAGCTTGCGGCGCGAAGGTTTACCCGCGCTGGCCACAAAGGGGGCGCCTACGCCTTCTGCAATGCTGCGAATTCGTTCGTAGCCAACGTTATTGCTGACTAATGCGAGCGGGACTATCTTTTTGATGTCTTGAAGCCATTGCTGTACAGCGGGATCGAGCTGCTGTTGCCTTACTGGCACAATGGTTTCATCCACGTCGAGGATGAGGCCCTTCAATCCCATTTTTTGAAGGATGTCGGGGGTAATGCCCAGAACGGATTTGCCCAGAATTAGATCGGGCTGTAGGAGATTAACCCAGCTCATAGTAAAAGGGAAGTTTGTGATAGGGACCGTTCAATTATTCGGTGGTTTCGGCGTCAATGCGATCGCGAATTTGTCCCTGGGCCGATTCGTGATCGGCAAGGGTGCGGCTGAACACATGGGTGCCATCGTAGCGGGCCACAAAGTAGAGGAATTCAGTTGGGCCAGGGTCTACCGATGCTTCTAGGCTGGCCACGCCAGGACTGGCAATGGGCGTTGGGGTAAGCCCGGGGTTGATGTAGGTGTTGTAAGGATGGGGCGTTTCTACCTGGGCGTAGGTCAGCGGGTTTTCTTTGGTTTGTATGATGCCTAGCCCGTATTCTACCGTGGGGTCTGAGCCCAGTGCGATACCTTCTTCGAGGCGGCGGGCAAAGACGCTGGCAATCTGGTCGCGCTCTTCAGGAACCACGGCTTCTTTTTCGACGATGCTGGAAAGGGTGACCCAGTCGCTCAGGTTGTAGGGACTCGGGCGACTTTCGTAAACGGGCAGTGCAATCTCTTCAAACCGGCGCAGCATCACATCGACTAGGCCTTCTGCGGTGATGCCGTCGCTATCCATTTGATACGTATCGGGATAGAGAAAGCCTTCTAGGTGGGGGATATCTTGGGGTAGCCACGGGAAGCGATCATAGGGAACATTTTCTGTCGCCGCGAGAAATTCGTCTGCCGTCGTAAAGCCTTGTGCTTCGAAGCGCGCGGCCATTTGCTCGCGGTTCCAGCCCTCTGGAATGGTGAAGCTGCGCTGGATAACGTCGCCAGACCAAATAACATCGGCGATTTCTTGGAGGCTCTGGGTGGGCGAAATCACATAGCTGCCCGCTTTGACTCCGCCTGTCTCGCCGCGAAAAGACTTCCAGCGGTTGAGCAGTTTCCAGGCTGTGGTAGAGCGAATCAGGCCGTTGGCTTCTAGGTCTTGGCCAATCTGGTTGGAGGCAGTGCCTTCTGGAATCTGAACCTGTACGAAGCTGTCTTCTGTGTCAGCTTCGTCTGCGGCGAGCACCGGAGACTTGGCCCAACTCCACCAGGCCCAGCTTTGTCCGGCCACCAGAGCGGCTAAGGCGAGCAACACAATAGGAAAAAGACGTTTTGAACCACGCATAGATAATGAAAGTTAGCTAAGGAGGGGCGACAGGGGGGAGGGGCGACAGGGGGGGAGGGACGAGAGGGGGGGAGGACGGCAGGGTGAGTGCAATCTGGGCGAAGCAGATAATTCTCAGGAGCGACAGTCTAAAGTTTGGAAAGTCTTGGCGGTCGGAGCATCGCCTAAGACTGGACCAAAATTAGCCTAGGAAAAGTTTAGTCTAGAACGTCAAAAAGTTTGTCTTCAAGCTGCGATCGCATTTCCTGAAAGTCCTCTGGATCGACTAGCTCTACAGAGCCATCGGGTTGCCGAGTAGCGAAAAACAGCAGCGGGTCGAGGGGTGTGCACAGCGTGTACTGGTTGTCCTTGTGGAAAAAGGTCGCCAGCATTTGAAACTCCTCTGTGACTGGATGCTCATCCCCCTCCGCGCTGATGTCCAAGGAAAAACAGTCCTCTTCATCGGCTTCGGGCAGGTCGCCTGCGGCAGTCAAGGTGTGGGCGGAGCGCTCCAAAATCAAATCTAGCTCAGCAAGTACGGCACGCGCTGAGGGAAAGAGCGCGTCGATATCTTCCTCTTCAACATCGACCAAAATTTCTGCGCCTTCTTCCTCCGCGTCGTCTGCGTCCTCATCGGCCTCCCACACAAAAATTTCGATGGGCAGGTTGACCGGTAGCAGCAGTAAAAACTCTTCGCCTTCTAGATCGATGCTCTTTTCGACATAGCAGGCGAGCTGGCGACCGTCTTCGTCGGTCAGGTTGACCACAGGATATTCGGCGGGCTCATCTAGCATGCTGGGATCAATTTCCACGGGGGGCATCTCCTGTTATTGAAGCTTTTTACGTCGGGCGTCTAACCACTGCTGCAAGATGATAGCGGCTGCCTTGCGGTCAATGAGTTCCTTGTTTTTGGAGAGCGATCGCCGCTCTGCCAAGAGCATTTGCTCAGCCTGAAAAGACGTCAGCCGCTCATCGACAAATTCTACGGGAAGACCCAGTGCTTTCGACAGGCGGTGGGCAAATTTTTGAATCCGCTTGGCCTGGTGCCCGATTTGTCCGTCCATAGTGTACGGCAGTCCGACCACCAAAATGTCAACTTCTCGCTCGCAGGCAAGCTGCCTGAGGGGGTCGGCCACACTTTCAAAAGATGTTTTGCGTAGGGTAGTCAGCCCAGTGGCAATGAGACCTGTGCGATCGCAACCGGCCACACCAATTCGCCTAGCTCCTAAGTCTAACCCCAGCGCAGAAACCATACCCCTTTAAAAGGCCTGTCAAGTCCTTACCAAAAGTGACTACCCAAGTGACTAGCCCTCTGCAGAGAGACTGCCACCTTTCTTTTCGCTGCCCTTCTTTTCACTAGCTTTTTTTTCACGGTGATTTTCGCTGCGACTTTCGCGGCGTTCGGCAGACGGCTTCTCAAAAGACAGCTGGGACATTTTCTCCAGTGAAAACCGGTCCCAGGCGAGCCCATCCCAGGTAAAGCCATCGCAGGAGGGATGATCGAGTGCTGGCCCATGCCAGGAAAATCGCCCTGGCAAAGGCGTTCCAGTGGGCTGTAAGCCGGGCAGCACATCGGGCATCTTGAGGCCCTCCAGGGCGCCTACCTTCGATTCCCGCACCTTGTGCCATACCGAGCGCGACATCATCAGCGTGTGCTCAATTTCTAGCGCGCCGATCTGCCGCAGGTACTCTTCCCGCTCTGTTTGGTAGTCCAGAGACATGATCTGCAATGGCTGACCTGGAAACTTTTGAACCACACCGGCCATTTGAGCCATCAGCTCTGGGTAGAGCCAAGTGTAGGCTGGATGAACCGTGAGCTTGGCAGAATGGGCCTCAGTGCCACTGCGACAGAGCTTCAGCTCAAAGTAGCCAATGGCCGTCTTGCGCTGCGGCTCAAAAACGTAGGCAGATATGGTCTCTTTTCGATTGAGCCATCGCGTTAGGCGTCTTTTGACTTGGCTGGTGAGCGTTGTCTTGAAGTCTTGGATTTGGTAATCGAGTACCTGGCGTACGAGAGGCGGCACCGACACCGTCTCTAGCTGATAAATGAGCTGGGCATCTGCGTTGCTCACTGGGAGCAGGTTTGGCAGGTCAGGATCACGGGCAGATAGGGCAGCTAGCTGCTCTGGCTGAATAGACCAGTAGGTCGCTTTGGCTAGGGGCTGAAAGCCATTTTGACGGTAGAGAGAGAGGCCAAACTGGTCATTGACGTTGGTTTCACTAATCCAGTACTGGGCTTCTCGAATGTGTTCAAAGCAGTGGCGCAGTAGCTGCGAGCCAACATCCATCGCCAAGTAAAGTTTGCCGTCGCCTGTATGTTTCTTCTGTTTGAATTTGCGGTCTGCTCTTTTTGTTTCTGTTCCGTCGTCGTTGCTAGTACCTGCTTCCGTAGCCGTTTTGTCTGAACCTGCCCCGTGCTTAGCTAGGTTGACGAGTACCCGGTCAATCTTCCAGGTGCTGAGCGTGCGGTTGAACGGGGAGACCTGAATCATACCCTGGGTGTGTCCGCCGCCTTCGGCCACGAAGGCTGAAAACATGTGCTGCAGAGGATTTGGGAAGAGCGCCAGGGCCTTCATAGGGCCGTACCAGCGGCGCATTTGCTGGACGTAGTCCTCAATGTCCGGGGCGTCTATAGTGTTTGGAAAAGTTTCCGTTGCGTCGGCCAGCCGTAAGCTGTCTAAATCACGCAGGTGAATAGACCGAATAGAAAGTTCCGCGTTGTCCGAGTGGCGACGAGGCATTGGGGGCTCCTGGCGGTCAAAACCGTAAAAGGACCGGATATGATCCTTGTTATATCAAGTCTTGGTGAAATAAGTCCTTACGGGAATCTCGGGATTCGGGAGATGCTTGAGTCCGTGAGGTGCATTTTGCTCTGGCCGCGAGACGACAGTTAGGACCTGGCAATCTAAGACTTTGGACGGATCAGCACAACGGGAGTTTGCTCATCGGCATTGCCCGCTGGATTGTCGATGAGTGCCTGGACCAGCAGCTGCTCATCTGTATTTGAGGTCTTAGCTAATATTTTAACTGCTTTTAAATCGTTCACATCGACGATGGCTGCTTTCAGCCCTGTTTCTTTGAAAATTTGGTCGACCAGCTGCTGGGAGCGGCTGGGGCCGAGCACAATGAACTGATCAAACGGCGGTAGTGTGCCGGTGACATCATCAATCAGGCGTGCCTGCTCTCCTGCCAGCCGATAGAACATGCCGGGAGAGCCAAGGACCTTGGCGATCGCACCAACTGCAAACGCCCCTGCTACCTGCCAAGGCCCTGACACATCGATCAGGGTCTGCATACCGCAGGCTGTCGCTAGGCTAGAGGTGGGCATGAAGTAGTAGCACAGTCGCTTGGCTAGCCAGCCGGGATGCACAGTCGTCGGGTGGCGCAGACGGCCCTGCATGATTGCGACGGGCGTCTCGCCGATGGTCACGATGTCGCCTGGCTGGGCGCAGGGCGTGACGTACTTTTTGACGATGTCTACCGTGCTGTCGAGGTTGGTGAGCAGGTGGGTGGGTACTGGCAAAATATGGGCGACGCTGTTTTCCCGCCAGTGGGTGGCGTTTTCTGGGTTGGGAAATTTGAGCGGTACGACCAGGTGGCCGGTTTTAGGGATGCGGCCTTCGGGGCCGTAGGTGAGGTAGTTTACCTTGAGCCATAGGGATTTTAACTGGGTGAGATCTGGGCCAGTAATGTCTACTTTGATGGTTGCTTGGGTGGCTTTGCCAACTTTGACGATGTAGGCGAACCAGTAGTTATCTGGGCGGGCGGGAAAGTCTTCGTGCTGGGGGATGATGCTGGTTTTGACGATGATATCGTCTGTGCGATCGCCTGAGAGCAGTTCGTAGTCGACGTCCACTTCTGGGATGAAAATCTCCAGCGTGCGGGTCCGGTTGCTAAAAACCGTATTGAAGGTCAGCGCGTAGTGATTCCCTTCCTGGGTGTCAAATGTCCAGCTATCGGCTGAAAATGCTAGCTGGTTGCCGGGGCGCTGACGATATTGCCACTCGATCAACAGGTAGCCAACGATGCCGATGAATATCAGCAGACCCAACAACGAACCCAAAATCCCCATGTGTATTCTGTCTCTCTTCTCAAACCCGAGCCCTTACGCCACAGATTGTAGGGGGTAAAGGGGACATTGCAAAAAAACGCCCAAAAAATCCAGCCGAAAATATAGTCCGATGAGCCGCCCCCGTACCTTGTCACCCATACCTTGCCTAGCTCAGCAGGTTAAAAAGCGCATCGTCTAGCTCGTAGCCAAGCATCTGGGTCATGAATTTCAGCCGCGATCGCCCGTCAATAGCCTGCTGCTTGAGCCACCGATCAAGGGCAAATACTTTGCCCATTACGAAAATTTCTAGCGCTTCGGGATTGTAGCGGATGCCGTCAATTGGGCTGAACTGATGGGGCACTAGCATGGCGGTGTAGCGGCTGAGTTCGCCCGATTCCCAGTCCAGATATAGCGGCAGCCAGGGGTATTGAGTGTCTAACCGGATGAACCATAGCCTGACTTCTGGAATCTCTGAAAGTTCTCGCGGATCACTTGGCTCGCGCGGGAAGTCGATATCAAAACTAAAGATGAGCTGGGGGTTGCGCAAATCGGTTTCAAGTGGCACCGGCTTGGTGTCAGCGCCATCTGTTGTGAAGCCGCTTAAAATGGGGTCGATAATGGTTTGCGCTGGCGTGAGGTCAAGGGCCTGGAAATGTGATGGGGTAAGCGCGATCGCATGTTTCATAGAAGCGTAAAAAGAAGCAAAGAGAAGTAGAGAAAACTGGAGCGAAAACCGATAGAGGCAAACCAATGACGAGGCAGCCTCTTTAGAACTGCACAAAGCCTTGCATGGATTGCGAGAAATGCCCAGATAATGGCTAAATGTAATGGCTTAATAACCCTGCATAAACTATAGAAGCGATCGCCATGGCCGGTTCAACACGCGACCCTATCCGTATCTGTATTACCCTAGGCACCCGTCCAGAAGCGATTAAGCTAGCTCCGGTTATCCAAACTTTTCGTCAGCAGCCCCAGTTTGACACGAAGGTCGTGCTCACCGGCCAGCACCGGGAAATGGTTGCCCAGGTGATGTCAATCTTTAACCTAGAGGCGGACGACAACTTGGACATCATGCAGCCAAAGCAAACCCTAAGCGATATCACCTGTCGCAGTTTGCAGGGGTTAGAGAAGCGCTTCATCGCACTCAAGCCAGATATGGTGATTTCCCAGGGCGATACCACAACCGCGTTTACCGCTGCCCTTGCCGCCTTCTACCAAAAAATTCCAGTAGGTCATGTTGAGGCGGGCCTACGCACCGACAACATTTTGAATCCGTTCCCAGAGGAAGCGAACCGGCGGCTCGTCTCACAGATTGCGGCGCTGCACTTTGCCCCGACAGAAACTTCCGTGCAGAACCTGAAGGCGTCGGGCATTTCACAGGGAATTCACCAGACGGGTAATACTGTGATTGATGCGTTGCTCAGAGTGGCGGACCAATCGCCAGATTGCGACGTACCCGGGCTGGATTGGTCGGCCTATCGGGTGATTCTCTCGACGGTGCACCGCCGCGAAAACTGGGGCGCGCCCCTCGCGGATATTGCCGATAGCTTTTTGCAAATATTAGAGCGCTTTCCCGATACGGCGCTGCTGCTCCCCTTACACCGTAATCCGACCGTTCGAGATCCTTTAAAGGCTGCTCTAGACAGTCATCCTCGCGCTTTTTTAGTCGAACCGTTGGACTATGCCCAGCTGGTGGGTGCTATGAAGCGAGCTTATCTGCTGCTGACCGACTCGGGGGGACTGCAAGAAGAAGCGCCTGGGCTAGGCAAGCCAGTACTGGTGCTACGAGAAACTACGGAGCGACCTGAAGCGATCGCTGCCGGTACGGCCAAGCTAGTGGGTACCCATCCAACTGCGGTCGTCACAGCCGCATCGACCTTACTAGAAAGTCAGCAGGCCTATGCCGAGATGGCGAGAGCGGTCAATCCTTTTGGTGATGGCCACGCCTCAGAGCGAATCGCCAAAATCGTCACTGAATACTTCCAGTTGTAAAGGTGGGGGTATCTGTGGTGAGAGATGTGTCGGCTGACAGATATGCCAGTTAGCGTGAATCTTGTGGCGAAGTGATACCTTCAAGCGTCATCTTCATTATTCAGTAAGTTTTTTTTGGATTTCTTGAGGTCTTTCCAGATTTCTTTGATGTTTTCGTAGGCTTCCTGGCTGGTGATTTTCCCCCCGGTTTCTAAGCCACAGATGAGAGAAACCCGATTGGCAAATTCCTGAAGGTTTGCGTTAAAGGTCAAGTTTTGTGGCGTAAAGTTTCCGTGGTAGGGGGCGCGCGGCATCACGAAATCATCCAACTGTTTTTTGCTGTTATTGTCAGGCACGTGCTGTGGCTCCTCGAATTGAATGGCTGATGCGATGTAAAGAATTTTGAAGGGGAGAAGGGGCTTGTAGTGTCTTAAATAAGTGCCTTAGCGCTGTTTCTGCGGATATTTCCAGGAAAAGCGTTGCGAGGAGACTTTGCTCACATGCTAGCGGTTCATGGATGATGGCGTCCCCTTGCAGAGGCCGATTTATGAAAGCTAAGCGTTGCTCTAAAAGGTGCTCTTTTGGGTTTGACCTTTCTTATTAGCGTGACACATTTTAGAAGATTGCACCCTCTTCCTAACAACAGAAAAATTCACAGCCACGACCTGATAAGCATGAGGCGAATGGGTAAGATATTGATATCAAGTCTTATTTGTGCGTACCCATAACGACGCTGCTGCTGGCCTGTGAGCCGACAGCAGCATTTACTGAGGACGTGGTGTTCAGCATGGGCAAGGCTTGTTTGCTGCTGACTTTTTGTGTCCATGAGTTTAAGCCAAGCGTCAGGAATATTGCGTGCTGCTCGTCGTGTGCTGTCTTTGGGGGTGGGACTGGTTGCATTAGCGGCAGCGCCTGGTTTGGCTGCTGAACGCGTGGTTATAAGGGTGGGTCCGCTGAGTCAGTCTATTGAGCTGAGTGACTTGGAAACCTTCGCCCGAACTGGAGAAGTTCCAGAGGGGCTGAGGCTCTATCAGCGGTTTCTGTCGCCGTCTTTTCAGCAGACGCTGCAGCAGCAGCTAGATCTCGACCCTCAAATGAGCGATCGCATTATTGAAGATGTGCTGCGATCTGCCAACGGAGAGCTGTTGCTCAGCACGCTATCTCAAGTGGCTCCGAATATGACGATGCCCCAGCTGCAGGCTGCCATTCGCCTAGCCGCTGCTCAAGCCGATGGTCTTAGCGTTCTGGGCATTTTACGGGCTGTTCCCCAGGAGACGTTGGAGGTAGATATCAGTGCGGCGATCGCGCTGATGACCCAGTTCAACTTTTCTACTATTGAGAACCGCTCGCTGAGCGGTCTGCTAGAGCAAGAGCTGCTGGTTGACAATCCGGTATCACTGCCGGGCGATATCGAGCCGTCTGCTCGAGGCGAGGCGGATGTTTATCAGCGCTCGCTGACTTTCCGAGACGTTGAGCGTCAGCGGGTTATTCCGGTAGAAATCTATTGGGCTGGAGAAACCCAAGGCCCGCTGGTCGTGCTGTCCCATGGCTTTGGCGCTGACCGATATTTTCTAGATTACATCGCACAGCACTTGGCTTCCCATGGGCTCACTGTTGCCTCAGTGGAGCACCCGGGCAGTAACCTGCAGGCGCTGGTCAATTTGCCTGTCGATCCAGAGATTGTGGATACGCCCAGTCGCTTGCTTCCGGCTTCAGAATTTTTGGACCGGCCCCGGGATGTGACTTTTGTGCTGGACCGGCTAGAGCGCCTAGGCGCTAGAACGTCGATATATGGCGATCGCTTCAATACAGAAGATGTGACGATTATTGGGCATTCCCTAGGTGGCTATACCGGGCTAGCCCTAGCAGGCGCAAAGCTGGATTTGCGATCGCTTCAGGGCTTCTGCGACAACATCCAGCCCCTGGGCGTTTCCCCTGCTGACTGGCTGCAGTGCGCGGCGGTCGATTTGAAAGAGCAGCAGGCTGATCTCAGCGATGACCGCATCACTCAGGTGATGGCCATGAACACCCTGACCGGCAAGCTATTTGGCGATGCGGGCCTCTCGGAGATTACCGTTCCCACCCTGCTCCTCACCGGTACTCAAGACAGCGTCACCCCAACGCTTGACCAGCAGCTGAGCGCCTTTACCCAGCTCTCGGGCGAAAAGTATTTGCTCGCTGTGATTGGGGGTACTCATTTGAGCGTGGGCGATCCGGGTAATGTCAACCCGGCGCTGACCGAGCTGCCTTTTATGGCGGAGCTGCGGGTTGAAGAAACGGCTCAGCTCAGGCAGCTGCTACAGGGGGTTGCCTTTAGCCTGGTGCAGCAGCGCACCGAGCGAGCGGCAGACTATAAACCCTTTTTGAGTTCGGCCTACGTGCAGTCTTTTTCTACGGAGACCCTGCCCCTACGGTTGGTGGAAGTGCTCCCGAGCAGCGTTCGCAGCTGGCTAGAATTCACCGATCGCATCTCGGCCAATCAGCCTGCTCGTAAGCTTTCGGATCGGCTGATTGCGCTGGGCTATTTGGGCGCGCTTAGTCAGAAGCAATATTTTCAGGCTGCGATCGCTGTTCACCTGCAGGCTAGCCAGATTGTGACTGTATTGCGATCGCCCCTGCCCTTTATCGCCGGTTGGTAGGTCAGCAGGGCTGAATAATGCGGGCAAAACGATAGGCTTAAAACCTCTGTAACGTGACAAAATGGAAGACTGCTAGGCGCTGCCGTCATCTATAGCGTTGTTTCAAACGTTTAGAAAATGCGGGCGTACTGTTTTTCCAAACGGGAGAGGATCAATGCCGGATAATCGCAAAAGTCAGGTAGTCACCCAGGGCGTGCAGCGGGCTCCTAACCGAGCGATGCTGAGGGCTGTAGGCTTCCAAGATGACGACTTCAAAAAGCCTATTGTCGGCTTGGCAAATGGCTACAGCACCATTACGCCCTGCAACATGGGCATTAACACTCTTGCTATCCGCGGGGAAGCCGCACTGAGAGAAGCCGGTGCCATGCCTGCGATGTTTGGCACTATCACCATCAGCGATGGCATTTCGATGGGTACAGAAGGGATGAAGTATTCCCTCGTGTCCCGTGAGGTGATTGCCGATTCCATCGAAACGGCCTGCACCGGTCAGAGCATGGACGGGGTACTGGCGATTGGGGGTTGCGATAAAAATATGCCGGGGGCAATTATTGCGATCGCCCGCATGAATATCCCTGCCGTCTTCGTCTACGGCGGCACCATCAAACCTGGTCACCTAGATGGCGAAGACCTCACTGTGGTCAGCGCGTTCGAAGCCGTCGGTCAATACAGCGCTGGCAAAATTAGCAAAGAACGGCTCGACGCGGTGGAGCGGCATGCTTGCCCTGGTGCAGGCTCCTGCGGCGGCATGTTTACAGCCAATACCATGTCTTCTGCGATTGAAGCAATGGGCTTGAGTTTGCCTAAGTCTTCTACCATGGCTGCTGAAGACGAAGAGAAGGCAGAAAGCACCGAAAAGTCTGCGTTTGCTCTGGTTGAAGCCATTCGCCAGCAGATTTTGCCCAAAGCTATTCTCACGCGCGAGGCGTTTGAGAATGCGATGGCGGTGATTATGGCGGTGGGTGGCTCGACGAATAGCGTGCTGCATTTACTTGCGATCGCCCACACCATCGGCGTCGATCTCACCATTGATGACTTCGAAGCCATGCGCCAAAAAGTCCCCGTCTTCTGCGACCTCAAGCCTTCCGGCAAATACGTCGCCACTGACCTCCACAAAGTTGGCGGCATCCCGCTGGTGATGAAAATGCTGCTCAAGGAAGGCCTCCTCCACGGCGACTGCATCACTATCACTGGCAAAACCATCGCCGAAAACCTGGCTGACATTCCCGATCAACCGCCGACAGGACAAGACGTCATCCGTCCCTTTGCTCAGCCTATCTATCAGCAGGGTCACCTCGGCATTCTCAAAGGCAATCTTGCCGCAGAAGGTTCTGTCGCCAAACTCACCGGCATCAAGAACCGCAGCATCACTGGCCCTGCCCGTGTCTTCGAATCCGAAGAAGACTGCCTCGACGCCATCTTGGCGGGCAAAATCAACGCAGGCGACGTCATCATCGTCCGCTATGAAGGCCCCGTAGGCGGTCCTGGCATGCGTGAAATGCTCGCACCAACCTCGGCCATCATCGGTGCAGGCTTAGGTGACTCTGTCGGACTGATTACAGACGGACGCTTCTCAGGCGGCACCTACGGCATGGTGGTTGGTCACGTTGCCCCCGAAGCCGCAGTCGGCGGCACTATTGGCCTTGTTAAGGAAGGCGATTCCATCACCATCGATGCAGATAAGCTGCTGCTACAAGTTAATGTTTCTAATGATGAATTAGCAGAGCGTCAAAAGCAGTGGAACGCACCGAAGCCCAACTATGAGAGGGGAGTACTCGCGAAGTATGCCAGGCTAGTATCTTCAAGTAGCAGAGGTGCAGTTACGGATAAAGACTTGTTTTAAGGAGAAGATCGGCGACTGTAGAGCAAGAAATAGACCAGCCTCTTTCTCTACAGTCGATTAGAGAGTCTTACCTACTGATTAAATGCCTCATGCCACGGAAAATCAGAGAGCTGAAAGCTCAAATTGCTCGCGCTGAAAGCTCAAATTGCTCGCGAGGGTTTTGTCAAACTACCGAAACGTGGCAAGGGTAGTCACGAGCGCTGTAAGCATCCTAAATCAGAAGACGATACTGGCATTGTTCTGTGATTGAAATACTGGCAAACCCATCAAGATTTGCCAAAATGGGGCTAAGTTCTTGCAAGAATTGTCCCGCTTTCAAATATGCCCTCAAAAAAGCGACTCAGCCGTCAAGACATCATTCGTGCTCAGCAGCGCTCGACATTTGTGGGTCGGGTGGAACAGTTAGAAGCCTTTGAGGATAATTTGAGCCATCTGGAGATAGCAGAGGATGGAACTGCTTATCCGAAGGCGTTTCTCTTTAATATCTGGGGGCAGGGTGGGGTTGGCAAAACAACGCTGCTGAAGCGGTTTGAGGATATTGCTAAACGCTATGGGGCTGTTGTGGCGTTGACGGATGAGGCGATTGACGCTGTGCCTGAGGTGATGGCTGAGTTTGCGAGGCAGCTAAGGGCACAGGGCAAGCCCTGTGAGAGGTTTGATGAGCGCTACAGGGTTTATCGCCAAAAGCGAAAGGAGCTAGAGACTGACCCGGAGGCACCGCAGGGGTTTTCTGCCTTTATGGGTAAGACGGTGGCGAAGGTGGGACTGAGCTTGGGGCGGCAGGTGCCGGGAGCGGGGGCGGCAATCGACTTTGTAGATGAGAAGGCGGTAGTTGATTCGGCGGGGGAGTGGGCGGCGTATGTGACGCGCAAGCTGAAAAATAAGGATGAGGTTCAGCTGGTGAATGAGCCAGTTGAGGTGTTGACGCCGTTGTTTTTAGAAGATTTGGGAGAGATTGCTGGCTGCCAGGTTGTGTTGCTGTTTGACACCTTTGAGCGGACGGATGAGGTGTTGGAGCAGTGGCTGCTGGATGTGGTGGCAGACCGGTATGGTGAGCTGCCGATAAATTGCATTTGGTCTATTGCAGGTAGAGAGCAGCTGAACCCGAACCGTTGGTCTGGATACAGTCCGGTCCCTCTGCGTGTGGAGCCTTTTACGACCGCAGAAGCAACTCATTTCTTGCAGCGCAAGGGCATTACGAATGATGAGGTAATCGAAAAGATTCTCGATCTGTCGGAACGGCTGCCGCTGATGTTGGCGATCTTGGCGGAGAGCGCGTCCAATAATCCGGCTGATTTGGCGGAGGCGAGTGGTACGGCAGTTGAGCGTTTCTTGAAATGGGTGGATGACTCAGAAAAGCGAGCTTTGGCGATAGAGGCAGCACTGCCGCAAAGCCTAAATAAAGATGTGATTGCTTTGCTGGTGGGCGAGGAAAAGAGTGAGGCGCTGTTTGGCTGGCTGAAGGCGATGCCTTTTGTACGAGAGCGGAGCGATGGCTGGGCTTATCACGATGTGGTAAGGCCGCAGATGCTGCGATATCAAAAGAAGGCTTCTGAGAATGAATGGGCGCAGAAGCACCTGCAGCTGGCTAACTATTATGGCAATAGGTGCCAGCAGTTGGGCCTGAAAGAGGATGAACAATACAAGGACGGCGACTGGCAGGGCTATGTGCTGGAGCAGCTTTACCACCGGTTGTGTAGCCATCCACAGCAGGAACTGCCCAGTGCGTTGAGCCAGTTTGTGCAGGCTTTGAAGCAAAAGCGTACGTTTGCCCAGCAGTGGGTGGCTGTGATGGCTCGGGCTGGCTCAGATGCTGACAATAGGGACGTTAGAGTCTGGGGTGAGAGATTATTCGAAGGGCTGCAGGCTTACGATGACGATCAATATGCTCAGATGATTAATGCATTCACCCAACTGCTGAGGGTTGAAACATTAGAGGCCCACGAAAAAGCTATTGTCTTGGCTTGGCGTGGTGAAGTGTACAGATTAGATTCAGACTATGAATCTGCTTTGGCTGATTTCGACTCCACTATTGAAATTGACGGTGAATATGCTTGGGCGATCGCAAGCCGAGGCCAGACTTACCAATCATTGAAGCGCTATGAAGAGGCCCTCACAGACTTCAATTGCGCTATCGAACTGGACCTTGACCTCGATTGG
>JBCBJS010000044.1:0-38522 GCA_038523095.1 Cyanobacteria bacterium J06626_6
CCCTTCTTCGTTTTTAATGACAATGCGGCGGACGTTACCCTGCTCAATGAGCTGATGAATTTGAGACATCAGCATATCGCTAGATAGTCTTATATCTTCGACAACGAAGCTTTCTGTCTCGGCATCGTCGGCGCGCGTAGGAGAGGGCACCAACGATTCAGATAATGACTGAGAGAACGATCTAGAGACTGGTTGGTCAGAACCTGATTGACCAGAACGGGATTGGCCAGAAACTGATCGGCAGGCGGAATGCTTCGCTTCTATGCTCATCTCAAGCAGCTACCTTGCATAGGTACCAGGATATCTTCACTGCCTAATCTAACCGCTACCCATGAGGAAAGTATGAGGACTGTGACCCATCTCTCCTTACAGTTGTGATCCAAAAGCTGAAATAAAAAGCTAGACCCCAGGAATTTAGAAGCCTTCAGCTCTTTCAGCGCATATCAAAGCATCAGAAGCATCTGTGACGATTCTCAACAAACTGAAAGAATCGTACATACAGAAAGCCATTCCACAACCGACTTAGAAACCGCTGCCCCGGCCATGCTCGCTAAGCACAATTCAACGCTTCTGGATGAATTTCTCTTGGCGCTTCGGGTCTGTCTTGAATCAAGTAGTTTGGCTTCTGATAAGTTCGCAGAAACTGAGCAATCGTTCTGAGCGCGCGATCGCACCCCGCATGAGCCGCAGCCGAAAGGGATTGATCACTTGCCGTACACGCCGCCGGAAGCTCAATCAGCCAGGCGAGTGGAGACTCGCCATAGGACTGAAGCGTCAGGTTCAGTAAAGACCGCGGGCTGAACGCCTCAGCGCCGTCCGAGCCTATCTCCTCTAGCTGAAAATTGCCGGTAATCGGCTGTACCCGCAGGCTACGACGCTTGTCCTGACCGCTACTAGCATCAATAAAGATGACATAGTCGACCCTCGAAAGAGCGATCGTATGGTTCGTATTAAGCCGTGAGACAACCATCGTTTCAACAGACGGTAGCTGCCAACCCTCTACAACGTTTGTAATAGCAGAAGCCGCAGCACCATCACCACTGGCTTTATCATCACAGCCGATGATGAGGAAACGCGATTGAGAAGCACTCTGAAAAACTGAAGAGTTAACCATGATAGGGGCTTTGCCTGGTTTGGACGACAACCGTAGAAAGCATTGTATGCCGGAGACCCTACGGAAAATCAATAAATAGCAATAACAATAAATAGCAACAACAATAAGAGTACTGACGAAACGTGAGTTTTTTATGAGTTTTCGCATCTTTATGAAGTCATGTGTACGAACGCTACAGCCCATCGTTTTTTTCAGTCCGCAGCCGCACAGTGGAAAGGTCGAGCTGACTCATCTCGAAGGTCTTCATCTCGAAGGTCTTCATCTCGAAGGTCTTCATATTGACTGAGAAACTCATTCAGATCTGTTTCCACAGACCGAGCGATAATCATGATTTAGCGAGCCTCTTGATTCGCAAAAAGCACTGAGCGCATGATTGAAGCTTGCTGATTTTTCTGGCGTTTCGAACTTAACTAGATTATGTTGAGTTATGGTGTATCTCGTTTTTGGTACGTTTGATAAAGCGTGTAATGCTATGACCCGACGCAGACCTGCTAAATTTTCTCAACACAATAAGCCTGTTACAGTGCGCGATCGCAACCCCACCCTGAAAACATTTCCCTATGAGGAAGAGCGCGCTGTTATTTTTATTGACGGAGACTGTCTTCTTTGCAATAGATTTGTCGATGTACTTGTGCGGCTAGATCCAAATAATCGAGTGCTAATCAGTACGCTTCAAGGGAAAACTGCTCAGCGCTATCTTCCACCACTACCCCCAGCACGCGAGACATGGTCTATTCTCTACTGGGATAAGCACGGTTTTTACACTCAGTCTGAGGCGTTTGTCAAGCTTAGCTATCGATTAGGGGGATGGTTATCTGCTCTCGGCGGTATCGTGCAGGTTATTCCTACCCCGATTCGCGACGCAATTTACCGTTTTGTCGGGCGTAATCGCTATCGCTGGTTTGGCCGACGTTCAACTTGTCGATTTCTTACAGAAGAAGACAAAGCACGCTTCCTGCCCTGAATTAGATATCTTGCTATTAACAGCTAGAGCGATACATGCTATGTAGTCTTCTAAATAGGAGAGGTCTACGTAAGCTTGATTGTGGCTGATGCACCTTTCCTGAAACAAAACAGCTGTTGATGCGTCTAAAAAAGTAATCAGGAATGGTAGGAAGATACTTGAAGAGGTGCAATCTTGCTCGTAAGTCACAGGTTATTTGATCGGTTTGTACTGTGTTTGTAGTCTCCAATCCTCACGTATCAGGTACCCGTGTAAATAGCTAGTAGATAATTGATGAGTCAGTACAACTCTACAAAACACAGGGCCAACAAACGCCTTGTTATAGAAGCAGGGCAGATTGAGGGGCAATATTGGAAAGATTTGTGGGCCTACAGGGAACTGTTCTATTTCCTAGCATGGCGAGATATCTTGGTGCGCTATAAGCAGACGGTATTTGGGGTGACGTGGGCGCTACTGCGACCCTTTATCACGATGATTGTGTTCACGGTTGTGTTTGGCCGACTGGCAAATCTGCCGTCTGAAGGGGTACCGTATCCTATTTTAGTGTTTGCAGCGATGCTGCCGTGGCAGTTTTTCTCCAGTGCGTTGCAGCAGTGCAGCAGCAGCCTAATTAGCGATCGCAAGCTAATTTCCAAAGTCTATTTCCCACGGTTAATTGTGCCAATGGGCGCAATTATCGTGAGCTTTGTTGATTTTATGCTCTCAGGCATCATTTTGTTATGTCTGATGGTCTGGTTCAATTTTGTACCCGGCTGGCAGATTTTGACGCTGCCGTTTTTTGTTTTGATTGCGATCGCAGCCGCTGTCGGCGGTGGCCTGTGGTTTGCGTCAGTGAATGTGCGATACCGAGACTTTAAATATGTCGTGCCCTTTGTGGTGCAGTTGGGGTTGTATGTGTCGCCAGTTGGGTTTAGCAGCGCCGTGGTTCCTGAGGAGTGGCGACTGCTGTATTCGCTCAACCCCATGGTGGGTGTGATTGATGGGTTTCGCTGGGCGATTTTGGGCGGTGAATCGGTACTGTACTGGCCGGGCTTTTTGCTGTCGCTTGCTGGGGTGGGGCTATTGCTGTATACCGGTGTTCGCTACTTCCGCAAGACAGAGCGAACGTTTGCAGACGTTATCTAGGCCGCTATCTCGCCGTCAGCTGAGAGTCAGTTAAAGCTGTGTCAGTTGAAGCTGCGTCAGTTGAAGCTATTTGCTAGGCAAGTGGCCAATCTTGTAAGGATAAAAATGGTTGATTCTGTCATTGTTGCTAAAGGCATCAGCAAGAAATACGAGCTAGTTACCAAAGCGAGCTCAGGCACCTCTAGCTTGAGAGATCAGCTCACTCAAAGTGCAAAGGCATTAATAACCCAAAGGTTCCGAAAGGCAGGAGCAGCACCTGCGAAACAGGAAGACTTTTGGGCGTTGAATGAAGTCTCTTTTGAGGTGGGCCATGGCGAGATTGTTGGCATTATTGGTCGCAACGGTGCGGGCAAGTCAACGCTGCTAAAAATCCTGAGCCGAATTACTGAACCTACCCATGGGCGAATAGAGATAGAAGGGCGTGTGGCGAGCTTGCTGGAGGTGGGAACGGGCTTCCATGGTGAGCTGACGGGGCGAGAAAATATTTATTTGAACGGAGCCATTCTGGGAATGAGCCGGGCCGAAATTGATCGCCGGTTCGACGAGATTGTGGCGTTTGCAGAGGTAGAAAAGTTTCTAGATACGCCAGTGAAGCGCTACTCGTCTGGAATGTATGTGCGGCTAGCGTTTGCAGTAGCCGCACATATGGAGCCGGATATTTTGATTGTCGATGAAGTGCTAGCGGTGGGCGATACGGCGTTTCAGAAGAAGTGTTTGGGGAAGATGGGGGATGTGTCTTCTCAGGAAGGACGTACGGTGCTGTTTGTGAGTCACAACATGGAGACGGTGCAAGCGCTGTGTAAGCGGGCGATTTTGATGGAGTCAGGCCGGGTGATAGGACAAGGACCCACCAATGAAATCATCAATCAATACCTACGCTCCATGCAGGTGCTGATGGATCCCAGCAGTGGTACTGCCATTGCAAAAAGAGAAGATCGCGGGGGCAATGGCAGTGCCCGAATTGTCTCTTTGACCATTGAAGATGCAGATGGTCGCGGGGTGATTTGCGCGGATAGTCGGCTAAAAGTCACCATCGGCTATCGAAGTGAAGAACCGATTAACTATCCGCAATTCTCGGCCACCATTTACGACTACAACAAAAATATTGGGCTATTTACGCTGTATAGCGAAATGATGGGCGGACTGCCTGAAACGCTTCCAGCAGCAGGGAGCGTTACCTGTATTACGGAACCGCTCTACCTTACGCCAGGTCGGTGTTATATCAATCTTTCTCTCTATCGAGCGGGTGGCAGAGTCCGCATGGACCATCTCAAATACGCAGCGTATTTTGACATTGAGAGAACCGATATTTTTGGTAATGGCATCGTGCCAGATCGCAACTGGGCGCTGTGCTTGCGCAAATATGAATGGACTATCAACTGTGTTCAGCATACTTAGCATGACGATTTAATCATGAATTTCAATGATGCTTTCGAGCTTAATAAGCCTAATAATACTCATCCGAATTCTGAGCGTTGTGCTGTCCTTAAGGATGCTAACCCAATTGCTTCAGCATTTATTCCATTTGACAAAGATGATATTGAACAATCCGTCGGTAGCCGATTTGAGCAACAGGTTGCTAAGTACCCTAACCATATAGCCATCAAGAGTAAAACCCATGTGCTGAACTATATACAGCTCAATCAGTGGGCAAATAAAATTGCCAGAGCGACCTTGGCATTCCCAAGTCAGCAGCCTGTCATTATTTTTCTAGAACAAGGTGCCCCTTTCATAGCCACTTTTCTAGCTGTTTTGAAAACAGGGCGATGTGCTGTTCCTGTCGATCCGACGTTTCCATCGTCTCGCAATAGCAAAATTATTGATGATTCTCAGGCCAGTTTGATTATTACCAATCAGGCAAACTGGGTTGAGGCTAAGACGCAACGCCCTAAAACCTGTGCGCTGTTAAATCTGGATGAGCTAGATTCCACTTTGTCGGTGGAGAATTTGCCAAAAGAGTCAGAAGGGGCTATTTCACCTGATGCGATCGCATACATTCTCTACACCAGTGGCTCCACAGGCAACCCCAAAGGTGTCTTTCAGAACCATCGAAATCTGTTGCATTTTATTCGTCACCAGGTCAATTCGCTGAAGGTTTCGCCGGGCGATCGCACGACAATGCTCTACTCCTGTAGCGTGAATGGCTCCCTGCGAGGAACCCTGTACACGCTACTAAATGGAGCAACGCTGTGTCCTTTTAATGTCAAGCGCGAAGGGCTCACCAACCTAATCAACTGGCTAGCTGAAGAAAAAATCACCATTTATCATTCGGTTACGACGCTGTTTCGTCATATGAATAGCGTCTTGACACAGGCCAATCCGTTTCCCCATATACGCATGGTGATTCTGGGCGGAGAAGCTGTTTCGGCAGAAGACGTAGCCCTCTACAAGAGAATTTTCTCTTCGCGCTGTTTACTCTACACCGGGCTAGGCGCAACTGAAACAGGCACGGTTCGAGAATATATCGTTAATAAGCAGACGGTAGTGGACGGTAGCCGTATGCCATTGGGCTATGGCGTGAAAGACAGAGACATCATGCTCTGGGATGAGGCAGGCCGAGAAGTTGAGCCGGGGCAGGTTGGAGAAATCTGCGTCCAGAGTCCCTATTTGGCCCTCGGTTACTGGCAAAATCCAAAGAAGACACGAGCAGCCTTTTTACACGATCCGACTGGGGGCGATCGCCGTATTTATCGTACGGGCGACTTAGGCAAGCTGTTGCCAGATGGCTGCCTCGTCCACCAAGGGAGAAAAGACTTCCAGGTAAAGATTCGAGGTTACCGGGTCGAGCTATCAGAAATTGAGCTGGCGCTCGTGCGGCACGATAGCGTCAAAGAAGTGGTCGTGGTAGGCCGAGAAGATGGGTTAGGAACGCAGCGACTGATTGCGTATATGGTGCCTGTCAGTATGCCTAATCGCTTTTCTTATCGGCAGCGATGTGAGGTAACGCTGATAGAGAGTCCTTTAGAAGACAATCTGGAGAGCAATTTAGAATTAGAACCCATTCCACCCACGGTACTCATAAGTGAAGACATTGCCGCTGATAGCATTGGCATTATGGGTATTACCGATGGCTTTCAATCGGGTGCTCGTGTTTCTTTAGATATGCGCCTGCCTGGACAAGAGACTCCCATCACGGTAATTGGGCAGATTACCCAACGACAAGAGCCACGGGCTCGCATTCAGTTTGAGGCGCTGAGCGAGCGTGATGCTGAGGCGATTTCTCAGGGAATTGACTATCTGTGTGAGCAGGCAGGACTGTTTAGATTCTCTGAGAGTACATTGGTGGGCAATCTGCGCAGTCAACTTAAGCAGCTGTTGCCAGACTATATGGTGCCTTCTGCGTTTGTGCTGCTAGCCTCTTTGCCCCTGACGGCAAACGGCAAGGTAAACCGTAAGGCACTGCCCGAGCCTTCTGCTGATGATCTGCTATTGGCATCACCGTTTGTGAAGCCAATAACCCCGACCCAAAAGGCCCTGGCCGATATTTGGCAACAGGTGCTGGGGCGATCGCAAGTGAGCATCGAAGATAACTTTTTTGAGCTGGGGGGGCACTCCCTACTTGCGGCCCAAATTGTGGCCCGAATTCAAACCGTTTGTCAGGTAGATTTGCCCCTCTCTGTATTGTTTGAAATACCTACGGTGGCTGGGCTCGCCGCCTATGTCGATCAAAGTATTTTAGATCCAAGTGTTTCAGATCCAAGTATTTTAGATCCAAGTATTTTAGATCCAAGCGTTCTAAATCCAGGTGTTGCACGTCTAAATGGTGACAAGTCCAACGAATTGCTGTCGCCTGTGTCTACGACAAAGACTGCCGCGATGCCGCTTTCCTTTGCTCAACAGCGGCTTTGGTTCTTGCAACAGTTAGATCCACAGAGTAGTGCTTACCATATTACTCGGACGTTGCGACTGCAAGGGACGTGTCAAGTAGCGGCTTTGCGCCGGGCTCTGCTGATGATTTTAGTTCGCCACGAATCTTTGCGAACAACTTTTGTAGAGACAGAAGGCACGCTACAGCAACACGTGATTTCTCCTGATACCTTCGATTTGCAGATAATAGACTTGAGCAACCTCTCAGATAAACAGCAGGAAAAAGCGCTCTCTTCACGCTTGGCGAAAGCACTACAGCATCCTTTTAATCTTTCCTGCGATTTGATGTTGCGGGCTTCTTTGATTCGGCTAAGCGAAGAGGGGCATGTCCTGCAAATTGTGATGCATCACATTGCTTCTGATGGTTGGTCGATGAGTGTTTTTAGGCATGAGCTGAGCGTGCTGTACACAGCTTATGCTCACCATGGCACCGAGACTGAGAAGGCTCGTCGCCTACCTGAGCTACCGATTCAATATGCCGACTTTGCGCGGTGGCAGCGACAGTGGCTAGCGGGTAAAACGCTAAAGCGCCAGCTCACCTACTGGAAACAACAGCTTTTAGATGCTCCACTACTGCTGGTGTTGCCAACTGACTATCCAAGACCGGCCCAGCCGTCTTATCAGGGCGCTTGGCTAACCTTCCATCTTTCTTCGCCTCTTACTAAGGGGCTCAAGCGCTTGAGTCAGCAAAATGGAGCGACGCTATTTATGACGCTGTTGGCTGCGTTTAATGCCCTGCTATATCGCTACACTCAGCAAACAGATATTGTGGTGGGCTCTCCCATTGCCAATCGTAATCGCCCAGAGTTAGAGGGATTGATTGGCTTTTTTGCTAACACGCTAGCGCTACGAACCAACCTTGCTGGCAAGCCGAGTTTCCAAACGCTGCTGAAGCGCGTGCGACAAACTGCCTTGGGGGCTTACGCTCACCAAAACCTACCGTTTGAGAAGCTGGTAGAAGAACTCCAGCCAACGCGCAATCTGAGCTACTCGCCGCTCTTTCAAGTCTTTTTTGCGTTGCAAAATCCGCCCTGCTCGCCAGCACCCATGGGAGCGCTAAAGGTTCACTCATCCCCGATTCAAAATGAAACGGCTAAGTTTGACCTGACCCTGTCAATGAAAGAGGTTGAGAGAGACGGTCAGACAGCGTTGCAAGGCATCTTTAAGTACAGTACAGATTTATTTGCTACTGATAGGATTGAGCAAATGGTCGAACATTTCCAGCGGTTGTTGGAAGCCGTAGTGGCACATCCAGATGAGGCCATTGATACATTGCCAATGCTGTCTGTGGCGGAGCAACAAAAGCTGCTGATCGATTGGAATGATACTCAGACGGCGTATCCACAAGAGCAGTGTATTCACCAGCTGTTTGAGAATCAGGTAGCGCAGACGCCTGCGGCGATCGCACTTGTCTATCGGGGCCAACAGCTCACCTATCAAGAACTCAACTGCCGGGCAAATCGGCTGGCACATGATCTGCGGCAGCAAGGCGTAACGGCTGAGACGTTGGTAGGGCTCTGTGCGATGCGATCGCTAGACACCATCGTCGGGCTCCTCGGCATTCTCAAAGCTGGCGGGGCCTATGTGCCCTTAGATCCCAACTATCCCCAAGAACGACTAGCTCAGATTGTAGACGATGCGCAGCTAGAGATAGTCGTTACGCAAAAACAGTTTCAGCGAGATTGGAAGCATCTGAAGATGGTTTTGTTGAATGGGGAACCTAACCCACTCAGGGCCACAAATCCATCTTCTCTCACGACTCCCGAAAACCTCGCCTACGTCCTCTACACGTCTGGCTCTAACGGAAAGCCCAAAGGCGTGATGATTGAACATCGCTCAGTCAGCAATCTCTCTTCTGCACTGCAGCAATCCATTGAGCCATATACGCAATCTGAACCACTGACTGTTAGTCTCAATGGTTCTTTTGCCTTCGATACGTCGGTCAAGCAGATTGTTCAGCTTTTGCACGGCCACACCCTCAATATCATTCCAGAAGATATCCGAGTCGATGGTGATGCCCTTCTCGCCCATCTACAGGAGCACAAGGTAAATGTTTTCGATGCGACGCCATCTCAACTCAATTTGTTGTTGTCGGCTGGTCTATTGAAGCGTGAGTTTCCCAAGTGCGTGTTGCTAGGCGGTGAGCCGATTAATGCAGCCACTTGGCAGGCGCTGAGTGGGGCAAAAAACGTACATTTCTACAACGTATATGGTCCGACAGAATGTACCGTAGATGCCACTATTCACAGCCTAAGACAGGCGGCCACAGAACCCACTATTGGCCGGCCCATTGCCAACGTGACCACTTATATCTTGGATGCTCAGCTGAATCCGGTGCCTGTGAACGTGCCGGGTGAGCTGCATATTGGCGGTGCAGGCGTTGCGAGGGGCTATCTCAATCGGCCTGAGCTGACGGCCCAGAAATTTATTGCGAATCCCTTTGGGGCTGGTCGGCTATACAAAACAGGTGATCTGGCCCGTTACCAGACAGACGGCACGATTGACTATCTAGGGCGGATTGACCAGCAGGTGAAGCTGCGTGGCTTCCGGATAGAGCTGGGCGAGATTGAAGCGCTGCTGCTACAACAGGCGGCCATACAGCAGGCGGCAGTTATTGTGCGAGAGGATGTACCCGGAGAGCGGCAACTGGTGGCTTACGTTGTTGCCAAAGAGATCGGGGCGAACGAGCTAGCAGATAAGCAGATAAAGCAGCCGTTGAAGTTAGATAGCGTGCGACTAGATAGCGTGCGACAGGCGCTTCAGCAACAGTTACCGCAGTATATGCTGCCTTCTGCATTTATCGTGCTGGCAGAGTTACCGCTGACGCCGAATGGAAAACGAGATGCGCGATCGCTGCCTGCACCGAAAAAAGACAGCCGAACCACTGAACTCACCGAACCTCGAACGCTGACTGAAAAGCTGCTAGCTCAAATCTGGTGCAGTATTTTGAGATGTTCTAAGGTAGGCATTCACGATACGTTCTTTGAGCTGGGCGGGCATTCGCTGCTAGCCGCGCAGGTGATTTCCCGAATTCGACTGCGCATGGTGCTGGATGTACCGTTGCGAAGCTTGTTCGAGCATCCAACGATTGCTGAGCTAGCTGAGTTTATCGATCGTTCGATCGCACAGCCTTTGACAGGAGAAGGGGCGTTTTCTAAGCCTCAAATTAAAAGGGCATTGCCTGCGATCGCACCTAGAAAAGAAACCACCCCACCACCGCTTTCTTTTGCCCAACAGCGCTTCTGGTTTTTACAGCAGCTAGAACCTGCTGGCAGCCGGTATCACATTACCTGGACGCAGCAATTACAAGGGGCGCTGCAGGTGGATGCATTACGACAAGCTCTGCGAAGTATTGTTCAGAGGCATGAAGCGCTGAGAACTTACTTCGTGACTGTTGACGGCGTGCCGCAGCAGGTGGTTCATTCTGCAGATGCTTTTGATCTTCCCCTCATTGATCCGCTCACTGATCTCAGCGGTGCAACAGTAGAAAACCCAGAACAAACCCTAGCGTCTCTCCTAGTTCAGTCTGCGCGTGAGCCCTTCAACTTGGCAGCCGATCTGATGTTGCGAGCTGTATTGGTACGCCTAGATGAACAAACCCATGTGCTACAGATAGTGATCCATCACATTGCAACAGATGGCTGGTCGATGGCGGTCTTTAGGCGAGAACTGAATGCCTTGTATGAGGCCTATGCCCATCAGCAGGCGAATCCTTTGCCTGGGCTACCGATTCAATATGGTGACTTTGCCGCATGGCAGCGGCAGTGGCTAACAGGTGAGGTACTGGCCTCTCAACTGGGCTACTGGAAACAACAGCTGCAGGGTGCGCCTGCCCTTTTGTCACTCCCGACCGATTATCCGCGTCCGGCGCAGCCGTCGTATCAGGGGGCGCGGACAACATTTACGGTGTCTGCGCCGCTGGTGCGATCGCTCAACCGCTTAAGTCAGCAGAGCAATGCCACCCTATTTATGACCTTGCTAGCCGCCTTTAATACGCTGCTCTATCGGTACAGCCAGCAAGACGATATTGTTGTAGGCTCTCCGATTGCAAATCGCGATCGCCCTGAACTAGAAGACCTGATCGGCTTCTTTACCAATACCCTCGCGCTGAGAACAAACTTGTCTGGGCAGCCGAGCTTTACTGACCTGCTCAAGCGAGTGCGTCAGATGTCACTCGATGCTTATACCCACCAGAATCTACCGTTTGAAAAACTGGTTGAAGAGCTGCAACCAGAGCGTAGCCTTAGCTATTCACCGCTATTTCAGGTGCTGTTTGCGCTGCAAAACGAATCGCAGTCAGAGCAGGCTTTTTCTGAGCTCATCTGTTATCCCCATCCGATTGAGAATGAGACTGCAAAGTTTGACCTCACACTGACCCTGCAAATTTCTAAAGGCGCATTAAAAGGCACCTTCAAATACAACACAGATCTGTTCGAAGCTAGCACCATTGAACGAATGGCAGGCCATTTTCAAACACTGCTGACCAGTATTGTTGCTCATCCAGACCAGTCGATTGCTGCGCTACCGATGCTGACAAGTGCAGAACAGCGCCAGCTTCTATTGGCATGGAACGATACTCAAACGGCGCCATGGCCTTACCAGAGCATTCAACAGATGTTTGAGGCGCAGGTAGAACAGGCACCAGAGGCGATCGCACTGGTCTATCAAGCGGGGGATGAACCAGAGGCCGACGAAGCAGAGCAGCTTACCTATCGTGAGCTGAACATCAGAGCCAATCAGCTCGCGCACTATCTGCAAGACAAGGGCGTAGGGCCAGAGGTTTTAGTTGGCCTTTGTGTACCGCGATCGCTCGACATGATCGTTAGCTTACTTGGCATTCTCAAAGCAGGTGGGGCCTACGTTCCGCTTGATCCTGTCCTGCCTCAAGAGCGGCTGGACTATATGCTTACCGATAGTCAAGCAGACATTGTCGTCACGCCACAAACACTGCAAGCATCCCTAAATGATTATCGCAGCCATGTGGACAATCCTGTCTGCCAAACCCAAAGTGACAATCTGGCTTACGTACTCTACACATCTGGCTCTACGGGACAGCCCAAAGGCGTTTCCATTGAGCATCGTCAGTTACTGAACTATACACAGGGCATTGTGGCTCGCCTGAATTTGCCCAGGGGTGCGAGCTTCGCTACGGTGTCTACCTTAGCAGCTGACTTGGGCAATACGGTCATCTTTGCTGCTTTGGCGACGGGGGGATGTTTACATGTCATCTCACAAGAGAAAATCATGCAGCCAAACTCACTGGCGGCGTATTTCAATCAGCATAAAATTGACTGTCTCAAAATTGTGCCATCTCACCTAGCCGCGCTGCTGACGGCTCAGCAGCCGCAGCAGATTTTGCCACGCCAGCGATTGTTGCTAGGTGGTGAAGCCTGCACGTGGTCTTTGATTGAAAAGATTCAGTCCTTGGTACCTGAGTGCGTTGTGTTCAACCACTACGGTCCAACAGAAACAACAGTTGGCGTTACGACCTGTGAGCTAGCAAGAGAACCGTGGAACGGGTTAGCCACGGTGCCGCCGATTGGTAAGCCGTTGACCAATAGTCAACTCTATCTGTTGGATCCGCATCGGCAACTAGTGCCGCTGGGCACCCTCGGTGAAGTCTATATTGGTGGTATGGGCCTAGCCCGAGGCTACTTCAATCGCCCAGTGCTCACGTCTGAAAAGTTTATTAAAAATCCTTTTAATGAAACCCGAGAAGTCAGTCCAAGACTCTACAAAACAGGAGATTTGGGTCGCCGTTTGCCGGATGGCAGCATTGAGCTGATTGGGCGAATTGATGACCAAATAAAGATTCGGGGCAATCGGGTTGAGCTAGGTGAGGTGGAGTCGGCGCTGATAGCCCACCCGCAGGTACAGCAATGTGTTGTGCTAGTACGGGAAGATAAGCTGGGTGAGAAGTGCCTAGTTGCCTACATTGTGGGTGATAGTGACCCATGCGCTCAGGGGTGTCGAGAAAGGTACCGAGAAGGGTATCGAGACTTTTTGCAGCAGACATTGCCGATGTATATGGTGCCAGTGGCGTTTGTTGCGATCGCAGCTTTGCCGCTCACACCCAACGGCAAAATTGACCGCAAGGCTCTCGCAAAACTAGACTACGCGCCAAGCAAAACAAACAAGCAAGCCTACGTTGCACCAGAAACTGCCCTAGAGCGTAAGATCGCTAACATTTGGGCTGATGTGTTGCAGCTAGACAACATCAGCACTCAAGACAGTTTCTTCGACTTAGGCGGCCACTCACTGCTGGCAATGCATTTGATGTCGCAACTGCAAACGCAGCTGCAACAACCCATTTCGCTTTCGATGCTTTTTCAGGCGCCAACGGTCAAACAGCTGGCGCTTGCTCTTCAGAAGCAAGCGCCCTCGGCAGAGCCTCTATCTGATACGCCGAAGTCACTCGTGACGTTGCAAGTTGGTTTACAGCGTAAATTACCCTTATTCTTTATCCATCCCATTGGTGGCAGTGTGATGTGCTATCAGGAACTGGCTCACCGTCTAGGCCACGATCAGCCCGTTTATGCCTTGCAGTCCAGAAGATTGTCTACAGAGCAAGAAAGTCCCGTAACAGATCTGCCACCTCACACTCAGCTGCAGGCAATGGCCCAAGGTTACATCGAGGAAATACGCAGGGTTCAGCCAGCGGGACCCTATGCGCTGGGCGGATGGTCGATGGGTGGAGTTGTCGCCTTTGAGATGGCGCAGCAGCTGCGATCGCAAGGTCAACAAGTCAGTTCCCTAACCCTAATCGATAGCCACGCACCCAGCGCCCGCAGGCAAAACAAAAGTGACGAAGCGTTATTAATGCGTTTTGCCAAGCATTTAGCCCTTTCAGAAACCCACAGTTTATCGACGCTCGCTCAGTTAGAGCAGTTGAAACAGGCGTTGAGCGATCAGCCCTTTTCCCAGCAGTTAACAGGCTTGCTCAAGGGCCTAAAGCAGTTGAACATCCTTCCTGCGGACTTCAGTATCGAAAAATTACGACAGCTGTTCACAGTCTTCAAAGAGAACTTTAAAGCTGTCAACCATTATCAACCTAAACCCTATGCCGGGGCGCTCAGTCTATTTACCTGTCAAGAGCCCGTCAGCAAAGCCAGCCAAAAACAATCTGCTCAAACTGATTTTTGGCAAGGGCTTACAGACGAAGCGCTAACAGTGACTGAGCTTGCTGGTAACCACTTCACCATTCTTCGTGAGCCCAGCGTTGCGGTCATTGCAAAACATCTAAAGGAAGTTGCGATGCAGCCAAAGCCTTCTGGTTAAAAAAACACCCTTCTTTTCTCCTCACGCTTTCTCAATCCCAATCCACCCATCCATGAGTTACTTTTCCATCTTCTCCATTCTGTACATGATGGCCTTCCTCTGCGAAATGGCTGAAAACTGGAGGCACCCATGGTTCGCGCTCGCCTCTCTCATTCTCATCTGTCCCCTCATTGTGACAAAGGCCACCCGGCTTAAGTTCTTTCTGTTCTTAGTCACATCTACCGCCTACGTCTTGCTCTTTCGCTTTCCCGAGGTGGCCAATCACGTCAACGTCATTCTCCTGATCAATTTCTCCCTCATTGCCGGAATTTTGTACTCTTGGCTGCGGCCTACCTGGACAGACGACGACTATTATCGCCTGATGCAGCCCTGTCTGCGGCTGTCGATGGCAATCATTTATTGCTTCACAGGCTTCCACAAGCTCAATCGGGATTTCTTTCATCCTCAGGTATCGTGCATTGAAGAATTTTTCTCGCAGTTTGTCTGGCTGCTAGAAAAATCGAACGTTTACCTGGTGCCAACGGTGTTGATTTTAGTGGGTGCGATCGCACTCCTACACATCAAACTCTTTGGCAACCCGCTCAAACAGCTAACCCGGCCCGTTCAAATCCTGATTTTAGCCGCGGTCTCTTTGACCAGTATCGTCCTCGGGCGCTTAATCGGCATTGGTTACGATGCGTTGCCCACCAGATATTTGGCCCTGATTATTGTGCTGGTGGCTGCTGTTGTCATCATTTGGGAAATGGTTGGTGGACTGATGCTGCTAGTGCCCAAAACCCAAGGGGTGATGATTGCATTTTCTCTGGCGATGCATGCTAGCTTTGCACTTATCGGCTTTGTAGACTTCAGCGCCCTGGCCGTCGCCGTACTGTTTACCTTTGTACCTATCGGCTACCTAAAAGTATTGGATGATAAGGCCTACATAACTTTGGCAGGCATAAGATTTCATCGGGTCTATGCTTACGTTGGCATTCTGCTGGTCAGCTTCTTTCTGGCAGCGGTTCATTACAAAGTCTATCCCATACTCGGCCCCAAAATTTTGACCGCACTGTTTATTAGCGGCATGTTTTTTAATGTAGCAGCGGTGGTGTTTTACTGGCCAATTTTGTCCATGCTATGTTCGCGGCAACGGTTGCCTTGGGAAGGGGTGTCGCTATTCACTTCAACACCTACTTTGTCGCCTTCTAGGCTAGCAACGAATAGCCTGACAACGACTAAGGTATTCGCCTTGTTTTTTGCCGGGATTGTTTTCTTCTGGGGCTTTAAGCCCTATTTAGGTCTGCGCACGGCAGGTACTTTCTCAATGTTTAGCAACTTGCGTACAGAGGGAGAAGTATCCAACCATTTGCTGTTGAGCAGCAATCCGCTAAAGGTTTGGGGCTATCAAGAAGATGTGGTGGAGGTGCTGGAAATTGATGACGAAACAGCAAGACTAGGCCACAAATACCGGCCCTTGAAGGGATACATATTACCGACGGTGGAGTTTCGCAAGCTGATTTATAAATGGACGAAAGCGAACTATACGGTGCCGATTACGTTTGTTCATGGGGAGCAAACCTACTCCACCCAAGACATTGTGAATGACCCCACCTGGAAAACGCCGCAGCGCAACTGGGAATCGTATTTGATGGACTTTAGAATTATTCAGCCAGGAGGGGCAAATCAATGCCGATGGTAAGGAACATGTTGGCTGCGGATGAGGAGATAAAGAAAGCGATCGCCCACGGCGAAAAACTGATACTTCCTGAGAACAGCCCAGAGACCTTCACTGAGGTCATTCGACGGGCCACTGATGATCATCCGGAGCGGGAGATTGTTTTTGTGGAGGCGGATGGACGGCAGCAGGTGCAAACCTATGCTCAGCTGAGAGAACGGGCTGAGAAAATGCTGGCTGGATTGCGAGCCCATCAGCTTCAGCCAGGGGAGATTGTTATTCTATTTGTCGGCGATGAAGACTTTATCTCAGCCTTTTGGAGCTGCGTGCTCGGCGGTTTTGTCCCTGTGCCAATGACGCCAAATCTAAAGCGTAAGGAAGAAACTCAGGCCAAGCTAAAACACGCATGGACGACGTTACATCAGCCGTTGATAGTCTCTTCTGAGTCGCTGATTGAAGCTTCTGGAATGGAACAGATGCTGTCTCAGAATTTGGCCCAGCATTCCACTGCTGAAGCGTCACCACGCCTGGCAACGGTGGACTCTTTACTAGCGAACGAGCCTGCGCGCGATTGGCATGAGAGCAAGCCGGAAGATCTTGCCTACATTGTTATGAGTTCTGGTACTACGGGCATTCCAAAAATGGTGCAGATGAGCCACACCGTAGTAACGACTCGATTTATTCGCGGCTACTCTCGTAAGCTGAGCGCTACGAGCAGAAATATTTTGCTGAACTGGATGCCGTTTAGCCACAGTGCGGGCTTACAGGTAGTGCGCCCCCAATGGGATCAGGTGATCTATATGCAGACCGATGTGGTGCTGCAAGAGCCGCTGCGTTGGCTGGATGCGATTGATCGCTATGGGGTGACGAACGTTACGCTGCCAAACTTTGCCTTGGGTGCGATCGCTGATCGCATTACAGAAGAAACCGCTCATTCAGCCGATTCCGAATCAGTCAGGGCGTGGAATCTGAGTACACTTCGCAGAATCGGAGTCAGCACGGAAGCGATTGTGCCAAGAACCGCCCGCCTATTTCTCAAGCTGCTGCTGCCCCATGGACTGAGTGGGCAGTCCCTACATCCCAACTACAGCATGTCGGAAGTGGGGGCTATGACCACGTCTAATCACTGGTCTCCTTTGGATATTGACGATAGCGATCGCTTCGTAGAAGTGGGACAGCCTGACTTAGGGTGTTCTATTCGTATCGTAGATGAACAAGAACAGCTTATGACGGAGGGAAAAACAGGGCGAATTCAGGCCTACAGTCCGGTAATGACGCCTGGCTACCATCAGGATCCAGACAGAACTGCGAGCGTTTTTACTGCAGATGGCTGGTTCAGAACGGGTGACTTAGGATTTTTGAGAAACGGGCAGCTAACGGTGACCGGTCGTCACAAAGAGCTGATTATTATTAACGGGCGTAACTATCACAGCACAGAAATTGAATCTGTGGTGGAAGGGGTTGCGGGTCTAGAGAAAGGCTACACGGCAGCCTGTGCGACTCGCCGCGAGGGGAGCAATACCGATGAATTGGTTGTGTTCTTCCATGCTCAGACAAGCAAACAAGACGAGTTAAACACACTGCTGAAACACATTCGCAGAACCCTGAATCAGGAAATGGGTGTCAATCCTGCCTATCTGCTGCCTGTAGAGAAAGTGGAGATTCCTCGCACAACCTCCGGAAAAATTCAGCGGCTGACGCTCAAAAAACAGTTTGGAGCAGGCAAATTTAACACTGTGGTTAGTCAGATAAAGAGTCTGATTGAACAGAGTCAGCAAAACACATTCGTTGCGCCGCGCACCGAGACAGAGCAAATGCTCGCCAGCATTTGGAGTCCTCTGCTCAAGATCAATCGGGTGGGCGTAGAAGATAATTTCTTTGAGCTAGGCGGACATTCTCTCTTGGCGACCCAGGTGATTTCACACATTCGAAAATACGCGCGACTAGATCTCCCTCTCCATACGCTTTTTGCAAAGCCCACCATTTCGCAGCTAGCCGCTGTCATTGATGACACGCTGACAACCGATTCTGCCGTACCTCTCACCAAACGAGCTGAAGGGCAAGCCACTATTCCGCTCTCCTTTGCGCAGCAGAGACTGTGGTTTGTGCAGCAGCTGGAGCCTAAAAGCCGCGCCTATCATCTCACAAAGGCGTTGCGGCTTCAGGGCGCTTTGAACATTGATGCGCTGCAGCGGTCTTTAACGACACTGGTGGAACGCCATGAAGCGTTAAGGACACGGTTTGTTCAGCCGGTGGTAGTAGAGTCAACAGCTGCTGATAATTTGCCGATTCAAATTGTCGATCCGCCTAAGGCGATTGAACTGCCGCTAATCGATTTAAGCGATTCATCTAACATTCCTGCCCCTGAACGCTCTTTAGAAGAACGAGAAACCGCGCTGCAATCAGTGCTGTCTAAAGAAACGCGCCGTTTGTTTGATCTGGCAGCTGATCTGATGGTGCGGGCAACGCTTGTCCGGTGTTCACCGGATGAGCATGTGTTGTTGGTGACCATGCATCACATCGCTTCTGATGGCTGGTCGATGGGAATTTTTAAGCGTGAGCTGAGTATTCTCTACCAGGCTTATGCTGCCAGGCTATCGAATCCTTTGCCTACGCTACCCATTCAGTATGCAGACTTTGCTGTGTGGCAGCGTGAGTGGCTAGCAGGTAAAGTTTTAGAGACGCAGCTAAACTATTGGCAGCAGCAGCTACCGGGTGCGCCGCCGTTGCTGGCACTGCCCACCGATTATCCTTATCCGGCTCAGCCTTGCTACAGCGGTGCAAGTGTTGCTTTCTCCCTTTCTCCAGCGCTGACAGATGACTTAAAAGCGCTGAGCCAACAACATAGCGCGACTCTTTATATGACATTGTTGGCCGCGTTTAATACGTTGCTTTATCGCTACAGCCAGCAAGACGATATTGTGGTGGGTTCTCCTATCGCTAGCCGCGATCGCCCGGAATTAGAAGAGCTTATTGGCTTTTTTGTAAATACCCTCACCCTCCGTAGCGATCTCTCGGGAAATCCCTCTTTTCAGACGCTGCTAGCGCGTGTAAAGGAGACGACCCTTGGTGCCTACGCGCATCAAAATATTCCTTTTGAAGAACTCGTGGCTACGCTGAAGCCAGAGCGCACATTTGGCCATTCGCCCTGGTTCCAAGTGATGTTTGTGTTTCAAAATCAGCCGCTGCGCGATATCGAACTGCCGGGCCTCACGATTTCACCTTTCAAGCGCAAGCATAAGCAGGGGAATGTCATGTTCGACATCACGCTGTTTATGAAAGAGACCTCAGCAGGACTGACGGGGAAACTGGTTTATAAAACAGCGCTATTTGAACCTGAGACGATTCGCCGAATGGCGGGGCACTTGGAAACGCTGTTAGGCGCTGTTGTGGTTGATCCACAGCAGCCTATTGCAAAATTGCCACTGCTCACTCAGCCAGAACAGCAACAGTTTCTGGCTGCAGCTCACTCGCAACCAAACGAGGGTCTCCATGACTCGTGTATTCATCAGCTGTTTGAAGCGCAGGTCAGACGAACGCCGGATGCGATCGCACTTGTTCATAAGCAAGCGCACAAAAATCAACAGCTTACCTACCAAGCTCTCAACGACCGCGCCAATCGCCTAGCCAGCTATCTCCAATCGCTAGGAATAGCACCCGATGCCCTAATCGGACTCTGCGTAGAGCGTTCTATCGACATGATTGTAGGTTTGCTTGGCATTCTTAAAGCAGGCGGTGCGTATGTTCCACTTGACCCTACCTATCCCCAAGACCGATTGGCGATGATGGTGACCGATGCGCAGCCGCAGGCCGTTGTGACGCTGCAGTCTGTACAAAATGCCTTGCCTGAACTGAGCGTTCCTGTGGTTTGTTTAGACAGTCAGTGGGCGGAGATTTCCCAATCCTCTACAGACGTGTTTTCTCGCGAGGTTCGAGCCGACCATCTGGCCTATGTCATTTACACCTCAGGCTCGACGGGTAAGCCCAAGGGAGTGATGATTGAGCATCGCTCACTGGTGAACTTTACCCGTGGGGCGATCGCACAGTACGGGATTCATGGGCGCGATCGCGTCCTCCAATTCGCCTCCATCAACTTCGACGCTGCTGCCGAAGAAATCTTCCCAGCCCTCTGCTCTGGGGCTACCCTCGTCATCCGCACAGATGAAATGCTGGCCTCACCGACTACGTTTATGGCCCAGTGTCAGGCGCTAGGGCTCACCGTTCTAGATCTGCCCACCGCCTACTGGCACCGCCTCACCGCAGAGCTACCCACTACAGGCTGCCCTGTTCCCCCCTCCCTACGCCTTGTCATTATCGGCGGTGAAGCAGCCCTGCCTGCTCAGCTGCAAAACTGGCAAGTATGGCTCGACAAACCCGGGGCAGCCCACGGCAAACTGCCACAAATCATCAACACCTACGGCCCAACAGAATCCACCGTTGTGGCGACGGCTTATCCCATTCCGCAAACGGCAAAGCTAACAGAAGTTCCTATCGGTCAAGGGCTTGGGCAAGGCTTCGCCAACGCCCAAATTTATCTACTCGATACGCATCTGCAGCCTGTGCCCGCTGGCATTGCTGGTGAAATTCATGTAGGTGGTTTAGGTGTGGCCAGGGGCTATCTCAATCGTCTCGACCTATCTCAAAAACGCTTTATTCCTAACCCCTACAGCACAGACCCTAAGGCTCGCCTGTATAAAACAGGAGATTTGGCACGGTACTTGCCAGACGGCAGTCTTAAGTTTTTAGGTCGCCAAGATGCCCAGGTGAAAATTCGCGGCTTTCGCATTGAGCTAGGTGAGATTGAGTCGGCGCTGGGTGAGCACGCCGTAGTGCAGCAGTGCACTGTCATTGATTGGGGAGCGTCGTCGGGCGAGAAGCGTTTGGTTGCGTATGTCGTCACGGTTGACGAGGCACCGCTGCCTATCCGTGAACTGCGTCATTTTTTGCAGGGGAAGCTGCCGGGCTACATGGTGCCGTCAGCATGGGTGCCATTATCTCAGCTGCCGCTGACAAAAAATGGAAAACTCAACCGTCGTGCCTTGCCAGCGCCTGATTTTTCATCCGTGCAGCTGAGCGCTGACTACGTTGCACCACGGACGCCGGTAGAACAACAAATTGCCGAAATTTGGGCAGAGGTGCTGGCCGTAGAACAGGTCGGCATCCACGACAATTTCTTTGAACTTGGCGGACATTCTCTGCTGGCAATTCAGGTAATGGCTCGCTTGAGACAGCGTTTAGATCGAGAGATTCCGTTGAATGTGTTGTTTACCACCTCCACGCTAGAGGCTTTAGCTGAGCGGTGCGCAGACATCGAGGCGGTGCGTGCTCCCCTCGTTTGCGCTAACCGAGACCAAGCAATTCCGCTGTCCTTTGCTCAGCAAAGAATCTGGTTCTTGCAGCAGCTAGAGCCAGACAATAGTACTTACAAAATTGCGCGATCGCTTCGATTACGTGGCCCACTAAACCGAGAGGCCCTACAGCAAGCACTGACGACAATCCTTTGCCGGCATGAGGCACTTAGAACAAACTTTGTTTCTGTTGATGGTCTGCCAACCCAAGTGGTGAGCCCGCCCAGCAATTTTTCACTCCCATTTGTGGATCTCTCTGTCTCAGCGGAAGGAAACAAAACACAACCAGAAAGCATTCTTAAATCACTTCTCAAACAAGAAGGCCGTCGCCCATTTGCTCTCTCTAGCGATCTGATGCTGCGAGCCACGCTGTTTCGACTGAAAGAAGACGAGCATGTTTTGCAAATTGTCATGCATCACATCGCCTCTGACGGCTGGTCGGTTGGCGTATTGCGACGCGAGCTGAGTGCTTTGTATACGGCCTATGCCACTGGAGAAGCTGCGCCTGTATCTGACCTGCCCATTCAGTACATTGATTTTTCAGAATGGCAGCGACAGTGGTTATCAGGCGATATGCTAGAGACTCAAATCGCCTATTGGGAAAATCAGCTCAAGGGTGCCCCGCCGCTTCTAGCGCTGCCGACAGATTACCCGCGTCCGTCACAGCCCTCTCATCGAGGGGCTAAGCTGACCTTTACGCTGCCCAAAAAGCTGACAGACGAGCTAAAAGCCTTGGCTCAGCAGGGCAACGCCACATTGTTTATGACACTGCTGAGCGCATTTAACACGTTGTTATTCCGCTACACGCGGCAGTCAGATATTTCGGTGGGCTCTCCCATTGCCAACCGTCCCCATCCAGAGCTAGATGGGCTCATTGGCCTCTTCTTAAATACGCTTGTTTTGCGTACAGACCTATCAGATGAGCTGACTTTTGAGCAGTTGCTTGGCCGCGTCAAAAAAGTCTCTTTAGAGGCGTATGCGCATCAGGATTTACCCTTTGAGCAGCTGTTAGAGACGCTAAGGCCAGAGCGGAATATGAGCTATTCCCCTTGGTTTCAGGTGATGTTTATCCTACAGAGCGCTAGTCGGCCCGTTCCTGCGATGGCAGGCTTAGCGGTGCAAACAGAAAGGGGAGAAGGCAGCACCGCAAAGTTTGACTTAACCCTAACGATGCGAGAGGGCTCTAACGGTCTGCGTGGCACGTTCGAATACAGCCTAGATCTGTTCAAACCAGAAACCATTGAGCGCATGGTTGGCCATTTTCAAACGCTGCTGGCAAGCATTGTAGCCACGCCCGCGCTGCCCATCGCGCAGCTTCCATTACTAACAGTGCCAGAACGAAAGCAGCTGCTGCTAAGTTCTGACAACCAGATTATCAAAGAGACTGAGACGGGCTGCTGCATTCATCAGCTGTTTGAAAGACAGGTCAAGCGGTCTCCAGATGCGATCGCGCTCCAATTTCAAGATCAACAGCTCACCTATCAAACTCTTAATGAGCGCGCCGACCACCTCGCCCATTTCCTGCGTCAACGAGGCGTATCGTCTGATGTACTAGTAGGACTCTGCGTCAATCGTTCTGTCGAAATGATTGTGGGACTACTTGGCATTCTTAAAGCGGGTGGCGCTTATGTGCCGTTAGACCCGGGCTATCCCCAAGCGCGGCTAAAAATGATGGTGAGCGATGCAAATCCTCAGGTGATTGTCACGACCAGCAGGGTGCAAGCATTGCTGCCAGCAACAAAGATTTCGACGATTTGCTTAGATAGTGACTGGGACGCGATCGCACAATCTTCTCTCTCAGATTCACACGCGTCTTCGTCAGCGAGTTGTCAACATGATCTCGCCTACGTTATTTACACCTCTGGCTCGACTGGCAAGCCTAAAGGGGTCATGGTAGAGCATCGAGCGCTGGTGAATTTTACGATGTCGGCCATTGCTGAATACGGAATTTCTCAGCGCGATCGCATTCTGCAATTTGCCTCTATCAACTTCGATGCTGCCGTAGAAGAAATCTTCCCCGCACTCTGCACAGGGGCAACCCTTGTACTACGAACCGATGACATGATTTCTTCTTCGCAGCACTTTATGCAGCAGTGCCAGGCGTTAGATCTCACCGTTCTCGACTTGCCAACGGCCTACTGGCACCAGCTCAGCGCCGAACTACCGACAACAAATTGTCTACTACCACCTTCTCTGCGCCTCGTCATTATCGGTGGAGAAGCGCCCACTCCTGGCTTGTTGCGCAGCTGGCAAAGCTGGGTAGAGTCTAAGGCTCAGCCAAAAGCCACCTTGCCCGCGGTGGTGAATACCTACGGGCCAACTGAGGCCACTGTTGTTGCGACTTGTCATCATATTCAGGCGATCGCACCAACCCCTGCTGACGAACATCCCCCTATCGACATCCCCATCGGTCACAGTTTGCCCCACGTTCAAACCTATGTTCTCAACAGTCAACTGCAGCCAACACCTGTTGGCATTCCAGGTGAGCTATATATTGGTGGCAATGGCTTAGCTAGGGGCTATCTCCACAAAGCAGATTTGACGCAACATCGGTTTATTCCCCACCCCTTCAGCCAAGAGTCTACTGCTCGCTTGTATAAAACAGGAGATCTTGCCTGCTATCAGCCTGACGGCACGCTCAAGTTTCTCGGTCGTAGCGATGAACAGGTGAAAATTCGAGGTTTTCGGATTGAGCTAGGCGAGGTAGAAACGGCTCTAAGCCAATGTCCGAGTGTACAACAGTGCGCCGTCATCGCTCGTGAAGACACCCCTGGCGATAGGCGCTTAGTCGCCTACATCGTCGCTTCAGAGATAACCGATTCATTAGACAGCAGGCAGCTCCAACAGTTTCTAAACAATAGATTACCGGGCTATATGGTGCCCTCAGCATTCGTCCAGCTGAGCGAGCTGCCCTTAACCCCCAGTAAAAAGGTGGATCGCCGTGCTCTCCCCCAGCCCAGTACGACCGATGTGCGAGGCCATGATCCTTTCGTTGCACCGCGTACCCTGCTAGAGACACAAATTGCTAATATCTGGGCCGATATTCTCTCTCTTGAACAGGTCAGCGTTTACGATAACTTCTTTGAGATTGGCGGCCACTCTTTGCTAGCGGCTCAAGTCATTGCCCGCATTCAAACTACCTGTGGGCTCACCCTTCCTTTAGCCGCACTCTTTGAGTTTCCAACCATCGCAGCCCTAGCGCAACAAAATGCGGTTCCTGATACGGATCCTTTAGATGAAAACAGTCCGTTAGTACTTCTAAAGCAGGGTAGCCCGGCTCAAACACCACTGTTCCTAATTCACGATGCCGATGGTGATGTTTCTCTGTATGGAAACTTGGCTGCACAGCTGAGAGGCGATCGCACCGTATACGCCCTTAAACCTCGCTCAGCCCCAGGCGTTCCCATGATTAGCAGCCGCATCGAAACCATCTGTGCTGACTTCCGGGAGCAAATCCAATTGGTTCAACCCCATGGCCCCTACATCCTAGGCGGGCTGTGCATTGGCGGACGACTCGCGTTTGAAATTGCGCTGCAACTTCAAGAACAAGGCGAAGTGGTGGCGCTCGTAGCAATGATCGATTCAGTTGGGAAAGGGGTAAAGAAGCGACCAAGCCATACTACAGCGTCTAAAACGGCACGCGATCGCAAAGAGAAAGCTGCTAAGGTGCTACGAACCATTGCACAGCAACCGGCCAGGATTGCTGACATCCCTGCTGTCATCGCCCAAAAAATTAAAAACCGTTCTATCTACGAAACGAGAAGAAGACTCAATCGCCTGCAAACCAGACTATTTAGACAGTTTTATGAAGGAAAAGCCCTGCCCTTGTCGTCGTTTTTCAATGGACTCTCCGTCCGCAAACTCTTGGTATTTGCCGTTAAAGATTACTATCCTAGGGCTAAGTTTAGAGGTCAGGTGCTGTTAGTTAAAGCCGCTTACGGCATGAACAAACAAGACCCTGCCTACGCTGACATCTACGAAGACCCTCAGTTTGGCTGGGGCAATTGTGTCACCCAGCCCCTTAATGTAAAGCAGGTTTCAGGTGGTCATAACACTATGCTGAACGCGAATAAGGTAGGAGAATTGGAAAGCATTCTTTCAGCAGAAATTAGCAAGAGTGAAGGCATCAGACGCAAGATTGCACCATGACTGTAGCCATAACCCAGTTAACGACCATGCAATACCGACCGTGTTTCGTGTAACTGTTTGTAAAAACTGAATGCGTCTCCATCAGTTCTCCATTTTTTCTTTTTAGTGTTGACGGAATCAATTGGGATAGGTTGATTAACCGTTTCACCACCATAGGAAACATGAAATGACACAAACTGGCTTTGGTAGAACAAGCGCCTTTAATCGATTTGAACAACCGTTCGAGTCAACAGAGCAGGCGGTAAATCTCGAAAGTCCTTTAATTAATCCCGATAAAAACACTGATAATAACGAAGCGTTGATTCCGCTATCCTCCTGGGAGCGCTTCTGTAGGTGGGTGACGAGCACTGAAAACCGAATCTACATTGGCTGGTTTGGCGTGCTCGCCATTCCCACATTGTCCACGGCAGCCATCGTATTTGTTCTGGCAATTATCGCTGCACCTGCTGTGGACATGAATGGGACCGGACAGATGGTTTCGGGTTCTTTACTTGCGGGCAACAATCTGATCACAGCAGCAGTAGTGCCCACTTCAGCTGCGATCGGTTTACACTTTTATCCCATTTGGGAGGCCGCTTCCTTAGAGGAGTGGCTAATAAATGGCGGCCCGTATCAGCTGATTGTGCTGCATTTTATTATCGGCATCATTAGCTATCAAGACCGGGAGTGGGAGCTGAGCTATCGCCTAGGAATGCGTCCTTGGATTTCGTTAGCTTTTACCGCCCCGGTCGCCGCGTCTGTATCGGTACTGCTAGTGTATCCGGTGGGCCAAGGCGGATTCGCATCTGGGATGCCCCTTGGGATCTCAGGAACCTTTACATTTATGATGCAGTTTCAGGCCGACCATAATATTCTGGCGAGCCCACTGCATCAGATGGGAGTCATTGGCGTTTTAGGTGGCGCCATGCTGTGCGCAGTCCATGGCTCTCTGGTAACTTCGACGCTGCTTTGGCCATCTGCTGAAAGCGAAATTGCCAGGGATGAAATTGCCAGGGATGAAATTGCCAGGGATGAAGCTATTCAAGACACAGCTGACTCAGACAAACAGCCAGCGGTTAATTCAGGAACCTACAGATTCAAACGTGCTCAAATCTACCAGCAAGGTTTGTTCTGGAAGGGTGTGAGATTTAATAGCTCAAGGGCTGTCCACTTTTGTTTGGCAGCTTTACCTGTGGCCGGTATTTGGTCAGCAGCGCTAGGGGTAGACCTAGCCGCATTCGACTTCGACAAGTTCTCTTTCAATCCACTGTCGCAAGTTTCTTACAAAAAGACCGCTGTACCAACCTGGTCTGACGTTGTAGTTCAGGCCAATTTAGGTATTCATGCTGCTGCAGCAAAGACTCAGCCCAGCTTGTCTGCTTTTTCTGAAAAAACAGATGAGCTAGAGACCGCTATTCAGTGGATTATTCCAGACGATTGAATTTGAAGGCTAGTTAGCCAGTTGATTGGTCAGCTTACTTCTGTCGTCAACTTTTTTGCGTTACATAGGAGAGTTCTCATGACCGCCAGTCCTCCGACTCAGGAGAATCCGGTTAGTGTTGCCACTGAGAAGAGTCCGGTGCCCACTTCTTTTAAAAAGTGGGCAAAACCCGGACACTTTGACCGCACGCTAGCAAGAGGTCCTAAAACCACAACTTGGATTTGGAACCTACATGCCGATGCGCATGATTTCGATTCACATACGAATGATTTACAAGATATTTCTCGAAAAATCTTTTCTGCTCACTTCGGGCATTTAGCCGTCGTGTTCGTTTGGCTGAGTGGCATGTATTTCCATGGTGCTCGCTTTTCTAACTTTTCGGCTTGGATGGCTGACCCCACGCATATTCGGCCCAGCGCGCAAGTGGTTTGGCCGGTAATTGGCCAAGACATTCTCAATGGCGATATGGGAGGTGGCTTTAGAGGCATTCAAATTACCTCTGGGCTGTTTCAAATGTGGCGTGGGGAAGGCTTTACCAATGAGTTTCAGCTATATTGCACCGCGATTGGCGCACTAGTGATGGCGGCATTGATGATTTTCGCCGGTTGGTTTCACTACCATGTGCGATCGCCCAAGCTGGAATGGTTTCAGAATGTTCAGTCTATGCTAAATCACCATTTAGCTGGGCTGCTAGGTCTAGGTAGCTTAGGCTGGGCCGGTCACCTCATTCACGTGGCACTGCCAACTAACAAACTGTTGGACTCTGGCGTCGCGATTGAGGATATTCCACTGCCCCATGAGTTTATTCTCAACCCCGAACTCATGACTAATCTATATCCTAGCTTTGCGCAGGGCGTGAAACCCTTCTTTACGCTGAACTGGGGGGCCTATAGCGATTTTCTCACCTTTAAGGGCGGTCTGAACCCGGTCACAGGGGGACTGTGGATGACAGATATTGCCCATCATCATATTGCGATCGCAGTTCTCTTCATTTTTGCTGGCCACATGTACCGCACCAACTGGGGCATCGGCCACAGCATCAAAGACATGCTTGAAGACGCCAGACACCCCAAGATGTTGCCATTCCTTAGCTTCATTGGGCCAGTAGGGCATAAGGGTCTGTTCGAAGTGCTGACCAATTCCTGGCATGCACAGCTTGCTATCAATCTCGCCTTATTCGGTTCGCTGAGCATCATTGTCTCTCAGCACATGTATTCCATGCCGCCCTATCCATACCTGGCGACAGACTACGGTACGGTGACCTCTTTGTTCACTCACCATATGTGGATTGGGGGCTTCATGATTGTCGGGGCAGCTGCCCACGCCGCTATTTTCCTAGTGCGCGACTATGTCCCCGCTGAGAATGTCAACAACGTGCTCGATAGAGTGTTACGTCATCGAGATACGATTATTTCTCATCTGGTTTGGGTTTGTCAGTTCTTGGGTTTTCACAGCTTTGCAATGTACTGTCATAACGACACCATGCGGGCGTTCGGGCGGCCACAAGACATGTTTTCAGATACGGGCATTCAGCTGCAGCCAATCTTTGCCCAGTGGATACAGAATGTACAAACGACGGCAATTGGCACGACCGCGCCCGGGCTTTCTAACCCCGTTAGCCATGCTTTTGGCGGCAGTGTTGTCACCGTTGGCGACAAAGTGGCCATGATGCCAATTACCTTAGGCACCGCCGATTTCCTTGTCCACCACATTCACGCCTTTACCATTCACGTAACGGTGCTGGTGCTGTTAAAAGGGGTGCTATTTTCCCGTAGCTCTCGCCTGATTCCCGATAAGGCTGAGCTGGGCTTCCGCTTCCCCTGCGATGGTCCCGGTCGAGGCGGCACTTGCCAAGTTTCCGCTTGGGACCATGTTTTTCTGGGTCTGTTCTGGATGTACAACTCGATTGCCATCGTAATTTTCCACTTCTTTTGGAAGATGCAGTCAGATGTGTGGGGCGTAGTAGATGCCAATGGCAGTATCTCCCACATTACAGGTGGTAATTTTGCTCAGTCTTCGATTACTATCAACGGCTGGCTAAGAGATTTTTTGTGGGCGCAGGCAACCCAGGTCATTAGTTCCTACGGTTCGGCTTTGTCGGCTTACGGTCTGATGTTCTTGGCAGGGCACTTTGTCTTTGCCTTCAGCCTGATGTTCTTGTTTAGCGGTCGCGGCTACTGGCAAGAGCTGATCGAATCTATTGTGTGGGCGCACAACAAGCTGCGAATTACGCCAGCGATTCAGCCCCGTGCCCTGAGCATCACTCAAGGGCGTGCGGTAGGTGCAGCTCACTATTTACTCGGCAGCATCGTCACGACATGGGCGTTCTTTTTAGCGAGGATGGCCGCGATTGGATAGGGCCTGCAATCTACGCAACCCGCCCGTAGCCCTTACCAAAATCATGCAAAACTCATTACTTACTTGGAACCATGGCGACAAAATTTCCAAAATTTAGTCAGGAGTTGCAGCAAGATCCGACCACCCGGCGGATCTTCTACTCCCTCGCCACAGCCCATGACTTTGAAAGCCACGATGGGATGACTGAGGAGAGACTTTACCAAAAGATTTTCTCCTCCCATTTTGGCCATATTGCTATTATCTTTCTCTGGATTTCTGGCATTCTCTTTCATGTGGCTTGGCAGGGCAACTTCGAACAGTGGATCAAAGATCCGCTCAATAGCACGCCCATTGCCCATGCGATTTGGGATCCTCAGTTTGGCCCTGCGGCCATCGAATCCTTTACGCCTGTGGGTAGCGGCAACCCGGTTGATTTCTGCTATTCGGGGGTATATCACTGGTGGTACACCATCGGTATGCGCACGAATAATGATTTGTTCATGGGCTCAATGTTCTTGCTGCTGCTAGCGGCGGTCATGCTTTACGCGGGCTGGCTACATTTGCAGCCGCGTTTTAGTCCCAGCCTCAACTGGTTCAAAAATGCAGAGTCTCGCTTAAATCATCACCTGGGCGGATTGTTTGGCGTTAGCTCGCTAGCCTGGACGGGTCACCTGGTGCATGTGGCCATTCCAGAGTCTCGCGGCGTGCATGTCGGCTGGGATAATTTTCTCTCTATGCCGCCCCATCCGGATGGGCTCAAACCTTTCTTTACGGGGAATTGGGATGCCTACGCGCTCAATCCGGATACGGCAGAACACGTGTTTAATACTTCTCAGGGAGCGGGTAGCGCAATTCTCACCTTTTTGGGTGGGTTTCATCCGCAAACGGAGTCGCTGTGGCTGACGGATATGGCGCATCACCATTTGGCGATCGCAGTCATTTTCATCTTTGCCGGGCACATGTACCGCACCAATTTTGGCATCGGTCACAGCATCAAGGAGATGACTGAGGCGCTCTCAGGGCCAGGGGCAAAAGGGTTCTTCATTGCACCCAATACCGGGCGTGGGCACCAGGGCATTTACGACACTTACAACAATTCTCTGCACTTTCAGCTAGGATGGCATTTGGCCTGTTTAGGCGTGGTCTGCTCGCTGGTGGCACAGCACATGTATGCGATGCCGCCCTATGCCTTTATGGCGCGGGACTACACCACCATGGGTGCGCTGTATACTCACCACCAGTACATTGCAGGATTTTTGATGCTGGGAGCATTTGCCCACGGCGCTATTTTCCTCGTGAGAGACTATGATCCGGTTGCCAATGAGAACAATGTGCTCGCTAGGGTGCTAGATCACAAAGAAGCGATTATCTCTCATCTGAGCTGGGTTTCTTTGTTCTTGGGGTTCCATACGCTTGCGCTGTATGTGCACAACGACTGCGAGGTAGCGTTTGGCAGTCCAGGTAAACAGATCCTGGTTGAGCCTGTCTTTGCTCAGTGGATTCAGGCGGTGCATGGGAAAGCTCTCTATGGCATCAATTCGCTGCTCTCCAACCCAGACAGCATCGCTTCGACGGCTTGGCCGAACCATGCCAATGTGTGGCTGCCCAACTGGCTAGAGGCGATTAATAGTGGTACGAATTCACTGTTTCTGGCGATTGGGCCAGGAGACTTCTTGGTGCACCATGCGATCGCACTCGGACTGCATGTCACAACGCTTATTTTAGTAAAAGGCGCGCTGGATGCCCGGGGCTCCAAGCTAATGCCCGATAAAAAAGACTTTGGCTATGCCTTTCCCTGTGATGGTCCTGGCCGTGGCGGCACCTGTGATATCTCCGCTTGGGATTCAGTGTACTTGGCAACCTTCTGGATGCTCAATACGCTCGGCTGGGTGACCTTTTACTGGCACTGGAAGCACCTGGCAATTTGGAATGGCAATGTTGCCCAGTTCAACGAAGGTTCGACCTATCTGATGGGCTGGTTCCGCGACTACCTATGGCTAAACTCTGCGCAGCTAATTAATGGCTACAATCCCTACGGCACAAACAACCTCGCCATTTGGGCCTGGATTTTCCTCTTTGGCCATTTGGTGTGGGCCATTAGCTTTATGTTCCTCATCACTTGGAGAGGCTACTGGCAAGAGCTGATCGAGACTTTGATGTGGGCACATGAAAATACCCCACTTTCCTTTGGCTATCCCAAAGATAAACCCGTCGCCCTCTCGATTGTTCAGGCTCGGCTGGTCGGGCTTACCCATTTTGCTGTCGGCTACATTGCTACATACGGTGCGTTTCTGATTGCATCGACCAGTAGTCGGTTCCCGTGATAACAGATTAAAGCATTGCTGGGGCGGTGGGTGTAGCTCTTCCATATGAGAGTCGGACCTGCTATCAGCCACGCTCCAGCTCAATTCTGCGGACTCTCCTCGTCCCAGACAGGTTCTGACTGCTAGACCGGTCAGAACTTTCTTCTTTCCCTCGGTTAGAGAATCGTCACCCGGATTTATGCTTTGGCACTCTGCCTGCCTATTATTGCCTACCTATTATTTTTTACGCCGTGAGGTCACCCCATGCCTGCTAGCGATGCTTACATCAGCAATGACCCTATTCAGCCCTACCAAGGCAATCCCCAGCTAGGAAATTTAGCAACGCCTATCAACAATTCCAGTCTGGTCAAAGCCTACATCAATAACCTGCCTGCTTACCGTCCTGGATTGACCCCGTTCTTGAGAGGCCTAGAAATTGGCATGGCCCATGGTTATTTTTTAGTCGGCCCAGAAGTTGTTTTTGGCCCCATTCGAGAAAGCAGCCACAGCGCGAACCTGAGCGGTTTGATTACCGCAATTTATATTACGGTATCCGCCTGTTTAGGGATTTCCATCTTTGCGCTGGCCACTTTTCAGGGCGATCCAAGGGGAACCTACAACTCGAACTCTCAAGATCGACTGCGCCCCCTGCGTAAAAAAGAAGACTGGTATCAGCTCAGCGGTGGCATCTTTATAGGATCGATGGGAGGGGCTGTGTTTGCATATGCGCTATTGGAGAATTTTGACGAGCTAGATGCGATTTTGAGAGGGGCTGTAAACGTCAGTCAAGCGTTCTTCTCAGGTGCCTTTGGATAAGGCTTAAAGATTTGGAATTTACCCTAATAAATAAGGAAATGACACCATGGCCGATATTACACAGCTGACCGGAACCTATGCCGCATCTTGGCTTCCCTGGATTATGATTCCAATGATTTTTTACATCCTTCCTTTTCCCATTTTTGCAATTGTGTTTCTTTGGATTGAAAGAGAGAGTGGTGGCGAAAGCATGTTAGGCCAGAAAACAATGGGTCAAGACATTGAGGCTTAGGTATGTATTGACGTTCACTCATAACCCATGGAAAACCCTACTAGGAGAGACATCCTATGCGTAAGATTCTTTCGTTTTTGCTAGCAGCCGTTATTGGTGTGAGTCTTGTTTTTACGAGCGTTGTGCCGACTGCGATCGCTGCATCGCCTGGCTACTCAGATACTCATCTAGTTCCCTGCGGATCATCGGCAGCATTCAATGAGCGGATGCAAAAGGCTCCCCAAAATTACTACTTTGACACGCCCTACCAGTCCTACGCTGCTAATCTCCTCTGCGGAGAAGAGGGCCTACCTCACTTACAGTTACGACTTGATAAAGCCATAGATGTAGCTATCCCCTTTGCTCTTTTCTTTTATGTGGCTGGCTTTATCGGCTGGTCAGGCCGGGCTTACCTACTGAGCAGCAACCGCAATTCTAAACCCGAAGAAGCAGAAATCTTCATTGACGTTTTGCTCGCAGTCAAATCATTCACCCAGGGACTGCTCTGGCCATTGTTAGCACTCAAAGAGCTAACCACTGGAGAGCTAACAGCACCAGCCAGTGAAGTATACGTCTCGCCTCGGTAATTGTTCATATAGTTATAGAACTGGAGAAATCAAATGAAGCCTCTTATAAAGTATTTAACCAGTGCGCCCGTGATGGCAACAGCAGCAATGGTTTTTCTCTCTGTTGTCATGATTGAGCTGAATCATCTCTTTCCTGGTTTACAATACGGAACGTACTTTCGCAGCCTTCCTTAAGATGGCTAAAAGCAAAGACATCTATGCGCCTCGTCGGCGTTATAAACAGCTGTATAGAGACTATCTACAGCTGTTTATAACGTCGGCGAGTAGATAGGCAAAACCAAAGGTAGATCCTGCTGGAAAACGCACTTGCGTTCTGTTCTTCTACCGAAGTAATGCATTAGAAAAAGTAGACCGTAACACTTCTGTTTTCCATTCCAGGGATACCTCAATTTTTATATACTTCGGTGAGAATTTAATATACATAGCTAAAATAATCTTAGTAGAGATAATACTGTTCTCATAATTCTTTCTAGCTCTCCTTTACTCGATACGTGCCGTCTCGAGAAACGACAGAAGTTCCCCACATAAAGGCTACAAAAAATGAGGATTCTACTCGTTGAGGATGATGAATCAGTTGCCAATATTCTTCAGAAAGTGTTGACCAATGAACACTATGCGGTGGATGTGGCTACGGATGGTCGTAGTGGCTGGCAGCTGGTGAATGGCACCCACTATGACCTAGTCATTTTAGATGTTGTATTGCCAGAATTAGACGGGTTAGAATTTTGCCGACAGCTGCGCAACAAAAGCTATAACATGCCTGTGCTATTCGTAACGGCCCTCAATGCCAGCAGCAAGAAAGTGGCAGGGCTAAACGCGGGAGCTGACGACTATATTACAAAACCATTTGAACTAGAAGAGCTGCTCGCAAGGGTCAGAGCCCTCCTCAGAAGGGTAAAAACATCTGTAGCACTGACGCTTCAGTGGGGCGCTTTGCGCTTAGAGGTGAACAGCAGAGAGGTCACCTATCAAGGCCAGCCGCTTTCTCTAACACCCAAAGAATACGCCATCTTAGAGCTGTTTCTAAGAAATCCAGCCCAAGCGTTTAGTCGGCAGGCAATTTTAGACAGCCTTTGGAGCTACAGTGACTCCCCCGGAGAAGAAACCGTCACGTCTCATATCAAGGGACTCCGGCGCAAGCTAAAAAAGGCGGGTGCGCCCGCTGACTTCGTTGAAACAGTGTATGGGGTGGGCTACCGGTTAAAACCAGTTGCCTGCGAGGAGAGTTTATCCGAGGCGGTCCAGACGACAATCCAGTCGCCTGATGGCGTCTTTTTGGATGATGCATTGAATGATGCATCGGAGGGGGATCCAACCTTTATCCAGCTGCGTCGCCAGCAGACCCAGGCGGCGCTGGCAACGCTTTGGAAATCTGTAAAAGGTCAGCAGACTGCTCGACTAAGAACTTTGCAGCAGGCAATAGAACAACTACAAATTGGAAATCTTTCTTCAGACTTAAGACGTTCTGCCTACCGCAGCGCCCATAGCTTGACAGGCGTGCTGGGGATTTTTGGCTCGAAGCAGGGTTCTCACACTGCCGACCAGATTCAAGTATTGCTGAAAGGTGACACTGTCATTTCGGCGACTGATCAGCGGCGGCTGAAGTCATTGGTTGAAACGCTCAACACCAGCCTCAGTGACGATATTGAGCACCATCACAATATTGCAGTAGAAACGCTACGAATGCCGCTGCTAGTGCTAGTTGACCCTCAATTGGAGGTTATGCCTACGTTGGTGAGCGCGCTATGGGCTAAAGGCCTTACCGTAAAAATTTCTCAGGAGATAGCCGGATTGTCGACAATTTTATCTGCTGTAGACAGTGCGGCGGATAATGACGCTGACGATACCGCCAGCCCCACCGATGACAAGGACGCCCATCATCAGTTCCTGACGATGGAAAGCACCATCCCAGATGTCATATTGCTCAATTTCTCCTTTAAAGATGCAGATGCAGAGCCGCTAAATATGCTGAACGCGCTAGCAAAACAGCTGCCATCTCTGATGATATTAATATGTAGTGCTGATGGATCCCTATCCAGCCGGGTCAAGGCATCTCAACTAGGAGACTATCCTTTCTTTTGCCAGCCGGATGCGGCCAGCGTGATTAAGACAATAGAGCTACTGCGATCGCACCCCCCAGCCAAAACCCGAAAAATCCTCGCCGTTGATGATGATCCGCAGCTACTGCAAGCCTTGCAGACTCGCCTGGAGCACGAAGGCTACCAGATCGTTACGTTGAATAAGCCTGTCGAGTTTTGGCAAACCCTACAGACTGAGGCACCTGACCTATTGCTGTTAGATATTTCAATGCCTGACTTTACAGGAATTGAACTCTGCCAGACGGTGCGGCAAGCGCCTGCCTGGAGTCACTTACCCATTGTGTTTTTTACGTCACACACCGATGCCCATAGTCAGCAGGTTGCACTTAGAGCCGGCGCCGACAACCTAATCGAAAAGTCAGCACCAGATTCGCAGATGCTGTCCCATCTGAACAGTCAAATTAAGCGATCGCACCTTCAAAAGGCCATCCAACAAGCCAATGCCGCTATCGCACAGTGTTCTTCACTGCCCGCATCATGACCCAGCGATCGCCCGCCTCGGTCACAAAGCTAGAAGATCTCCTGCATCGGATGACTGATCGGATTCGGCAGTCGCTTGAGCTGCCAGAAATTCTAGAGGCAACCGTCATTGAGATGTGTGGTTTTTTAAAAACTGACCGGGTAAAAATCTATCGATTTCATCCGGATGGTAGCGGTGAAGTGGTCGCCGAAGCTATTCGAGAACAGCGCCTGCCATCGCTACTAGGCCAGCGATTTCCAGCAGGCGATATTCCTGAAGTCGCTCGCGAACTGTTCTTAAAGCAAAGGCAGCGCAGTATCGTTAACGTCGCAACCCGGGAAATCGGCATCAGCCCATTTTCGGACGATGTTGTTAAATCATCCCTTCGAAACAAAACCTCTAAGAAGAATTCTTTCCCGATTTCTTTTCGACCTGTTGACCCTTGTCACGTCGAATATCTTACCGCCATGGGCGTTCAATCCTCCTTGGTGGTACCGGTTCTCTATCGACATCGGCTATGGGGTCTGCTGGTGGCGCATCACAGCGTCCCCAAACGATTTGGTAACAGAACGCTAGAAATCGTTCAGCTGATTGCCGACCAGGTTTCAGTTGCCATTACGCACGCGAATTTATTACAGCTTACCCGTTTACAGGGGCAGCACGAATCTGTCATTAATCAAACAGTCTCTTATCTGCATTCCACCGTAGAAGACCCGCTCAAGCGGGCAATTTGGCATGTCGTCAACGCGCTAAAATGCGCCGGTGGGCGACTGTACATACATCCTGGCAGCGCTTCTTCTACTTCTACCTCTATTTCAACAGCAACAGACAAGTGGGTGCTGACAGGCAGGCAACCCGCAAAACTGCACAAACTAGGTCTCCATCCGTTAAAATCACGCCATGTGAATTCCCGCAAGTTAGAACAAATAGATGAATGGCGAACCTGGTTGCAGAATGAATCGTCCAATCAGGTTATGGCAAATTTGTGGGCGATTTCAGATACCCACGATGCCCATATGCCGCCTATCATTGCAAATGCATTCGCCAAAAGCAACATACGCAGCGTACTCGTCGCAAAACTTGTTCATCAAAATCAGTTTTTGGGCTATTTGAGCTTGTTTCGCCAGTCCATTGACATTGAAACCGTCTGGGCCGGACGATTAGATGACTCAGATTCTAGGCAGCAGCGTCCGCGCCAATCATTTGAAGCCTGGCAAAAAATTGAGAAAGATCGGCCCCAGCGCTGGGAGCCGAGAGAAGTTGGACTAGCACAGGACTTGGTCGATAGATTTTCGTCTGTCATCTATCAAACGCAGCTCTACCAAACAATTCAATCACTCAATGCGGATCTAGAGCAGCGAGTGGCAGAGCGGACCGCTGAGCTGCAAGCTGCTAACAGAACCCTAGCCCGAGAAATTGTTGAGCGGGAACGGGCCCTTGAGGATCTGCAGGCAGCAAGAGATTCGTTAAAGCGGCTAAGCCATCAGAATGAGCTGATTCTCAATGCCGCAGGAGAAGGGATATATGGCATTGATCCCAAGGGTAAAATTGTCTTCTCTAACCCAGCAGCAGCCAAAATGCTAGGGCATCGCAAAGGTTCGCTGGCGAGACAATTCATGCACGATTTGCTAAAGCATTCGAAGCCTGAGGGTGAACCATACAGTTGGGAACAAAGTCCTATTTTTAAGACGCTCCGCCATGGCCAAACGCATCACGTTGTTGGTGATGCGTTCGAAAGAAAAGACGGGTCGAAGTTTCCGGTAGAGTACGTCAGCACCTCGATTCGAGAGAGGGGAAAAATCATTGGCGCCGTTGTCATTTTTCAAGATATTACCGAAAGGCAGGCCATTGATGCAATGAAAGATGAATTTATCGCGGTGGTCAGTCACGAACTGAGAACACCCTTGACCTCTATTCGCACTGCGCTTGGCTTGCTCGCTCAAAACAAAATTGAAATCCCACCGGAGAAGCGACAGCGCATGATCAAGATTGCTTCTTCTAATACCCATCGGTTAGTTCGGCTGGTAAGCGATATTCTAGATGTGGAGAGAATCAAGCTAGGCAAAATAGTGCTAAACAAACAGCGCTGCAACCTAGCGGATGTCATGGCACAGGCGGTTGATGAAATGCAGGCAATGGCCGCCGCTCGCCATATTCAACTAGTCGTGTCAGCTCTGGATATCGAGCTGCATATAGATCCAGATAAGGTTATTCAAACCATTGCCAACTTGCTAAGCAATGCGATTAAGTTTTCACCAGCAAATTCGGCGATAGAAGTGTCAGCCCAGCAGATTAATCCGAGTGAGGTTGCCGACCTAGAAAAACAACTCAGCGAAACGCAACTCAGTCAGACAGGGCGATTGGCTATTGAGGCAGGCCTAGAAACCAGTCCATCATTACTGCTGGTAAAGGTGACAGATCGGGGTAAGGGCATCCCTAAAGATAAACTAGAAGCTATTTTTGATCAGTTCAAGCAGTTAAACACATCAGATGACGATCATCAGGGAGGGACAGGTCTAGGATTGGCGATTTGTCGCAGCATTATTCAGCAGCATGGTGGCAAAATATGGGCTCAAAGCGAGGTTTCTTCTGGGCGGAACCCTGGTAGTACGTTCTTGTTCACGCTACCGATGGGGAAAGATCCGTAGCGACGCAGGCTCCCACCGCGTCTTGGGGGGCATTCCCTAGCGCCGCAAAGCGACGCGGGCTCCCACCGCGTCTTGGGGGGCATTCCCTAGCGCCGCAAAGCGACGCGGGCTCCCACCGCACCTTCATCAAAAAAATAGAAGT
>JBCBJS010000045.1:0-38124 GCA_038523095.1 Cyanobacteria bacterium J06626_6
CGCAAGCGGTAGCCCAATCGGGTTAACACCACTGCCATCGTACTGGCTGCGGGCAGTTGCGCCTCCTTATAGCCCTGAGCCTTTAACTGCCGCAGCGCTTCAGCAGCGGTGAGTCGAGTGAACGCGATTGAACTAGTAAAGCTCGGCTCCTGCTGAGCGTGGTCTTCGGCCAGTTGCTTGAGCGCGGCAGCCGCCAACGGCTCTCGCTCCTCCCAACGCTTGTTGCCGCTCAGCGCTGACTGTGCGCCTTGGCAGACAACCCCGCTACGCTTCTCAGCTAGGCCAACCGTTACCGTTCGACGGTTCCACCCAAACTCACTCTCGGCTTGGCGAGCGCTGCCGTTGCAGTACTTCAGTGTCATCTCGGCTTGGAAGGCTCGCCGCTTGACACCCGTTAGATAGGAGGCAGCTAAGCGGAGATCTTCTTTCTGGGACTGACTCAACTTTTCAACCATGAGCAAGTGCTTATTTCTGCGGCTTAATTGATGGCTTACTCCATACTATCTAAATGGTATCTTCTTTATTAGAAACTACCTAAGGCTGGGAGAATTAGTTGTTCTTTTGGCATCATCCAAAAGGAACAACAACGCCGTGAACGCGACAAATTTGCAATACCACAGATATTTTGACATGAATACAACGTCACGTTACTTCATGCTGAAAGCTACAAACAGCAACAGTTTTGATACTTGTTGTAACAAAAGAGCGTAGTCACTTTAAGCTATAGATTTTCTTCGCTTTGTCACGGCTTGCATCGGATGTAGATAGGTAGGATAGAAAGAGTGAAAATACCTCTTATAAAGTAAATGTCCAAAGGAAACGTCCCGGCGGATTGGGATATGGCTGGTCGATAAAAATCACACTTCTATCAAACACGACCAGCCACAACAATTCAGTGCGAGATTCAGCGTGAAAAACTGACAGCAAGGTTAACGCACCCGCCGAGACTTCAGCCATTCACACTTTAGACAATACCCCAGACAATAACCGCTCAGAGAAATACATAAATCCGCCTAAAAAGCCCATCCAAAAAGCTAGCTAGAACGAGGATTTCCAGACATCATATGACTTCTATTCAACAGCAGCATCTAGCTGATAGTGCCGCAACCACTGAAGACCGTGTAGCCGTTTTGCTCATGGGCTACGGCGAGGTCGAAAGCTACGAAGACTTTGCCAACTACAACGAGCAAGCGCTCAATCTACTGACAGCTAAGTTTGCCCCTGTGCCAACTTGGGTATATCCCCCGCTGGCAAAGCTGCTGGCTATTTTTGACTTGCACGAGTGGAGCCATCAGCATGGCAACTTCGTTTCTCCTCACAATGCCATTTTTGAAAAGCAGCGCGCGGGTATTGAGACCTGCCTGCAGCAACGATGGGGCGATCGCGTAAAAGTCTTCAAGGCCTTTAACTTCTGTGCGCCCCATCTGCCCGAACAAGTCCTTGAAACCATCAAGGCAGAAGGCTTCACTAAGCTACTGATCTATCCACTACTCGTCGTTGACTCTATCTTTACTAGCGGTATTGCCGTTGAGCAGGTAAACGATGCCCTGACCAAGCTGGCAGGCTCTGGCGAGCACTGGCTGAAAGGAACTCGCTATATTCCCTCTTTTTACAACCAGGGGCGCTATATAAACCTGCTAGCTAGGCTCGTGGAAGAGAAGATTGAGCGTGATCTAGCCGTGGCGCACCTGCCTTCTCAGACCGGTATTATCCTGCTAAATCACGGCTGCCCTCATAAAGCGAAAGGCTTTACCTCTGGGATTGATGAAAGCCAAAAGCTCTACGATGCCGTGCGCGAAAAGCTGATATCCAAGTATCCGCTTATTTCTATCGGCTGGATGAACCACGATACGCCGCTGATCGACTGGACCGAGCCCAATATGGCTGTGGCAGGGCAAAACATCATTGACCTAGGTGCGACCGCACTGGTAATGATGCCGATTGGCTTTGCGACAGAAAATCACGAGACACTGCTGGATGTGGACCACATTATCCACAGCCTACGACGGAAGAATCCTCACGTTAGCTACGTGCAGATGGACTGCGTGAACGACCATCCCGAATTTATGCAGATGGTGGCTGACTGGGCAGATGCTCAGATTCAGGCACTGCTGGAGGCCACACCGCTCACGGTAGATCCCGCTCTGCGTGAAGCAAATGCTGAACCCACTCACAGTCATGGCCATCACAATCATGGCCACCACAGTCATAGCCATCACAGTCATAACCATCACGATCACCATGGCCCCCACGGTCACGATCATCATAGCCATGACCATAGTCACAACCATCCTGAAGCCGTCTCACAGGAGCAGACAAAAGAACACAGTCATCATCACTAGGTAACTGATTGATACCGCTCTGATGCGGTCGTGATTATTTCAGCCATGCGCTTTTATCCATAGTGTTAGGTTCACTGCGCTAGATCCATAAAGCTATGAGGTCAGGTAAATACATCTGGCCTCTTTAGCTTTTGTGCAGTTCTCTCGGCAGCTCTTTCAGCGGCTCTCTGAGTGCAGACATTCGGCTGCTCGTGGGGCGCGGGTGAATGTAACTTCCCTTAAAAATCACTATCCTGTATAAGCACCCACAAAACGGTGCTTATTTTTTCCTCGTCACGTTCATGCGTCTGCCTTTTTCTCGCCCTGTAAAACGTCCACTGCCCTGGCTCATCGGGCTTGGACTGGTAGGGATTGCTTTGGTAGGGACCATCGCCGTCTCCAGATTTCGCCGGGGGCCCGACTACGACCTAGAGGCGCTCACGATTCCGGTTACTTCTAGTGAGCTTACCGTCCGCATTACGGCGAGCGGCAGCGTTGAGCCAATCCGAACCGTGAACCTCAGTCCAAAGTCTGCGGGTACGATTCAGGAGCTGTACGTTGAGCAGGGCGATCGCGTTACCCAAGGTGAGCTAATCGCCCGCATGGACAACGACCAGCTAAATGCTCAGATGATTCAGAACGAGGCCAGCGTTGCAGAAGCGCGCGCCCAGCTGGATGATGCTCTCAATGGCGCATCTGAGACTGATATTGGCCAGGCAGAAGCTGCGGTAGAATCGGCCCGCGCCCAGCTCAGAGAAGCCAGGGCGCGGCTGCAGCTTGCAGAAGATGATCGCGATCGCACCCAAAGTCTCTACGATCAGGGCGCCGTCTCTCGCAGCGACCTCGACCGTGCCATCAGTGAAAGTCGCAGCGCCAATGCCAGCGTAGAACAGGCGATCGCGCGAATCAACGAAGCCGAGCAGCGCATGATAGACCAAAAAGATGGCAATGATGCTGAAACCATTGCCCAGGCCGAAGCGCGCCTCGCCCGGGCAGAAGGCCAGCTACAAGCCGTCCAAGTTCAGCTCAACGATACGGAAATTCGTGCTCCTTTCGATGGCATCATTACGCAGCGATTTGCTTCAGAAGGTGCTTTTGTCACGCCCACGGCTACCGCCTCGGATGTGACTTCTGCAACCTCGACCGCCATTGTGGCACTCGCCAGTGGGCTCGAAGTGGTTGCCGAAGTGCCCGAAGCTGATATCAGCCGCATTACAGTCGGTCAGTCTGTCGAAATTCAGGCGGACTCTTTTCCAGAGGAGACCTTTGACGGTAGCGTCAAGCTGATTGCTCCAGAGGCAATTGAACAGCAGAATGTGACGGTGTTTCAGGTGCGCATTCAGCTGCTCACCGGGACGAATAGGCTACGTTCAAATATGAACACGACAGTTGCATTTATTGGCAATCGACTGGAAGATGCCCTAGTTGTCCCTGCGGTCTCTATCATCACCCAGGGCGGTGAGACTGGTGTGCTGATCCCTGGGGAAGATGACCGGGCAGAGTTTGAACCGGTTGTGCTGGGTTCGCAGGTGGGCGATCGCATTCAGATTATTGATGGGCTGGAAGAGGGCGATCGCGTCTTTATTGATTTGCCTCCGGGTCAGAGCCTGGAAAATCTCACGTTTGGTCGTAACCGGAGAGAGTAGCGCCTAAGCGTCCACTGACTGCGATCACAGCAACCTATAACTGCAGACTCAGCAAGACCCCAGGTCATTTTACTATCATTAAAAAGACCAGAATAGTAATCCACTTTAATTCGCTTCAAGCGGTTAGAACAAAACGATAAGCAATGAAGAAACGTCACTTTTTACAGGGGAGCGCTGCAATTTTGGGCATTGCGGCACTCTCTCGCTACCTGCCTTCACGAGCCGAAGATGAAACAACACTTCAGCTTGAAACAGACCCTGAAATAACCGCTGAAACAACAGCAGCGTCGGAAGGTGAGTTTGAAATCACAAAAACAGCAGCAGAATGGCGCGAACTGCTAACGCCGGAGGAATTTGCCGTGCTCAGAGAGCACGATACAGAACCCCCCTTTAGCAGCCCGCTCGATAAGCAATACACTGCAGGCACGTACAGCTGCGCAGGCTGCGATTTGCCGCTGTATGCTTCAGAGACAAAGTTTAACAGCGGCACCGGCTGGCCCAGTTTCTACGCACCCCTAGGCAACGCAGTCGGTACCTCCGTTGATAATTCTTTCTTTATGACGCGCACTGAAGTGCACTGTCGTCGGTGCGGCGGGCACTTGGGTCACGTTTTTGACGATGGACCGCCACCGACGGGTAAGCGGCATTGCATAAACGGCGTGGCTTTGAATTTTACGCCTACAGCGACATAGGTTCGCGCTTGCCCAAGTTCGCGCCCGTATTCGTTACCCTGTAGGAATACCGCCACAGGCGCGAACTGATGTCGCTCGCATTTGGATAAGTATGAATTTTGCCGAAAGCCTGAGAATGGCGACCAAAACGCTCAACGCCAACAAATTGCGCAGCGGTCTGACCATGCTCGGCATCATCATTGGCAACGCCTCTGTGATTGCGATGATTGGCATCGGCGAAGGGGCTCAGAAGTATGTAAACGGACAGCTGCAGACCCTAGGGCCAAACGTGCTATTTGTGGTGCCGGGAAGCCGGGAGGCCCGCCAGCTCGGAGACCTAGACGTGCCTCGCAACTTGGTCCTCGCTGATGCCGAAGCTCTCGCAACCCAGGTGCCTTCTATTAAGGCGGTCGCGGCTGAAAAAACCACCCAGGGCATTGTTAGCTACCGCAGTCGAAACTCGAACACCAGCGTTGTTGGCACGACAGAAGGATTTCTATCTGTCCGCAGCTTTGAAGTTGCGCAGGGCCGGTTTCTCAACGACCTTGACCAGAAATCGAACAGTCTTGTGGCCGTTTTGGGCGACACCCTTGCAGAAACCCTGTTTGATAGCGCGAGTCCGATAGGAAAGCAGATTCGCATTAAGGGAACGAGCTTCGAAATTGTTGGCGTACTGGAAAAGAAAGGCTCTAATCTGGGCCTAGACTATGACGATGCGGTGATGGTGCCGATTACGACGCTGGCTAGTCGCATTGTAGGGCGAACATCTCCCTATGGTGTGGATGTAGGTTTCATTTCGGTTTCTGCGAACAGTCAGGAAGATATGGAAACTGCTGAATTTCAAATTACGAATTTGATCAGGCTTCGCCACGGCACTACTGGTAGCGATGACTTCTATATCTCTAGCCAAGACACGCTGCTAGATATTGCCAATACGGTGACGGGCGCATTAACGCTGATGCTAGCTGCGATCGCATCCATCTCTCTCTTTGTGGGTGGCATCGGCATCATGAACATCATGCTTGTCTCGGTCCGCGAGCGCACCCAAGAAATCGGCCTGCGCAAAGCCATCGGCGCATCGCAAAAAGACATTCTCAGCCAGTTTCTGATCGAATCGATCATTCTCTCTGCTATCGGTGGCCTAGTTGGGACTGCGCTGGGTGCAAGCGGCATCTTCATCATTGCTGCGATTAGCCCCTTCGAGGCTGGCGTCTCTGCCACTGCGGTCATCATTGCGGTGGGCGTCTCGGGCACCATTGGACTGTTCTTTGGGGTGGTTCCCGCCCGACAAGCCGCTAAACTCGACCCGATTGTGGCTCTCCGCAGCGCATAAAAAGAGAATGACAATAGTCACGCACTTACCCCTCTTATGTCTCCCCTAATTCAATTTCGCCAAATTTCCAAGCTATACGGCACGGGCAACACGGAAGTTCGCGCCCTCTGGAAAGTTGATATGACTATCGAAAAGGGAGAGTACTGCTCGATTATGGGGCCGTCTGGATCGGGAAAATCGACGGCCATGAATATGATTGGCTGTTTGGATCAGCCGACTAGCGGCGAGTATTTTTTTGATGGGCAAAATGTGGCTGACCTCTCAGAACAGGCGCTGGCACATATTCGCAATCGAAAGATTGGATTTGTTTTTCAACAGTTTCATCTGCTCTCCCATCTGACGGCACTGGAAAATGTAGAACAGCCCATGATGTACGCTGGCGTCAGCAGCAAAGAGCGTAAGCGCAGGGCTGCCGACGCGTTAGAAAAAGTGGGCCTAGGCAACCGCATTAACAATCGGCCCAATCAGCTTTCTGGCGGGCAGCAGCAGCGGGTTGCGATCGCTCGCGCCATCGTTAACAATCCGCTCCTGCTACTGGCTGACGAACCCACCGGCGCGCTAGATACGCAAACGACCCAGGATGTCATTGATATCTTCTCCACGCTGAATCAAAGCGGCATTACCGTCGTTATGGTTACCCACGAGCCAGAAGTTGCCCGGCTGACCAATCGAGTGATTTGGTACAGGGATGGCGAAGTGCTCAATCACCACTTGGACCCAGAAAATCTTGCCAGCGTCACCGCTGTTCCGGTGATATAGCCCTACGCAGGCATGACCGCTCTGTCCACCCAAATTCGGTCGCAGGTAACGACCAAATCCATCGCTAGGTGGGGAAAGGCCTGATTTAAAGGCTCATAGATCAGTGAGCGTACCCGGTCCACTTCGCCTGCCTCGTAGCTTTCTTCTTGGGAGAGGCTTACACATAGGTACACCTGCACATACACCAGGCGGCCCATGTTGGTTTGCCGTAGATGATACTCCTGGTGGGGGACGCTCTCCAGCGCCGATTTTACGATAGATTCGACCTTTTCTCGCTGCGATTCGTCAGGCGATCGCCCCATGATTTGCAGCCCGTTTTGAACCACTGTCTGCAGCGGTAGCGGCAGCACCACCAGCACCAGTACCAGTACCAAAGCTGGGTCCGCGTAGGGTATGAACCCATCCCAAGGCGTATTTTGCAGGAGCAAGATGAGACCAAAGGCGATCGCAACTGCCCCGCTAATGACCCCGTCAATCAACCAGTTTTTGAAGTCAAGCGCTAATATCTGAGACTGGCTCTGCTCTGCAAATCGGCGCTGAAGCGCTGCCATTACCAAGCATCCGGCTGCGGCAATGAGCGCGTACCACAGCGCCACCCCGGCTTCAATATCGCGTCCGCCCTCTAGCAGCGCCATCACTGCAGAAAACAGAGCAAACAGTGCTACTAGGACAATCGCTACGCCCTTGCCCATGTTGAGAAAAGGTTCAAACATCGCATAGCCGAAGGGATAGTTGTCGTCGCTAGGGCGCTGAATGAGCTGGGAAATGTAGAGAGATAGTAACGAAATCGCCAGATGGATGCCTGAAAAGAGACCATCTAAAAAAATTGCTTCGGAACGGGTTTTAATCGCGAATGCTATGCCTAGCATGGCGATCACAGCATTTCCCCAGAGTGTTACCTTCAGTGCCCGACGCTCAATTCGGTTCGCCGCAGTCACAGCAATCGGCACCGCCAAACGCTCAGCAGAACTTTTGAACGAGGTTGAAACGGCCTTACCCATAGGAATGACAGTACTCTGTCAAAGAAACGCGTCTTGCTTCTACCAGGGTAGCTCAATTGATTTTTCTACCGAAAAAGGTCTGTTGCGCCCACGGAACCTAATTATGTTCTATTCAGATTGTGTTCTATTCAGAAAGCTGTCCGCCAAAAATTTCTTGTGCAAAGCTCAGCGAAAGCATTTTCAAGCTCTGATAGCGGCTGTCTTCTAAGTGCTCAGGTGCATACACTTCAAAGCTGTTGGGATAGTCGTAAACCCCGTCTTTGAAATGGAAGCCATAGGTCGCAGATGAAATATTGCGCTCGACAAGTCGAACAGGTCCCTCGTCCAAATTTTCAGTGTAGGGCGAGACATCAGTGAGCTGGGCGACTTCCAAATCGCGAATCTGCTGCCAGAGCGCAACGAATTGAGCTTCAGAGACAGCGCTCTCAAATTCTTTAATGGGTTGATTTTGACCGGTGGCCTGCAATCGCAAGGTTGCCTTAATCTCCCCGTCTTGATCGGTTAGTGTCGTCTCAAAAATCTTGTACTTCGTTAGGGCCTCGGTCGTTGAGCGGCCACCTACAACCGACATGCTGAACTGATGGACCCGGGGGACGGCTTTCTCCCCATCCGCTTCAGCGGAAAGTGAAAATTTGGGAAGGACTTCTGAAGCGATCGCACTGTAGCCTTCTGGACCGAACACCGTTAGCCCCAGAGACAGCGCAACGACAAATAAACCTAAGCTTTTTACAACCGGGTGATTCAACCGCTGACCTAATGTTCGACTTTGATATCTTTTCACGCGCTTACCTTGAACCTATTAATAACGCTAACGATGTCTACAACTAATGTTTAAAGGGGTTGAAAACCTATCAACAGAGGTTAACTTATCCCCTCGAAAAGCATACCCATATTCCTACTGACATATCTGTTTTGATTAAATCAATGTTTATCGGTGTTCACCGTGACATTCCATACCGGTCAAAGCAACCTGATCAGGTCACATTCTGATACAAGATATATTTCAAAGTAGGTTGCTTGTGAACGTTTGAAGATCTAAATCAGTTCAGTTTTTGTGTATGGCAGTCAATTGAGTGCGGGTAGTTCTAAAAATGAGCTTTAAGGACTGCATCAATATTCAAAAAGAGGTTCAGCAATCCGTACACAATCCTATTTCTTTACAATTCCTTCTCGGATTTAAGCCTTGTCGCGTTGGAAAACGCATTTTACGGGTTCCTTTGAGTGGAGCCACGGAATATAGAAATCACGAGCAATACACGCACTCTTCGCAACAATGCGGAGACCGCTAGAAGGGAAAAACCTTCCGGACACTTTACGCAATATTTATGATAAGGACCGATTGAAAGGGAAGCTGCTTCTGTCGTGTTCTTCGCGGTTAATCCTGACTTCTCTTCCTGACTTCTCTAGTAAGTCTCTGTCCAACTGTCACAAATGACAACGGAACTCATATCTGGGTTGGTTACAGTATTAATTGAAATAAATACATCCCTAGTCGCCGGAAGCGATTGAGAAAAGACATGGCCATGAAGCGGCTAAAACACTACCGTGCCTGTTTGGTTTTGTTAGCGTCTATGGGCGTAAGTATAGGGCCGATTGTAGAAGCGGCAAAGGCCGCCTCGTCAGCTGAGCAATCGACCGGTATTAAATCAGACAGTGCGAGAAGTACTCCTAGCACCCGTCAGTTTCCTCTCATTAAGCAAGGCCTTGAGAAAGGCATCCAGCCAGGCAACAAACAGGACGCTCCACCAGCAGATACCAGCGAGCCTGCCGCTAGCGCCATCGAAGAAGGCATCAACTTTATCCTCCAGAACAATGTCGCAGCCGCCATTGAGGCTTTTCAGCGGGCTGTCGCTATCGACCCGGGCTCTGCAGCAGCCCAGTACAACCTTGGCCTAGCACTCAGGCAGGACAATCAGATGCAGGCAGCGGCTACGGCCTTCTGGCAGGCGACTCAGGCAGATCCTGAGCTGACCCTGGCCTATGTGAACCTAGGTGCGGCCTTGCTAGAAGGCGAAAATCTGGACCAGGCTGAAACCTACCTAGCCCGCGCAATTGAGCTAGACCCTGAGCTAGGCCTAGCGCACTACAATTTTGGCTTGCTGCAGCGCCGCCGGGGAAATCAGGCGGCTGCCTTTGCCGCATTTACAGAAGCGATCGCACACAGCCCGGCTGCGCCAGAATCGCACTATCACATCGGATTGATCTATCAGGAGCAGGGAGACTACGCCCAAGCTCAGCGAGCGTTTGAAAATGCGATCGCCATAGACAACAACTACCCAGAAGCACACTACAACCTGGGCGTGTCACTCATTCGGCAAAACAGCCCAGAGACGGCCATTATTGCCTTCACACGGGCGAGCAACCTGAACCCAACCTTTGGCCATGCCCACTATGCAAGGGGGTTGGCCCTCGCTGAGCTGAGGCGCTACGAAGAAGCAAAAGAACAGCTGCAAACCGCCAGCAACATTTACATAGCCGACGGGCAATCCCGGTGGGCTAATATCGCTCAACAGCAAATTGCGCTGATCGAAAACCTCCAATCAGCGCAGTAACCGGCAACGCTACTTTGAGCAAACTCCACTGCTCGCAAAGCGCCGGGACTGGATACACGTCACAGTCTGCTAAACGTTATGCTCTGTTGAAACGCTCTGCCGAACCTCACGAGAATCTAAACGTCTAGCTCAAAAGCGCGAGGATTACCGCTTTCCAAAAGAGCCAAATTGTTCTTGAGCTGAGACCACACTAGGCCCGCGCTCAGCAAAACCAACGGTGCAGCCATGGCATAGGCAATCTTTGATGTGAAGCCAAAAATGCACATTCCTGACGCTAAGAAAACGCAGCTACCCAAACAAATACCAAAGAAAGGAAGCTGCAAATCAAATCCCTGAAGCTTTGAAATTGAGCGAGTGGAGCGCTTCTTATACCAGTCGTCAACGGCTCCTTTCAGGACGGCGGAAAACGCCGCACCAGCCGTGATAGCAATGAATAGGCCCGCCGCCAGCATGAAATAGGGCGGGGTTTGAGAGTAGTACATGGGGCTCGCTCCCGGATGTGAGTAGTGAAGTGGGCGATGGATTAATATGAACAAATATTAACCTGTTTTGACCCCTTAGCGGCTGTTCGTCAGCTGAAGTGCGCCTGCAAGTTCAGCAGGCACTAGGCCAACTGCCTGTTCTTTTGAAAAGTCTGCAATCGCATCCCAAGCTGCCCCGAGTATTCGATTGGGCTGCAGATCATCTTTGATCAAGCGCCATAGCCGCTGAACTTCCTCAGTGTGCAGGCGGTTGTCTTCAGTTAGGGCGAGCAGGATTTGCCGTCTGAGGTACTGGCCTTCTTCAGTCATTAGGAACTGAATGCCCAGCCCTGCCGTTGGGATAATGTCAAAGCTTTGGTCAGAGCGGGCGATTTGCAGTAGATTCTCCAATCGCTGCCACTGGAATCGACCATCTTTGAAGAGGACATCGATCAGGCGACGGCGAAGGGCTGGGGTCTCTGCTGTCAGCAGGCGCCGGGCCACATAGGGGTAGGCAATTTCAACAATCTTGAAGTTTGGATCTAGACTGAGCGCCAGACCTTCTTGGGTGACCAGAGAGCGAATGATCAGCGCGAACTTAGCAGGCACCCGAAATGGGTACTCGTACATAACTTCTGAGAACTTGTCTGTAGTCGACTTGAAGTTGAAGTCGCCAACGCTGGCACCAATGGCATCTTGAAACACAGTTTCTAGAGCGGGCACCAGAGGGCGAACATCCACATCCGGCATCAGAAACCCTAGTTTCACAAAGTCATTTGCTAGGTCTGCGTAGTCGCGGTTTATGAGGTGTACGACCGAGTCTACCAGGGTCTCTTTAGTGGTCTGGTCTAGCTGATCGGTCATGCCAAAGTCGATGTAGGCCATGCGGCCATCTTCCATAGCGAACAAATTACCTGGGTGGGGATCTGCGTGGAAGAAGCCAAATTCCAGTAGCTGCCTCAGTCCAGATGAAACACCAATCTCCACGAGGTCATTGGTCGCTAGCCCTGCAGCCTTGACTTTGTCTGTATCAGTCAGCTTGAAGCCATTTATCCACTCCATGGTTAGGACGCGGGCACTGCAGTAGCGCCAGTAGATTGAGGGCACTTTCACCAGCGGCTCATCTTGGAAGTTAGCGGCAAATTTCTCCGCGTTCCTGCCCTCGTTGAGGTAGTCAATCTCCTCGAAAAGCTTACTGCCAAATTCGTCGACAATAAGCGTTAAGTCATGACCTAGGTTAAGCGGTAGCCAAGGGGCAATCCAGCTCGCAGCCCATCGCATAATGTACAAATCACGACAGATAATCGGTAGCAGATTGGGCCGCTGCACCTTGACGGCAACTTCTTCGCCGCTGTAGAGCCGGGCTCTATAAACCTGCCCGAGGCTGGCTGCTGCCACAGGCTCAGCTGGAAAAAAGCTGTAAATCTCTTCAGGCGTACGCCCCAAGTCGTTGTAAATGATTTGGCGGGCAACATCGCTGGAGAAGGAGGGGAGCTGGTCCTGTAGCTTAATCAGCTCATCTAAAAAGCTAGGCTTGATCAGGTCAGGGCGTGTAGAGAGTGCCTGACCGACTTTGATAAAGGTTGGACCTAGCTGGGTCAGAATCTGCCTGAGACGAATAGCTCGCCGATCTTGGTTGGCTTCGCTACGCTTGAAGAGATGGTCGAACAGGAGAGAAAGGGCAAAGCTGCCTAGCATCCAAGAAACCGTCAGCGTGCGCCAGAGAATAATGAATGGGCGTCGCCTGTAGTGTTTAGCGTTCGCCTGCCAGTCGTAGCGACGCTTCCCGTGAGGCTCGGCAGCATTTCCAGGGGCAGTAAAGTCAGTCATAGTAGGTGATACGTGGCCGTAGCCCTTGTATTCCTCTTCATTGTAGTATACAAAAATACAAAAATCTTAAGGGCGCAGGGAGGATTCCCGTCTTGCTGATATACCGCTTTAGACGCTCTTTTCTCGTCGGTGAGCGCTGTCTTCTACAGTCTTTAGATAGAGTTCCCTAGCTTTCTAACTTGCCTTCTGGGCTCACTGCCTTTAGCCAAGCCGTCTTTTCTAAGCTGTCTTTCTAAGTGCTAGATGCACTGCTCTGCCGAGCCCTAGGGTTTTCTCAGGTTTTCTCAAATGATTCAACCGAGCTTGATTGGAATGCTGTGGGCAGTCGGCATGATGGTGATCGCTATTGGCCTATCTAGCTGGCAGCGATTAGGACTGGCAAAGACAATGGCAATAGCGACAGTCAGAACGCTCGCGCAGCTACTTTTTGTCGGGGTTTTTCTGGCGGCTATTTTTGCGAGCCGTCAGCCGCTGGCCGTGATTGCGGTGCTGATTGGGATGGCGACCATTGCTTCTGTCGTCGCTCGTAACCGGATTGATAAAGACTTGCCTAAGCTGCTGAAATGGGTGTGGCTAGCGGTCTTCTCTAGCGGCTTTACGACGATCATGTATGTCAACTTGCTAGTGATTCATCTCGACCCTTGGTACGACCCGCGATATCTCATTCCGCTAACGGGAATTGTGCTGGGTAATGCGATGACAGCAGCCTCCATCGCCGGGGAGCGGTTGGTCAAGGCACTGCGAAATAACCGGGTCGAAATTGAGACCCATCTTAGCTTGGGAGCTACCTCATCTCAGGCGATCGCAACTTACCGGAAGTCAGCGATTACAGCCGGACTCATTCCCACCATCAATGCCATGATGGTGGTAGGGCTAGTCACCTTGCCTGGCACTATTACGGGGCAGATTTTGGCAGGCGCGGACCCTTTGGTGGCGGCAATCTACCAAATTTTGATTATGTTTATGCTGGCACTGGCCACCCTAATTGCAGCTTTGGTGGTCACCTACGGCATTGCCAGACAGTTTTTCACGCCTGCGATGCAGCTGATGGATCCCATCGCCAGGTCGTGACGCGCGACGATTTCTCTAGGTGTCTTGCTCTCTGACAAATCCGTCGAGGTCCGGCCGGTAGCGGGCCATGAAGTTGCCCTCAGCGCTGTAGAGCTCGACCGGGATTTGAGCCTGCGTGCTCAGGAGGGTGAGCTGCTGGAGCAGCTGGTTGCTCTGGTCGATGTATTCAGCCTCTGAGACAATTTCCTGGCGCTGGCTAGGAGGTGTAATCGACTGGTCTATCACCACGTCGTACCCCTGAAACAGATCTACCCGCACGCTTTTTCCCTGGACTGAGTAGGTGCATTTTTGATCTGCTGTGATGCCGCATACCAGATAGAACCCTGGCTCAATGGGCTGAAAGTTAAACGCGACCTGCTGGCTCTCTTCCGAGTTGCGTAGGGCGGTGGCGTAGCGCTTAAGCAGCGCTTCTACTTCGGAGTGGGCGATGGATTTAGTCGGCACGGCTTGCAGCTGACTGATGGCGCTTTTCCAGCTGTCGACAGCGACGGTCCACTGGTCGTCGGTCTCGGCTCGCTGGGCAGAAGCGGCTAGCTGCTTGGCACTTGACAGGGTGCGATCACCACTGCGCTCTATCTCAGTCCGCTCACGTACTGACTGATACTGCTCATCGTATTCGGGCAGTAGCTGCTGCGCTTCGGCGTAGGCCTTGGTTCCTTGCGGAATTTGTCTCAAGTTGCCGACAGCCTGGTCCCAGTCAGCAAGGGCCGCTTCCCAATCTTCTAGGGAGCTGGCAACGTCTACCCGCTTCGTTGCTCGGCTAGCTGCCTGCTGGGCCTGGATTAGGGCTGCTTCTGCGTCAGATTCGGTTTCAATTCGAACCAAAATGGTCGATAGGTTCGCCCGGTATTCCACCAGCTTGGTCTCGGCTAGCTCCCGTACCGGGCTATCAGCGGGGACTGCGGCCAGTAGCGTTGTAGACTCCCGCCACTCATCGGCGATTTCTTTCCAGGTGGATTCGGAATGGGGAGGGTCTTGGGACTTTACAGCCGCGCCGTAGGCCTTGCCTTGGGCCTCAGTCACCAAGTCGAGCGATTCGATTTGACGCTCGTATTCTGGCAGAATTGCTTGCGCTTGACCGTAGTAAGGCGACCACACGGGAATAGGGTCTAGCAGGCGGATGGAGCCTTGGAGCTGCTGCTTGGATTCGTTGACAGCCTCTAGCGTGTTGTCTGTCCGCAGCTTGCCAAGTGCTTCATCGCCCTGAATCTGAGCAGTTTGGATGCGATCGCATCGACCAAACACGCAGGGCCGACTCAGGACAAAGCCTAAAATACCTGCCACCAGCAGTCCAAATGTGCCGACAAACAGCCAAGGATTGCCTTGGGACTGCTGCTGCCACTGCTCCCGCTGTCGCTGCACTTCACCTTCGTCGATAACGCCCACTTCTTCGTAGAGCTCATCCTCTTCGCCGTCAGCTTCTACATCCTCTAGGTAGTAGTCCGACCCATCATCGTAGTCCCGGTCGTCATTGGCTGAGGGTAAGCCGTCTACGTTGTCATAGTCTTCACCGGCATAGTCTTCACCGGTATAACCTTCACCGGTATAACCTTCATCGGCGTAGTCTTCACCGGCATAGTCTTCACCGGCATAGTCCGCGCCAGTGTAATCTACGCTGGCGTAGTCCGCGCTATCACCATCAGTGTCGCTGTAGGGAGAATCTACTGGCGCATGTGAGGCGTTAGATTCTACATCAACCTCATCCGAGAGGTCAGGTAGCGGGTCGATTTCAAGCATAAAATCGTCGCCAGAGGCATCCCCAACTGCAGCAATGGAAAAATCATCCTCTTCTCCCTCGAAGCCATCCTCCCCAAAGTTAGTCAGCCCGTAGCCTGCAGCCAAGGCCGACATATCTAGGGCATCTGATAAGTCATCTTCAAGTAGGGTTTCTTCTTCGGTTGCGATCACCTCCGCGCTAGCCGCCTCGATGTCAATGCCTCTGTCGTCAGACGATGCTTCACAAGACGCCGCTTCAAGTAGGGTGTCTTCTGTGTCTATTTCTTCTATTTTGTCCAGTATTTCAGCGTCTATCGAGTCTGGGGCTACTGAGATATCTGTTGGGACCTCTGATACGGTATTTTCTTCAGTTTGCTCATTTAATTGCTCTATTTGCTCATCTGATGGGGTTTCTGCAGCAAAATCGTCTGTTAGAAGTTCATCTTCTGCCTCCAGCTGTGATGCTACATCGGGCTCGTCCTCTAGGAGTTCTGTAAGCGTCTCTTCCCCTAACTCTTCCTTTAGCTCTTCTAGTGCCCGTTCTTCTTCGGATGTTTCTGCATGCGCTTCTTCAACAAAATTTTCTTCAGCAGTTATCTCTTCAATTGCATCAGTAGCAACTTCTGCAGTTGCGCCCTCTTCACCGAATGCTTCGACAGGGCCTTCAACTCGATCCTTGACGACAGAATCGCTTACAAAAAGCTCATCTATCGACAAGTGCTCAGGAGAAGAAAAGTCATCTGAAACCGGAGCACCTGCCAGGTCTTCGTGGGAAGAGACGAGTTCATCTAATGGTAGTTCTGTCTCATCTAAGTTAGAGACATCGTCTGTGGTCTCTGAGCTATCTTCAGCATTGAATAAGAGAAGTTCTTCTAGGTCTGGGGACTCAGATTCTATGCTGCTTTCAGCATCGCTACCGTCATCAGGTTGTGTATCCTCTTCTAACTCTAAAAAGGAGTCTAGATCGGCCTGTTCAGGCTGGTCGGCTCCGAGATGGTGGCCGTTTTCAGAATGGAGATGTTCGTTTTCTGCCTGTTCGTTTTCTGCTTGTTCCTCCTCTGTGCTCGCGGCATACTCTGGCGAGTTGTCCTCAAAAGCAAAAATACCTAAGCTGTTGTTGTCGTTGTTCCCGGCAGTGTCGAATGTGGCATTTTCGAGCTGAATTTCATGGTTATCTGGTGTAGTAACGTCAAACAGGTCGATATTGTCAGTGTTGCTTACAAAAGAACGCCCTTCAGTCGCTGCAAAGGCAGAGGAAAAATCCACTTCAGGCAAAGATGAAACGCTGGAACTTGCGGTCACCGCAGGCAATTCATCTGCTAGGTCGAAAAAGTCTGAAGCCGCCGGGCTGCTTGCGGCAGAGGTCGCCACAGGCAGTTCTACCGTCGGTAGGTCTAGCTCTGATGAAGATAGGGTGGGCGCTTCTCCCGGTAGAGAAAGTTCTTCTGGGGTTTCAGGAATGATGACTGCGGGGGCGTCTACCCCTACAGATAGGTCTGCCTCTAGGTCTGCGCTGGTGCTTATTGGCTCGCTGGGAATAGGCACAAAAGCTTCATCCAGACTGCCTTCTAGCCCTTGACTAAGCTCTAGACCCAGTTCAAGACTGGACCCCTGATTAGCCCCTAGCCCGAAACCCTGCTCGAGGCCATGGGCGCTTCCGGCATCGTCATTGTCCTCTAGTGCTAAGGTCAAATCCATCTCAGGCTCTGCATCAAGAGGTAAGTGATCAGCCTCTAACTCTGAGAGCACTAAGTCCTCTTCACCATCAGGCAAGGAAATCAAAGCGGGTGGCTCATTCATTTTGCCAGACAAAATTTCCTCAAACACAAGCTCTTTAGCAAGCTTGCTGTCTTCTGGTATTGCTTCTTTCTGAGGGGTATCGGTTGGCGCAGTGCTAGCAACGTCCATGGGTAGCGTGTCGGCAAGCTCTGCGACTGATACCCCGTTTCCGTTTAGCTCAACTGCTAGCTCACTAGAGGCGGTTTCTGAATCTTCTAATTCAGCCTCATCTACACTGGCGTCACCAAAAAGGGCATCAAATCCGTCATCTACTTTCCAGGTAAATGACCGCATTGTGAAGGGCTTGGCTTCGCTTAAGTGCTTTAGGTAGAGCTGCACAGCGACTTCATCAATAGAATCAGAAATATCGGCGACTTCTTCCGGTAGCCCTGTCGTGTCAAATTGGTCTCGTAGGTGTTGCTCAAGCCAATCTAATGTCTCTGATGCCCTAGGTTCAGCTTTTGCACTATCTAGGGGATACTCCACCAGCACCATGACTTTTTCACGGCCAAGTGTGCAGCGAGCCGTGGTCTCGGGGGGAGTGTCACTCTGCTCAGCCAGTGCCTGAGTCAATTCCGCTGACAGGGTATCGAAGGTAAGTGCAGACATAGAACGGGAGCATTCACACAGAACGCTAATATTTCTAAGGATTAAGGGGTCGCTGAAAGCGTCAAATTGAGGATAGACGATTTCGGCCAACTGTTCGTACAAGCGGTAGGCCTTTCCTTTTAGAGAGGGTAGGTCACAGCCTCAACATGAGCAAGTGAATGGCTCGTGGGTATCCCAGTCTTCACTAAAGAACAATAAAAATTGATTTGCAAAACCGTAAATTCATCTAATTGACTAGATTTAATGTTTAAAGCGTTGCCGCCGGCAGATTAACCATCACGAGTAATGACTACTTCAATCGTGTTAGCGGGCTGTCAGGCTGAATGAACCTCCATAGAAGCGAATCAGCTTATAAGTGTTAGCACAGGCATGAATCAGCATAGAAAAGGAAACGAAATAGATAAGGAAACGCATCAACCATGGACATTTTGATTGTGGAAGATGAGGCCGACATTGCCGAGCTCATCAAGCTCTATCTGTCTAAGGAGGGATTTACCTGTCATATTTGCCGGGATGGTAACACTGCACTTGAGCGCTTTAAAGTGATTCAGCCGGATTTAATTATTTTAGATCTCATGTTGCCGGGGTTAGATGGCTTGGAAGTTTGCGCTAGAATTCGCCAACAGCAGGAGACGAAAGATCCTTACATCATGATGTTGACAGCTAGAGGAGAGGAAATAGACCGGATTATTGGCCTCTCGACGGGTGCCGACGACTACATGGTGAAGCCTTTTAGCCCGAGGGAGCTGGTTGCTAGGGTGCGAGCCGTTCTCAGGCGCAGCCTAAGAAGTAACCGGCAACCTGAGACAGCTACCTATCAAACGGCCCATTTCACAATTGATGTCGATCAGCGAACCGCAAGCCTGGTCCCCAGTCAAATTCCTGGCTCGCAGGCTGAGCTGGGACTTGAGGCAGAGGATGCCCAAACAGCGCTCGAACCAGACATTTTCAGCCAGAAGGGCTCAAACACAGCTCCCTTACCATCGAACCTAGAACTCACACCGCTAGAATTTGACCTGCTGGCGACCTTTATGAGCTATCCCGGTCGCGTGTGGAATCGCGCCCAGCTCATTGAAAGACTGTGGGGCAACGACTTTTTTGGGGATGAGCGGGTGGTAGATACGCACATCGCCCGTCTGCGCAAAAAGATAGAGCCCGACCCTTCTTCGCCTACTTTTATTAAAACTGTTGTCGGCGTAGGGTATCGGTTTGAAGATTGATGGGGATAAAAATCAGTCGGAGAGCAGTTTAGCCAGCCAGCTGAGGCGACGGGCTAGAGCGTCGTCAACAGGTTTGGTAAACGCTACGCTGCGCAGTCGACTGCTGGTGTCACAGCTGATTGTCCTGGCAGTCACCGTGAGCACGTTAGCAACGATCAGCCGACTTTCTACACCTCGCTACTTTGTAGTTACCCTAGAGCGGATGGAGCGCCAAGGCGTACGGATTCAGCAGGTGGTGAAAGGTCAGCTGCTGCAGGGCTTTGAAGATGCCTGGATTCGGGGCATGCTGTGGTCTTTGGTACTGGGGGGTTCGACGGCGGGTGCGGTGAGCTACTGGCTATCCAGGCGAATTACCCGGCCGCTGTTGCGGATGGAAACGGTTACCCGAAAGTTTGCAGCGGGCGATTTCTCCTCTCGGGTGCCGACGCTGGAGATTCCAGAATTTGATCGGCTGGGCCACAGCTTTAACCGAATGGCAGACGACTTGGAAGGGGTTGAGCAGCGTCGGCGTGAGCTGGTGGGCGACCTGTCCCATGAACTGCGGACGCCGCTGACGATTGTGAAGGGGTATTTGGAAGGCTTGGCTGATGGCGCGATCGCACCCAGCGCTGAAACCTACAGCCGCCTAGTCAAAGAAACTGAGCGCCTACAGCGGCTCGTTGACGATCTGCAGCAGCTATCGAAGCTGGAAACAGGTTACTTGCCCATTGAAACCCAGGAGATGGACGTCGCCGCACTCGTTCACCAGGTGAGAAATCGCTTTGCCGACCAGCTGCTGGAGTCTGACCCGCGTCAGCTCACCGTTGACATACCGGCTGATTTCCCTACTGCCTTGGCAGATCCGGCCCGGGTAGAGCAAGTGCTGGTAAATCTGCTGAGCAACGCGCTGCGCCATACCGAGAGCGGAGAAATCAACCTGCGTGCCTTTACGCAGCAGACTGAGCGAGGGCGCTTTGTGTGGATTGCTATCAAAGATACGGGGGTGGGGATCGCCTCTGAGGATGTTCCCCATGTGTTTGAGCGGTTTTGGCGGGCAGATAGGTCGCGCGATCGCAGCTCTGGCGGATCGGGGCTGGGTCTGGCGATCTGCCGCCGCCTAGTAGAGCTGCAGGGCGGCCAAATCACAGCAGAGAGTGAGCTGAATAGGGGCAGCACCTTTAGCTTTTCCTTACCTACCTACGCCGCTATGTGAAGACTAAAACAACACGGTAGGCTTTTCAGTAATTCTGCGGCCAGTATCGAATCACAAGGACAGATTTTATACGCAGTCACACTGAAAGCTACATCGAAGCCATGAACTTGCCTAGCCACTCTTCTCACCGTTTTGCCAAGAGATTTACCAAGGGATCTGCGCAAGCAATCACACAGACAAACAAACCTCTCTTCAGAAATCAGTATGAGATTGTTCGGCGGCTAGCCCGCGGCGGATTTGGCACGACCTATCTTGCAAAGGATGCGACAGCCCTTCACAACCGCACCTGCGTCATAAAACAGATTCGATACAAGAAAGCCACCCCCCATAACTCGGCGGAGAAAGCGTTTGAACAGGAACGTAGCCATCGCCGCTTTCAAAAAGAAGCTCGCATCATGGCCCGCCTTGGTCGCCACAGTCAGCTACCGTGCCTGCTTGATCACTTCGTTGAAGATGGGCAGTTCTACCTTGTGCAGGAGCACATTCCGGGCAATACTCTCAGCCAAGAACTTCATCGCAGCGGCCCCCAGACCGAAGCACAGGTGAAGGCATTTTTAAGAGACATGCTCCCCATTATTCGCTATGTCCACCGCCACAATCTGCTGCATCTCGACATCAAGCCCTCCAACATTATTCGCCGTAGTCACGACCAAAAGCTAGTGCTAATCGACTTTGGCGCAGTCCGCCGATATCCGGTAGAAGGTATCGATGCGACAGACAGCCGCTCAACTTCAGATCGCTGTACGGGCACAGTTGGCTTCTCGCCTGCTGAGCAGCTTTCTGGCCGCCCGGTGCCTGCGAGTGACCTGTATGCCCTTGGTGTTACCTGCCTGTACTTGCTCACTGGTTGCTCCCCACTCGACTTTGCGACTTCGCCCAAAGGACAAAATCTACGCTGGCAAGAATCTATACGGGTCAGCAGTCATATGCGCCATCTCTTGAAGAAGATGCTGAGTCCAGAGGTCAGCCAGCGCTTTCAGTCTGTTGATGAACTTGACCAGGCGCTTCGCCAAGAAGGGCACTACACCGAGCTCAAGGTGTGTATGACCCACGAACCCTATGGCGACTACGTTGGCGGTCAGCAATTTGAGCGACCTGAGGCCTGCTTACTCGACAGCTATGTAAAACCTGCTGCGCAGTCGGGTGCGGCGCAGCAGGCTAGCTCTATTCGCCGTTGGCAGCAGCGTCGCCGTCATTTCAAATCTTTCACGCCTAAGTAGGTAACAAGATGGATTTGAGATGTGCCTGAGAAACGCACCTGAGAAACGCACCTGAGAAATGACTTTGGGGATGATTAGGGGCGCGCTTCTTCTAGTGCAACTGCTTCGTTTGTTTCTGGTAGCTCACCGCTGAGCCACTGATCGATGAAGAGATGCAGCTGATCGGCGAGTTCGTCGTAGAAAAAATGGCCCGCGTTCTCCATTTCTACGAAGGTGACGTGGCGGTTGAGGGTGTTGATGTAGCGGCCCCAGGTAATTGGGATGATGCGATCGCGCTGACCCCAGAGCAACAAAACCGGTACCTTGACCTGTCCGATGAGGACTTTTGTAATCGGACTAAAGCGCTCAGATGTCCGCGACTTTACCAAATAGCAGAACATTCGCGCGGCTCCCCGATCTTGGGTGGGCCTCACAAAGCTATCGACAAGGTCGGCATCTACTCGGCTAGGGTCCTGTGCGATCGCCCGTAGCGCCGACCGAATCAGCCAGGGCTGACGCACCAGCCCAAAGAGAGGGCGAAGCAACAGCGGCGAGGCAAACCACCGCTCTACGACGGCGCCTAACTGCGAGGCTGATCCACCTAGCTCCTGCCGGGCCGCAGGCAGCGTTAGCATAATCAGCTTAGCCACCTGATCGGGATGGCGCGCGGCCATCTGCAGGGCCACGACCGAACCCAAAGAATGCCCCATCAAAATCATGGGCCGACGTAGAAACGCCTGCCAAAAGGCCATAACCTGCGCAACCCAAAGGTCAGTATCGACCTTGCAGGCCACCTTTTGCGACCCGCCAAACCCCAGCAAATCTAGCGCGTACACCGGGCGCTCTGCGGCTAGCCAAATCAAATTTTCTCGCCATTGGGCCAGGCTAGCGCCAGCGCCATGAATCAGTAAAAAAGGGGCTGCATTTTCTGCGCCTGGTGCCTCGGCAAGGTGGGTGTAGCGAATTCGCCAGCCACGCCATATCCAAATTCGCTGCTCTCCGAGAATCTTCGCGGACCTGCTCTCTGCTGACATCTGATGTCACCTATTCGTCACAGGGTATCAGTAGCTTTACTCCCAACCCACAATCGCGCATGCTAGAAACCGACATTGTGAGACGCGCTTATCTGCTAAGTCGCCATCACTGTTGAGTCAACATCAGTCAATTCAACATCAGTCAATTCAACATAATTTTAGGAGATAGCCCCATGGATCCCGTCAAGCTGATGAAGCAGGAAGTTGGTCGAGCCGCCGCTGCCCAAGTCAAGTCTGGCACGATTGTGGGCCTGGGTACCGGATCGACCACAGCATTTGCTATTCAGTTTATCGGCGAACGCATCGCCGCTGGGGAACTGACCAATATCAAAGGAATCCCCACATCATTTCAGGCTTCGGTGCTGGCAAAGCAGCACGGCATTCCACTGACGACGCTCGATGAAGTCGATCATATCGATATTGCCATTGACGGCGCAGATGAAGTGGATCCGCAAATGAACCTGATTAAAGGGGGCGGCGCTGCCCACACCCGAGAAAAGGTGGTTGACGGCCTAGCAGAGCGATTTGTTGTGGTGGTAGATAGTTCAAAGCTCAGTGACAAGATTGGCACCATTTTTGCGCTGCCGGTAGAAGTTTTGCCGATGGCCGTCGCGCCCGTGACTAGGGCCCTGGAAAAGCTGGGCGGCAAGGTAGAAATGCGCATGGGCGTGCAGAAAGATGGCCCTGTGATTACCGATCAGGGCAACATGGTGCTCGATGTCACCTTCAACGGAATAGACAATCCCAGCGAAATGGAAAAAACAATCAACAATATCCCTGGTGTCTTGGAAAATGGCCTGTTTGTAGGGCTTGCGAGCGAGGTTCTGATTGGCGAAGTCAAAGACGGAGAAGCTACGGTGCGTAGCATGTAGCCCAAAATGCTTAGGTTCCTTACTCTGCTGTAGGCTGCGCCCATAAGATTTATTTGTCTTGATGGGGAAAACTGATGACGTCGTAATGCGCCATGGGTGGCTAGCGTCGGATTTGTTCACGCGCTAGCTGAGTCACTTTGGACTTAGGGATGGATTCTACGCAACTATCAGGGTACTGCTTTACTGAAAAACTCTACGAAGGCGATCGCACGCTGGTATATCGGGGCATTCGTGAACAGGATCGCCATCCTGTGGTGGTGAAGCTGCTAAAGGATGACTACCCCAGCTTTAGCGACCTGGTTAAGTTTAGTAATCAGTACAGCATCGCAAAAGACCTCAATCTGCCGAATGTGGTCACCCCCATCGCTCTGTTACCCTGTGGCCATGGCAGCGCCCTGGTGATGGGTGACTTTGGCGGCTGCGCGCTCAATTGGTTTCTGGCCCAGCTGTTTGACCGGCCTAAACTGGGCGATCGCATCCCCGATCTAACTCTCTTCTTTCAAATTGCCCTGCAAATTGCGGAAGCCCTAGATGGCCTTGGCAAGCAGCGAATTGTTCACAAAGACATTAAGCCAGCCAATATTGTCATCAATCCTGAGAGCCGACAGATTAAGCTCATCGACTTTAGCATTGCGTCTACGCTGCCCCGCAAAACGCAACAGATTCTGACGCCGAACGTGCTAGAAGGGACCCTCGATTACCTCTCCCCGGAGCAGACCGGTCGGATGAATCGGGGGATAGACTACCGCAGCGATTTTTACGCCTTTGGGGTGACCTGCTACGAGCTACTGACGGGCACGCTGCCCTTTAGGGCTGACACGCCTATGGAGATTGTTCATGGGCACTTGGCCCGGCAGCCTGTATCGCTCGCGGCCCGGTGTGAGCTACCGGCTGAGCAGCTGGCCATGGTTTCAGCAATTGTGCTCAAGCTGATGGCTAAGAACGCAGAAGATCGGTATCAGAGCGCCTTTGGGCTGAGGTACGACCTTGAGCGCTGTCTGCATCAGCTCAAAGATACTGGTCGTATTGAGCCTTTTACGCTGGGTAGTCAGGACGTGAGCGATCGCTTCGTGCTGCCCGAGAAGCTCTATGGCCGCCAAGCTGAGGTTGCCCGGCTGCTAGCTGCCTTTGAGCGCATTAGTCAGGGCAGCACAGAGATGATGCTGGTGGCCGGGCATTCAGGCATTGGCAAGACGGCTATTATCAATGAGATTCACAAGCCGGTGACTCGTCAGCGTGGCTACTTCATTGCGGGCAAGTACGACCAGCTGCAGCGAAATGTGCCGCTCCTGGCGTTTATTCAGGCATTTCGTGGCTTGATAAAAGGGTTGCTGAGTGAGAGCGATCGCAATATTGAACAGTGGAAGCAAAAAATTCAGACTGCCCTCGGCGACAACAGCCAGCTATTGATTGAGGTCATTCCAGAACTGGTCAGCATTTTGGGGCCACAGACTCCGGTTGCAGAGCTGGTCGGTCAAGCCGCTGAAAATCGCTTCAACCGGCTCATGCAAAAGTTTGTTCAGGTATTTAGCGGCCCGCAGCATCCGCTGGTTATTTTTTTAGATGATTTGCAGTGGGCCGATACGGCTTCGCTCAAGCTGTTGCAACAGCTCATGCAGGACAATGGTCATCTGCTCATTATCGGCGCGTACCGCGACAACGAAGTGAGTCCAGGTCACCCGCTGCTGCAGGCACTCGAAGAAATTCGAGATCCGCAGCTGGGACCAGCGACTCACGGCAACCACAGTAGTAGCAACCATAGTGGTAGCAACCATACTGCTAATAATAATATTGCTGATAACAACACTGCTGACAATGGGGCTATAAACAAGAATAACAGCCTTGATGAAGGCGATGCTGTCGCTGACAGCGGACATATCAACACGCTGACGTTGAGTCCGCTCTGTGAAAATGACTTTGCCCATCTAGTGGCAGATACGCTGCGTGGCGATCTTGACTTTGCCCGCCCCTTGGCGGAAGCTCTCTACCAAAAGACCGGCGGCAATCCCTTTTTCTCATCTCAGCTGTTGCTCGCTCTGCAGGCAGAGAACAAAATCACTTTTTCCCAGACGGCCCGCCGTTGGAACTATGACATTGATCAGATTCGAAGCACGCTGCTAACAGATGATGTGGTTGAATTCATGAGTGTGCAGATTCAAAAGCTGCCGCCCGCCACCCAAACTATGCTTACGCTAGCGGCCTGTATTGGCTCTCAGTTTGATCTGGTAACGCTAGCGATCGCAGCTGAAACCAGCATGGCTTCGGTCGCAGAGGACCTGTGGCAAGCCCTCCAAGAAGGACTCATCTTACCGACCGACGATAGCTACAAAGCCTTCACTTCCGAACTTTTTCCTTCTGATGCTTCTTCCTCCTGCACTTCTTCTTCTTCCTCATGCACTTCTTCCTCCGACTCCTCATTGGAGCACCATTCACCGCAGGCCAATCCAACCTATCGATTTCTCCATGACCGGGTGCAGCAGGCCGCCTATACCCTCATCGAGCCAGAACAACAGACCAAAACGCACTACCTCATTGGCCAGAGGCGCCTGCAGCACAGCACGCCCGATCAACAAGAACAACAGCTTTTTGACATCGTTAACCATCTCAACCAGGGGATAGGGCTAGTCGCCTCAGACGCCGAGCGAGAACAGCTTCTGAGGCTTAATCTGAGAGCCGGACAAAAAGCGCAGGCCACCGTTGCCTACGCCGCCGCGCTCAAATACTTCTCGACCAGTCTCTCTCTCTTGCCACAGGAATGCTGGCAAACCCAATACAATCTCACGCTCGCACTGCACAACCAGGCCGCTGAAGCAGCGCTCTTCACAGGCGACTTGGTGGCTATGCAGCAGCATATCAACCAGGTGTGTGACCAGGGCAAAACCCTGTTGGACACAGCCCGGGCCTATGAGATTCAGATTCAGGCTGCGATTGGGCAAGAATACTTTTTGCAAGGTATTGATGTTGCCAGAAAAGTGCTGGCTCGGCTCGGGATTGAGCTACCTCAGCAGCCGACTACCGATATGAACAGAGGCATTATTTCCAAGACGGCTGCTCGACTCAGTCAACATTCAACAGATACGCTGTTGCAGCAGCCGGAGATGGACGATCCGACCGCTTTGGCCATTCTCCGATTGCTGACCAAAGCAGCTGCAGCCGCTTACGTTGGGCAGCCAGAGCTGATGCCCGCATTGGTGTGTACGGGCATTGACCAATGCCTTGAGTTTGGCAACAGTTCGCTTTCCGCTTTTTTCTACAGCTGGTATGGGGTGATTCTCTGCGGGGTTAGCGGCCAGATAGCCCAGGGATATCAGATGGGTAGTCTCGCACTCCAATTGCTAGAGAAGCTACCTTCTAAAGAGGTGCACAGCCGGGTGATTGTCCTAGTTCAGCACTTGATCAACCCTTGGCAGTCCCATCTTAGAAAGTCTCTTAGCCCTCTACAAAAGAATTATCAGCTAGGACTAGAAAATGGCGATAGCGAATATGCCGCGCTCTCTGCCTGCCACTACAGCTTGCATGCCTACCTTGCAGGTCACAACGTTGGCAAGCTAGCAACAAAAATAGGCCGCTATCGCGACGCTATTAGGCAACAGCAGCAGGAGAGTGCCTTTCAGTACATCAGCCTTTATCAGCAAATCACTTTTAACCTGCTGGGGCAAAGTACCTCTCCGACTGAGATATCGGGCGAGGCCTACTGTGAAGCGACCACGCTACCGCTACAGCTCGCGGTGAATGACATTGTTGGCCTTTCTCTCTTTTATAGTCATAAGGGAATTTTGGCGACGCTATTTGGAGAATACGACTTGGCACTGACAGCCTTTGCCAAGACCCGTGACTATATTAATGGTGTGGTGAGCTCTCCTTTGCTGGCCGCGTTTGTTTTTTATGAATCCCTGGCTGCGATCGCTACTCAAACTGATGAGCGTGCAGAGGTTTTGACTGCAGACCGCTTAGAAAAATACTGGCAGCAGGTAAGCGACAATCAACAGCAGCTTGCAAACTGGGCAGACCATGCACCGATGAATCACCGGCATCGTTGGCATCTGGTGGAAGCGCTGCGACATGCCAAGGGTAGAAGATCTGCCCTTGGAGACCCGATCGGTCAAGATAAAGCAGCAGCTGTCGACCATTTTGATCAGGCGATCGCACTTGCTCAGGCGAATGAATTTGTTCAGGAAGAAGCGATCGCCCATGAGCTAGCCGCTGAATTCTATCTGGACTGGGGAAAGGTGCGGATCGCGCAGAGCTACCTAACTGATGCTTACTACGCCTACAGTCGCTGGGGTGCCAAGGCTAAAATTGCCGACTTAGAAAAGCGCTACCCTAAGCTACTCGAAGATATTTTGCAGCCAACCTCCCATGCCAAACAGGCTAGCCGCGTCAATCATTCTGGGAGCGGGCTCGCCTACCGGGCGATTCAGGGCTCTAGTACAAGTAGTACGGGGATTTCAAATGTCATTGACTTGAACACCTTGCTGCGCACTTCTCAGGCGCTCTCTAGCGAAATCGAACTCGACAAGCTGCTGGCTATATTGCTGGAAGCCGCCATGAAAAATGCTGGCGCAGACAAATGCCTCTTACTCATGCCCGCCGCCGCAGCCAATGGTGGGCCAGACGATGGAACAAACTGGGTTATCAATGCCTTCTCAGACCTTAGCCATCCACCGGTTTTGCTGCAGGCTCAGCTGCCTAGGTCTGGAGAGGACTTACCCATTAGCTTGTTTAACCAGGTCAAACATACCCGTCAACCGGCTGTTATTTTCAACGCAGTTGTTCATCCGAGCTTGAGCAACGACCCGTATATACTGCGCTATCATCCCAAGAGCATTCTCTGCACGCCCATTGTTAATCAGGGTAAGCTCATCTCCATTCTCTACTTAGAGAACAACCTAACCATCGGCGCATTTACCGACCACCGGCTAGAAATGCTCAACCTGATTTGTACCCAGGCTGCTATCTCTTTGGAAAATGCCAGCCTGTACCGACAAACTCAGCAGGCCCTGAGTAAGCTGCAAGCCTCACACATGCAGCTCGTACAGAGTGAGAAGATGTCTGCCCTAGGCGGCTTGGTTGCGGGTGTTGCCCATGAGATAAACAATCCTGTGAACTTCTTACAGGGAAATCTGAAGCCTGCGCTCAACTATGTAGAAGATTTGCTAGGGGTATTGGAGATGGTAGAAGCAGACGAAGCGCGGGAGGCCGTTCTCGAAGAGATAGAAGAGATCAATCTAGACTTCATTCGAGAAGATCTGCCCAATCTCTTACACTCCATGAGCTTTGGCATCAGTCGCATTCGTGAGATTAGCACCAGCCTTAGAACGTTCTCAAGGGAAGATAGAGAACACAAAATAGCTTTCAACATCCACGACGGGATAGATAGCACGCTGTTGATTCTTAAGCATCGACTGCGGTCGGGAGGCAGCCAGCCTTCTATCGAGATTGTTAAGCAGTATGGCGAATTGCCCATGGTAGAGTGCTTTGCCGGTCAGCTCAATCAGGTATTTATGAATCTGATAGCCAATGCTATCGACGCGCTAGAAGAGAACGATGGGCGAAGGGAGCTAGCTGCGATCGCACAAAACCCCAGCAAAATCACCATTACAACAAGCCTAGAGAGCCCCACCACTGCAAAAATTGCGATCGCAGACAATGGCCCTGGCATGGACGAGGCCGTACAGGATCGAATCTTTGACCATCTATTTACGACCAAGGCCGTCGGCAAAGGAACGGGGCTTGGCCTGGCTATTTCCCACGATATTGTCGTAGGAAAGCATGGTGGCACCCTGTCTGTGCAGTCAAAAGTAGGCAGGGGTACAGAATTTGTGATTTCTTTGCCGGTTGCTGACTGAGCGATCGCATCGTCTCTGAATCCCTGATTGTCTGAGCATTTGATTTTCTGAGTAACTGATTTGAGTATCACAGAATACTCAAGAGACCTGATTGTCACAGGCCTGTTTGGCTTCCAGCTGGCTAATATTTCCCAGGGTTGTTTCGGCAATGTTGGTCAGCGCCTGTTTTGTAAAAAAGGACTGGTGGGCAGTGATAACAACATTGGGAAAAGACTGCAGTCGTTGAAAGGTATCGTCCTGAATCACCGTATCGGAAAGATCTCGAAAAAACAAATTGGCCTCTTCCTCATAAACATCTGCGCCGAAGTAGCCAATTTGCCCTGACTTGATGGCGTCTACGATGGCGGGCGTATCGATCAGTCCGCCCCGACTCGTGTTGATCAGCATTGTACCGGGCTGTAAGCGAGAGAGCGTTTCGGCGTTTATCATATGGTGGGTAGCGGGCAACAGCGGGCAGTGCAGTGAAATAATGTCCGCCTGGGCGAGGAGATCTGTGAGGGGCAGGTACTGTACGCCAAGGGCCAAGCACTCATCATTCTTTTGGACATCGTAGGCCAGCAGCTTACAGCCAAACCCGTTCATAATTCGCGCGAAGCAAAGCCCGATCTTTCCAGTGCCGACCACGCCAACGGTCTTGCCGTGGAGGTCGAAACCTAGCAGCCCGTTGAGTGAAAAGTTGTCTTCGCGGACGCGGTTGTAAGCCCGGTACAGCTTACGGTTTAGCATGAGGATGAGCCCTACGGCATGCTCTGCGACGGCATAGGGTGAGTAGGCAGGCACCCGAACCACACTCATGCCCAGCGCTTTTGCCACGTTCAGATCCACATGGTTGAATCCGGCACTGCGAAGGGCAATGACAGCGGTGCCGCCCGCTGCCAGCTTGCGCAGTGTTTCTTCGCTGAGGTCGTCGTTGATGAAGGCGCACACTGCCGGATACCCCTCTGCTAGCCCAGCGGTGTCGGGCGTCAGCCGAGCCTCAAAAAACAATAGCTCATGGCCAAAGCTGTGATTTGTTTCAAGAAGAGATTTTTGATCGTAGGGCTTGGTACTGAAGCAGGCAACTTTCATAGCGTGAAGCTTCCCAATTTCTAGCTGATGGTGTGTATTTTTAGAAAGTTTGTAGAATGGGCAACCTGCATTGGCAGACCACCTAGCAGCAGCACCTTGTCACCAGAGGAAACAAGGTTGTTCTTTTGCAAGCAGCTCTCTATCTGCTGGAAGGTCGATTCGAGGGGCCCGGTCAAACTCTCTAGTAGGATGGGTCGCACGCCCCAGACTAAGCTCAGCCGGTGATAAACCTTGGGATTGGCGGTGAGGGCTACGATGGGGACACTGGGGCGCTCTGCGGCTGCGAGCTTGGCGGAGAGCCCTGTCTCGGTGAGCGTGACAATGCACTGCAGGTCGAGCACACCATCGATGGCGTTCATGGCTTCGCTGATGGCGTTGGCGTCACCGGTTTCAATGGGTGGGTAATTTATGAAGGTGGTTTCTGGCTCGATGTCGGTGGCGATGCGGGCGAGCATTTTTACCGCTTCGACTGGGTAGTCGCCCACGGCGGATTCGCCTGAGAGCATGACGGCATCTGTTCCATCGATAATCGCGTTGGCAACATCGCTCACCTCTGCCCGAGTCGGGCGGGGATTGTGGATCATGCTATCTAGCATTTGGGTCGCTGTGATGACGGGGATGCCCTTACGGTTGCAGGTGCGGATGATTCTTTTTTGAATGAGAGGGACTTTTTCGGGGCTCATTTCTACGCCGAGGTCGCCTCTGGCCACCATGATAGCGTCGCACTCGCTGACGATCGCATCCAAATTTTCAATGGCCTGGGGCTTTTCTAGCTTGGCCAATACGGGGATGGATTCGCCTTTTTCGGCAATGCGGGCTTTGAGCGATCGCACATCATCTGGACTGCGCACAAAGCTCAGCGACACAATGTCTACTCCCTGGGCTATTCCAAAATCGAGGTCTTCAATATCTTTTTGAGTCATCGAAGGCAGGCTTAAGTTCAGCGTTGGGAAGTTGACTCCCTTGTGACTTTTCAACAGTCCGCCAGTCACGACTTGGCAGCGGACGGCATCGCCCTCTACCGCTTCTACCTTGAGTTCTAGCAGCCCGTCGTCGAGGAGAACGGGCGTTCCTGGCTGCACTTCCTGCGCCAGATTTGGATAGTCTATACCGACCGTATCTGCTGGGGCTACGGGCTGCTGAACCTCGCTGAGTGGGATCAGCGTCAGCGGCTTTCCCACCCCTAGCTCAAGGCCCGATGGGGGCAGCTCTCCAACGCGGATCTTCGGTCCCTGCAAGTCTTGGAGTAGGGTAAGCGGCAGGCCCAGCTCGCTTGCAATCGTTCGGAGCTGAAGAATGCGCGTGGCATGGTCTTCGTAGCTACCGTGGGAGAAGTTTAGCCTGGCTACGCTCATACCTGCTTGCATGAGCTGCCTGATAGCTTCAGAAGTGCTGCTAGCTGGGCCAATGGTGACAACTATCTTCGTACGATGGGGCAGGGGTTTTCCGACCATTTCTTTTATCTGTTGGTGATTTTCGAGCGCTTCGCGGGCTATTACCCATTAACATTCGCCTGTTCGCCAGAGACTGTTCACCACAGACTGTTCGCCAGAGACTATTCAACCAATGACCATTCGTCTATGACTTTTGCTTGGCCTTCATTTGGCGTTTTCAGCTTTCACTTGGAACTTTTCACTTGAAACTTTTCACTTGGCACTACTTGGAACTGCGCGCACCCTGTCAACAGGGCGCTCTCAACAGAAAACTTGTGGTAAGGCGCTTAGCTTCGAGTGTGATCAAGCTTGAGCGTCGCCGGTAGAGGTTAAGACTTGTTTATCGCTTAATAGAAAGGCTACAAAAAATAATGGATTGACGATCAAAAGGATTTCTAAAGGTTTCAACCTCAATGTTGCGCCTAAATATTTCAATCCAAATTGCAATCCAAAACTTTAAGAGACTGGGGTCAAAACGAAAACAACCAATCGCTCTTGATATCTCTATTGGTTTCTATCCGATCTAAACCTTTTACATCGTTCTATCTTTCATAGCACAGCGCTCAAGTTCACTGTCTGGGATGAATATTTGTGCTGTCTACGGCTTTTCTAGATTTTTTATTACTACTTTTCTGCTCAATCGTGTCATAAAACACATCAAAGTAACTGGTTCTATTTCTATACTTCTGCTACAAGTAAAAGCGTGTACAGCGTTCTAAGCGTAGAAATCGAAAAGGTATAGCTCAATCTACAGGAACGGTCAGATGGCAATAGCTGGTGTGAGAGATAGCTAAAGAGTGTTGTGCTTTTCAAAAAGCTCAAAGCAGACTTACTGCGCCGCTTACTTTTTGGCCTGCTGTAGCAGTCAATATCTGTTGCATTTTCGACTTTGAAACCGCCTCTACAATAGATACTCGGAGAATCTTCAATGACTGCCATTGTTTCCTCTCAAACTTCCGAATTTAATGCGTCGTTGGGCGTTGCGCCCCTTTCAGAAGAAGAGCAGCGAAAGATAGATGCCTACTGGCGCGCCTGCAACTATCTGGCAGTTGGCATGATTTATCTACGTGACAATCCTCTGCTAAAGGACCCCCTGGTAAAAGAGCATGTGAAGCATCGCTTGCTGGGGCATTGGGGCGCTTCCCCCGCGCTCAGCTTCACCTATGTGCACTGCAATCGGCTAATCAAAAAGTACGACCTTGACATGATCTTTATGGCTGGGCCGGGACATGGCGCGCCAGGGGTATTAGGCCCTGTATATCTGGAGGGAACTTACACCGAGATTTATCCAGATAAAAGTGAAGATGCTGAGGGCATGCAGCGGTTTTTTAAGCAGTTCTCTTTTCCAGGGGATATTGGCAGTCATGTCACACCGGAGACGCCGGGATCTATTCACGAGGGGGGTGAGCTTGGCTACAGTGTTTCCCATGCCTACGGTTCTGTGTTAGATAATCCTGACCTGATTACCTGCGTAGTGGTTGGTGATGGCGAGTCGGAAACGGGGCCACTAGCGACCGCCTGGCACTCCAACAAGTTTATTAATCCGGCTCGCGATGGCGCTGTGCTCCCGGTTCTGAACCTAAATGGCTACAAGATTGCCAACCCGACAATTTTTGCGCGAATTTCTCATGAGGAGCTGGAGTATCTCTTCCGCGGCTATGGCTACACCCCTTATTTCGTAGAAGGTAAGGACCCGGCTGAGATGCACCAGAAGATGGCTGAGACCATGGAAGAGTGCGTTCTTAAAATTAAAGAGGTGCAGCGAGATGCGCGCATCAATGGCAATATTGAGCGGCCTCGCTGGCCGATGATTGTGTTGCGGACGCCCAAGGGATGGACCGGGCCTGCAGAAGTCGATGGCAAAAAGGTAGAAGACTTTTGGCGATCGCACCAGGTGCCCATGGGCGGTATGCAAGAGAACGAAGACCACCTGCGCAAGCTAGCAGAATGGATGCGCCGCTACAAGCCAGAGGAGCTATTTGACGAAAATGGCACCCTGGTTCCAGAACTCAAAGAGATGGCCCCGGTTGGCAACCGCCGGATGAGTGCCAATCCCCACGCCAATGGCGGCCTACTCCGGCGTGCCTTAAAAATGCCGGATTTCCGCAGCTACGCCATTCAGATGGAGAAGCATGGCACAGAAGAGTTTGAAAATACTAAGGTGCTGGGCTTCTTGATGCGGGATATTTTCCGGCAGAACCCGGATAACTTCCGCCTGATGGGACCCGATGAGACCGCTTCCAACCGTCTGCAGGATGTGTACGACGTGACCAGTAAGGTGTGGATGGCGGATATGTACCCCGAAGACGAGCAGGGGGGTCACCTTGCTCGCGATGGCCGGGTGATGGAAATGCTCAGCGAGCACACGCTGCAGGGCTGGCTTGAGGGTTATTTGCTCAGCGGGCGACATGGCCTATTCCATACCTACGAAGCCTTTGCCCACGTGGTCGATTCGATGTTCAACCAGCATGCTAAGTGGCTGGATATTTGTAAGAACCATGTGCCCTGGCGGCGGTCGGTTTCTTCTTTGAACATTTTGCTCTCTTCGCTGGTGTGGCGGCAAGACCACAATGGCTTTAGCCACCAAGATCCTGGCTATATCGATCTGGTAACTAACAAGAGCCCAGATGTGGTGCGCGCTTACTTCCCGCCGGATGCAAACTGCCTGCTGTCTGTGGCAGACCACTGCTTCCGCAGCGTGGACTATATCAATGTGATTGTGTCTGATAAGCAGAAACACCTGCAGTATTTGCCGATGGATGAAGCGATCGCACACTGCACCAAAGGCATCGGCATTTGGGACTGGGCGAGCAACGATGACTGCGGCACTGAGCCCGACAAGCCCGATGTGGTGATGGCTTGCTGCGGCGATATTCCTACCATGGAGTCGCTGGCGGCAACGGCCATTCTCAGAGAAGAATTCCCCGAGCTAAAAGTTCGCTTTGTCAATGTTGTTGATCTCTTTAAGCTGGTCTCCGAAGGCGAGCATCCCCATGGGCTGTCAGATTGGGATTTTGATTCTCTCTTTACAAAAGATCGCCCGGTAATTTTCAACTTCCATGGCTATCCCTGGCTAATTCATAAGCTAGTGTATCGCCGCTCAAGCCAAGAGCGCATCCATGTGCGAGGCTACAAAGAAGAAGGCAATATCAACACACCGCTGGAGCTAGCGATTAACAATCAGATTGATCGCTTTAACCTGGTGATTGATGTGATCAATCGGGTGCCCAAGCTGGGAGCAGCAGCGGCGCATGTGAAAGAACGCATGAAGAACAAGATTATTCAGTGCCTGACCTATGCCCATGAGCACGGTAAAGACCAAGCTGAGATTGTGAACTGGAAGTGGCCTTATTGATTGGCGAGATGCTGATACAGCTGGCGAAATATATCGTCATGAAGCTAACTCACTGGCTGGCCCCCTAAATCCCCCGAGTTCGGGGGACTTTGAGGCAAGAAGTACATTAACTAACTGACTGGCAAGCAAGAACTTCTGGATTGGCTTTGCTCCCCCAGAATTGGGGGGCAGGGGGCCTTTCAGCGATGATGATACTCAGCCATGTTACGAAGCTTGTATTTCACCAGCGGTATCGATGTTGAGGGTGCGGGCCCACCGGAAGAAAGCGGAAAACGGGTAAAAAATGAAGATTTTGGTGCTGAATGCGGGGTCGAGCAGCCAAAAAAGCGGACTTTACGATATCTCTGGTGCACCTGCTGATAGTGACCAAAAGCAGCCGGTACACCCTTTGTGGGAAGCACAAATTGACTGGCTATCACAGGAGAATGCTGCCCGCATCAACATTGTCACTGCCGCTGGAGAATACTTCGACGAATTGCGGACAGTCTCTTCTCGGCAGGAAACGCTCTCCTATTTGCTAGCGCGCCTGTCTCAAAGCCCCACGAAAGTAATCGACAGCCTAAAAGAGATTGACGCGGTGGGCCACCGAGTAGTCCACGGCGGTAAGGAATATCAGAACAGCACACTCATCACCCCGAAAGTAAAGACCACGATTGACCGGCTGAGCGCTCTCGCGCCAAATCACAATCCGGCCAATCTTGAAGGGATTGTCCTAATGGAGCAGCTGCTGGCAGATGCTCCACAGGTTGCCGTTTTCGATACGGCCTTTCACAGCCAAATGCCACCGGTTGCCAGCACCTATCCTGGCCCTTACGACTGGCTAGCGCAGGGCATTCGTCGCTATGGGTTCCATGGCATTAGTCATCAGTTTTGCGCCCAGCGAGCGGCGCAGCTACTGGGCCGAGACCTGGGTAGCCTGCGGCTGATTATTTGCCATTTGGGCAATGGGGGCTCGCTTTCGGCGGTGCGTGGGGGCAAGAGCATCGATACCACTATGGGCTTTACGCCACTGGATGGCTTGATGATGGGCACCCGGTCTGGCACGGTGGACCCGGGCATTTTGATCCATCTGATGCGTCAGGGTATGCAGGTGGATGACTTGGACAAGCTATTGAATAAGCAGTCTGGGCTGCTGGGCATTTCGGGAATCTCTCACGATTTACGAGAGATCGAGAAAGCCGTTGAAAAGGGAAATGCGCAGGCACAGCTAGCGAAAGATCTCTATCTGCACCGGCTGAAAGCATGCATCGGTGCGATGCTGATGAGCCTAGGCGGGCTTGATAGTTTGGTATTTACTGCTGGGATAGGAGAGAATTCACCTGGGGTGAGGGCTGCAGTGTGTGAGGCGATGGCCTTTCTGGGTGTGGAGATAGACCTGAAGAAAAATCAGAACTCGCCGGTTGATGAAGATATTGCAACAGAAGGGGCTAAGGTGCGTGTGTTGGTGATTCATACTCAGGAAGATTGGGCGATCGCCCAGGCCTGCTGGTCACACTTACAAGCGGGCAACCACTAAGGATATGGCCCTTGAATAAGATTGCTGTTCTAGCGGCTATGAGCATGTTCGATGCGTTCAGCAATCCAACACTTAATCATCGCTTGCCGAGTAATGCCTAGTCTGCTGGCTTCTCGGTCCAAAAAATCTATCACCCAGACAGGGAAGTCAACACTAGCCTGCTGTTACCCATGGCCAGGACGTCGCATTTTAGGCAGGTCTAGGTCGTCAATGATATCTTCTTCGCCGCTGTCAAACTTCTCATCAAAATCTGCTGCCTTCATATAGTGCTACCTCACGCTTACGAACACTCCAAACTGAAATAATTCTGATTTTACCTACGCTATGTGCTCATAGCGGCCTATACCTTGCCTATCCCACCATATACGGTATGCAGGATAGTCTGATTCTGGCAGAATAGGCATGCTGTTAAAGTACTGCCCAAAATAATGACTCGAGATGAGCTGCTCGCGCTGATAGACCAGGCTGCTGAGGAAGGGTGGACGGAGCTAGATTTGTCGGGACAGGAGCTGATAGAACTGCCGCCGGAGATTGGCAAGCTGACACAGCTTGAGACGCTGACACTAGGTAAGGTGAGTGAGTGGAAATTTGTAGAGGGAGTTCTTACGCCTACGTTAGTCAGTAACAAGCTAGCTAACCTACCGCTACAAATCAGTCAGCTTATTAAGCTAAAGGCACTAAATGTTAGCGGCAACCCACTGGGTGAGATTCCATTTTTTTTAAGTAACATTCGCTCACTCACAGAGTTTAATGCAGTCAGTATTGGCCTGAGAGAGATACCCGAGGTCATCGGGCAGCTGAGCAACCTCACTACACTTGAGCTCTATAACAATCAAATCAGCGAGATACCTGAGGTCATCGGGCAGCTGAGCAACCTCACTATACTTTGGCTCTATAACAATCAAATCAGCGAGATACCTGAGGTCATCGGGCAGCTGAGCAACCTCACTCAACTTTGGCTCTATAACAATCAAATCAGCGAGATACCTGAGGTCATCGGGCAGCTGAGCAACCTCACTACACTTTGGCTCTATAACAATCAAATCAGCGAAATACCCATCGGCTTAGAAAGCTTGCCAAAGCTACAAAAGCTCGATCTAAGACGCAACTTAGGGAGTGGCAAATAAATAAGTTACCGAAGATACAGCAAGGAACGTGAGTTGTCAGTAGCGTAAGTTAACGCTGAAAATAGCCGACTGGTAACGACCATGATAGATGAGAGAGTCAAAGCGACCCTGAAAGATGCAGCGAGCAAGCTGAGCGGGCCAAAGAAACGCGCCTTCATGGCCAAAGTCGCAGAGGACTACTTCTGCGGCTCAGCGAGAAAGACCGAAACGTATCTTGGATGGGGACGCAAAGGCGTACAACTAGGTCTGCATGAGCGTCGTACGGGTGTGACTTGTTTGGACAACTACCAAGGTCGGGGAAACAAAAAGACCGAAATCAAGCGTCCAGAGCTGGAGGAAGCGATGATTGAGTTGGTGGATGGTCAAGCTCAGGCTGACCCACAGATGAAAACAACGTTTTGCTATGCCAAAGTGAGTGCGCAGTCGGTGCGAGACGCCTTGATTCGAGAGCAAGGCTATACAGACGAAGAGCTGCCCACTCGTCAGACGATTGAGCATCGTCCCAATCGT
>JBCBJS010000046.1:0-37765 GCA_038523095.1 Cyanobacteria bacterium J06626_6
TCGGTGCTGGTAACCCACTGACAAAACTGCTCCCACAAGGAAGCGCTTTCGCGCTGCTGTAGAGTAGTAGTCATTATGAATCCGTTAGTTAGGTACGTATTAGTAGGAAGCGTCTGCCACTCAAATGAAGTAAACTTTCGCTTCAAACTGTTAACAATGTAGCAAATAAAATTCATAAATGCATTTCATTTAACAATTCATTTATGAAGCGCTCAAGCAAAGTACCCAAACTGGAAGTACTCAGGCGCTTTCCGGCTATGGTCAATCTAGGCCGGTACTAATCTAGGCCGGTACTATCAGACAGCAGATGAACAGGCAGCAGATGAGGCGGAACACTCCAAACACTCGCTATGCCCGATGAGGGTTATGTTTGCTTACTCACCGTCTTAAAAGCTTTCTTACCGTTACAAAAGCTCTATGCGTCGGTTTCTAATCTTACTTTTGATGGCGACTTTATTAGGGAGCGCATTTCGGCTCGCTAATCTAAAGGGCAAAGTGTACTGGCACGACGAAGCCTACACGGCTATGTATGTCACTGGGAACGGCGATGCTGCGGTCCTCAGCACCCTGTTTGATGGAGAGGTAAAGTCGGCAGCGGATGTGATGAAAACGCAGATAGCGACCGCGGAGAAAGGGCCTCTAGAAACTGCGCGGCGTCTAGCGACGCACGATGCACAGCATCCACCGCTGTACTACATACTGTGCCGACTGATGCTGTATGTGATTCCCGATACGGTATTGGCGACTCGATTGGTTGCTGCGATCGCAGGCATTTTACTCATCCCGGCCACCTACTACCTCAGCCAGCAACTCTTCTCCTCATCTTTGGCCGCCATGCTCAGTGCAGCCATAGTTGCCGTCTCGCCCTTTCAATATCTGTACGCGCAAGAAGCCCGCCAATATAGCCTGTGGACACTATGCGTCGTAGTTTCTAGCATTGCTTACCTCAGCGCCATCCGAAAAAAAAGCCGTCTCAGCTGGTGTATCTACGCCTGTGCACTCTTTACGAGCCTATGCACTTCCCTGCTGTCGTTACTGCTCATCGTCAGTCACGGTCTTCACCTGCTGTGGTACGCGGCTTTCTTTTCCCCAAGTCCCGTTCAGAGAAGGCAACACAATGCACACCGCCTTCCAATCGTGCAGCCCAGCATCCAAAGCAAGCCTGTCGAGAGACGCTTTCTCTTGGCTCACTTCGCCGCTAGCGCAAGCATTAGTCTGCTGATGTTTGTGCCCTGGCTGCGGCGAATCTCTGCCACACATATTAGCAGAACCAGCTGGACCGCACGACTTCTGCCCTTCGACACCATGACGGAACGTTGGGCAAACAATTTCACCCGTCTATTTTTCGATTTCAATTTGCAGGACTCAGCAAAACACGGGGCCGCCTTGTCTTATCAGACCTTGCCAAAAGTAGCTGTCATCAGCTTGCTCACGTACGTGCTGATTTGGAGCGCAGGGCGCATGAGCGTATCTGCCAAAGTTTTTCTGCTGTCGCTAGGCGGCGTTACGCTGGCGACTTTCGTCGTCCCTGATTTATTGTTTGGCGGTTTGCGCTCTACTGTCGCCAGGTATTCGATACCTGCTTACCTCAGCATGCAAATAGCCTGCGCCTACTGCCTGAGCAGCCAGCTAATTAGCAAGCGCTTCGGTGCGTGGTGGAAAGCAATCACAGCCATTATTCTCGTCGCGGGCATACTCTCCTGTACGATTAGCCTGCCTACTAACAGGTGGTGGAACAAGTTCAACAGCAATGCAAATGTGGCGATCGCCCGCACGCTAAACCAGTCACCCCATTCCCTACTGATCAGCAGCGATTACAACATCAACCTAGGCGAACTGCTCTCCATCAGCCATCTGCTCACAACAGAGCAATCATTTCTGCTGTTCCAAGAAGACAAAGCACCAGATATCGCAGCCCACTTGCCTGCACAGTTTTCTGCCTATCCAGGTAAAACGTTTGTATTCAATCTCTCAGCCCCATTAAAAGCGCAGCTCGCCGCATCGAGCAGCCATCAGCTCACGCCAACATCCTCAGCCGATACCCTGTGGGAACTTACCACGACTAAATAAAGCTCAGCGGATAGATGCATCGTTCAGAATTAAAGTCCCCATAAAGAAAGCTAGGGGAGCAGACACATAACTCAGGGCAACCTTCTCTATAGAAGGAAGATAGAGATAGGGCAAAGGAAATAAAACATCATGCGGCGGCTGACCACACTGCTTCTCCTGGCGATATGTCTAGGCTGCATCTTTCGCCTCAGCAATCTGAGTGGCAAAATTTTCTGGCATGACGAAGCCTACACCGGCCTGTACGCCACCGGGCACAGCAAAGCAGAAGCAGATAGCTTCCTATTTGACGGGCAGGTCAAAACCGCAGCCGACATCTTGCAGTTACAGACGGCTTCACCCGAACGCGGACCGGGAGAAACCCTACGACAAATCGCCGAAAACGATTCGCAGCATCCACCGCTGTACTATCTGTTGGTTCGGCTGCTGCTATACATTCAGCCAGATACGGTAGTAGCCAGTCGTCTGGTAGCGGCGATCGCAGGCATTTTTCTAGTCCTCGGCACCTACTGGCTGAGCTTCGAGCTGTTTGGCTCGGCCCTAGCGGCCAAAGTCAGCGCAGCCCTCGTCGCGGTTTCACCGTTTCACTACCTCTATGCCCAAGAAGCGCGGGAATACAGCCTGTGGGCGCTCACCTTGGTCTTGGCAAGTGCCGCCTGCCTGCGCGCACTCAGGCAAAATACCCTCCTTAGCTGGCTGACCTATTGCCTCATCCTGGCGACCAGTCTATACAGCTTTATCCTGACGCTTTTAGTAATTGCGAGCCACGGCCTGTATGCGGGCTGGCTGTGCTTAATGCCTTTAAGCACAGGCTGGAAAGACACTTACTCACGGCTCAAAAACTTCGCGATTAGCACCCTGACCGCGCTGTTGCTTTTCCTACCGTGGCTGAGCATTATTAACCGGGTTCATGCCCAGCAGGTCAGCTGGACCGCTCAACCCATAGCCTTTTCGTCGCTTGCCAGAATTTGGCTAGGCAATCTTACCCGGCTCTTTTTTGACCTCAATTTAGATAGCACCGACCCCCCTATCTACAGCGTGCTGCCTATTCTCTGCGTTCTAGGTCTCACCGCCTACGCGATTTGGTGGAGCTACCGGCATATGCCGCGCGCAGCAGGTGTTTTTCTGGCGCTGCTCGGCGGCGTCACCCTGCTCACCTTCGTCGGCCCAGACCTGCTGATGGGGGGCAGACGCTCAAGCGTCAGCCGCTATCTCATCCCGACCTACATTAGTTTGCAGCTTGCGATCGCCTATCTGCTCAGCCAAAAAATCGTCACGCATTCCCGCCTTCCCATCTTTCAGCAGCAGCCTTGGCACAAAATCACCGCTGGACTGCTGCTCGCGAGCATTGTCTCCTGCACCGTCAGCCTCCCAGCCGATACCTGGTGGCACAAAAAAAACAGTCACCTAAACCCCGAAGTTGCCAGAGTCATCGGTCAGTTTCCAAACGCACTTATAGTCAGTAGCGACCACAATGCCAACCTAGGAGAGCTGATGTCACTGAGCTACCAGCTCAAGCCAGAACAGCCTCTCCTACTGTTTCGGGAGCCAGAGATTCCTCAAATTCCTGCGGAGAACAGTTCTATCTTTCTCTTTAACCTGGCTAAGCAGTCGAGGACGCAGCTAGAGAAATTTAGCCAGTACAGCATCATTCCAACCTACGCAGAAGGCAGGCTGTGGCAGCTGATACAAACCCCAACGGCGGCTAACAACAGTAATGAACCCAGCAACGACCCCTTTGCACCACCCCTGACGCGTTAAAAGTCGAAATAAATGAAGGGTGAAGCCATATCTGGCGCCAGCACCCAGGCTAGGAAAAAGCACAGGGGCAGCAGCAGCACTTTAATCGGCCAGCTGACCTGCAGCTTGAGTCCGCGCTGAACAGCGTAGACCACACCCATACAGGCAACCAGGCCGACCAGCAGCAGAGTAATCTGAGGCCTCGCCAAGCCGCTGGGGTCCAGATATACCTTCTGGGCAAACTGCACGTCGGCGCTGTGGCCAAACAAGTGCTGCATCGCCAGGCTACCATCGGTCAGATTGGGCAGTCGGAAGAAAATCCAGCTGAAGAAAACCGTCAGCTGCGTTACCCCCCAGGCAAAAATCACGCCCGGCGGCGTCCGCCAAAAACGCTCCAACAGCTTGGCCTTACTGCACAGCTCCGCATTCAGCCGATGCACAATCAGCGCTATGCCATGGATCGCCCCCCACACGATGAAGCCCCACCGGTCGCCGTGCCAAACCCCGGCCACCAGCATCACCACTATCAGGTTTATGCAGGTGCGCGCTAGGTCCCGCCGAGAACCGCCCAGTGGAAAGTACAGATAGTTCCGCAGCCATTCACCCAAGGTCATGTGCCAGCGTCGCCAAAAACCGGCAATGCTGGTTGAAAAATACGGAAAATCAAAGTTTTGAGGCAAATTTAACCCCAGCAACAGCGCACTTCCCCTAGCCACGTCCACATAGCCGCTAAAGTCAAAATACAGCTGCAGACCATAGGCAAATGCCAGCAGCCAAATATCACCGCTGCCAGCTCGGGGCAAGCTGCCCGCGCTCAAGTCCACCAGCTGACCGATATTGTCGGCAATTAGCAGCTTCTTCACCGCGCCCACGGCGATTAGCCACAGCCCTTCCACATTCTGACTGAGGGGCGGAATCTTCAGACTTTTGAGCTGCCCTGAGAAGTTGTGAAAGCGAGTAATCGGGCCAGAAATGAGCTTCGGGAAAAAGAGCTTGTAAGCGGAGAATTCCAGCAGGCTACCGCTAGCTGGCGACCCGCGATACACATCCACCAAGTAAGCAATGCATTCGAAGGTAAAAAAGCTCAGTCCCAAAGGCATCGCCCAGGCAGCCACAGGCCCTGTCGCAACCGCCTCAAACCCCAACATAGAGAGACTGGGAGAAACATACTTAAAGCCCAGCAGCAGCAGCGCATTGAGCACAATGCCCAGCGCCAAAAGCCACGACCGTTTACGGTTCCAATCAGCCTGCGCATACTGCCAGGCCTCGTTGGGGATGCGCCAGTCTAGCGGAGCGCCCAACACCTTACCCAACCAAAAATTTAGCCCCACTAGCACCAGCAGCAGCGGTACATATTGCGCCGTCGGCAGAGATACATAGAAAAATAAGCTCGCCAGCAGCAGCAGCCACAGCCGCCCCTGCTTGCCCGGTATCGACCAGTAGAGCGGTACCAGCACAAGTAAAAATAAACCGTAAAGGATGGACGGCTGAATCATAGGGCGCTAATTATAGGTCAATGATAGGTTGGAAGCGTAAAGCGGCTAGTCTTCCGTGGGCCGCGCTTGGGGCCAGGGAATTAGCGGATCTTGAGAAATTCGCTGAGACACCTGATAGGCACCGTAGCGATTGAGATGGCTCGGGTCGGAGAAGTAGTCGTAGCGCTGGGGCCACAGCCTGCCTAAATCGCGAAACGTAAAATCAGCGTAGCGCTCAGACATCTGCAGCATGTACTGCTGAAAGCTCACCTCAGCCCGCAGGCGATGGCTATCGAGATACTCATCCGTCAGGGGCGTATTGACAAAGACAACGGGAATATCTCTTTCTGAGGTGTAGCGAATAAGGCCTCTGAGCGCATCTGCCTGCTCACCCTCCAGACGAAAAGACTTGTAGTCACCGTCGTAGGCGCCTGCAACCCGGGGATGATCTTGGTAGTAGGTCGCCGGGTTGAACCGGGTAGAGAGCGCTAAGAAACCGTCGTAGTCAATCAGGCTGGTCTCCGTGGGCAAACCGGTTGGGGTTGCGCCTGCGCTAGTGGTGTCATCCCCAGAGAATTCGGGTGCGATCGCCCCGAAGCCCTGACCGATGGCCGAGCGAATCCTGCGCCGGTGGGTATAAGCAGAAGACGCCTTACCAAACACCTCACTGAGCTGACGGTCGGTTTCCGTTGCTCGCATCGTCAGCTGATCGGCCAAGCTGCCCAGAGCCAGCCCGTTCACACCATCTGCCGGGTCGGTCGCCTCTAGCTGCCGGTAGCCTTCAGAAACAGCGATCGCATTAAACGTCACATCGGTTCGACCACTGTTAAAGGCCCGCGCACCATCGGCCCACACAATCATTTGGGGTAGCTGATTTGGGGGAATCAGCCGCCGAACTACCAAGTCCACGACCTGGGCAGTCGCACCATTTACCCCAAAATTAAATATCTTAAGATCTTCGTGACCGAGGGCATCTAGAGACTGCCTAAGGGCCGCAGGATCGACCCCACGCAGCGCCCTAGAGCTGCCAATTACCAGCACATCTGGCGGGCCCGACAAAGCTACCTGCCTGCGGTACAGCGCCAGCTTTTCATCTAGCTGCTGACTGCGAAAAGACGGCAAATTGGAGTCGGCTAGCAGCGTTGCTGTAGAGACAAATTCCTGCTGCGGGCTGTATACCAGCTCGCTGTCGTTAATCGCAGAAGAGGTAAAGTCTCGTTCATCCGAACGCCCCAGACGATCATTCGAGCGCCCCGAGAAAAATTCATCCTCCGCTGGCCTTGAGCGCCGCCAGTTCCGATCGGCATCAGCCGAGCTAGCGGGCCACTCCAGATTCGCCAGCTGATCGTTAAACTGACTCGGACGCACTTCCTCGACCCCATCATCAGTCGGTCCTGTAGCCACCTGCCGCAGGGCCTGCCCCACCAAAAAGTCGAACTGAATTGCCAAAAATAGGCCCGCCGCCCCCCAGAAAAAGGCCATTTTGAGCCCGTCCGACTGAAAGGAACCGGGCAAATTGACCGCCAGGGTGCCATTTTCTTCGGCGGGGGTGAAGATCTGGCTTTTTACCATGACCCGTCGCAGGCCTCTCAGCAGCAACCTACCGAGCCCCACATCACCGGCATCCTCTTCAGCCGCGCCCAGCACGCCTGCCAGGCTCTCATCGCTCACCGCCGTAATCAGCTCGCCAGCGTAGGCATCCGAAGCGGCAAACTCTGGCTTAGCTTCTGGCACTAGCCGCTGGCGGTGTTGATAGTCGTAGCCGTGGCTCCAAATCGGCTGCTTCTGCCCGGCCCGCCGCCCGTACAGACGTAAGCCTTCAATATCTGGCGGCTGAATTTGCTTTAGGGTCTGGACAATCAGTGGCACGATGCCGTGCTTCGGCGGACACACAGGTCCATCCGCCATAATGTGCAGCAAGCTGTCTTTAATGAGCAGCTGAACGCGAATACCGCCGGTGGCCAGCTGTTCTTTAATATCTGGATTGAGCGCCCGGGTCAGGCAGTAGGCCAGCGCTGGCAAGTTCCCCCCTGCCGCCAGAGAGACCGTACTCGCCATCCGGTCGACCCGCTCCACGCCTGGCAGGTCGACGCCGCGTAGCCACTCCGGGCTAATGTCATCGGTCGAGGGACCGTAGAGCATGGCTCGGTGCAGACCCTGTGGCGCGATCGCACCTAGGGTCTCAGAAATTGAAGCCACTAGGCCATTCACATCAATCTGCTTGCGGCACAGATCGGCAGACTGTAGCAAGGGCGCTCCGGTGGTGCCATCGACAGGGTTAATCGGGTAGCTGATCAGGTGTAGGGTTTCCTTTTTCACCTCAGTAACCAGCTTTAGCCCGTAGGGATTGGCGATCTGGTTTACCAGCTGAGACAGCGCCGGAACGTCGCCCCAGCGGCCCCACTCCTTTAGCATTTCCTCCGGCGGCGTCAGGTCGACCCGCAGTCGCCATTCTGAGGCGGCCTCCCCGGTCACCTGAATCGTAATCACCGCATCCTGAAACTGCTGCAGACGCAGCAGGCGCAACCGCTCGGCGATAGGTTCAGCAATCAGTAGCGGATCGGGGCTGTAGCTCGCCTCACAAAAAACCCACAGCCGGGACACCAAATCCTGCTCAAGTGTCTTGGCCGGGAGTCCATCTGCTGCAGCCGAGAGCACTCCGTCAGCTGCGCTGCCCGCGGGGGCGTCAGAGGCGTCGGAGACGTCTCCCTCTACCGAGGCCTCTCCTTCAACCCCGCTAGCCGTCCCCGCTTCAGCGCTTTCTGAAGCTGGCGGCGAAATCGCCCCTGAAATATCTAACGACACAGGCTGGGAGTGACTGGCCATGATCGCCCGCGTCCGGCGGGCCTTGCCGGGTACCACCCGGGCACTCACCTGCACGCCTACGTTGAGCGAGCTAAGCGCTTCACTGAGATACCGGGCGATCGCATCAGAATCGCCCTGCCGGGCCAGGCTAATGTCAGAAAGCTGCTCCGACGAGGTAGGCACATCAACAGACCCAGCCGTTCCCGTCAGATCGCGCACGTTCTCAGCGCTTTCTACCAGTCGCTCCAGATGACGCTCTAGCCGGTTGAGATAAATCGGCGCGCTCCAAGCGGGCTTGCGCTGCTGTGCCCGGCGGCTGTACACATAGACTTGGTAGACCTGGGGAAACTCGGTTTCAAAGCGGGCTTTCACCTCGGGCTGCAAGAGCGATCGCACCAGTCGCATCAGCACAAAGCTGCGAGGCAGCGCCTGCTCGGCCGCCTCACACAACACGTGCAAAATATTGCCGCGTAGCCTAACCTGAATATCAGCCTCGACACCCTGCTCAGGCGCTAGCAGCGTATCCCGAAGCCAAGGAATCAGCGTAGACGGATTGACAATACGCTTAGACTTGGCCCACTTGGGTTTTTGTCCAGCTGGTTGTCTAGCTTGTTGTCTGTGGAGATGGCCTAGCATGGGTGACTGTAAAAACAAGCAGCCCTATCAAGCGGGCTACCGTGGCGCTCGCTGCATTTTAAGTCACTCTTGTTCAATTTGCACGAGTAAATTCTATGTGATTATTCGGTAAAGTTTCAACAGCCCCAAATTAAAAATACGTACGTATACGAATAGCCAAATGCAATCTTTTCGTGAACCGTCAAATTCTCCTGCTGCCGACATATCGTTTCGCAGTCCGCTCGATCCAAATTGGACCATTTCGCTGAGCACCCTACCCCTACTCGCCCTACTGGTTTCTGGCCAGCTGATCGCTGAGGGGATGACCCAGCTCGGGCAGAGCAGCGAAGAACTCTTTCGAGGCGAACGGCTGCCCAGTTTACCGCTCCTCAAATAGCTACTCGAAACAGTCGCCAGAAACAGCCACTGGGAAGTCACCGGGGCGTCGAATAGCAGCCGATGAAACCCCATAAGACCACCAAAGTCCCCGTCTAGACCGGCGAAAAATAGCCAGTTCACAATATTACCTAGGACAAAGACATCCCGAGACGTCCCTAAAACTCCTACAATCAAGTCGAGTGCTCACTATATTAATTAGCCGCATGAGTTCAACTGTCTACTCGAAAGGCCATTCTTCAGAAGGGAACGTGTCCACTTACATAGAAGATTCTGATATAGACACCCTCTCAACCGTTGCGACCCAAGACTGGCTGCTGCGCCATCGTCTCAAAAGCGTTGAAGAGACATGGGCGGAAGTCTTGGAAGATGAATGTGGCCCCAGCTTGGTTGCCCTGCTCAGTCGACTCCGCCAGCTATGCGCGCCCGATGGACAGGCCAAAGACGCCGATGCGTCCCCCGTACTCAAGCTGATTGAAGATCTAGAACTTTCTGATGCGATCAAAATGTCGCGCGCGTTTGCACTCTATTTTCAGCTGATTAATATTGTTGAGCAGCACTACGAGCAACGGGGCCAGCAGCAGCAGTATCGAGCTGCCTACGAAGATGCAGCCATCGCCTCCGCCGAACGAGCCGCCAGTGGCGAAACCGCAGCGGGCCTGCCCGCGGCTAGCCCCGCCGCACTCGCGCCCAATGCCGCATCCGCCCCCAAAGATAACAACGGCTTCAACGGTCAAAGCACCGTAGAGGAAAGCCTCAACATCTCAGACAATATCCGAGACGTGGGCACCTTTTACTGGCTTTTTCCCACCCTCAAGCGGCTCAATGTACCGCCACGCATGATCCAAAGGCTGCTCGACCAGCTCGATGTTCGACTGGTCTTTACTGCGCACCCCACCGAGATCGTACGGCACACCATTCGCGACAAGCAGCGCCGCATTTCTGCCATTTTGCGCCAGCTAGACCGCGAAGAAGAAGGCGCTCGCTCCCTGGGCCTGGTATCCTCCTGGGAAATTAAAGCACTGCAAAACCAGCTAATCGAGGAGATCAGGCTCTGGTGGCGCACCGACGAACTCCACCAGTTCAAGCCGTCGGTCCTCGATGAAGTAGATTTCACGCTGCACTACTTCGACGTTGTTCTGTTCGACACCATTCCCCAGCTTTACCAGCGCATCTGCCGCGCGCTGTCAGGCACATTTCCCACGCTGCAGCCCCCCAAACACAGCTTCTGCCGATTTGGCTCCTGGGTGGGCAGCGATCGCGACGGCAACCCCTCCGTCACCCCCCAAATCACCTGGAAAACGGCCAACTATCAGCGCAACATGGTAATTGGCAAATACATCGACTCCGTGCGCAAGCTGATTCACCTGCTGAGCCTATCGCTGCACTGGAGCGAAGTGCTCCCCGACCTGCTCGAATCCCTAGAGCAAGACCAAACCCAAATGCCCGACATCTACGAAGGGCTGGCCATCCGCTACCGGCAAGAGCCCTACCGGCTCAAGCTGGCCTACATTGAGCGGCGCTTGCTAAACACGCTGGAGCGCTCCAAAAAGCTCTACAACGGAGAGTATCTCCAAGAGCCCGACAGCTTAGTGCATGAAGGAAACAGCGGTCGGCTCTACAGCTCAGGGGACGAATTCCTAGCCGAGCTAAAGCTGATTCAAAGCAACCTCAAAGAAACCGGGCTGGTATGCCAAGACTTAGAAGATCTGATCTGTCAGGTGGAGATTTATGGCTTCATTTTGGCCCAGCTCGATATTCGACAGGAAAGCACTCGCCATTCCGACACGATCCATGAAGTCACTGAGTATCTGCAGCTATTGCCCAAGCCTTATAACGAGCTGAGTGAAGCAGAAAAAACAGAGTGGCTAATTGGCGAACTTGGGACCCGTCGTCCGCTCATCCCCGGTGAGCTGCCCTTCTCTGACAAGGCTAGTGAAACCATTGCCACTTTCCGAATGGTGCGCAAGCTCCATCAAGAATTTGGTCCGAGCATCTGTCAGAGCTACATCATCAGCATGAGCCACACGGCTAGCGACTTGCTAGAAGTGGCGCTCCTAGCCAAAGAAGCAGGCCTCTACGATCCGGCGACCGGCATCTGCGCGCTCAAGATCGTCCCCCTGTTTGAAACGGTAGAAGACCTGCGCCGCGCACCTGATGTCATGCGTCAGCTCTGGGAGCTACCGCTCTACCGGGCCATGCTCCAGGGCGGCTATGCAGCCCTAGAAGCGGCCCAAGCCCACCCGGAAGCCGCTGGCACCTCTCTACAAGAAGTGATGCTGGGCTACTCAGATAGCAACAAGGATTCTGGCTTTTTGAGCAGCAACTGGGAAATTCACAAGGCCCAGCAAGCGCTACAGTCCCTAGCTGAGAACTACGCAGTGGCGCTGCGCATTTTCCACGGGCGGGGGGGCTCGGTGGGCCGCGGCGGCGGTCCGGCTTACGAGGCGATTTTGGCGCAGCCAGGGCGCAGCGTTGACGGTCGTATCAAGATTACGGAGCAGGGCGAGGTTCTAGCATCTAAGTACAACCTGCCTGATCTGGCGCTCTACAACCTGGAGACGGTCACGACGGCGGTAATCCAGGGCAGCGTGTTGGGCAGCAGCTTCGACAGCATTGAGGCCTGGAACGAAATTATGGAAATGCTGGCAGTGCGATCGCGCCAGCACTACCGCGCCCTCATCTATGAGCAGCCCGATCTGGTGGAATTTTTCCATCAGGTGACGCCCATTCAAGAAATTAGCCAGCTGCAGATCAGCTCACGCCCGGCGAGGCGAGGCGGCAAGAAAAACCTGGATGGTCTGCGGGCCATTCCCTGGGTATTTAGCTGGACGCAAACCCGCTTCTTGCTGCCGTCCTGGTACGGCGTTGGCACGGCCCTTAAAGAATTCATCGACCAGAATCCAGATGAACACACCAAGCTGCTGCAGTACTTCTACGCCAAGTGGCCTTTCTTCAAAATGGTGATCTCTAAAGTGGAGATGACGCTGGCGAAGGTAGATTTGCAAATTGCGCAGCACTACGTCAACCAGCTCAGCAGTGACGACAAGCGCGAAGACTTTCAGGCGATGTTTGACCAAATTGCCGCAGAATTTCATCAGACGCGAGCAGTGGTGCTGGCCATTACCGACCACACGCGCCTGCTCGATGGTGACCCTGCCCTACAGCGCTCGGTGCAGCTACGCAATGGCACCATCGTGCCGCTGAGCTTCTTGCAGGTGGCGCTGCTAAAGCGACTGCGGGAATATGGCAACGATGCGGTAACCGGTAGAGTGCGATCGCGCTACAGCAAAGGCGAACTGCTGCGAGGAGCACTGCTAACTATCAATGGCGTTGCGGCTGGCATGAGAAATACGGGCTAATACACTCAGCATCTGACGGGTTACCCACCGCTGCTATGGCACTTTGCATTGTAGGACAAGCAGTGCAGCTATCCGAAGTTTAGGAAGCAAAGTACGGAAGGCTACGCTTGACTTTAGGCCTACATTGGCCGATCCACTAACAATTCCCTTGACGTCTGCCCCTGTAGTAGGTTATTACGTGCAGTGAATCAATCGGTATTGTTGGAATAGTTACGTTCTGCCTGTACCGCTTACCTACTGTGAGGAACTTTAGATGATCACTCGTTTCGGCAGCCATCTGGCCAAGATAGCCGGATTGGCGTTTGGGACGTTAGCGGGCAGTCTGGCGATCGCACTATCAGTGCAGTCTCCAGCCAATGCACAGGCAGCCTACGGCAGCTATATCGGTATTGGTCCAGCTTTCGGCGATGGTGAGCTTGCAGTCGCCATCAACGGTCGTTACAACATTCTGGAACTACCCATTTCTATTCGCGGCGCGGCCTTCCTAGGCGACGGTTCGGCCTTTGTGCCTACTGTCTCCTACGATTTCCCGCTCAACTTCAACACAGAAATCTACGCGGGTGCAGGCGTGGCCTTTGCCAGTGAAGGCTCTGTTATGGGGGATGGCACTTCCTTCGTGCTGCAGCCCGGCGTAGACTACACCATGGACAGAAGCAATCTCGTCTTTTACGGCAATGCCATCATTCCGATTGGTGGAGATACGACCACTGCTGTACAAGGTGGCGTTGGTATTCAGTTCTAGACCAGTTCTAAATAAATGCTTCTAAGCTGCTGTATGGGCCTGTATGAATTTATCGGTCGCTTATAGCCGAAAGTGAGAACGAGCCGGTCGACGGACTCTGCCCGCGCAATAGACTTAGGCAGAACCAATGTACTAAATCAGGCCTTTTTCCGCTAGTATGAGCCCAGTGTACAAAGCGTAGCCTGCTTCTGGCTTCCGATGGCTATAGGGGTTCACCATGGGTGAAATACGTCCGCTCGGTTCTGTGATTCAGGGGTCCTTGAGTAAGGGGCTAGAAGTTCGGCTGCATCCAGATGTGCTGGTCGAAGAAATGCGGGTGGGCAAGTTTTTGGTGGTGCAGGGCGTGCGATCGCGCTTCTTTTGCATGCTTACCGACGTGGCCCTTGGCACCGCTAGTCAGCGCATTCTGGCCAATCCACCAGAGCCTAGCAACATTTTTCTGCAAGAAGTCTTGGCGGGTTCGGGCACCTACGGCACCGTAGACCTGACGCCCATGCTCATGTTCACCCCTACCGAAGAAGGGAGAGAAGACTTTAGCGACGCTCAGGCTGCAGGCAATCCGCCCAATGGAAAAAAGAACAACAACTCTAACGGACTTGCCGCCTACGAAACAAACTCTAGCGCCCCGCTGCAACTCCTGCCTGTAAAGACCATTCCAGGCCACTTCAGCCAGGTGTACGACGCCTCAGAAAGAGACTTCAGGGCCGTGTTCGGCTGGGAAGATGATGTGCATCGGCGCAACTTTGCCATCGGCCAGCCCATTGATATGGAGGTGCCAATTTGCATAGATCTAGATCGCTTTGTTGAGCGCAGCAACGGTATCTTTGGCAAATCGGGAACGGGAAAATCTTTTTTGACCCGGTTAATTCTCTCTGGCATCATCCGCAAGCAGGCAGCCGTCAATCTTATTTTTGACATGCACTCAGAGTATGGCTGGGAAGCCGTCAGCGAAGGCAAAGAATTTAGCACGGTCAAGGGACTGCGGCAGCTGTTTCCAGGCCAGGTGCAGATATTTACGCTGGACCCAGAATCGACGAAGCGGCGGGGGGTGACGGATGCGCAGGAGCTGTATATCAGCTTCGATCAGATAGATGTAGAAGATCTTATGCTGATTAGCCGTGAGCTAAATCTCTCGGAAGCCAGTTTAGAGAATGCGATTATCTTGCGCAACGAATTTGGCAGCAGCTGGATCAACAGATTGTTGCAGCTGAGCAATGAGGAGATCCAAGAATTCTGCGAAGTGAAGATGGGCAGCAAGTCTTCGATTATGGCTTTGCAGCGCAAGCTCACTCGCTTGGCAGAGCTGAAGTACATTCGCGGCGCTTGCCCGCACAACTATGTGAATCAAATCCTTGAAACTATCGATGCTGGAAAGCACGTAGTGATTGAATTTGGCTCCCAGAGCAACATGCTCTCCTACATGCTGGCAACCAACGTGATTGCCAGAAGGATTCACGCTAGCTACGTGCGCAAGGCAGATCGCTTTTTGCAAAGTAAGAATCCGAGCGATCGCCCCCAACCCCTCGTCATCACCATCGAAGAAGCCCACCGCTTCCTGGACCCGGCCACCGCTCGCCAAACTATCTTTGGCGTCATCGCGAGAGAAATGAGAAAGTACTTTGTTACGCTACTCGTAGTCGATCAGCGCCCCTCTGGCATTGACAACGAAGTGATGTCTCAGGTGGGCACGCGAATTACGGCCCTGCTAAACGATGAAAAAGATATCGACGCAATTTTTACAGGCGTCTCAGGCGGACAAAGTCTACGCTCGGTCTTAGCCAAGCTAGATTCCAAACAACAGGCGCTGCTGCTAGGTCACGCTGTCCCGATGCCGGTGGTGGTGAGGACCAGAGCTTACGACGCGCAGTTCTACAGAGAGATTGGGGATACGGCTTGGGGGGAGCTGCCGGATGAGGTTGTTTTCAAGGCGGCGGAGAGTGCGATCGCAGACCTCGGCTTCTAAATCTAAAGCGTCTAAACTGAGGTAAGTCTCCAAGGCAAACTACGCTCCAAGATAGGCAAAAAGCTACTACTTCGCCACTCCTAGATTTAATAACGATTGCTCAATATAGAGCAATTTCAGACACTGTCTAGAATGAAGTGAATATATGGGGTGTATAGGTCGGGTTCTAGCAAAAAAGAATCGTGTCCTTTGGCTGAATGCACGGTAATATGCTTCACGTCCATTTGTGCGGTTTCTAGTGCTTGTACAATTATCCGCTGTTCTTCCGGATAGAAGCAAACATCAGAATCAATACTAAAAATAAGGTATTGCTGATGCTTGCACCCTTTGAATAAGTCAGGCTGCTGAGCATTAATGCTAAAGCGCTGCCACATATCCATAATTCTCAGGTAGCTATTAGCATCAAAGCGTTCTGTAAACTTTGTTCCTTGATAGAACATATACGACTCAATTGGATTAGAAAGCGTGTAAGCCTTGCCTACCGGCTGTTCTACTTCTATCTTCTTTCTCGCTCTTTTTTCCATCATTGCCAGCGAGACAAACGTCTTATGAGAAATAATTCTCGCGAGCAGTAGTCCTTCTCTGGGTGAGTCTCCGTCGTAGTAATCGCCGCCCCTGAAGTTGGGATCGTTGTGGATGGCTAGAATCTGTTCAAAATTATGCACCCGGTGCAGTACAGTCGTCTCCAGTCCGGTGGCTATAGGAATGACTTTTTTCACCCGGTTGGGACGCCGAGTCGCAAGCAAAAAAGAAAGCATTCCTCCCAGAGACGCCCCAATCGCCGCATGTAGACACTCAATACCCAAATGGTCCAACAGCTGCAGCTGACTACGCACTACATCCCATGCAGTAACCTGTGGAAACGAACTACCATAGGGCTTACCGGTGGCTGGGTTACGGGAGCTAGGTCCGGTAGAGCCGTAGCAGCCTCCTATGTAATTGGCACAAACGACAAAATAACGGTCAGTATCTAGCGCTTTGCCTGGACCAATAAAGGCGTCCCACCAGCCGGGTATGCACTCGTCGTTCCAGTAGGGCACAGCCTCGGAAACGAATTTGTTGATACCTGCAGCATGCTGGCTGCCGGTGAGCGCATGAAAAACCAGAATTGCGTTGCTAGCCTCGTTATTAAGGGTGCCGTAGGTTTCGTAAGCAAGCGTAAGCGAGTCGAAAGACTCGCCCGAATCAAGTTTGAATGGTTTATGGATATGAAAGAACTGGGTTTGGACAGGGCCGATGCTCATGCGGGGAGGGAGTGTTTTCCTAAAGCTAACGCTGCACTAACTGGCAAGTGCTTGCTTTAGATCGTCAATAATATCCTCGACATCTTCAATGCCAATAGCCAAGCGAATCAGCTCGGGGCCAATACCCGCACTTTCTAAATCTGCATCTGAGAGCTGAGAATGCGTGGTCGAAGAAGGATGGATTGCCAGGCTTTTGGCATCGCCTACGTTAGCTAGGTGGGAGAATAGCTTTAGCTTTTCGATGAATGCCTTACCTGCATCCATACCGCCTCTGATGCCGAATACGACCATAGCGCCGTAGCCGCTCTTTAAATATTTCTGAGCATTTTGATGGGCTTTGTCGGTTTCCAGGCCAGGGTAACGAACCCACTCTACGTTGGGCTGCTGCTGTAAAAAATCAGCAACTTTCATCGCGTTTTCGCAATGACGCTGCATCCTTAGGTGCAGGGTTTCAATACCCTGCAAAAAGATCCAGGCATTGTCTGGAGAGATGCAGGCACCCAGGTTGCGGAGGGGAATCAGGCGCATTCGCAGGATGTAAGCCAGGGGAGCAAGGGGACCCAAATCGTGCGCCCAACGCAAACCGTGGTAGCTTTCTTCGGGCTCGCTCATGAGCGGAAATTTTCCGGAGGCCCAGTCAAACTTACCGCTATCTACCACAATGCCGCCGATGCCGGTGCCGTGACCACCAAGCCATTTGGTCAAGGAGTGGACAACGATATCTGCTCCGTGTTCTATGGGCCGAATGAGGTAGGGGGTGGTGAAGGTGCTATCGACGATGAGAGGAATACCGTTGTCGTGAGCGATCGCACTAATCGCCTCCAAATCAGCGACTTCCAGCGCCGGGTTCGTCACCGTTTCACAAAACAGCAGTTTCGTTTTATCGGTAATCGCACCGCGAAAATTCTCGGGATCGCGCGGGTCTACCATATTCACCTTCAGCCCGAACTGCGGCAGAATATTTTTGAACATGGTGTAGGTGCCGCCGTAGAGCGTATTGGCTGAGACAATCTCGTCACCGGCTTGGCAAATATTGATAATGCTATAAAAGATTGCGCTGGTACCTGAAGAGAGCGCCAGTGCGCCTGCACCGCCTTCCATTGCCGCAACCCGCTTTTCGAGCACATCGTGTGTGGGGTTCATCAGGCGAGTGTAGATATTACCCAGTTCCTTGAGCGCAAACAGATTGGCGGCGTGCTCAGTATCGCGGAACTTGTAGGCGCTAGTACGGTAGACAGGAACAGCGCAGGCCATAGTGGTAGGATCAGCCTCCTGCCCGGCGTGTAGGCACTTTGTTCCTAATCTGTATTCTGTCGCGCTCATGAGAAATCTTCTCTACGGTGTCATGTCAATAGACTGTAGATCTTATGTCAAAGCTGGCTGCTGCGTCTTCTAAGAAGCCTATAGTTTTGTAAAAACTGCTCCCAGTTGCGGGGCTACTCATTTCATTGGGTTAGTTGCTTGTGTGGTAACTACAACTAACCGAATAATCACCTGCTTACGCAGCTCCGTAGCCTACGCTTTGCGACGCTTGTCAAGCCCCTTGCCCGGGTACTTTTCAAGTGCTGCCCGTAAGTTTAAACTGAGTCCAAACGCCTATCGCCGTCGTGCCTATGCGATTTGACATCAGAAGCCTCAATTTAGGCTCAGATTCGGCTGAACGCGACATTGACGTTGGCCTTGCCGAATACTTTTACCAAAACGACGCCTACCACCGCTTTCTCAACGGGCGCAAGACCATTCTCGTGGGCAATCGCGGCGCAGGCAAAAGCGCCATTTTTAAATACATTGCCACCACCGAGCGCAAGAAAGGCAACCTCGTTCTAGAGCTTTCACCCGAAGACTACTCCTACGAACTGCTCTCCGAGTACCTGCGCAGCGAAAAGGAAGGCTCCTGGGGTAAGCAGAGCGCCTACTCCGTCGCCTGGCAATACCTGCTCTACAACCTCATTTTCAAGCGTATCGCCCAAAACAAGCGCGGCCTCCTGCTCGGCGCCCAGAAAAATATTTACAACTACGTCAGCGGCAATGGGCTCGCCCAAGAGACCAGCTCCATCGGCATGCTGGTGACCTACCTCAAGCGCATCGAGCGGGTCAAGCTCGAATCCCACGAAGGCACCCTCCGCTCCCGAGATCTTCAGGCCCTGTACGACCTAGAAGATATCAAGGCGCTGCTCCCCAGCCTCAACAACGTGCTAAAAAATACGCGCATCACCGTACTCGTCGATGAGCTCGACAAAGGCTGGGACAATTCTGAAGATGCCAAGTACTTTCTAGCAGGACTCTTTCAGGCTACGCAAAAAATCAACCTGCTCAACACCAACCTGCGAATTTACATCTCCATCCGCCAGGAGCTGTTCGACAATATCCCTCAAATCTACGAGGATGCTCAAAAAATCCGAGAGGATGTAGAAGTCATCCGCTGGGGTAAAAATGAGCTGCTAGAGCTGATCGCCCGGCGAATTGGCCACTCCTTCCCAGAATCGGCTCATCTGACTGCGCTGAAGCGCTGGAAAACGGTCTTTGTCTCCAAGCTCAGCTCGTTAGATGTGGAGTCGCTAGACTACATTATTGACCGCACGCAGCTGCGCCCCCGTGAGCTATTGCAGTTCTGCAAGCTGTGCGTTGAATGCATCGATTACTCACTGGTAACTAAGCGAATTGATGAATGTGCGATCGCTGCGGCAGAAGAATCCTACTCCGAACAAAAAACCCGAGACCTCGCCTCCGAATATCGGTTTCAATATCCCTTCCTGCTAGACGTTTTTGAAGTCTTCCGGGGTCATAAAACCTATTACCACAAAGAAGATCTCGACTACCTCCTGCTCTCCATCGTCGTCGGCGAAATCGATGTAGAGCAAGCCGCCCCCTGGGTGCTCGACCTCGACTACCTAGAGCTGAAGCAAATTCTATGGAAAATCGGCTTTCTCAAGGTCCTCGTTCCCCAAACCAGCCAAAAATCTATCCGCCATCGCGGCGCATACCTCGGCCACTACGAGCTGCCCACCATCAACCTTGAGAATATCGAAAAGTTCCGAATTCACCCGGCCTGCACCAAATTCCTGCATCTTAGGGATTAGCTTCCCACCTGCCAAACTGCAGCCGTCATCTTCTCCTACAGCAATCCAATGGCTCCACGCTATCCCTGGTCACGCCAATCTATCCATGAGCTAGAAAATCGGATTCAGGCCGTTCCTACCTGGCTAGTGGCCATCGTAGCCTTCTGCCTTTTGGCTTGTTTTGTGATTTTTATAGAACAGAATATCGATCCCCAGCCACTTTCCTGGCTGCGCGTTCTCAAGCTTATTCTCAGTGACGCTGAAGCGATCGCCCTTGCACTCGCCGTCATTCTCTACGTCAAAGCCGCCCCCGACCGCAAAACCCAAAAGCACTACGAGGCCTGGCGAGTCATCGATACCGCCGCCGCTGCCAACGTCACCACCAGCTACGCCCGCTACCAGGCCCTAAAAGACCTCCACCACGACGGCGTCCCCCTCAAGTGGCTAGAAGCGCCCAAAGCCAACCTTGCAGGCATTGCCCTTCCCAAGGCCAATCTCCAGTGCTGCAACCTCGCAGGCACCAACTTAGAAGGGGCCAACCTGCGCGGTGCCGATCTCTCTGGAGCCAATCTAACCGGCGCCAACCTCAGCCACGCAGATCTCTTCGGCAGCGACCTGACAGCGGCCGATCTGCGAGCAGCCATCCTACGAGGCACTAACCTGCGGGGTGCCACCCTCTGGGAAACAGACTTTTCCAATGCAGAAATGCGCTGGGCAGACGTACAGCAAGAGCAGCTCAAAGGGGCCAAGCTCAGCGAAACCATCCTGCCAGACGGCAGCGAATCCCCCTCAAGTCAGCTGGTTTAGGCTATCTGGCAGCCATCTAAAAGTCTCCCTCAGCTACCTGAAATACGGTGAGACCGAGCGATCGCCACATTTCAACAACACTTTTGCGATCGTCAAATACAGCAACAATGTTGTACTTACCCGCGAGGTAAGCCTGGTACATCTCCTCTTTCACAATTGTATCTTTGCGCATATCGCCCACCTTTCGCATGTGCAGCGCTGCATATCGTACGCCATACTGTTTCAGCCAAGCGATGGTTTTCTCTTTTCCATCATCCGTTCGGCCAGACATTACGATAATTTTGTGCGTCTTCTGCCATTTCAGAATGGTCTGTAATACCGGCATATTCGGCGGGTCTTGGTCGCACTTGCTGACATCGTAGGGACTGCGATCGCCCATCAAAGCCAGCGTCCCGTCCATATCCACCACAATCACATCTTCTAGCGCAGGATCATGCGGCGGGGCTGCCTGCTTCGGCATCAGAAACTGCCGGTACATCTGCATGATTACATCCTTGCCCACGGAGTTCGGACGATTCAGGTCGCGGCGAATGCACTCTTTAACAGGAACTGCCAGAAAGCTGTTGTTTACTTCTACCGTCGCCTTTCCCTTCACAAGTTCCGTCACGGTGCGAATATGCTTCGGGTGGAGGTTCGTATCATCTACGATGACGTGCTTACCGGCCTCTATCGCCTCTAAAATGATCAGATTCCGCAGCCGGACAATAAATTTTTCATTCGATTTGGAATGCACTGAGTTGTGGCACATTTCTCGCAAGAGGTCTTTGTTTACCCTCACCCACTTGCCTGCTTCCCTGGTAATCAGTTCCTTCGCCCAGGTAGATTTGCCTGAGCCTGGCAGACCGACTGTGACAATGACCCGCTTCACACCATCTCCTCCAAAAGCTGTTCTACTTTCACAATTGGTAGGCTCGCCAAGTAGTCTCGCACGGAGCGCACCTTGCCAGCCCGCAGTGCAAACAGTACGCCTGAGTAGGGCAGGGCTTTCACAGCCATCGCAAACTCTTTTTGCACTTCAATCTCTCTGTATTTCTCATATTCTTTTTCTAGCTTTTCCACCAGCCTTGCATATCTGGCTTCAATCTCTCTAAAGAGCGCTTCCAACTCTTGAAAGTAAGCTAAAAATTCAGCACTTTCATTATTTACAACAATCGAGAGCAGCTTGCGCTCCGAACTGCCTTCCTTCAGGTGAGATAGCTTCACATATTCAGAAGACTTCAGCTTTACCCGATTGAAAAAGCGATCGCACACCACAAACCCCTCATGCTCAAAGGGATCTAGCTGTTCTGCCTTAGCTATTAGCGCTTCAACCGTCCCAAAAGGATAGCTATCCACCGAACGCCAGCCCGTCCGATTGGCCCATACCTCAGGCGACGCTTCCACAAATGTCCTGACATTTCGCACACCGTGCAGCGTCAGAGCATGCTCACTGTGCTGTACAACAATCCGGTTATAAGGTGTCTCCAGCTCAAACATAAAGCAATAGTCTTCATACTGCTTTGGCAGTAGGTAGCCCAAGCCCTCCCAAGTCCGCCAAAACAACTCTGCAAAAGAAAACTCGTAGCCCGTCACTTCACCACTAGCATCCGGTGTCCCGCTCGACTGCACCTGCCACCGTCCATTGTAAAAATACAGCGTCATTAGCGAGCCGTCTAGCTTATCCTGTACGCGGGCGCTTTCCCAATCAAGTTCAGCCGCATGGGGCTCACCATAGTTAAAAAACTTGTCAAACGGGTACGACACCACAGACCAATCGTCTGCCTCATCGAGAATAATTCCTCGACACTGCTGCACCACAGGTTCGGCCATCGGCGATTCAAACTGAGAGTACTTCAGACAAACCAGGTTCTCAAACAGGCTATGGCGACGCGTCCTGATGCCATAGGTCGTCTCCAAAGTTGCAAGGCCTTGAGTCCTTAAATATGTTTGTAGTGCCAGTTCTTTCATACAGGTCAGATAGCTATTGTCAGAACGATTCAGCGTTTTTCCTTGCTTTTATTTTCCCTCCTTTTTATCAGGCCGGGCACCAAAGACCATTGCGCCATCATACTCTATCCATCAAAATCGCTACGACAACGATAGTGATCTTCTAAAGATAGGCTATTTGAGTGTGGTAGCAGTTAAGGATAGAGTAGTGCCTGTAGCTCTTTTCTGCACGCACAACCCTCTATCCTGACGCTGTGAAACTAAACTCTGCGGCTATTGTTGTACTGTTCACCGTTCTCTGCTTCTCCTTCGAAAAGCCGTCAGCCTTAGCCGCAGTGCCCCAACCTTCTCAGCCCCGACCGCCTCAAAACGGTAGCCTCTTCCACAATCAAATAAACAAACTAAGCGACTCACCCCAAAGATACCTGAGGCTACCCAGCCTACCTTTCTACAAGCAGGCACCCTCACACACTTCACTGGCCTCACCGGTTCAGACGAGCTCTACCCAAAGCCCATCTACTCGGCAGCGAGTAACCCAAGAACAATCGACTGAGCAGGAACAGTCAGCAGAAAGACAGAAAGTACCCCCGAAAATCCAGGGCGAGGATCTTGGCTTTTCTAGAAAACAGCCTGAGAAGATAATCAAGAAGACTTTTCAGCAACCTAAACAGACCCGTAAAGAAGCGACTCACAGAACTTTTGAGCGAAGAAATCCCTACAGCATTATCGCAGCTGCAAGGCAAAAGCATAGCCCTTTACAGGCCAAATCTATTTCTTTCGACAAACCTGCTATCTCTCCCTCAATTGACCAATTGACGGAGCGAATTTCACGGGCAAAAACACAGCTCGCTTCAGATATCAAACAACATCCCAAACGGCTTAGAGATAAATTGGCAATCGCAACAGCAGATCTTCAGAAACAATCAACTCGAAAGCTCAAAGACAGCACAAACAACATCCGCGCTCTTTTTCAGAAGAGAATTAAAGCACCTCTGCGAAACCTCCTCCAAAAGATAGAAGCAGCGGCACATAAAGCCGCCGAGCAACTTCAGTAATCGCGATCAAGGCTACAGGTAGAGAAGAAGAACTACCTTTTGACTGAGCAGAGAATTCGGTCTGCATGAATATACTGTCGCTAGCAGGGCTGTGAGTTCCAGCCGAGAAACTTTGTGCTATCGAAGTTTGCTGTAACAAAATAGAAGAGACTGACAACTATGAACATTTTTTTTGAATCCTTTAATCTCGAAGCTTTGAGAAAACTAGGTCGCACACTAAGTCGCAAGATCACCGTTAAGCTGGCCACTGTAGGACTCGTTAGCTTCAGCCTATGGAGTCTGAGCGCGCCTTCCTACGCGGTTCCCTACCAAGAGGGCGATCGCGGCATCCAGTCGACTGAGCGCTACGAACAGATCCAACCTGAAAAAGGCGGTGTGAACAACTTTGACGCCGTTGACCCCAGACGCAACACCAAACAGTCTGAAGCCAAAGCTCGTGAACTCAGCAACGTTGCCGAGCGGCGGAGCAAGCAAGCATCCGATCCGCTTGAGCCTGCAAGAGAAGCTGTTGACCAGCTACAAACCCAAGCCGCTAAAACTGCGGACAATCTCACAGCCGATGTCAAAGAAGCAGCCTCTAACCTAGGCGATAGCTAATCTTCAGGCGCTCATCGCAACGACTGAGAACATACGCACGTGCGTCCCTGTCCCAGTTGTGCTGCACCTCCGCTGCCGTCTGGTCTGTGCCTATGCTGCATTTACTCTGCATTACCAGGCGCCAGTTCTATCTCTTGAGGCAAGTCGTCACCATTCCCCTCAACCACTGGCGCAGGGGCAGAATCAGCCGGGCGGCGAGCTGCCTCTACGCGGCGTAGGGTTTCTTGCCAGTTGCCGATTCTAACCTGGGCAGAGGCATATGCTTCCGCCTCTGCTGGAATTCGGCTAGCCAGCGTAATGGCTGTTTCTAAATTCCGATTTGCTGTTGCCTCCGCTTGTCGCAGCAGGTCCCAGCTCCAGCGGTTGATCTGACTGTCGGCGCGGGCCCGGCTATCACTGCCAGCAGGCACCCTAGAGGCAATGTTAATTGCATTGGAGAGCCCTTCAGCATCACCACTAGCAGCCGCATTGACGGCCTCACCTAGGCGCTGTCGGCCATTTTCTTGGAGCTGCCAACGGCCAATGTCTTCTTGAGCCGTGGCATATAGCGCCCGACCTTCCCCAATTCTAGAAGCGATCGCAATTGCCCCAGCCCGATCGCCCGTACCAGCACGCTGCCTCGCCTGATCCAAAATCGGCTGGTCCTCAATTCGCTGAATCTGCCCCGTCCAAGTCGCAATCCGCTCATCGGCCTCAGTGCCAAGCGTCCGCCCTGACGAAATCTTACGGGCTTCCTGAATCGCCGCCCGAAGATTATCAGGCGTCCCCACAGAGGCCAGCCGATCCGCCCTTTCCAAAATAGGTCGGTCCTGCACGGTCTCCACTCGGGTGCGCCAGTCCCCGATCTGCTCTGCTGCCTTATTCCACTGGGGCGAGCGACGGGAAATCTGCGACGCAATTGAAATCGCCGCTGTCAGGTCAGCAGTACTGCCCCTATCTGCCCGCTCTCTCGCCTGATTGAGAATGGCAACATCCTGTATTTCAGACTCCCACTGAGCGATTAGCCGCTGCCCCTTTTCGTATAGCGGTCGCCGCTTACCTAGGGTCTTCATTCGGTTAATCGCATTTTCCAAACCGCTGACATTCCCCGTCCAGGCCTGCTGATAGGCCGTCACAAAAATCTGAAAATCAGCAATTTCTGCATCCAGCCCAATATCGCGGGGAATCGCGTTCAACAGGGCTTGCGCGTCAGCAAGGTTGCGATCAGCCAGCGATGCCTCACCCAAATCCAGCATTTCCCGAGCAATTTTTCTGCGTTCAGCCTGGACCTCTGCGTTAAACACACTGTCTTCACTGATTTCTTTGAGCCGCTTCAGCGCTTCCGTAAAGCCCTTAACCGTGCCTTCCCTCGCAAATCCCAATGCCTCAGAAAGGCGGCGGCTGTCTTCCCTAGCCAGGGAAATCATCCTAGTCAGTTCGTTGTACTTTTCGGTTGCCCAGTAGCGGTTTGGCACATCGAGCAGCACCACAGACAGTGTAAAGGCACCTTGAAAATCTTTTGCCTTCAGCTTCTCAACCGCTGAGTTAAAGCCGTCTTCGCCTTCTTTCCAAATCGCCTGCCAGCGCTCAATTCGCTCTTCAACAACCTCAGCAGCGGCCGTTCTTGATGGAATCTTCCGAGCGCTTTCAATCGCTTCTTGTAGCTCGCCCTCCTCAAAGGAGCGTTCGGCCAAATCTAGAACCAAGTTGGCCCAGGTCTCAATCCGATCATCGATGATGTCTTCGCGTAGGGGATGGTCTGCGGGCAGCCGGTCAACTAGGGCGATCGCAGCCAGCAAATTTTTTACATCGCCCTCAGCCGCGTAGGATTCGGCGCACTGCAGTCGCAGGGAAGCCGACGCCGTAGGCCAAAAGATCGCCCGGCAGTTGGGCAGAGTTGGAATGCGAAACAGGCTGACGATAGCAGAAGTGCCCGCCACGCCCAAGATACCGAAAAGTACCAGCATTACCAGCGGCCAGCTTCTCAGCCAGCGCACCCCCATCAGCGTGGTAAGGAAGCTATTCTTTTTAGAGCTGTCAGCATCGTCTAGATCAGACTTACTCGGGTTGTCAGGGTAGCCATCAGAATATTCAGACACGCTAGAGCGACGGGGAACTGGCAGCTTTGAGGTGAAGCGAGGAACCGAAGAGGCTCCACTGCCTAGCGTGGAAGAATCACTTGAGGCATCGCGCAGAGACCTTGAAGGACGTTTCGGTCGAGCACTGGATCGAGCATCGGATCGAGGCCTTGGGCGAGCATTGTATTCATCGTATTCCGAGGTCATAGTGGCCCTAGCGATCGCACGTCTTAAAAAGACCTTTCCAAGAATCAACCCACGATGCCCCAACGGCAAACGTAAGTAACATCCTTGATTCTAACAATTGTTCGGCCTTTGGCGGCATTCACGGCTATATTCAGGCTCGTACTAACGAATTTTGAGAACGCGCACGGGCGCACCCTTCGCAATCACCGTCTCACCCTGGGGCACCACACCCAAACCACTCGTATTGGCTAAGTTCACTAGGTTGCCAGAGTTGTGCAAACCGGCTGCCCGGCCAAATCGATATCCGGTGCCCCCCGCCGTCAGCTCACCCCAAAGATAGGTCTCCCGCCCGCCCCCGGCCCGCAGCTCAGTCGTCGCCTCCGCCAAGACAAAATCAGGCGCCCACGGACCCCGGCGGCCCGACAGCTTAGCGATCGCAGGTCCCACAAACCGCCAAAATCCAACCATCGCCGACGCCGGATTTCCCGGCAGGCCAAAATACAGCTTGCCTGGGGCCTCATGTGCTGTAGACCGTTCAGCCCCCCCTGCCCAGCTGGCTACCGTCAGCGGCTTCCCAGGCTTCACGGCCACAGCGCGAATGTGCAGCGTCGCCCCCAGCTCAGCCAGCACATCATCTACAAAGTCATAATCACCCACCGAAACGCCCCCGGTGGACAGCACCATATCAGCCTGATCGAGCGCAGAGGCAACTGCCGCCTTCACGCTGCGGCGGTCATCACGCACAATACCCATAGCCAGCGGAACCGCGCCAGCCTGTGTGACCAGTGCCGTCAGTGCCTGCTGATTAGAATCGACAATTTGCCCCGGCTGTAGCGGCTGGTCGGGGCTGACCAGCTCACTCCCGGTAGATAAAATGGCTACTCGAGGCCGCCGGTACACCGTCACCTGAGTCTGCTGAGCGGCAGCGAGAATCGCGATTTCTGCAGGTGCGATCGCCTGACCCACCCCCAAAAGCGCATCCCCCGCCTGATAAAAACTGCCCCGCCGCCGCACAAAAGCGCCTGGCTGTGGCACCTTTAAGATAAGCACGGCATCTTCCGCCCCATCCGTCCGACTAACCTGGCGCTGCGTCTCTTCCTGCATCACCACCGTATCTGCGCCTACAGGCATCATTGCCCCCGTCAAGATCCGCGCCGCCTGCCCCGCACCTACTGTCCTCTGAGGAGGGCGCCCCGCGGGAATCTCTTCAACGACGGACAGCTGGGTAGGCGCGGTTTGCACATCGCTAGCGCGGATCGCGTAGCCATCCATCGCAGAATTGTCCCAGTGAGGAAAGTCCAGTGAGCTGGTCACCGGCGCAGCCAGCACCCGGCCCAAACAGTCCGCCACCCCTAGCGGTACCGTCTCTACGGTCTCAACCGGGCTCACCAACGTAAAGATTAACCGCTCAGCGTCTGCCGCAGAGAACATAACAGCGAAAATAGCAATACCAAGGAAGTTACCACAAGCTATGCAAACTGCTTCTATTCCCCCCAGTACTTTGACTGAGCACACGCAAAGCAGCCCAGCTCGGTCAGTGCCTACCTTGGCAGATACGTTGCGATCGCGCCGCCAAAAGCTCTCCAAACTCATCGACTTCCCAGCCCTGCTGTGGTCTGGCGCGCCCCCGTCTCGCAACTTCGCGGCCAACACCTACCCATTCCGGGCCAGCAGCCACTTCCTCTACTTCGCCGGGTTAGCGCTAGAAAATGCGGCCATTCGCCTAGATGGCAACCGGCTGACGCTATTTATGGATGAAAGCAGCGCTGATGATGCCCTTTGGCACGGTCCTAGCCCCAGCCGCGACAATATTGCCCAGATGATGGGCGCTGATGAGGCTAGGCCGCTGGCAGACCTAGCCGATTTTTCCCTGGGGGCTGCAACGCTAGGAGAGCGCGATCAGACCGTTCAAATGATGCAGCAAACCCTACTGCAAAGAGGCATCGTGCTGCAGCGCCAAAGGCCCGATGGCCATCGAGATTTTGCCAGGGCAATTGTACAGCTCAGAATGATTCAGGATGAGGCGGCGATCGCCGCCATCCGCCGCGCCCTTATCGTCACCACGGGCGCCCATCGAGCTGGCATGGCCGCCACCCCCACCGCCAAAACCGAAGCCCAGATTCGTGCCATCATGGAGGCCGTAATCGCGGGCCACAACATGGGCTGCGCCTACGGCAGTATCGTCACAGTCGCCGGGGAAGTGCTGCACAACCACCACTACCACAATCCCCTGGGCCCGCAAGACCTGCTGCTGGCGGACGTTGGCGCAGAAACGCCCGACGGCTGGGCCTCCGATATTACCCGCACTTGGCCAGTCAGCGGCAAATTTTCAGCCACCCAGCGCGACCTGTACGATATCGTTCTGGCCGCCCACGACTTCTGCATCGAAAAGGCCCAAGCCGGCGTGGAATACAAAACTATCCACCTCATCGCCTGCCAAATTATCGCCGCGGGTCTGGTGGATCTAGGCATTCTCAAGGGGGATCCAGAGGATCTGGTTGCACAAGATGCCCATGCGCTGTTCTTCCCCCATGGTGTCGGTCACCTGATGGGGTTAGATGTTCACGATATGGAAGATTTGGGCGACTTGGCGGGCTACGCAGCAGGACGGCAGCGCAGCGATCGCTTTGGCCTCGCCTTTCTCCGATTAGACCGTCCGCTGCAGGCAGGCATGGTAGTCACCATCGAACCCGGTTTCTACCAGGTGCCAGGTATTTTGAACGATCCAAATAACCGCGATCGCTACACCGACATGGTGAACTGGGACCGCCTCAAAACCTTCCAAGATGTCCGAGGCATCCGCATAGAAGACGACATTCTCATTACACCTGAAGGCAACGAGGTGCTCAGCCAAGCCCTGCCCACCAAAGCAGAAGACATTGAAGCGATGGTGATGGAGAAAGCGGCATAGCGCGCTGGGCATACCGCACTGAGCAAACCGCACTGAGCAAACCGCACTGAGCAAACCGCTCTTACGCCACCGACGCAACCACCGGCTTTTCTTCCTCTGCCCTAGAGGCAATCACATCGGCAATTTGCGCCTCAATCTGGTCTTTTACAATCTGGCGATACTCCAGGAAATGCTCAATCTGAGCGCACACCGTTAGGTAGCTACCGACACCGCCTCGGTTGTGCTTAAACATCTCCCACAGATAAGCCCAAAACGTCGAGCGCGTCTTGCGCTGAATGCCCTGCTTCCAGCACACAATTGCCAGGCCTTTCAACAGATGCCAATTGAAAGGCTCCCTAGCAGACTTAGGTTTTGGCGGGCGCTTGTTTTCGTTGTGGCAGGGAGCCTCACCCAAAATACGGTAGTGCCGGTAGCAGCGGTCCAGGTACTTCTGTGGGTCGTACAGGTCCCAAAATGCATCGACATATTCCTGGGCGACCTCTTCTACCGGACGGGTCGGCACAAAGTTCATCAGCGTCGTCTGGTGGATATTGGCCGTTTCTTTGCCTGCGAGCAACCGGTCTTCTTTTTCCAGTCGATGCCACAGGGCAGTGTCGGGCAGCGCTTGGAGCATGCTAAAGAGCGCGGTAGGCACTGAGCAACTTTCTACAAACTTAACAATGCGATCGCCCGCCCCTTTCTTTTCTCCATCAAAGCCAATAATGAAGCCTGCCATCACCCGAATGCCGCTACTCGCAATCTTATGAATCGACTCGCTGAGCGGATCGCGGGTATTTTGAAACTTCTGAGTCACCGACAGACTCGCCTCATCCGGTGTCTCTACGCCCAAGAACACCGCCCCAAAGTTGCAGGCTGTCATCAGGTCCATTAGCTCCTGGTCCTGAGCCAAGTCCACCGATGCCTCAGTTGAAAAAGTGAAGGGGTAGCCCTTCTCTCGCATCCACGGCTTCAGCGCCTTCAGCATCAGCTTCACATTTCGCTTATTGCCAATGAAGTTGTCATCGACCATAAAGATGCTGCGCCGCCAGCCGAGTTCGTACAAAAATTCCAGCTCGGCAATTAGCTGCTCAGGGCTCTTAGTCCGCGGCTTGCGGCCATAAAGCACAATAATGTCGCAAAATTCACACTGGAAAGGGCATCCCCGTGAAAACTGGATCGCCATCTCCGAGTAGGCATCCAGCTTCAGCAAATCAAACCTCGGCACCGGGCTAAGGCTGACATCGGGTCGCTCTAGCGCCCGAAAGGTCCCCTCCGTTTCGCCCTTTTCAAGCGCCTCTACCAGCATCGGCAGCGTAATCTCGCCTTCGTCCAATACGCGGAAATCAGCGCCCGCTTCTATGACTTCCTCCGGCAGCGCAGTCGCATAGGGCCCGCCAACGGCCACTTGCTTGCCCCGGCGCTTCGCCTCGCGAATCTGGGCGAGCATATCGGGCTTCTGCACAATCATGCCCGAAAAAATCACCAGCTCTGCCCAGTCCCAATCTGACTCGCTGAGCGCTTCAACGTTGCGGTCTACCAGCCTGAGGTCCCACGATTGGGGCAGCAGCGCCGCCACGGTTACCAAGCCCAGCGGCGGCAGAATAGCCTTGCGCCCTGCCAACTCAATAGCCTTATCAAAAGACCAAAAGCTTTTAGGAAACAGGGGATATATCAGCAAAGCTTTCATGAAAAGTACCCGTGAATAAAGACTGTCAAACCACTGTCAAATCTATGCCGAATCAATATCGAATCAATGCCAAATCAACGTTCAAACAACCCAACATTAGAACGAAAGTTACAGATGTTTAAGCATTTCTACTTGCTACTGTAACCCATTCCCCGATGCTCGACTAGCTGAAAACCGTTGCAAACCATAGAAATTCAGCCGTTATCCGCTTGACAGAACACCCGCAACAGACATGTAGCACGATGGTGAACGAAGCATGAAAGTCAACCTTTTTGCCAAAATCTGTTCCAAAAGTTGTTGCAGTCAAACTTTGTCCAATCCATGCGATGCCTACACTTGTCAAGAGACCATTGACTGAAAGTCTCCTTTAAAGCAAAAGAGATTTCGGAAATCCCCGAGTATAAAAGGGCTTTAGGCATTACTTCGGAGTTTACTGAGTACTCGAATTCACCTCTTAAAAGAGGACTAAGGAGACGTAAGAGCAGACTGAAATCACTTTCACATAAATCCACCTAAATCGCCCAAAAGCCTCTCTGTCAGGCCGTTTCAACGACGGAATAATTTTTCAATTAATAGTTGCAACACACAAAAAAGAATCACTTCGTCTTATCGACACAATAAACTTGCTTTTATTTTGCAAAAAAATTGATGAGATTCATCAGTCGCTTATGAAAAGTCATATCAAAAAAAGTGATAATCCATTCATTCAACTCGACTTTGTTTTATTGGAGTTCCACGAATGCGTTTTAAATTGAGTCTGGCGATGGCAGCAATTTCTTTGTTGTTTGCGATCGCACCTGCAAAAGCTGCACTCTTTGTATTTGACAAAGATGATGTAGGCGGCAAGCTCGACGTTGGCGACCACGCAAATATCGCCACCACCTACGATACCGAGACAGAAGTGCTGACCTGGTCTTCCACCTTCAGACGCAACTCCGTACTCGGCAGCGGCAGATTAGCAGAAGGCGGCTGGCTCGTTCTCAGTGAAGGCGGCGTACCCAGCAGCGATGTCGATGAGTACCCCATCTTCTATTTAGATGGCGCTGAAGAGAAAGTCTCCATCTACAACTACGACGGATCTGTGAACGAGAGAAGCTACCTCAACGAGACCTTCCTCGACCACACAAAGCTTGATGTCACCAAAAATGGCTCCGACGAAATCACCTTTGCCTTCTCCTACGATGCCACCAATATCAATGACAGAACAGACATCAGCCCCCAGTGGAAAGGGGCTGGCTTCGGCGAAGCCATTGGTATCTGGTTTCACGGCGTTGATGGCCTAGAAACGAGCTACAGAAGCGACGGATCCCTCGAAAGATTCACTTTCGACAAGCAAGGCTGGTACGATATCGACTTTGACAATACCACCAAGGTTCCAGAACCTGGCACAGCGGTAGCCCTAGGTCTATTGGCGGGAGCAGCGGCGACCACACTCCGCAAACGGCTTGCCTAGTCCTGCGTTCAACCTGCTTTCCAAAAGCAGTTTTCAGCGTTAACACCTAAACCAAAGCCTTCTCGATCATCTGTCGAGAAGGCTTTTTCTTGAACAAATTTCGAATAAAACGCCTTACTCGTATTAACACGGACAATTTTAGAGACTCAAACAATAGACAACATTTCAGCCAACATCTACAGAAATCCATAAATATCAACCGTTGGCAGCGTACCGTCTCCACAGCTTGAACTGAGCTTAAAAAACATACGGAGAATAGCCGCATTTTCTTCATGTCCAGCACACATAAGACTTACGTGGAATTAGCAAGAAACACGTGCGTATTTACAGAGGCCTCACCCAGTCTCAAAACCAAAAGGCCACAATCTATGTATAAACCGACACACATTACGGAGTCATCCATACATGGGTATCAAAGCAAGCCTTGCCCTCGCAGCTGTTCCTGTTCTTTTTGCGATCGCCCCGGCCCAAGCTGGCACGTTTGTTTTCGAAGAGAGCAACCTAGGCGGCAACAAAAGAGTCGGCAAGCATGAATACATCAAAGCCGAATACGACAGCGATACCGAAGTCTTCAGCTGGACATCCACCTTCTCCCGCAACACCAACAATGGCCGCCTCGCAGACGGTGCTTGGCTCGTCATCAGCGACGGCGAAGATCCTAAAAACAACGTAGATGAGTATGCCATTTTATACATGGACGGCACCACTGGCAACGTCTCTATCTACAACTACGACGGTGTCAACGGCTCAGACAGCTACAAAAACGAAACCTTCCTAGGCAACACAGCGCTTACGGTAGACAACAGCGTGACCGACGAGCGCACCTTCTCCTTCTCCCTAGATGCCACCACAATCAACGACATGACGTCCACCTTTGGTAACGATTGGGACGGTATTGCCTTCGACCGGAAAATTGGCATCTGGCTCCACGGCGTCGACGAACTCACGACAACCTACAAGAACAACGACCCCAACCAGGGCCTAGATAAGTTCAATTACAAAAAGCAAGGCTGGTACGACGTCAGCCACAAAGATGCCACCAAGGTTCCTGAACCTGGCAGTGTCGCCGCTATCGGTCTCTTTGCCACTGCCGCTGCGACACAGCTCCGCAAGCGCCTTGGCTAAACTCTCCTAAGACACCGTTGAGATATTTGCGTACTTACTAGCTCTAAGCTAATCCCTGGCAATCTGAAGATTGTCAGGGATTTTTTTGCTGCACTACTTACTAGCTCGCTTGCAGTCTGATTTTTCGCTCAGCTCCAATCTTCCCCTTTCTTCGTCCAAGTCGGCGTAAATACAGACTCTGCCTGGTGAATTTCCCTTGTCTTTGCAAAGAGTTCTGCTTCAGTCATACCGAGCTTCGTCAGCATCTTATCGAGGTCGCGCTGAATATCTCTAGCCCCCTGAAAGCCATCGTAACGAACCCGTAACCGAGCCAAATTAGCCAGGTTAAAGCCGCTCATGTCGCCCGTCATAATCGCGTTGAGCGCCTCACGATCCTTCCGATATTGAGGATGAAGATAATCTCGACTATTTTGAACTTCTGCCATCAGTCAACCCCTCGCTTTTACTGAGCCGGTCATGCCGTCTTGGCAGCATACAGCAAACTCGTGGATAAATGCACGGTAAATAGGCTATCAAACCGTCTTCAGGCGACTGTTTTTACGAAATGTCATAGCCCTCCTGGGTATTTATGAATATAGCTATCTCAATACGTCCTCAACGCGTCTTCCTCCTGAAGAGACGCAAACGCCATGAATCGTCACCTTCTTTCCTTGTTCACCCTAGCTACCAGCAGTCTGCTCATTGGCACGTTCGCAGCGCCGAGCCGAGCCCAAATCAATCCCAAGTTTGCGCAAGATCTGCTTAACGATGTGCTCAATATTAGGTGCGATCGCGCCACCGAAGTCAGCTACCGCTCCAACCAGCTAACCTCCACCCCCCTCAACGGAACCCACGTCTACATCGACGCCATCCTCAGAAAAATCGTCACCCCCGGTAGCCCCATGCGGCAGTCCGACGGCCCGCTGGGCTGCGCAGCCGATGCCCGTGAAACCTCCCGCCACGAACTCGTGATAGAACGCGCCGGTGAAACCCGGCGAATTGCCCTCGAGCCCTACCCCGATAGCTACTTGATCTATCACCTGCAGTCCTTCTCACCAGACGGCAACTTTCTCGTCGCAGATCTCCAAACCGTCTATGCAGGCGGAGACGGCGGCAACCATATCACCATCTTCGACCTGCGCAACAACAACATCACCGTCTCCACACCAACCGTTTGCGACGAACTAGACTTTGCCAGTTTTTATGGCTTTGCGACCGAGACAGAAGCAATTGTTCTGTGCGAAGGATATCTGGGCAGCACCCAACGCCTCGAAGCCATCAACATACAGACAGGTGCCATTCGCCGAGTCGCCGGAATGCCCCCGGTGATGAGCTACGGCCTGCCGGTAGGCGCCCCCGAAGTCACAAAAGTTCAAAGATTTCAGTAGCCCAGCCCAGCACCGTCCTTTTAGCCATACAACAAAAGAGAAATATAGTGTGCCAATAACAACTTTGGCTAACCTGCTTTAGCCCAACAAATACCATTTCAAAAGGTCTTTTAGCCCCTTCCCACGATGGACAATCCTATAGATATCAGTCTTTTCGGGCAACGAACACCGCCTAGGCAAAGTCACGGTATTTTTCAGGGTGACCCTTCAAGTAAGCTTGTTGAGTAGTAGCCAGTTGCAGGATTTGTCCTGGCGATGTCCTATGCCAGAACCTGCGTGGATAGATTGAGCACATCATCTACTACACTCGCACCTCACCTCCATCATGAGCTATGAAGACTTCGCATCAGCTGCCTGTTTCACCTGCCGTGCAATCGGCCTCAGGGCATGTTCAGTTCCGACCGTGGAAGAAGCTCTTCCTCGGTTTACTCGGGGGTCTGGCCGTATTAACCCAGGCTAACGCCGCCGTCGCTGGCATATGCCGGGCCGACCTTCCCCGCAAAATCGATGCGATCGTCAATGGCTACACCCTCGATGGCGCAGACGTTGGCATTCTCATTGAAGATGCCAACCCCGACACCCGCACCCTCTACGCCCGGCGCGCCCAAGAAAAGTTTGTCCCCGCTTCAAACGTCAAACTCCTCACCACTGCCGCCGCCCTTCACAACCTAGGCCCCGACTTCACCATTCGCACCTCCGTCTACGGCCAGCCAAACGCTGCCACCCAGGATCTCTACGTCGTTGGCCGCGGCGACCCCACCTTCACCAGCTACCAAATCAACCTCCTCTCCGGTCAGCTAAAGCAGCAGGGCATCACCCGCGTCAATAGCCTCACCGCCATAGACAACTACTTCACCGGTCCCATCGCCAGCCCCTTCTGGGATGACGAAGACTACCGCGCAGGCTACGGCGCAGGTGCCAATAGCCTCATTCTCAATCGCAACGAACTCGGCTTCACCTCCATTCCCAACCGAGCCGGTCAACCCCTCAGCATCGTGTGGGACCGGCCCGAATTTGTTCGCGGCTGGCGCATCGAGAACAACACTCGCACAGTCGGCGGCGGCAGTGAATTTATTGACGCTGGACAAAGGCCCGGACAAAAAGTCATGAGCGTTCGCGGCCAGCTGATTGCTGGCACCGCCAGCGACAACAGCTCTATCGCATTACTCGATCCAGGCAGCTACTTTGCAGAGCAGTTTCAACAAAGCCTCAACGCTTACGGCCTATCCACAGCCCGCGCACAAGCCTCTGTAGCCAATCCACCCAGCGGCCTAGTCGAACTCGCCGCCATCCAGTCTCCACCGCTACGCGCCTTCATCGACCCCACAAATCTCTACAGCGTCAACATCTACGCCGAGTCCATGCTCAAAACACTGGGCCGCAGCGTAGAGCCCACCACCCAAGATGCCTACGTCTCCGGCGCAGCCGCCGTCAACAAAATTCTCACCGACCTTGGCATTCGCCCTGGCAGTGTAGACATTGTCGATGGCTCCGGCCTCTCCCGCCGCAACCTCGCCACCCCCGAAGCCTTCGTCGACACGCTTCAGGCCATGGCCAAAACCAGCAATGCAAACGTCTACCGCAACTCTCTCGCCGTCGCCGGACGCAGCGGCACCCTCCGCAACAGAATGCGCGGCACCAACGCCGAAGGCCGCTTCCAAGGCAAAACTGGCACCCTCAGCCGCACCTACACCCTCAGCGGCTATCTAAACCCGCCGAATCACGCCCCTTTAGCACTAAGCATTCTGGTTAACAATACCAGTGCCAGCGGAAGAGACGTTCGCAGCCTCATCGACCAGATTATTGTCCACGCTTCCAACCTAGACGACTGCTAACAACCCACAAACAACCCTTCGAGCTAACGGTGTCCGGCGATCCGCTATGGCGCGTGAGAGTTCAGCGCGTGACCTATCATGACACGCCATCCAGTAACTACACTTGGCGTCACGCGTAAAGACTCTCTTTTCTCTTTCCATCTAAGTCAAGCTGAGTCATGGAAGGCGATAGTTGAGTGTTTAAGGTGCCCGACGTCTGTAAAGTTGTACACACATGGTCGGGAATTGATGCAGCGCAGTCAAGAAAGAAGCCTCTCTGTTTATACCTTGGCAGCTGTGCAAGGGAAGCTGTCGCATCAACATACGCTCTGCCATAATCAACTATGAAAAGTAGGTTTTGAGCCATGGTACAAACGCCCGTAAAAACCCTAACCCTAGAAGAATTCTTGCAGCAGCCCGAAACGAAGCCCGCAAGCGAATATATTGATGGACAAGTTATTCAAAAGCCTATGCCGAAGACAGCTCACAGCGGTATACAGGCAGGCCTTATCAAAGTCATCGATCCAGCGCTGACTCCTAGCAAAACAGCCCGAGCCTTTCCCGAACTGCGATCCACCTTTGGAGGCCGCTCAATTGTGCCTAATGTCACGGTTTTACCGCGGGCTAAAATTCCTCGGGACGACAAAGGGAAGCTTGCTGATGAGCTGTTCACCGCACCCGACTGGATGATTGAGATTCTATTGCCAGGTCAGAGTCAAATGAAAGTTTTCAAAAAGATCGCGCACGCGCTGGCACACGGTACACAGCTGGCGTGGCTGATTGACCCGGCTGAAGAGTGTGTGGTTGGCTACACGCCTGATTTACCAGCGGTGCTGTACGAGGAGGCCGACGCACAGTTACCCGTGCCTACGTTTGCTGTAGATTTTCAACTAACGGTTGGAGAACTAATTGCTTGGCTATATGAGTGAAACGATATCCCACCCCCCATTCCCTTTCCTACTCCCCACACTCCCTCACCCATCCCACCGAATCAACCCTTGGTCGTTCTCACGCGATATGATAGGAATGCGAACATCTCGGCCCAAAGTCATGCCTTCTCTAGAAAGCTATACCGTTGTATTACGTCCTGACGATAACGGAACCTTTGTTGCCTACGTTCCGGCTATCGCAGGTTGCCACGCTTGGGGACAAACTCAAGAAGATGCTAGAACAGAACTCGCCAGCGTCTTTGACATGATTTGCGAAGAATACATAGAAGAGGGAAAGTCGCTTCCTGAGGATGTAGATCTTGCAGTCGCTCATGCCAGCTAAAGCAAGCCAGCTAAAGCAAAAGAATTAGAGCGAGTCGCCAAAAAATTAGGATTTAACAAGG
>JBCBJS010000047.1:0-36225 GCA_038523095.1 Cyanobacteria bacterium J06626_6
AAAATGGCGTGTATGAACCCGACCGGTCTACAGCTAAACATTTGGAGCTGATTGCAAAACAAGCCTCTTTTGAAGATTGACATATGTCCGCTAGACGTGCGAATCTAAAGGTGTAAATAAACACCTGACACACGCATGAGTGCCCTCGCAATGTCTCCTGTTACCGCTCCTGTTCCTGTTTCCGCTTCTGGCACGGCCCTTCTTGAAGATAATCTTCAGAGGGAAGCTGTTGTTTCTCCAGAATTGTTGTCTGCGCCGGTAGTTTCTCTAGGGGAGGGTGAGCCGCTACGACACATCTTACTCGGTACGCCAGGTGGGGTCCGGCAGACGATACATCTTCTCCATACGCTGCGATATGTAGAAAATGCGCTGTGGAGTCCGCTGGTCCCCATTCCTGACAATCAGTTAATTATCACGCCTCGGCAGGGTGAAGTGATGAGTTTGTTGATTCGGAACTTGAGAGCTTAATTCTCTCAGGCCCCTAATCAATTAACCTGACCAATTAACCTAATCAATCAGTTCACCACTTTCCTGAAGGGCGTGCAGCCGCTGATAGAGTCCGCCCGCTTCGAGCAGTTCGTCGTGGTTGCCAACTTGGCTAATGCAGCCTTGGTCGAGTACGACAATCTGGTCGGCGTCGCGGACGGTGCTGAGTCGGTGGGCGATGATGATGAGCGTGCGGGTGCCAAAGAGCGATCGCATGGCAATCTGAATGGCCCTTTCCGACTCATAGTCTAGGCTAGAGGTCGCCTCATCAAAGACCAGCACATCGGGATTGACAATGAGCGCCCTAGCAATGCCAATGCGCTGTCGCTGACCGCCCGAGAGACGGACGCCGCGCTCACCGACGGTGGTGAAGTAGCCCTTTGGGAGCTGTTGAATGAAGTTGTGGGCCTGGGCGATTTCGCAGGCCGTTTTGATTTCTTCAAAGCTGGCTTCAGGGTTGCCATACAGCAGATTCTCCATCAGCGTCCCGTTGAAAATATCTACCTCCTGGTGCACGATGGCTAGCCGCTTACGGTAGCCGGTGACATCTAGCTGGCGAATATCTTTCCCATCAATGAGAATGTTTCCACTGTTGGGTTCGAAGTAGCGAAACAACAGTTTTACTAGGGTCGATTTGCCAGAGCCGGAGCGGCCAACTAGCGCCACAGTTTTGTAGGGCTCTATCAGCAGCTCGATGTTTTTCAGTACAGGCTTATTGGCACTGTAGCCGAAGGTGAGCTGCTGAAAGTGCACCTTACCCGTGAATTCGTACTCGGGGCCATCGGGTAGGAGGGCACCGGCGTCATTGCCGGGTGGCAGCGCGGTAAACTCCTGAAAGCGGGCCATGGGCGCATAGCGACGAGCAAACATTTCGGCTAATTCGCAGATCGGGTCAACTTCTGCGTAGGCCATGCTGGCCACCGTAAGGACGGTGATGAAGTGACCGATGGAGATATTCCCTCGCACGGTGAGCCACAGTGTCGTGCAGAGTACAACAAACATGCAGCTTTGCACGATGGTGCGCTGGTATGTGCTCAGGATGGTGTAACCCTTGTGGATGCGGTAGTCGAGCACCTTAAACTCGCGGTCAAGGCGCTGGGTTTGTCGCTGCAGCTCGGCCAGTTCGTTTCCGAAGGCTTTCACCGTTTTGATATTGGTGATAATTTCCGAGTTGCGGCTGTCGGTGTTCTCGATGTACTTATCGAGGCGTTCTTCTCGCTGGGAGAGATCTTTTAACCCGAGAAAGCTGTGGGTCAAAATGCCTGCTACTGAGACAAGGACGATGGCGGCCACTCGCCAGTCGATCAGACCGATGACAATGAAAATTCCGATGACGCGGACCACTTTGGGAATGAGCTGTTCGGTGATGCCGGGATAGGTCCAAGTGTAGTTGGAGAGTCCTTTGGCTACCCGAGCCGCAATGCGTCCTGGGTTATTTTCATCGTAAAACTCCAGCGGCAGAGACAGGATTTGCTTGAGCGCTTTCTCGGCATTGACCCGGCGGGCACGGAAGGCCGTGTCCCAGCTAAACCAGCCGCCCAGCCAAGGCTGAATCGGCGCGCGGCCAACGGTGACTAGCCCGGTCAGAATAACCAGTGTAAACAGGGTGAATTGAGCTGTTGCGGGCTGCCCTGCTGCTTGGGCTAGCTGGTCGATGAACCGCTGAAGGGGTGCATCCACTGACTGCTGAGAAATCAGATTGAGAATTTGCCCGGTTGCATAGGGAACGAAGAGATCGATCACCTCAAACAGACTCATCATCGCGGCGCTGAAGAGTGTAATCCGCCAGTAGTGTTGGTAGTAGCTCAGAATCTTCAAAAACTTTTGCATGATTCAAAAGAAGAAATGTTTTCAAACGAAAGACAGGGAAACGGGTGCCATTAAAGAGAGCATGTTGTTTAAACAACAAAGTCTCCTTAGCGGCGGCATGACGCTTTTTCGGGGAACGGGCTAAATCAGAAAAGTAAGCAGCAGAAACTCTCAGTAGCGCCTTACGTTTACTAGTGGTGGCGGCAAGCACTGCTTACCTTTAAGGTAAGCAGCTCGCTACGCCTAGGACGGCTGACTGTAGCCGTTACTAGGTTTTTGCGCAGAACAGGAATGTGCGTGCCGATCGCTGTGGATAAGCATGCACGCACCTACGTTCGGCGATTTTGAAAAACGCTTAAAGGGTTTCTATTTCTCTAGCTTTCCCGCTAGCTCGAACCCATGAAGGGGTTACCTGGCGGTGGACGAGGTTAACGCTGAACGGTGAAATATGGGTGAATAAAAGACATGGTGAAGCCTCCCGGGATTGGTGGTGAATGTCTATTTGCTAGGGTGCTTGCGCCTCGGTCTATCCCTTGAGTTGGTCTATCCCTTGAGGTGGGTTGCGCAGTAAGCCTGTTGCCTAGCTCGTTTACCTACAGATTTTTAGACTGTTTTTTGACTGAGCATTTTGAGCAAATGTTTTCGAGTCTAGCCATGATAGCTACAGAAAACTGATTGCGCAACTGTTTTTCTGATTTTCTTATTTTGTTGTGAGAGTCTTTTGTGTGCCTGCGTTTGTGCTTTTACAATAGTGTCAATGATACCGATGGCACCAATGGCCCTGATGGGACTGATGGCCCTGGTGGGTATTTGAATTGATTGAATGGCGAGCGTATGGATGGAGTTAGGGAGACAGCAGGGAACTCAGCAGGCCCTTCTGACTGGTTTGAGCCGCTGTATGCTGAGGCGGCAGGAGATGCTGACCGGGTGCCGTGGGCACTGCCGGGAGCTACGACGTATCTGACAAACTGGCTATCGCAAAATCAGGTGGATGGCGTGGGGCGCTCTGCGGTGGTGGTGGGCTGTGGCTTGGGAGATGATGCGGAAGCCTTAGCGGCGGCGGGCTTTGAGGTGACGGCGTTTGATATTTCGAAAAGTGCGATCGCCTGGGCTAAGCAGCGGTTCCCGCAGTCGACTGTGACCTATGTAGTGGCCGATTTGTTTGATTTCCCGGCTGATTGGCGGGGGGCGTTTGACTTAGTGTTTGACTTTCGGACAATTCAGGCGCTGCCGCTGAACGTGCGAGATGAGGTGATTGGTAAGATTGCGGCGCTGGGTGCTGCTGGGGGTACGGTGCTGATTGCAACTTACCTGCGAGAGGCGGGTGAGCCTGCGGGGGAGAATCCGCCTTGGCCTTTGACACTGGAGGAGCTTGACCAGTTTGGAGCGCTGGGGCTAGAGACGGTAAAGCAGGTGCAGTTTCAGAAGGTGGAGAGTCGATTTTGCGATCGCATCCTTATCCAGTATCGTGTTCCATGATGTTCCTAGCCGCCAGATCAGGCCGCTAAGCCATGTCAAACCCTGTCCGGCTCGACCTCTATTCCCCTGGCTCGAACTATAGCCCGGGAGCATCTTTGGTCAGGCAGCTGCTTTGGTACTACGTCGGCTCTCCGCTATGCATGAGCTACCTGCTACCTTTTTCTGGCTTCAAGGTTTGGCTGCTGCGGCAGTTTGGGGCAAAGGTGGGTACTGGAGTCCGCATCAAGCCCGGTGTCAGAATTAAGTTTCCCTGGCGGCTGAGCATTGCGGATCACTGCTGGTTGGGAGAGGGTGCCTGGATAGATAATCTGGCACCGGTCACCCTTGCCAGCCATGTTTGTGTCTCTCAGGGGACTTACCTCTGTACCGGTAACCACGATTGGCGTCAGCCGACTTTTGATTTGCGGGTGGGGGCAATTTCTGTTGAGGAAGGTGCCTGGCTAGGGGCAAAATCTGTCGTAGGTCCTGGCGTGACCATTGGCGCTGGCGCTGTGCTTTCTCTAAATAGCGTGGCTGGACGCTCTCTGGAGAGCTGGATGATCTATGTGGGGAATCCAGCTCAGCCAATCAAGAAAAGAGAGATTTTAGCGGGTGAGTGAACGCTGTTGCGCTGCCGCTTTGGCCTGGCCAGCTCGGTTTGCCCGGGCCCGCTTGCGCTTGTAGAATTCGGAAGCCGCAATGCCAAAGCTGTAGAGAATGCCTGCATTGCTGCTAGCTCCCACTGCTGCGCCGACAAGCGGAATGAGTTCTACGGCACTGAACCCCGTTTTCAGAGCTGTAGAAGTGCCCAGAGAAGCTGTGAAAATCGTCAGCGCCTCGCCTTTGCGGGCCGGGTCTGAGACTTCGAAGCCGTAGATAGCTGCAATCCGGTACAGCATCTCTGACTGAAGTGCTGATACCGCAGCAATGTCAATAGCAAATAGGCCTAGCGCGAGCGGTGGAATAATGTTGGCGGCAAGTCCTACGCCGCCTGCTTTGATAGTGGTGTCGACAATCACACGGTGAGCCAGTTCTTCTTCTGTTTCGACAGGGTGTTTGGCTCTGAGCTTGGCAACATCTTTTATAGCAGCGGCCTTGTCTACTCGGCCCAGTGCGCTGGTGAGCCAGCCCAGTCCGGGTACTTTGGCAACGTAGTCAACGGCTGGATTTTCGGCAATGGGGCTGAGGGTTTCGCCGACGCTTTCAGTCGTTTGCTCTAGGGCGGAGTGGGCTGACTCGGTAGCGACTTCACTCACGCGGGTGGCGGTGTCTATCGCCGGGGCAGATACTTTGTTGAATATTTGAGTCCCGACCGCTGAAACCAGACCACCCAGCTGCTCTGCGGTTGAGAGTGCTTGCGTCAGTTGATTGGGCAGGTTTTGTCGAATATCCATTTTATCTTTTTCTGTTTGATTGCCTTTGAAATGGCGCGTTGAAAAGTTCATTTTATTAAAGGGTAATGGAAGGCTGCCAGAATCGCTGCCTCTCTGCGGGTAGAGAATCACCTATTGGCTTTATTGAGGACGTTTGCAGATATTTGAAGGTGACTTTTGAAGGTGAAAAATAGAGGCAGCAGAAAAAGATAGGCTGCATAGGGAATAAACCCTGGCCCTACAGAGAGGACAGTGGCGGGGATGAGTCCGGCGATGTTCCAGGGGATGAGCGGGGCGATAACGACGGCCGTATCTTCTAGGGCTAGGGCCAGCTGTTCGTTGCCGGGAGGAGTGTCTGCTGCCTTGGTGGCCAAAGATAAATAATGGGACTGCATGATCTGGCTGGTGAGCAGAATGCCGATGGTCTGGGTACAGCCAAAGAGATTTGAGACGGTGCTCACTGCAACGGTGGCTTTTTTGAGCTGGTTGGGATTGCGTATGGTGTGTAGCCAGGTATCGATAAAGCGAAGCGTGTGGCTGCCTGAAAATATGCCTGAAAAAGCGGTGGAAATGAGGACGACTAGAGTTGCCTTGGCCATGGGAAGTAAGCCGCCGCCCAGCAAGATGGACTGTAGGGGTGTAGGTTCGCTGAGCTGAAAGCCGAGCAGCGTGAATTGGAAGAGTGTGGGAAGGCTGTAGCCTTGGATGGTGTGTGCGATCGCAAGTCCCATTCCCAGACTTGCCAGCATTGCCAGCCTGACATTTACTCGCAGGCAGGCTAGTAGCAGCAGGCTCCCCGCTGGCGCAAGCACAACTGGCTCAAGGCTAAAAAAGACGGGTAGTGAATCTGTTACGGTCGTTTCGCCGGGCTGGATTGGATAGGCAAGAGAGAGAACGCTGTAAAATGCAACAGAAAGCAACAGCGGCCATAGCCCGCTGGCGACCATGTTGCGCAGGTTGGTGTAGAGGCTCGTGTGGGTAATGCTGGCGACCAAGTGAGCGCTGGAAGACATTGGCGAGCAGCGATCGCCGACAAACGCCCCGGCAATGATGGCACCGGCGACCGGATTGAGGACTGCGTCACTGAGGTTACCTCTAGCAATGACCATTAGCGCAATGCCAATGGTGCCCGTTGCACCGAAAGAAGTGCCCGTTAGCACGGAAACCATGCTGGTGAGTAAGAACGCCCAGAGAATGAAGAATCTCGGTGAAATGAGCTCAGTCCCGTAATACACCAGTGCCGGTACGGTGCCAGCCGCCATCCACACTGCTGTAATGATGCCGATGAGTAAGAGTACTTCGACGACAGGCCGAGATTGTTGTGCCCCTGCCCAAGCCATTTGCAGCAGTGACCAGAGCGAAAATCCTCTACGACAAAGCACCGTTATAAACAAGCAGAGGGAAACGAGGAGCGGGTAAGCCATGAACGTACCCGTCAGCGCACTGACAACCAGCAAACAAAAAGAGAGAATGAGTACGCACAGCAGGTCGAGATTGTTGTTATTAAGACTGTTGTTATCAAGACTGCTGCTGTCGAGATTGTTGTTATTGTCTTGCATGGTGTGCCGGTACGGTACTGATAGCCATTTTGTCGATGGCTGATCGATTGAGGCGACACAGATGAACCTGGGTCTGTAGCTGTCCGCCTATGCGCTGATAGAAGCGGATGCCGGCCTGGTTTTGTTTGTCTACGGTCCAATCCACTCGACCGCAGTTGTGCTTGAGCGCAATTTGGCACAGCGTTCTGATGAGTTCTGCGCCGAGACCACAATTGCGATGGGTCTCTTTGATGAAAATATCGTCTAACCAAAGGCTTGGCTGCGCGAGGAATGTGGAGTAGGTGAAGTGATAGCTCGCAAAGCCGACAGGTAGACTATGAGTTGCTGCGACTGGTGTCGTTGATTGCGTTTTGCTTTCGGCTAGCAAGATGTAGGCCATTGGGTTGGCGGCAAATAAAGTCGCGTTCAAGGCTTCTGAGGTCGCTTCGACCGCTTCCGGGCAGCCGTCAAACTCGGCCTTAAGATGAATGAGCTTCAAAATATTTGAAAGATCAGCAGCCGTTGCTGGACGAATGCGCATTGCCGTTGCCTTGTGGGTATTTTTAATCAATTTTGTCTTCTTCTTGAGCTGCAACTTCAGCGTACGGGGCCGCATTTGTGGCTAGCAACGTAAGGGATTGATGGCTTCTATCGATAAAAGCGATGGCTGATAGGTGCATTTTCCGGTCTACTGAAGACTGTAGGGTCCTCCACCGTTGGGCCTATGAGACTTGAATCATGACTAGACCTGTCAATCGGTTGACCAATCGGCTAATCAAAAACTCGCAGCTCGCGGCGCTAGTGGCGGTCGGTGAGCAGGGGAGCTTTAGTGCGGCAGCGCTGCATTTGGGGTTGGCTCAGTCTACGGTGAGTCATGCGATCGCAGTTCTAGAAGCCGACTTGGGCGTTGTTCTGCTGCTGCGGGGGCGGTCCGGGGCGGTACTGACGCCGCTGGGGATGCAAATTTGTCAGCAGGCCAAGTCTGTGTTGGCTCAGATAGAAGCCATAAGGCAGACGGCTAAGCAGGCGAAAGGGCTACAAACCGGACGGGTAAGGATTGCAACTGTTCGCACGGTGGCGACGCATATTTTGCCGGATGTGATTTCACGATTTAGGCGATCGCACCCGACGCTCACGGTTGATATTGCCGAATACGACCGCTATGTAGAGGTGGAGCAGGCCCTGCGGGAGGGACAGGCAGACTTGGGCTTCACCATTTTGCCTGCTGATTCGGACTTTCAGACCTGGGAACTGTTTCGCGACGACTTTGTGGCATTGCTGCCGCCGTTGGTTCCGCCTGCTGCGGACGATGTCCCAATGAGTTGGGAAGAGCTGGTGAGCTATGCCCGCGTAGCCAACCAGCGATCAATCCAGCACAACAACATAGTAGAAGCGCATCTGGCGAAGTTTGGCTATGCTTTACCCGTTGACTATGCCGTCAGAGAAGACTCTACGCTGATGGGCCTAGTGACCAAAGGGTTGGGCGCGGCTGTGCTCTCTCGGCTAGAGGCGGAGCCCATTCCGTCTGGCGTTCGGGTGAAGTCTCTTCCAGAACCGCTGGAGCGAATTGTGGGCGTAGCTATTTTGGAGAGTGCGGTACTTCCTCGGGCAGTGTTTGCTTTTCTAGATGTGTTGCTGGCTGTTCCGGTGGGTGTGAAGATGACGCAACCTGCTAGGGCGACTGTGTAAGCGTTCCAGTCAAGGAAAAAATGTATTCCAATCTGGATCTTCATCCAAATTTATTATTCAAAGCGGTTAAAAAGTTCAGTCTGTACTGAATGATGGCCTGCGTAGGCTGATAACTGTTGCAGGCTTTTGTAGCCCTCTTAAGTTGAGTTAACAGAACTTTAAGCTTAAAAAATAAATGTCTGGTGCGTTTGACGAAGCACGTCGGTGGTTCTGAGCTTGGTTTGAGCTGGGGGCGATGTGAATTCTATCTAAATAGTATTATTTTTGCTGGAATAGCTATTCCAGGCGTGATCTTTGAATGGGCTATCTCAGTACCGCTGGTAAAAAAAGAAAAGGGATTTGGTTGAAACCCCGTGTATATATGAATAATTCTGATGAAGGAAACCCGCTAGAATAGTCCAGCGCAGTCGGTCAGTGGCGCCTCCTAAAGACTGCTATTTTGATTTCTAAAAATTCTTTTGGCTGCTGTTCGGCCTCCGGGCGTGTAAGGTTGCCTAGCCTATCGTCGCTTTCGTCTTCTATTAGTTCTTACAACGTTGCTTTCCATGGCTTTTTTCTCCGGTGATTACTACCGTCGTCTCTGCCTGCCTCGAAATGCCAGCCAGCGAGAGATTAAGGCGGCGTTCCGTCGGTTAGCCCGGCTGTACCATCCGGACTTGCATCCCAATCAGCCAGATGCGGCTGCTAAGTTTCAGTCTTTGCGGGAGGCCTACGAGGTTCTGGTTGATCGGGTGCGCCGTCAGCGGTATGACGAGTCGCAAGCGGCAGGCCGATCTGCTAATCCGCCTGCGACGGGCACCGGCCGTCAGTCGCCGAAGGCGCGCTCGCAATCTGCCCGGCAGGCTCGCCCGGCAGATGATGAGTTCTCTGCTGAGCAGCCCCGCACGGCAGCTGACTATTATATCCGGGGGATTCGCTTCGCGTTGGAGCATCGCTACCGAGCGGCTATTCGTGACTACACGCAGGCAATCGCCCTCTATCCTCAGTTTGCGGAGGCCTACCTGCGCCGGGCCGAAGTGCTGTACATACTCGAAGACGACACGGGCGTACTCGAAAACTGTCAGCAGGCGATCGCACTCAATTCGACAGAGGCTAGGACGTACTATTTTCAAGGCATGTCGCGCTACCGACTGGGCTACGTTCAAAGTGCGATCGCTGCTTTTACCAATGCGATCGCCTGTGACCCAGAAGAGGCCCGTTTTTACTATCGTCGAGGGGTTGCCTACAGTGACCTCAACGACATTGAAGCGGCGGCCAAAGACCTGCGCCGGGCTGCTAGTTTGTACCGCAAGCAGGGCGACATTGTCACCTGTCAGCAGCTACAGGCGCTCTTAAAGCCGCTGGGGACTGCTGGCCGTGCCTGGCCGTTTAAGGCGGTTGGCAAGGTGGCGGGAAGGCTATCGCGACTGTTTTCTGCTCGGCGCGATCGCCCGACCTACGCGCAGCAGTTTGCGACCTATCAGAGCCCCGCTGCCAAATCCACTACCACTGATCCTGTGACAGGCTTTGCCAGAGACGGTAGGACCTATCAGATGCGGCTCCAAAAAGGCCCTTTTGGGGCGTCTCAGCCCCTGCGAGACTATGCACCAGGCATCAGCTCCCGGCCTTCCCAACTGCCGCGCCTGCGGAGATACAAAGGGTCCGGTTTTGTGACCACCTTCAAACTGTTGAGCAATCCGGCTGGAGAGCTGGTGCCGATTTATCATCAGCTCGTCTCGACCAAGCAGATCAGCATGATGGGCTATGGGCTGGCGGTATTGGCCAACCTCTGTTTTGTGCTGGGTGCGACCCAGTTCTTTGGGCGGAGCAGCTGGCTGGCGGCTTCTCGCTTTTGGGCTGCCGGGGGGTTGATGTTTGTAACGATGGTTTTTGTGGTTGCGATGGTGCGCCTTTGTCTGCGGATTCGGGGCCTGTGGTCTGCCGATATTTTTATCTTGGGGAGTGCGTGCATTCCGCTGGGATTTTTGGCGATCGCGGCGGCCATGATTCCCCAGGCGAGCGGGCTGGTGGTTCAGCAGCTTTCGGCACTGGGCGACTGGCAGATTGCGCCGCAGCTGGTCGCGCGGGTGAATGTGGTCGGGATGGCGATGGCGATGCTGTGGGCGGGCGCTCACACGGTGATGACGCTGCGCGCTGGATTTTCCCGCATTCAGTTCTTTTCAGATAGGCTGGCGGCGTGGTTTTCCCCAGTCGTCCTCGGTCTAGGTCTGGCGGCTGGCATGGGCACGTGGGAATTTTTGAGCACGGTTGCAGGCCAGTAGGTTACGGGCCAGTAGATGGTTGACTCTGTGACTTGATGGCGTCTTTGCTGTGACTTGAATCACCCTGGTGGGTACTGCCAAGCACGGATCCGATTTCATAGATTGGGCTTGTCACTCAATCATTATCTGAAGGATTCAGGCTTATGGAATCTCGCAAACAACAGGCTTTAGACCGGCGTATTGCTGCTGCTAAGCTGGCTTATGATCGGCCCCAAGCGCAGCAACAGGCAAATGGCGAAGAACTGCGCTACCGCTTCGATGAGCCTGATACTGAGCGAGGCGCTCACGCCTCCCACTTGGCCAATTACACAAAGGGCCTACCCCACCACGAAAAGGACGGCCTGATTTGCAATCCGGCTGACTACCAGGCATTTGTTCGAGGCATTGATTCTGGTGATGTCCGCGATTTTCGAGATACGCCCCTTGGTCCGAAGGGCACGGTGAATGACGGTTCGCTCATTGAGTGGAAGTCTCAGTACACACTGCGCTGCAGCACGCCACAAAATCCGGTCGATGTACGGGGCTGGGAAAGTGCAGCTGCCGGGCTCGCTTTTGACCTGGAAGGGCCTGATGCCCAGGCTTTGGCAATGCCGCCTGCGCCCACCATTGACAGCGACGAGCTGGTTGCAGAGGTGGCTGAAGTCTATGAGATGGCGCTGCTGCGGGATATTCCCTTCACTGAGTTTGAGACCCATCCTCAGGTGGCCGCGACGATTGCTCGCCTGAACAACCTTGACTGGTTCCAAGGGACTGACCTGGCGATCACCGATGAAGCAAAGGCCCGTCGCCGAGGCCCTGTGACGCCGCAAAACCTGTTTCGGGGAACGGCCTTTGGGGATACTGAAGGACCCTACATTTCTCAGTTTTTGAGCCGGGGAACGCCCGAGCTGGGGGGCGATCGCGATGGCGTGCTCGATGGCCTAGTGGCTTACGGTGCCATGGTGTTTGACAACAAGGTCCGGGTGGCGACGCCTCACCGCGACTACATGACCAGCTGGGAATGGTGGCTCGATGTGCAAAATGGTGCGGACCTGCGCAGCAAAGAAACCTATGAGGACTGCGGCGAGAAGTACCGGTTTATCACCACACCGCGTGATTTGGCGACCTATGTGCACTACGACGCACTCTATCAGGCCTACCTGAATGCTTGCCTAGCGATGATGGCTATGGGCGTGCCGTTCGATCCGGGTTTGCCTTTCCAGGCCCCAGACCGGGCAGATCATCAGCAGGGCTTTGCCCACTTTGGCGGTCCCCATATTTTGTCTTTGGTGACTGAGGTGGCTACTCGCGCGCTCAAGGCAGTGCGCTACCAGAAGTTCAATGTGCACCGCCGGTTGCGTCCGGAGGCGATCGCAGGCCGCATCCACCAGTGGCGCGATACGCAGTTGCCTAGCCTGGCCCCGGTTGCCCAGCTCAGCGATCACATTAGCGATACGCTGCACAAAGTGGCTTTGCACAACCAGGCGCAAAACCAAAAGTACCAGGCTGAGATGGGAGCCGATTTCGGTAACTGCCACGAATTTGACCGGGACGATGTGTACTTGCTGCCGATGGCTTTTCCGGAAGGTTCACCGATGCATCCTTCCTATGGGGCGGGCCACGCGACCGTGGCAGGTGCCTGTGTGACGATTCTGAAGGCCTTCTTTGACCACGGTTATGTGCTGCCGCAGCCTTACGTTGTCTCCAATGCAAATAGCGACCTGTGCTCGGTTCAAGATGGGCACCTGATGCTGACTGTAGAAGGTGAGCTAAACAAGCTGGCTGCCAATATCTCGATTGGTCGCAACTGGGCCGGGGTGCACTACTTTACCGACTACTACGAGTCGGCGCGGCTCGGTGAGCAGATCGCCATCGGCATTTTGCAAGAGCAAAAGCTTACCTACGGTGAAAACTTCAGCATGAGCGTCCCTCTGTTTGACGGCGGCTGTATCCGTATCTAGGTGACTGGTTTGACCGATTGCAAACGGAGCTGAGGTCTTGGCTGAAGCCCGTTTGTAAAGACACTTTGCTAGGGTGTGATGTCACCCTAGCAACTTGGCATAAAATATTCTATATATAGGAATCGAAAACATTTGGACTGCCTTCTAGCGCCCTTTTGAGTGTTTATCTCTAACGGTAGGTGGAAGCCAAGTCCAAGGGTTCAATCCAATAATAAGTCCTTAAAGATAATCCCTTTATCCAGGTAGGACAGGTCATCTCTCGATCTCCCTGTTGCGTTCAAACTAAGAGGAAAATACAATCGCTAAGAAACCACTCATCAATCAACAGATCCGTTCCGCGCAGGTTCTTCTGATTGACAATGAAGGTAATAATCGCGGCCTAACCGATACATCAGAGGCGTTGGCCTTAGCCAAAGCGGCCAAGCTAGACCTTGTGGTGGTCTCCCCTGACCAAGATTCGCCTGTGGCTAAGATTCTGGACTACGGCAAGCATCAGTATCAGAGCCGTAAGCGCCAGAAGCAGAGCGCTCGCACATCGGTAAAAGAAGTCAGACTCAGGCCCAACGTGGGCGATTCTGACTACATGGTTCGGATTAATAAGGCGATCGCATGGCTCGAAAGGGGTGATTCTGTAAAGTTTCAGGTTCGCTTGCGAGGCCGTGAGCACCAGCACCGCGATCGCGCCACTGATTTGCTCAACCGAGTGGTAGAAGATCTCTCGAAGGTCAGCAAAGTTCAAACTTTTGATCGGCGATCGCTGATGGTTCAGGTTGTGCCAAACTAGCTTCTCAAGTGAGATCCGCGACTTAGGCAACTGCTGTGCCGCTCCCTACCCGCTCTGCCCATCCTCCACTGCCTTTTATTCCAGCTGCCTACAGCCCTTGGGTGGTGTGGGTAGTGCACCGTTTGCTGCCCTTGCTGCTGCGCGTGCGCGTGCGTCCCTGGCTTCCAGCAGGCATGCACCGTATCGAAGTTGAAAATGTCGAGCGCCTGGTAGACCTCTATGCTCGGCTAGAGACCGGTGAGGTTCGCTTCTTGATGGCGGTTCGCCATGTAGAAGTAGACGACCCGCTTACGGGGCTTTACCTGTGTTCGCGGGCCGTTGCTCGTAATGCTAAGGCCAGAGGCATTCGCCTCAAGCAGCCTATCCATACCCACTTTGTATACGAGCGGGGGATGACGCTCTGGGCTGGGAAGGCGCTCGGATGGCTGCTCTCGCGGATTGGCGGTGTGCCCGTACGAAGAGGGCGAAGGCCGGACTGGGTAGGGCTTAAGGCGGCGCGTAGGCTAATGCTGTCGGGCGATATGCCTATGGTGATTGCGCCAGAGGGGGCGACCAATGGCCATAGCGAGCGACTCGGTCCCCTGGAGCCAGGGGTGGCTCAGCTGGGTTTTTGGTGCGCGGAAGATCTGCAGCAGGCTGAGCGGTCTGAGACGGTTTTTGTCGTGCCGATTGGCATTCAGTACTTTTATGAATTTCCTAACTGGTCTCGCCTGGCGAAGCTACTGTCAAAGCTGGAGCGAAACAGCGGTTTAGCGAAGCCGGAGATAGCTGCGCCGACACCGGACAAGGATTGCTATTTGCGTATTTTACGGTTGGCGGCCCACCTGTTAGTAACGCTGGAGGGCTTTTATGCGCGCTGCTACCATCAACCCTTTGAGCGCGGTGAGGCCGGGGCGCAGATAATATCTGGCGAGCCGTTAACTGAGGAGACGCTGCCTGCTTTCTCTGCCCGGCTCTCTCAGCTGCTGGACCGGGCGCTGGGGGTAGCAGAACAGTTTTTTGACTTGCCGCGTAAGGGCACGCTGGTGGATCGCTGTCGCCGGATAGAGGAGGCAAGCTGGCAGATGATCTACCGGGAAGATTTGGGTGATCTGGCTTCGCTGTCGCCTTTGGAGCGGGGACTGGCGGACTGGGCGGCTCAGGAGGCGAGCCTGCGGGAATTTCATATGCGCATGGTGGAGGGCTTTGTGGCGGTCGGGGGAGACTATCTACAGGGGAGGCCTTCTTTTGAGCGCTGTGCGGAAATGGCGCTGCTAATGTCAGACCTAGTGGCCCGCTTTGGTCCGGGGCGCAGGCCGGGTCGTCCTCGGCTGGGCCGACGATGGGTCAAGATGACGGTGCAGTCACCCCTTTCTGTGACGGCGCGCCTGGCTGACTATCAGCAGAATCGGCGGGCGGGACGGACGGCGGTTGCTGAGCTGACGGAGGAGATTCGCGTGGCGCTAGAAGAGACTATTGTGTGATGGGTCTCTTGTGTGGTGAGTTTCTTGTGTGATGAGTCTCTCGTGTGATGAGTCTCTATGGAGCGCTGCGCAGGGCGTGGGTGCGTGGTACGCTTTGCCCAGAAGCACAACCGAGAGACTAGGGCGTTTTACTCATGCTGGGCATAGTCACTTTTTTGTTGGGATTGGCGATCGCACTTGGACTCGGGTATGCGATCGCGCGGAAAATACTGGGACCGCAGGCCGCCAAGCGCAATCTCCTCTACTCTGCTCCCTGGCTAATTTTAGGTGCGCTACTGCCGTTGCTATTGTCTGAGGCGGGGCGCTACGGGCTGATTATTTTGTACGCGCTGTATGCGGGCGGTGTGCTGATTTGGCTGCTGAGCTGGCCGCTGCGGCAGCGAGCCGCGGGCGCACTTTTGCTGGAGGTGGGGCAAACGGCGCAGACCCGGCTGCTGTTTTGGGTGGGGCTAGGTCAAGTTGGTGTTGTGATCGCCATGACCCTTCCCCTTTTAGATCAGCTCACAGGACCATTTGTAACAACCGGTAATATTGTCTCCGGTATCGTAAAGCTCTCCTTTTGGTGGATTATAGCGGCGCTGTTTATTGCTTTGGGTCGCAGTAAGCTTGAAATTCGAGAGAACGGGCTGGCCTACCTGTATTCCTGGCAGCCGTGGGAGCGCATACAGGCATTTGGCTGGGATGACGATCAGCCAAATACGCTGATCTTGAAGGCCATTCCTCGGAGCTTTCTCTCCCGCCGGTATTTGACATTGAGCATCCCAAAGGAGATCCAATCCCAGGTCGATGCGCTGTTAGAAGCGTATTTGTTGGAGCGTGATTTGGCTGCTGAGATGGACGGGGAGAACTCGCAGGTGGCGAAGTAGGGCGCTGATGACTTCCTTGATGACTGGCCTAATGACTGGCCTGATGGCTTGTCTCGTTGCGCTACGGGAGGCCGAAACTAGCAACACGGACGGTAAGATTCCCGGTTTGAGGATTGTGCTCAAAAACGAAGCTGCCTTTTTTGCGTTCGTTCCCGGAGAGAAAGTCAAACTGTTGTTCACCGGTTTCATTTTGTCCGTCAGGCAGGTGCAGTTCGGCGATGACCTGAACGGTTCTAGCAATTTGACCGCCCGTATTTTTGAGCGTGAAGGGAACGTAGTATCGATTTTCGGTGAGACGGGGTGCCTCGGTTAGCTGAATTTGGAAAGCCGGTGGCAGATTTTTGGTCAGCTGCCAGTCGTAGAGAACAAGCCCGACGATAGCTAGTAAGACGAGGGTAGATATCGTTAGAGTTATCCATTCTGCGGGCGATCGCGCCTTTTGAAAGGCGTTGTCTCCCGCCTTCTGTCGCTCTACTGCTGACTCCGATGGTGTCGTTTCACGTTCTCCCACTGTCAACTTAACTTTTAACCCCGCGATTAAGGCCTGCCATTATACTATATAGCTTTCTTTGCCTGGTTTCTTTACCTGGGAAGCGCAGACTAAGTCAGATGTTGTCGGCTTTGCCTTATAGCAGGGTATGCAATTAGGCGTTTTCAATTTGAAGTTTGCTATATGTCCATCAAAATTTGAATGATAGAGACATTCGCTTCTAGTACGAGGGGGTAGCGGGCAAGGCTGTTGCTGATTTTTGATTGGTTTTTAGGCGGCTCTCGGCTAATGTTCTCATTTGGGGAGAGGGCGGCATCCGATGCCAGGTGGTGCTGGCGGCGTGTTTCTAACTTCACCTCGTGGGGATCGTCTGCAAATACCTGCTCTACAAAGTCCAAACGCGCATCTAGACTAACGAGATTGGAGAGAACTTCTTCTGCTATCAGTTTTTTGGACTGGCGGTAGTTGCGCCTAAGCACGGAGACATCCTGAGTATTACCTGCAACAACTCTTTCCCAATCCTGTATGCCAACGGCATGACAAATAGCGATGAAAGCATCTTTCTGAATGGCTTTTCTTTCTCTAAAGCGCTTGAGAGTAGAGACTGAGACATTTGCCTGATTACACCAGGCTGTAGCCAGCGCAGTCCAGTTTTTATCAACCCGAGCTTTGTCGACAATCGCTAATCCCTGCCTATCAGTTTGTAGAGTAATTGCCATCTACTTGTTGTTCTCCTTCGATAATGGACCCTGATTGTGGTCCGAATATTCATCTGGCACCCTAATCAAACAAACAGTGGTAGATAATCAATTAGCACAACCTATGGTGCTACGTATAACTGTTTTTTTAACATAACCTGCGCGAGCCTTTTGCATGGGTTTTGGCTCCTTGGCTGTCCCTGCCGTTCCTGTGTTAAAAAAAGCACTGTCTCAGAATGCTCAGTGTGCCCTGACAGAGCAGTTTTGGGCAGCTTACTTTGAAGCGATTTTATTCGCTTGTCCGTCTGCCCAATTTTGGTGAGCGAAGATGTCAGTGTCTGCCTGCCAGAGTCCCTGAAATCTCTAGACTATCTGAACGATCAGTGCGTTAAAGAACATATTTTTTCGCATGCTCAAATACAGATCAAGCTTGCTAGAAAGTTCCTCTCCAAACTTCATCACTAGAAATTCTTTAAGGATTTCCGGTGGATCGGGCGGTGGAACGAATCGGCTAAATAAAGGGGTGACGAGCTCCTCGCAAAACGTTTTCCAACGCTCATACTCGTCATCCAAGAATCCTTTATCAATAACAAAAATGCGTTCTAATTCTGATGAGCTGAGTGGCGAAAGAATTTCTAGGTCTTTTCCCGCCGTTACCTCAGGTAGGTAATAATCCTGCTCTTCTCTTAAGATACTGGTATCGTATAGCCAAATCTTTAGGGTGTTGACCGGGAACTGATTGAGTTTGGCGCTTTCTCTAAACAACTCCTTTGCTATCAGCTCCTCAAAGAAGCGGTTAACCTTCTCATTAACGATGTACCCCCCATCTTCTGACCGTTCACCTGGTATTCCCAAAAGCTCTATTTTTTTGAGTGCTTGCGTCGTGTCAGAAGAACAAAAATCCACTTGTAAATAAACCTCGCTGTTGCTTTCTTTCTCTTTCATATATTGACCCTTATTTGTCCATGAACTGTGATGAATAAATACATATCCATACATCATGAAGCAGCACAAATTGGTGAGCTCTCTCTAAACGAACTGAGCGTAACATCTGTCTTCAAATCCGTTTTTCGAGCTGCTCACAAGCTGTTTTACATAGTAGATTTGCTGATATTCCCAAAGCAAATCCGTGGTTGATTGCCTGAAAAGCCTGTAGGATTAAGGAAAATCAATGGAAGTACTTTTTTTGATTTGGGAATTCCCCAAAGTTGCTCTTCAATTCGTTCTGTTTGCGCATGCCAAGACTCAGCACAAGCCCAAAAGTTAAAGCACGTATCCGTATTTTGTTAAAAAAAATACTGGAGCGGGTTGAACTAGGGGTCACTGCAGCAGACTACTCGACGGAGATATTTGAGTATCGGTGGATCGACGAACAGACGGCCTGTCCAAAGCTCGTTGTCAAAACAAAGCTTCCTTACTTAGCAGACCTGATCGCGAGTGAATCAGGCGTTAAGGTCTCGAAAGACCATGTTCGAGAGGTGCTATTGGTTCTTCAAAAAAAGCTAGGGATACTGGAGGATAATCGGGTTAAAACGCAGGGGTCAGATATCTGGGACTTTACGCTGAAGCTTTGGCATACTTCTCCAGATAGAAATCTCAGTAAGTTTGACCAAGTCTGGACGAAGTACAAGTCTAAGCAAAGTGGCAATTCTGTATCTGCTTCTCCACCGCTAGACCCGATTTTGATTCAGGCTGTACAGAAGAGTCGGACTCATCTGCTGCATAATCTTACCCTACGGCCAGACAGTCACTTTGTTGAAACACAGTCTGTGCTGACTGAGCTGCTCTCGGCTTTGGCGCGGCCAGATGCCGATGATATTGTCAGTATTGTGGGGCCTGGTGGCATCGGGAAGACGACTTTGGCACTGGAGGCTGCTCACCGTTGTTTGGCGGCTATGCGGCAAGACAACGATAGTGCTTCAAAGCTGCCTACTTTTGATGTGATTATTTTTGTCTCTGCTCAGCCTAAGGAATTTTTGGGTCCCTACCTATCGGAGAGATGGCAAACTGACCGCACCCTCAAAGATATTATCCGCGAAATTTTGAGAACGGTGGATTGCCTAGAGGGTGCGCCCTTCGCGCTTGATGGTCAGATTGAGTATGTCTACAGTATTTTGAAGGGATACCGGACGCTGCTGATTTTGGACAATCTGGAAACGGCGGAAAGCCCAAATCGCCTGCTGGCTTTTGTTAGGACGCTTCCTCAAACTGTGAAGGTGATCTTGACGAGCCGAACCCGTTTTGGGGTGGGCAAGATGATTGAGCTTGACTATCTGGCGGCTGAGCCCGGATTTGCGCTGATTGCACATCAGGCCCGAAAGAAGCTGGTGTCCTTAGAATTTTCGCAAATTCAAGAAATCTATGCGCTTAGTGGCGGGCTACCTCTTGCCATGTCCTACAGCGTGGGCTATTTATCGGTCCACAGACATTTACCGGTATTAAAGCGATCGCAAGCAAACCAGCCACCTAGCGAGATCGCTCAGTACTGCGTTGAAGCCTCCTTGGCGCAGCTACAAAATAAATCTGCCCATAAGTTACTTATGGCTGCCGCCCTATTTGCAGAGAAGTTTTCAATCGAAGCGGCAGCCTACGTTGCTGACTTACCAGATGATGAAGCAAATATCGATCAAGAATTTGCGAGTCTTTACAGACTATCACTAGTCAACAAGCTCGACTCTCTTTACTATTCAATGCATGCTTTCACTCAAGACTTTGTACGGGCTGGGCTTGAGCAAACTCCTTCATTTAAGCACGCTGCTCAAGAACGCTTGGTGAAGTGGTACCTGAAGCTTGTAACGCCATTCTTTGATGACTGGTTTGATTGGCAGGACTATGGCGTGCTTGAAACAGAATGGCAAAATGTGCGATCGCTTGTAAATTGGTGTATTGAAGTAGATGCCTATGATGATTTTTTAGGTCTGTGGAAAGGACTTAGAGGATACACCCTGTTTAGAGGCCATTGGGATGAGCGGCAAGCCTGGATGGAAGCGCTCTACCACATGGCTGAGCAGCGAAATGATAAAGCTGCTTTGTCTGAAGCTATGTTCTCGAAGGGGCAAACTATTGCGCATATAGATGAGACCGATGAAGAGGGGGAAGCCTTGTTACTCTTCAAAAACGCTTTTGAGCTTGCGTTTTCGTCTGATTCAGATGCAAAGTTTAGAGCTTTGACATATATTGCTGCCATTTATTTAAGACGTAGTGAGTTTAGCGAAGCTAAAAGCTGGCTAGAGCAGCGAAAATCTCTGAAAGCGGTTTCTCACTTTAGTGAACGAAGGCAAGAGTGCACTTATCATTATTACCTTGGAGAGATGTCTCTCAGACAGCAAGATTATCAATCAGCAGAGAAAGAGTATCGAAGAGCCTTGGAATTCGCAGAAGTTACAGAATGGAAAAAGATTACTGCTTACTGCAAGGCTTGGATTTTTACCACGTTGCTTAAAAAGGGTGAAGCGGATAAGTCAGATGGCTTAATTGAGTATGCTTTAGATGCTGCGAAAAAATATGAGGATAAACGCTCCGTCGCTACTTGCTATTACAATCTCGCATTGTTCGCTGAACAGAAAAATCAAGTAGATAGTTTCTGTGAGTGGTCTGCGCTAGCTAGAACAGAATTCGAGAGACTTGGTATGCTGTCAGCTGCAGAGCAGATGAGGCAGTGGCTACAAAACAAACATTCTAGTCTGCAACACTAAGGCAATTTGCAGCCAGTTGCAACGAATAGTCCAAACCCAGCCCAAGCATATGGGCTACTGATCAGTTTTTGGACATCGATTCGTGCTTTTTGCTGAAGCTCAGAAAATTTGCTCTTCTCTAGCTGATGAGGTTCTCCAAAGGATAAGAAACCAAAGAAGTTAGTAAGCCCTATTTTGTCACTATCGATAAGCGTGACATTAGTTTCTACACGTTTGAAACCACCAGAATTGAGGTAATACCCCAGTTTTCTTCCTACCCATGGATCTCCACCTTGAGACAACTGCTTTTGAATCATGGCACTGTCTAGCTCCAGCGAAGTTTCCGGTTCTGGATATAGCCCAGACCATCCTTTATCAATATCTACGATGCACAGTAAACCACCAGGCTTGAGTACACTCCATATACTCTTCACTGCTTTGATTGGATCGTCTAAGTGCTGAAAAAGCAAGCGTGCGTAGGCGACATCGAAACTATTGTGCTCGAAAGGTAGGTTGTAGATATCTCCTTGCTTAAATACTGGTTGTGGACGTTTCTCGCTGCTTGTATCACCCAATCCGTTTTCAGAGTACTCTTGCTGACCTTTGTCGAGAAGGGCTTGGCTAATATCTAAACCCACAACTTGAGATGGGTAAACCTGCCTAGCAAGTTCATTGGTAATAAGACCCGATCCGCATCCTATGTCAAGGACTGTCCGACCTGGCACAATTCCTACCCTTGACCAGTGCTTACGCTCGGACTCCAGGAAAGTGAGTGCCTGGCGATGGAGGCGCCGAAGCTCCTTGCTCTGCTCTCGTTTTTCTAAAGTATCGTACCTATATGAACAGGTTTTAGTACTCATTGAAGTTCCTTAAACTATAGCGTTGACGGGATAACAAACTATCCCGTCAACTATTAACGGTAGGCTTAGTAGCTATCTATTGTGATAAAGAGGGATTAAACTAGTGCCTCCTCCAGGTTTTCTAAACCTAAGGACACACTAGGACGCTTTGCTGCTGTCGTCTTACTGCCTTGGTCAACAATTGCGAAACAGTAAGCTGACGACTCGATGATCGCGAAACAGTAAGCTGACGACTCTTTCTTAGCATTGTTAGTTGTTTTTTGCATTGTGGTTATCTCCTTTGCATAGGCGGTAGAAAAAGGTTTGCCTATGCCCAAAATTTACGTAGAATGCGACAGCTCAAGCAAAGAAAATCCATAGTGCTGCCAAGGCCTGATACAGGCGGCTTGACAGCTTAGGGAACGGGGCCTGACTTCCGGAATTCCTGAAGAGATACGATCAAACTGCTACGGTAAGAGTGTGGTTTCCGGCAAAAGCGGGTCGTTTTTCTTGGCGGTGAGTACAGAATGCCTCAGCTGAATAAAAGTGAAGCAGTGCGCCAACGGCTGCGTGTTTTATTACGGCAGCTGGTGGATTTTGCGAACCATCAGCTGCCCGAATATGAGCATCTCGAGAGCAAGATCAGCGTTCGCTGGGTAGATCGCGAGTCATCTGAGCCGAAGCTGATTGTGAAGACAGAGATTCGCTTTTTGGCGGCGCTGGTTTCACAGACGGTGGAACCTAAGGCTAAGGAGCATTTAAAGCAAGACCTGCGGACGCTCAAGGACTTTTTGGGACGGCTTGAGGATAATCGCGATCGCACACAAGGAACCGGACTCTGGCACTTTACGCTTCGCCTGTGGCACACCTCGGCTGAGAGAAACCTAACTGCCTTCGATAAGCTCTGGCAGCAGCGCAAAGCAGAAACGCAGAGATCATTCGTAAAGTCTTCGGTGGTACCGCCCGCTGCTGTGCCAAGTTCACCACCAGCCGCGTCACTGCTCTCATCCCCGGATTCTGCAGCGCCCGCTATTCCCATTTCACCTCCGCCTGAGCTGCAAACTGACTTGCCGCCCCATCACAATTTACCCGCTCGAGACTATGGCACTTTCATCGGTCGAGAACAGCCACTCCAACTGCTGCGGTCTTTTTTAGCTCACGATCATTCAGTCGCACGGATTAGCGTGACCGGAACTGGCGGCATTGGCAAAACGGCCTTAGCCCTAGAGTCTGCCCATTGCTGTGTCAGTGCCTACAGCTCAGCCGATAGAGCCAAGGGTCCCGTGTTTGATGCGTTGATATTTGTGTCGGCGAAAACCGAGCAATTTACCCCTCAAGGTATTTTGCCGAGCTATCGATATAGCCGCACTCTGCAAGACCTGTTTCGAGCGATCGCAAAAACCCTAAAGTGCACAAGCCTTCTCACAGCAGACTTTGGGCACCAGCGAGAAAATATCTACGAGGTGCTCTCTCAGCAACCTACTCTACTGATCATTGATAATTTAGAAGCGCTCTCACCTCAAAGTCAGCAAGCTGTTCTATCCTTTTTGTACGAGCTTCCTGCTGCTGTCAAAACAATTGTGACGAGCCGCATTCATCTGACCCTAGATGCGGTGATTCCGCTGGGTGCACTGACAACGGCAGAAGGCCAACAGTTTATTCAGCATCAGGCAGCGCTGAAAGCTGTCACGCTAGATGACACGGCCTGCCAGATGCTGTATGAGCATACGGGCGGCTTACCAGCTGCCATCGTCTATGCGCTTGGCCAGGTTTCGGCAGGTCATACCATTCCTCACGTTTTACCAAAGCTGACGCATCAAACCAGCGACTACTGCCGTTATTACCTACAAAGCACCGTGGAACTCCTTCAAGGACAGTCGGCCTACGAACTTCTCATTGCCCTGTCGATGTTCCCTACCTCAGCGCAGACGTTAGCCCTGATACAAGTCGCTGGGCTAGGTGACGAAATTGCAGCGGAGGGTTTGGCTAGGCTGCAGCAGCTTTCTCTGGTGACTGTTTGTGAGGGCCGCTACTCAATGCTGCCCTTGGCTTGCGACTATTTCATCAGGAAGCGTCAAGCGCTTGAGGCGCAGCCCATTGAACAGGCTGGTGAACAAGCTGAACCTGTCTCTGTTCTCGGCATGCGTCAGCGCTGGCTGAGCTGGTATCAGCAGTGGCTATTGCCTTATCGGCAAGACAACTGGCGAGAGTGGCGCGACTATCTCTCGGTTGATGAAGAGTGGGAAAACATCCAGGCAGTTGTGGAATGGTGCATCGCAACAGATCATCTAGACGCTTTTGATCGGCTTTGGCGTAGCCTCAGAGGCTATACCTACCTGCGGGGATATTGGAATGAGCGGCTTAGCTGGCTGGAGTGGTGGGTTGCAACGCTGCACAAGAGCGCTAGTGTACAGGCGGCTAAGGCGGTTGGCCCTACTGTGAGCTTTGCTGATGACATGATGCTAGAGGCGCTATCGGCTCTTGGCTGGACACTTGCTTTAATGGGGCAATCTCAGCAGCTTGAAGCGGCTAGCGGCTACTTTACGCAAGCCTGGGAGCGGTGTCAGGACGCCGATCTTAAAGTGCAGCTAGATCTGGCTATTGATCTGGCTGTTGTGGCTTTGTTTCAAGACCGCCTAGATGAGGTGGGGCCTCAGCTAGAGGTGGCAGAAGGTTTGTTGTCTCGGGCTAGTCTTTCTCAGGAAGAGCAGGCACAGCAGGCACAGCGCGTGGCTTACTACAAGGCACAGCTATGCTACCGACAGGGGGACTACCCTGGCGCGAAGTCTCTTTATCGGCAGATTTTAGCGGCTGTTCAAAGTGATGGGGTTCAAAGTGATGGGGTTCAAAGTGATGGGGTTCAAAGTGATGGGGTTCAAAGTGATTGGGAAGACCAAAGTGCTTTTGAAGAGGTCTCAGCGATCGCCCGACTCGGCCCACAGCAGCAGACCGCTGTATATACTCTCAATTGGCTGGTTGATATCGCGCTGCAGCAGTCTAATCTAGACGAGGCTGAGCAGCTACTGGCACAGAGTTGGCCCATTATTCAAAGTCGAAAAGATAGGCGATCGCAAGCTTTCCATCAGCGCTCTAAGGCTCGTTTGGAGGAGCTGAGAGGAAACACTGCTGGCTTTCGCAGGTGGACTCAAGCAGCTCAAGTAAGCTTTCGAGACTTGGGCATGCAGTCCCAGGTAGAAGAGATGCAGAGCTGGCTCGGGAGAAATGTTTAGATAGCGCCACAGATAAGCGCCAGTTTTGGGATGCGCGCTCTGTCGTCCCCATGGCTCCCTGAAGTCGTTCTCCTTTAGGAGACGCTCTGCTCCGCCTTGCATGCTTTCCGAGCAGAGCTAAAAAGAGATTGACTTCAGGTGAAAACCGTTAGCAAATACCTATGCTGATCACTTTCAGCTACTGCGGCTTTGCACTGATCAATACGCCGCATGCGGCCGCAGCGACCGCGGAGCTACCAAGACTGCACTCCCCAAAGTGTTGGGCGAACAGTCTTTGCGTTTCAGCAAAAGCTGATTCAAGCTTAGAAAGTTCAGATATCTGTTGTATCTGGCTGTCTGCAGCATGGTGAATGACTTCACCACAAATCTGTTGGCATGTGCGTATGTACTGCGCCGTATTATGCAGGATATCGGCTTCCCAAACGCGGTCAATCTGCTGGGTGGGTACTAGGTGCCTATGTAGATTTAACGAGGCGATGTACAGAAACATGACGTATTGCCTGACGGCCTGATAGGCCTGTGCTTCTGGCCATCCATACTGATGGATGAGATGTCCCTTTAGGTAGGCACTACGCTCTCCTTTGAACTGGTCGCAGAGATAATGGTACGAATCTTTCACAGTTTGGCTCCTGTCTCAAGTGAAGAGAAGCGCACTGGCCAGCGTTGCTTCACAAGAGACAGAATCCTACGTTTTGAAGCGTAGAGTCACCCCAGATTTAGCCTCAGTTTTCACCTCAGCATTTCCTCAGCATTTAAATATGTGTTCCATTGGTTCGACTACATCTAAGCCGCACCGAAGTGTGTTTCAAATAGCTGCTGAGTGTGTGAGAAGGCGTCGTTTAGCTCCTGTCTTTCGGCTTCGTCTTTAAGCCCAAAGTAGGGCCAGTGGTCCATGAATTTTTCAAAGAGAAGGTCGCAGTCTTCTCTGTATTTGACGGTATCTAGTATGTGCGTATGCCAGACCTGGTCCACTTCGCGGGAGGGGACAATTCGCTCTCCTGGGTAGCGATACACCAAGAACAGAAATTTACGGTACTGTTCTACTGCCTTTGTAGATCTCTCTAGGGTCCACCCCTCACCTTCTTCCGGGTTCATAAGCTTGAAGGCAATGGGTCCAAAGTCGATAGAGGTTAGCTTCGCAAGAAAATCTCGATCTGCTTGCGTGCGAACTGGAGCTTCTGTCTTTGCTGCGGAGACTGTCGCCTGGGACATGGCCATGCTTCCTCAAAAATCACTTCAGAGAGTGCCCAAAGCATACAAGTGAGATCTGTTGCAGAAGCAAATCACCAGATGAATGCCGCACAACTGGCTCTGGCAGCTTGTTAGGCCTCTATGAGGATGCTTTTACTTAGGGAATTCCAGAACTTTTTGGGCTGCTATAGAGGTCGCCCTAAATGAGGATACGTCCGGCTGCGCCGCCGACTGAGGCTGGTAGACCTAAGACGATGACACTACTTAGCCACTCTTGCCAAGGGTCACTCAAGGTCAATTGCTGAAAGAAAACAAGCATGACCGTCGAGGCGATGAGCACCACAATGTATGAGACTAATGTTTCGCTGAGAGGTGTGAGCAGCAGGCCTCGCTGGGCGCGCTCGCTGCGATCTGTGAAGCCAGAGGCGAAGACGATAATGTATGAAATAAGCAGAGACGCGGCCATGACGAGCAGTAGCCAAAGTGGTGGTAGGTCAGCGGCGATGAGGGTGACTTCTTCGGTAGGCGCAATGCTAAAGGCAATGACGATGGCACCAATCAGGGTTGCGTCGAGGTCGGCTAGCTTTTTGGATAAGGTGTTGCTGAAGCTGGTGGCCTGCAGCAGCGGGGAGTCGGTGTCGAGGGTACGCCTGTAGCCGGAGCGCTGGCGCTCCAGGGTGGAGCGGGCTAGGGTGACGCCTAGTGAGAAGGGAACGCCTTCGAAGATGAGTTTGCCCAGGGCTTCTGAAAGAGGGGTTTCGACGGTGATGCGCCGCAGAAGCAGGAGGGCGATCGCCGCGCAGATAATCCCAATGCCCAGCGCTTCAATGCTCTCTAAGACAGTTTCAATAGGCTTGATAGTGAGCGATCGCCGAAATCCTTCAATCTGGGTTAATAGCAGAACGACGACAAAGGTAAATCCTTGGACTAAAAGCAGTCTCAGCGCGTTTGTTGAGGACCCAATTGACCATACTTCGACGGTATACAGCAGCGGAATGCCAAATAAGAAGCTCCCAGCCGCCCCCTTCAAAATGACGCGTAGCTCGGCTGTCCATATGTTGTCTAGGGCCGCGCCTGAAGTGAAGCGGTCCCATTCGGTTAGTAGCTGCTGTATGCGGTTTGAAGGTGTCATTTGCCCTTTGGTTAGCGCTTTGGTTAATTATTTGGGGGTTGCTTCAATGACGATGGTCAGGGTAATTTTTGTAACGCTCTGATTAACGTTGAGCGTCCCATGGCTAAAAGTTATAGTCATGTGGCGAGTGCATCGTTAGAATCGCACGGTTGTGAGGGTAGCTTAGGGCAGCTGTATAGGAATTTATCGTGAGCGTTTGTCGTTGCTTTTTGGATGTGCCAGCGGGCATCTTCAGGTATTGTTTGTGGGCGCGGCAGTGACTGGGAGGGACATAGTGGCAAGCTTAAAGCGATCTGATCAAATGTTCTACATAGGGCTTGGTCACAGGAGGGTAGGGCGCCGACCAATGGGGCCTAGGGCGGTAGCGGGTCTTTTTTTGAGCGTAACTGGCTTGCTGCTGACGGGCTGTACGCCAACTAGCTTAGTTGAGCGGGGTATTGAGCGAGAACTGCCCCAATATGTGGGTCCAGCTGAGCGCTACGATGTCCAAATTGTGGGGCTAAAGGTTCGTTCAGGGAGCGCAGATAGCGTGCTCGCGGTCGGTGAGCGGGTGCGCCCAGAAGGGGCCCCTGTGATTGACCGCCTGGCGTTGGACTTGCAGGGTGTAGTGTACGACGAAGCGGCTGAGAAGCTGACCCAGGTAGACTCTGCCCAGCTGACCGCTGTGATTAAGACACCGGATTTGGCAGATTTTTTGGAGGCTTATCGCAATGTTCGGGAGGCAGAGGTTGTGTTGCGATCGCCCGATGAGGCAACGCTGCGGATTCGCCCGCAGATTGGTGACTTTTCGGTGCCGCCCGGGGTGACGGTGGACGTCACTGGAGAGCTGGTAGGTGCGGGTACCCAGCTGCGGTTTGAGGTAAGTGAGGTGAGCGCAGCGGGGATTGACCTCAGTGCGATCGCAGCTACCCGGCTCTCAAATGCCGTGAACCCCTTGGCCGATCTGAAAAACCTGCCGTTAGAGGTCAACGTTACTTCTGTGATGGTGGCCGGTGAGACCATTGGCTTGGAAGTGGTGGGCGATCCGAAGAGCTTTTCGATGTAGGGTGTCGTTTCGTCGGCAGATTGCAGCGTCAGAAATCAGCTGAAATTCGTTACTTCGTCCGAGCTTTGTTTCTCAGTTGTTTTAACATCTGGCGAGTACCCATTCGCTTCGCTTCCTGTATTAGCTGCGGGATAAGCCTTGTAATATCTAGAGAGGGAAAGGTTGGACTTTGGGATGTGCTGCGATAGCTTGCTTTCTCTAAGGGGAAAGCCGACATAGCCTTGATAGGGACTGTGACTGGGGCAGATGTAACCATAGGACTAATTGCTCACCGCCGGAGACGAACAATATTTTAGCGTGTAACCGACGGGTGCTCGGTGATATGGCCTGCTTCTGCGGTGGCAAAGTGCTCCAGTAGCAGTCGGTGGATAAAGATGTAGCCGCCGCCCACTTTTTGTAAGAAAATTCTCTCTGCTGCGTAGTCCAGAAATCGGGCGTAGTTCCAGGGAATGCGGCCTTGACAGAACAGAATGAATCGTAGGATGCCGTGCTTGATGCAGGCTTCTCCGCCGCCAAGAGCCAGACCAAAAGATAGCCCGGCGGCTGCCCAGAAAAAAGGGTTGGTGCGGCGGAGAATGTAGCCTGCGATCGCGGGTGCAATGGTGGCAACGAGGGCAAAAAAGATTGCATTTTTGGCCGATTGGCGAATGCCTTGATTGGGCTTAGTAACGGTGGCAATTTTCTCGCCGCTGAGGCCACGAATAATGCCGTAGGTAAGGCCTAAAATAGCGCCAAAAGAGAACCCTAGGAGGCTAGAGTGCTGTAGACATTCTCTCTCTAGCAAACAGATTCTGTCGCCGAAGATGGTCATAAATCCTACCTTGAGTGAGATGCCTAGGAGCGGTCCCACGGTGAGACCAAGGAGGAGTGAGCGGCTTGCCTTTTTCCAAGACCAGCGGAGTTTTTCAGCAGGTTCGATGCGATAGAGCCCGAAGAGTCTGACAAAAAACGCACCGCACAGCACGATAGCTAGCGGTAAGCTTCTGTGAGAAACAACCTGTGAACCGATGGCCGTTGCAACAATCACAAAGCTCGCCCACAGGAGGGCTGCATAGGTCCAGCGCTGTCTGCGAGAGGTAAGCCAGTTGGGGACCTGCATGCGCTCTATGAGAAAGACGGTCTGTGAGGTGTCGGTGAGATGTGCGGCGAGGCTGTGTAGCCAGCGAAGGGTTTGACTGTGAGAATAGGGCTCTGATGGCTGGCCGCTGCGGCTATCTGTGCGGCGCTGAAACATGCGCTCAATGTAGGCAGAGAACAGCTGGTGGGTGTAGGTTTTCTGGGTTTGGGGCGGACTGCTTTCGCCGCCGGTGCTGAGCGCCGGAATGTTGCTGGCGCTGACGCCCTGATAGGTGAGCGCCATAATGTTTAGTAGGAGCGGCGATCGCGCTAGATCCAGCAGGTTAGGCCCTGTTTCTGTGGTTTGAACGCTGCGCTCTAGGAGAGATTTTAGGCCGGTTAAGCCTGTCTCTGCGCGGTCGAGATACTGCCAGATTTGCGCGTCGGTGAGCGATCGCACGTACACAGCGCTTTGGAAGCCTAGCTTTTGACTGAGGGCTTCGTAGTCTTTGATGCGGCAGCAAACGACTAGCTCCGGGCCGTAGTCTTGATGGAACTGGTTGAGCGCTGCAGCGCAGCTGTCTCGGCGGTCGGGGCTTACTTCATCTAGGCCGTCGAGCAGCAGCAGCAGCTGTTGTGCTTGAACCCAGGTTTTGCCAATTGCTTTGGGAATTTGGTATTTGCTGTTGAGTTCTGAGATGAGCCAGGGTGTGATCGCGCCACCTCTCCAAGAGGAGAGATTAAAAACAGCTGGAATTCTTTGATTTTCATAGCGTTGAGTACTTTCCTGCGATGGCGATAGGGCTGCATTCAACAGATCGCGAGCGAGGGTAAGAAGGGTTGTTGTTTTACCAGCACCGGGTTCTCCTAAAATCAGCAGCGATCGCCCTTCGCCGAGCTGTTGAAAAATGTCGTAAACTCGTGTGCCTGCTTCAAGGGGCCGAATGGGCTGGGTCTCTGCTTCGTAGCTGATGTTCCAGGGAAGGGCTAGGGCCTGATGGCGTTCTTCGAGACCGAGGGTGAGCAGCACCTGACCGTGAAGAGAGTGTTCTAGAACGCCCAGAATCCAGAAGCGGTGGACTTTGTGGAGCAGTGCCTGGCGGTTCCTCGTTTCGGCTGCACTCAGGGTGGAAATTGCGACTGTGCCTGGGTTGGAGGTTTTGGTTGAGCTCGGTTGGTAGGCGGTGGATTGGATAGGTAGGGACGTTTGGGATAGGCTGCGGGCTGCTGCTGAGAGTTTGCCCGCTTGAATGGGTGCCATCGTTGCTGGAAATGTGTCGCTTGGAGGCGTCGTTGGGACAGCGGTGTCGGCGATGGGGGTATGCGCGACGGATGAGAAGGTGTTGAGTGTGGCGAGGGCGGCGGTGGCGTCTGGGAAGCGATCGCTAGGATAGGGCCGAACCAGCTGTCGGATGAAGTTTGCTAGGGCGCTATTTGGCAGGATTGGATCGAGATGGGGCTGGCCGGTCTGGGGGTGATTGGGCAGCTGCTGAGGAGATTTCCCCGTGAGCGCGTATAGGGCAATCATGCCGGTGGCGTAGAGGTCGCTTGCGAGGCACGGGCGACCAGCCTGCTGCTCGGGGGCTATGTAGCCGGGTGAGCCGATGGCGACGGTGGGCGGTGCAGCTGGCGATTCGCTGAAGGCTTTGACAGCGCCAAAGTCGATGAGGACAATTTGACTGTCTATCTGCCGGCGAATGAGGTTGGCTGGCTTGATGTCTCGATGGATCACGTTGCGCTGATGCACGAAGGCTAGCACCGTCAGCAGACTTTTTAGCAGGTCGTAGGTGTACTGATTTTTGGCCGGTTGTTGTTGGGGCGTAGAGGCAAGCTCTGCTGAGAGGGCGGTGCCAGCAATATATTCTTGAACGAGATAAAATTCGCCAGCTTGCTCGAAGTGGGCTAGCAGGTTGGGAATCTGTGGGTGTGTGCCTAGCTGGTAGAGCGTTTGCGCTTCTAGCTCAAAGAGGCGCTTAGCCGTTGCTAGTGCTTCGCCTGCGACGTTTGCCGGTAGGAATTGCTTGATGACGCAGTGGGGATCACCGGGAAGATAGCGATCGCAGGCTAAAAATGTCTTGCCAAATCCACCTTGTGCCAGCGGTTCAATGATTTCGTAGCGTTCTGCCAGGGTGACCACAGAGATAGCGAGAGGTTCTAGTGAGAGGGTTTGGTGGAAAGGAGATGGGGGCGATCGCTCTGCTCAAACAGAACGCTCAAACAAAAGAATGCTCAAACTGGCAAACAGAATTGAAGGTGTTGTATTTGACGCTGACGATGTATGATTGTGGTTTGGGCAATAAGGTTAGGCATCGCTTGCCTATCTTATATTGAATTCTCGTCTTTAGTTCCTAATCTTCTTTTGGGGTCTTCAGATGGGTGCGATGGGTCGAGCTAGCGCTCGTATCCTTATGGGAACGGCCTCACATTGCAATAGCTTCCAATAGTAGGGCGAGCTAATCTGCTGATTGTCTCTTTCTACGATGGGTTATACCGTAAGCAATCAAGGCTAATTTATCGCTACAAGTCAGCAGCGCTGTCAACGGCTTTGCTGAATGCCTGATTGCTGGTTGTCTACCTATCAGCCTTTTCTAGCTAACGGCTGTTCTTCTCAGCTGCGCTTAAACGGCTGGATTATTTTGCGGATGGCCGCAATAAAATCTACTTTTTAATATCGTTCTCTTAGCGCTCCTGGAGCGTCTTGAACTGTAGTGTCTTGACCTGTGGTGTTCTGGATTGGTCTCCTGAATATTGATTTCCAGGATGCGAACTTTCGGAGTGCTTAGGGTTCGGAGCGATCGCTTGTGAGCCGTCTGGCTGATGATTCAGCGATCGCTTGCCAATTTCTTTTTCCTCACACACCTTTCTGCCCTAGCTACTAGGAACCCCTTAATGTCTGCCACTGTGCAATCTTTTCAGAATCTTTCGCTGACCCCTCCCGTCCTCAAGGCTTTAGAAGACGTTGGCTACGAAACACCGACGCCAATCCAAGCTAAGACCATCCCGCCCATTTTGTCTGGGCAAGACATCATTGGTCAAGCTCAAACAGGCACCGGTAAGACGGCGGCTTTTGCCCTGCCTGTGCTCTCTCAGATTGACCTAGATAATCACCATCCTCAGGCCCTTGTGCTTGCGCCTACTCGCGAGCTAGCTCTGCAGGTTGCTGAAGCGTTTCAGGGTTACGCTTCTCATATGAAGGGGTTTCATGTTTTGCCTATCTACGGCGGACAGAGCTACCAGATTCAGCTAAAGCAGCTAAAGCGGGCGGCCCATGTAGTAGTGGGAACGCCGGGCCGGGTGATCGACCATATTAAGCGCGGCACGCTGAAGCTTGAACATCTGAAGTTTTTGGTGCTAGATGAAGCCGATGAGATGCTGCGCATGGGCTTTATTGATGATGTGGAGTGGGTGATTGCACAAACGCCAGCGACTCGTCAGGTAGCTCTATTTTCGGCGACGATGCCTACCGCCATTCGCAAGATTGCTCAGAAGTATCTGACAGATCCGACAGAGATTTCGATCAAGACCCAGTCGCGGACAGCGGATACCATTCGTCAGCGGTTTTGGACGGTGAGCGGCTATCACAAGCTCGACGCGCTGACCCGCATCCTGGAGGTAGAGGCCTTCGACGGCATGATTGTGTTTGTGCGCACCAAGATCTCTACGGTGGAGCTTTCGGAGAAGCTGGAGGCCCGAGGCTACAACGCTGCGCCGCTGAGCGGCGATGTGCCGCAAAATCAGCGCGAGCGCACGGTAGATCGGCTGAAGCAGGGCAAGCTGGATATTTTAGTCGCGACTGATGTGGCGGCTCGGGGTTTGGATGTGGAGCGCATTAGCCACGTAATTAATTACGATATGCCCTACGATCCAGAAGCCTATGTGCACAGGATTGGCCGCACGGGGCGAGCGGGCCGGGAAGGCGAAGCGATTCTGTTTGTGACGCCGCGAGAAAAGCGGTTGCTGAGCGCGCTAGAGCGCTCTACCAAGCAAAAAATTGCTCAGATGGAGATGCCTTCTACAGAGGTGGTGAACAATCAGCGGATTGCCCGCTTTAAGCAAAAGATCACGGATATGCTAGCCCAGGAAGACTCGCAATTTTTTGTGAATATCCTGGAGCAGTATGAGCAGGAGCACAATGTCCCGGCGATTGAGATTGCCGGGGCGCTAGCCAAGCTGCTGCAGGGAGATGAGCCGCTGCTGCTAGAGGAGAAGACCAAGCCGCGTCGCCGGGATGGCGGTTCGGGCGCAGCGACCAGTAGCGTGGGGATGGAGCGCTTTCGGGTGGAAGTGGGCCGCGAGCATCGGGTGAAGCCGGGGCATATTGTGGGTGCGATCGCCAATGAAACCGGCCTGGCAAACAAGTACATTGGCCGCATTTCCATTCACGACAACTACAGCACGGTCGATCTTCCGGTGGGTATTCCAAAGGAGACATTTGCCCTGCTGAAGCGGGTAGAAGTGCTAGGTCACCCGATGAATATTTCTAGCCTAGGTAAGACCCGCGACGATGGAAATTGGCGCGAAGGAAAGCCCAAGCGTCAGCGTAATCGTCGTAGTGGCCCGCCGTTTAAGAAGAAAAGGCGTAAGGACGGTGCGCATGCCGGGCGATCCCTTTAGAAACGCTTCCAGTAGACGGCTGCTGGACCGTGAATGGCTAGATTCATCCAGTATTTGGTCTGTTTAATGTTTACGGTGATCCACAAACATGTACCAAAAGGCGGCGACTCGTTTATTCAGCAAGCCACCGCCTCATGCGTTCAGACCTCTCAACGTCTATCTGTAGATTCTGAAGCAGATATTCTAAGTGAAGTTAGGTCCCTTAAAAGCCTGCTTCGCGAAAAGACTGATAGGCCTTGTCTGGGTGGTACAGGTGGCACTGGCTGGCGATGGACCAGATAAAGGGCAGTGTGAATTTACGCTCGATGACGTGCTCACCCCAGTTCTCTTTGAGGTTGGCGTGGGCCTTGCGGAGGTTGTAGGAAGGGATGCCAGTGGAGACGTGGTGCGGAATGTGCACATTGATGTCGTGGCAGAGAAATTCGATCCAGCGGGGGTAGGTGCAGTGCACGGTTCCGGCTAGCTGGGCTGCGCCTGCGTTCCACTCGGCGCTGGGCTTGAACTGAATTTCGGGGATGGTGTGGTGCACGATGGTGAAGGTGCTCATCCAGAAGTGATACACCATCCAGGGCATGAGCCAGAACTTGACGAAGCCCCAGATGCCGGTGGTGGCAATTAGGGTGGGGAAGGCGACTAGGGCGAAGATGGCGACAACACCGATGGAAAAGGCTACTTTAGAGCGATCGCGTGTCTTAAAGTTACGCAAGTCGAAATGGTACATAGCCCAGTGGCCGATGGAGCCAACCCACCAGAAGTAGCTGCGAATGCTGCGCTGGAGAAAACGCATGAGGGTACCGTAGCTAGCATACTCGTCGGCACGTAGCGGTCGCCAGGCGTTGTCTTCCTCCATTTTGTTGGTATGGAGGTGGTGATGGTCGTGCAGCAAGCGCCAGCAGTGGAAAGGGTAAATCAACGGCAGAAAGGCGATATGACCGACCAAGTCGTTTACCCAGCGACGCTTCGCAAACGAACGGTGACCTGCGTCGTGCCCAATCACAAAAAAACCGGTTAGCGCGGTACCGGTAAAAAACCAAGTGAAGGGCAGCAGGAACTGAGGCAGAAAAGCGATCGCGCAGTAGCCTAGAATAACGGCTGTAACGCTTATGAATACGTGTTTCCAAGCCTTGCTAGCATCTTTCTCAAAATAAGCCCTAGGCAGGCTCCGAATAATTTCTGTCAGCTGCAGCGGTGTCTCTGTTTGCGAAGGACTTGCAGCAATAAACCTTTCTGTCGTAGCAGTCAAAAGTCAACACTCCCGTGAAAATCGAAAAAGCACTTCGTTCTTTTAAGCAATGTTGCTGTGAATGAGAAATGCTTTAGAAACCTTAATATTTATACCATTTGGCGGTCGGCACCTTGTCGCTTGTCTGTCACGTCCCGCATTTTTTGCCATAGGATACTATCAGCGACCCTGAATGCCTGCTCATGAGCCTGATCACCTTTCAATCTGTTAATAAGGACTTTGGTATAAAGGAGGTGCTGCGGGCGGGATCCTTTAGCATTGAGCCCGACGATAAGGTGGGCGTTATCGGCGTCAATGGGTCGGGTAAGTCTACCCTGCTGAAGATGATGGGCGGTTTGGAGCCTATCGACAGCGGCCAGCGCATTATCCGCTCTGGTGCGAGGCTAGTGTATTTGCCCCAGCAGCCAGATATTGATGAAGATCTGACGGTGCTCGATCAGGTCTTTGCTGACTGCGGAGAACAAATGCAGTTGGTCCGTGAATATGAAGAGCTTTCCCAAAAACTGTCTCAGGCTGACAGCGCGGATCTCGATCGGCTGATGAATCGATTGGCTACCGTGGGCGAAAAGATGGAGACCGCTGGCGCCTGGGACCTGGAGACCAATGCCAAGATTATTTTGAGCAAGCTAGGGATTGATAACTTTGAGGCGCGGGTGGGTGACTTATCGGGTGGGTACCGCAAGCGAATTGCACTGGCGACTGCGCTAATGAGCGATCCTGACCTGCTACTGATGGATGAGCCGACGAACCACCTGGATGCGGAGTCGGTGGAATGGCTGCAGAGCTATCTGGCGCAGTTTCGTGGCGCGCTGGTGCTCATCACCCACGATCGTTACTTTTTGGACGAGGTGACGAACCGAATTATTGAGATTGACCGGGCCGACCTCTATACCTATTCGGGCAACTATGCTTACTACCTGGAGAAAAAGGCAGCGCAGGAAGCGTCTGCTGCTAGCTCTCAGCAAAAGTTTAAGGGGATGCTGCGGCGGGAGCTAGCCTGGCTGCGTCAGGGGCCGAAGGCGCGGAGCACGAAGCAAAATGCGCGGATTCAGCGCATTGATGAGATGAAGGAGAAAACCTTCAAAGAAGCCCAGGGCAAGGTGGAAATTGACACGGCCGGGCGACGGATTGGCAAGAAGGTAATCGAGCTAGAAGGGGTGAGTAAGTCGTTTGGCGATCGCACGCTCATAGAGGACTTTACCTACGAATTTACGGCGAGCGATCGCATTGGCATCATCGGCGGCAACGGCGCGGGCAAATCCACGCTGATGAATATCATCACAGGCAAGCTAGAACCCGACAGCGGCACGGTGGATATTGGCCAAACCATCCACATTGGCTACTTC
>JBCBJS010000048.1:0-35912 GCA_038523095.1 Cyanobacteria bacterium J06626_6
AATTGCAGAATCCTCCTCTCCTGACGGCAAGGACAGCATTCCTTACGCTGTTTTATATTGTTGCAACAAAGCCGTTGGATACTAAAAAAACTATAGGTGAATTGCTTATGTCAGTCTCACGACGTTACATCTTGACGCTTTCCTGCCCAGACCGTGTAGGTGTCGTCGCGGCTGTGAGCGCTTTGATTGCTGAGAACAAAGGCTGGATCAGCGAAGCCCATAGCCACTCAGACCGTCAGCAGCAGCGATTCTTTCTCCGCCAAGAGATTCTAGCCGACTCTTTGACCATTTCTTTAGCAGAGTTTCGGCGTCGGTTCGAGCCTGTTGCATCCACGTTTGATATGGCATGGAAGATTCGAGACTCTGCGCAGAAGCCTCGTGTCGCTATCCTGGTATCCAAAGGAGGACATTGCCTTTACGATTTGCTCTCGCGGTGGTGCAGCGGCGAACTCGACATCGAAATTGCCTGTGTGATCTCCAACCACGATCTGTTTCGAGCCCTGGTGGAATGGCATGGCATTCCTTACTTCTATGTCCCCGTCACACGAGAGACAAAAGCTGAAGCCCACGCGGAAATGATGTCTCACTTTGAAGCGGTAAAGGGCGATGTCATGGTGTTGGCAAGGTATATGCAGATCCTGCCACCCGATATTTGCGATCGCTACGCTGGCCGCATCATTAACATTCACCATTCTTTCCTACCCTCTTTCATAGGTGCCAAGCCCTATCACCAGGCCTATGCACGCGGCGTAAAGCTCATTGGTGCAACCTGTCACTACGTGACAGAAGACTTAGACTGCGGCCCCATCATCGACCAAGACGTGCTGCGGATTGACCATTCGGACTCACCAGACGATCTAATGCGCTATGGCAAAGACATTGAGAAAACGGTTCTAGCTAGAGGATTGCGCTACCACATCGAAGATCGAGTAATGCTGCACAATAATAAGACGATTGTGTTCCGCTAAGGTCTCGCTGCAAGCATGTGAAGAGTCTTTTGACCTGAAATCTATTCCTTCATTAAACTTCATCGGAGAGTCTTCGACCTGAGATTCTCGAATCTAGTTTGTACAAGTGCAGAAAGACGCTACACTCACTTTGTAATGGGACTCTCTTGTTTTAACCCTGATATGGTTCAGCTGGCGGGTTTTCTCCAAGCGGTTTCTCCAAGCGGTTTTCTGAGGAGAGAGCTTTATCGCCAAGCTGCACCGGCCAAGCTTGCCTGGTCGAGCTGCGCTGGCCAAGCGAATGGCCAAAGTAGATTGGGTAAACCAAGGCCCCATCGAAAAAGTAAGGAATCTGTAACTTCATTAGGACTTCTTAACAATGACCGATCCTGTCCTTTCTCAACTTGTTTCTGTTGAGTCCGACTTGGCTGAGCAAGTCGGACATTTAGAACGTCAGCTGACGCAGCTACAGGCACAGCGTCAGGGCTTGCATACTGTTATCAATATGTTTGGTGGTGCTGATGCGGCACCACCAAACCTCGTCTCTACTGCTAAAGCAACTGAGCAAAAGGCGGAAAAACCTGCAGCCAAGTCCCCAGCGAAGACAACAAAGTCTGCCGTCAAATCAACAGCAAAGACTAGAACGAAGGCTAAGCCAGGTCCCAAGGCCAAGAAGAAAACCGGCGGGCGAAAGAAGAAAGACGGTAGAGCGGCTAATTGGCAGAAGCACGTTCAATCTCAGTACAGAGATTCTGCCTTGCCAGAAGCGGTCAGCAGTGTGTTGAGATCTCAGCCTTCAGAGGTGTTCAAGATTGCCGATGTGATGTCTTCTATCTTTAAAGAAGATATGCCTCGAACCTCCTACCTCAAGGCGCGCAATCGCATTTCAAATATCCTGTCTGCAGGGGCTCGGGATGGCACTTGGTATCGGGGACGCAATGGCCGCTATTCCCAATCGGAGAGCGTCACCAAAATTAAATAAACCCAATCATTGGCCCAAGCCAAAGACACACTTGCATCGCAGGGCAATTCTATAGAATTGCCCTGTTTTACTTTTTTGGGGTGTTTTTGCAATTGCCTCTGCCTGCAATACCCTCTGTGTTTTTTCAGGTCTCGCGTTTCTCTTGTTGCGGCCAAAGGCGGTAAGTACGACTATCTCACTCAGAAAGTTTTCTCTGACAAGAAAGTTATGTTCGAAGTTCTTTTCTACCTTTCCGACAGTGCTATCTCTACGGCAGACTGCTGGCAGGAATTTGCGATACTGGACAGATGCTAGATAGTAGAAGAAGCGCAACAGAGATCTATGGGGGGCGAGGGAGATGTTCTTTGATCAAGGGTGGACGTTGGCAGGCAATCCGTGGCTAGCTGCTATCGGCGTAAATACGCTGCTCATTGCGATCGCATTTTTGCTCCCCAAGAAACTGCTCACGCCAGCAGGCTATGCCAACGCCTGGCTTCTAGGAGTGATTGTATGGGCAGCTTTTGGCTGGCAGGGCTATGGGACAACGCTGTTTTACTTTTTTGTCGGGTCAGCGGTGACGAAGGTAGGAATGGCCCAGAAGGAAGCCTATGGCATTGCGGAAGCAAGGGGAGGCATTCGAGGGCCTGGAAACGTCTGGGGATCGGCACTGACAGGTGCTGTCTGCGGTCTCACTTTGCTAGGGCTACGCTGGATGAGCCCAGCCACACTGACGGGTTGGCAGCCACTGCTAGCGCTCGGATTTGTGGCCTCATTGAGTACTAAGCTCTCCGATACGACGGCCACCGAAATTGGGAAGGCCTATGGCCAGCGAACATTCTTGATTACGACGTTTCAGGCCGTGCCCCGAGGCACTGAAGGGGCCGTGAGCCTAGAGGGAACGCTGGCAGGCGTAGCGGGCTCAGTGGCGCTAGCAGCGGCGGCCTGGGTGCTGGGGCTTATTTCTCCGGTTGGGATGGGCATCTGCGCGATCGCAGCTTTTTGCGCAACGACGGTCGAAAGCCTAATCGGTGCCACCATCGAAGAAAAACTCAGCTGGCTAACCCACGATCTGGTCAATATTGTCAATACAACGGTCGGTGCCCTAGTCGCGCTGCTGCTGGGTGCTACCCTATTGCGCTAGAGATGTACGAAAGAGTACACGTCAGCCTTTCACGCAGGTCTTGTATACAGATTTTTTGCACAAATCTTCTACACGATGCCCCTCATCTAGGGCCCTAAATAGAATATCTCTGTAGGTATATATACTTTTTACAGAAAAAAATATAGGTAATAGCTAGGAAAGCATATAAAATAGTGGAGCGATCCCCGATGTGGTTTGCGGTACAGAGCGCTGTTTGTAGCGCATTCTCGGGACCACAAGGTTTGGCTATTGCTCTAGCTGGGCCTTCTATACAAGTCTTTTAGAAAGGGACCGCAAAACCATAAAAAGCCATATAAAAGAGCCTCTTCCTATGATGACTTCGGTTACTGATGAGAATTTCAACCGCGAAGTTTTAGCCTCTTCAGTCCCAGTTTTTATACACTTTCGTGCACCTTGGTGCGGCCTTTGTCGGCTAATTACGCCGGTGCTTCAAGGGGTTCAAGCTGAATGGCCCGGCCAAGTTCGCCTGCTAGATGTCAACGCTGACGAGAATCTAAGGCTGGCAAACAAGTATCAGCTCAAAACCCTGCCTACGCTGCTGTACCTGGAAAAGGGTCAGGTTATTCACCGCTTAGAGGGCTTCCGCAGTCGAGAATTTCTACGCGCCAAGCTGAATGATATCGCTGCTCGCCATCGCTTGGAAGGTATGCTCTCTAAGTCTGCATAATCTAGGTCTGCGTAATCTAGGTCTGCGTAATCTAAGTCTGCGTAATCTGGGTCTGCATATCTGACTCTGCATATCTGACTCTGCGTAAAGGCTCCCTGTCTGAGGATTATCTTTTAGTAAAGTCATCTAAAAGTCATCTATTTGAAGGCTGTTTCTGCCAAGCCCAGGAAAGAGCAACTACAGGTAGCCCTCCAGAAGAAAATCTTCGCCAATAGGTTTCACGGTCATTCTCGACAGCGGCTTAGCTGCTGTCATCACCTCTAGGTAAAGATCGCCAATAGGTGAAGGGGCGGTGCGACCGCCGATAATTTTGGGCGCGATGAATGCCCACACCTTTTGCACGGAGCCAGCTGCGATCGCCTCGGCCGCCAGCGTCCCACCACACTCCCACAAAACACTCATCAGCCCTCGCTGATACAGTCTGTCCATCGCAGCACTAGGGGTGAGGCGAGCTCCTACAAAGACGACTTCAACCCCCTGCTGCACAAGGGCATCTGCAATGGCTGGATCGGCGTCATCTTGAGCGAGCACTAGCGTTGGCGCGACCTCTGCATTCCACAGGTTAGCCGTCGTGGGTAAGTCTAGCCGTCGGCTCATCACCACACGTAGGGGATTGCGATCGCCCTTTCCATGGCTGGTCAGATTCGGATTATCCAGGCGTACAGTATTACCGCCAACTATCACCGCATCACACCGACTGCGCAGCTGATGAACAAGCGCCCGTGACTGGGGGCCACTTACCCAAGCACTGTGACCCGTCGTCGTTGCGATTTTGCCATCGAGAGTCATTGCGTACTTCAAGATGCCAAAAGGCTGGTGATGTGTAACCCGGTGGATAAACGCCTCATTCAGCTGACGGCAACGGGCTTCTTCCACCCCGACAGTAACCTCTAACCCTGCTGCTCGCAGCTTTTCTATGCCGCCGCTCGCACGAGGATTAGGGTCTTTCATCCCAATTACTACGCGGCGAATGCCCGCCTGAATCAACGCATCACTACAGGGTGGCGTCCGCCCTGTGTGGTTGCAAGGCTCTAGGTTAACGTAGAGCGTCGCCCCTTTTGCCTGATGACCCGCATCCCGTAGTGCAAAAATCTCTCCATGGGGCTGACCAGCCCGGGGATGGAAGCCCTCTCCAACGATTTTGCCACCTCGAGTGATAACCGAGCCAACCATAGGATTGGGCGCAGTATGGCCTGCTGCCCTAGCCGCCAGCTCACAGCAGCGCTGCATCAAACGGACATCTTGCTGGGCATTTTGCTGATGGTCGTTGAGATGCTGATCGTTAAGCAGGTGGTCATTTAGCGGGTGGTCATTTAGCGGGTGGTCATCGAGCGGGGCCATGGTTTACCGTGAGTTCTTAGAAAGTTTTGTGGAAACAGGTTGGGAGTGGTGAAGCGTGCGACCTAGGGTTTGGCAATGGATAGGACTGGGTCTGCTGTTTCTCTGTCTGAGTGTGGGGCCAGTGGGCGCACAGTCTTGGACCGATTCGATTGCTGGCCAGTCGGCAGTTAACCGTTTGCTGCCCGAAGAATGGCCAGTCACCGCTGAAGCAATAGAGACAGCCCCCATCTACCTAGATGGTAGAACGTTGTTTTACGTCAGCGCCCCAGCAGCTCCAGAGCAGCGAGCAGCCGAAAGTAGGGCACAAGAAATTCAGCAGCGGTTGAACGAACTGGCCAAGGCACAAAAGACCAGTGAGACCCCTGCTATCTCCGTAACAACAGACAACCCTAGCAATCTGCCAGAAATTGTAGTGGATTCGCAGCGGTTACTGACGGTCACCAACTTAGATGCGCAGATGAGCGGCCACATTAGCACGGGCGCACGCGCCTACGGACTGGTTGATACGTTTACAGAGGCCTTCACGCGCTACCGATTGGAGCGTCAGCCCGACTATCTATGGCGACAGGGTAAGGTTGCGCTAGGGATCTGTGTCTTGGCGGCGGTGATTCAGCTGGTGCTGACTAGGGTGGCCCATCGATTGAAGCAGCGACAGCAGCGGCTTGCCCAAACCAAAACACAGCTAGGCAAAGCCACTAGCTTAGACAAACACGTACTCGTGCAAGCACCGGCGGCAGATAGCTTTACCTCTGTTTTCGACCTGCTAAAGGCACGGTTAGACAATCGCCAAAAGCGAAAGCTCAATGAAGCAGCGAGAGGATTGGTATTTCTCGCTGAAGCGCTATTGTGGATTGGCGGTTTGCTGTGGATTTTGTCGCTGTTTCCCTTCAGCCGCTGGCTCACCACGCTGCTGCTACAGCTTATCCAAATTCCTGCACGGATCCTACTCATTGCAGGACTTGCCTATGCAGCCGTTCGACTGAGCAGCTTGGTAATTGACAAAGTTGCGCTCACACTGCAGGAGGGCATGCACTGGGCACCAGACACCTCACGGCGGGTCAGCATGAGGTTCTCAACCTTCTCTCAGGTAGCCAAAGGAATCGCCGGTTCTGTTATTTTCGTAGTGACATTGCTGCTGATGCTGACAGTTGCCGGGGTGCAGGTAGGGCCGCTGCTGGCCGGTGCAGGTATCGCGGGCGTAGGTATTTCGCTAGCTGCCCAGGGGCTGATTAAGGACTTCATCAATGGCTTTTTTATTCTCTTTGAAGATCAGTTTGGCGTGGGCGATGTGATTACGGTTGAAGGGCTAACGGGCACAGTCGAACTGATTAACCTGCGGATTACCCAGCTTAGGGATCTAGAAGGCCGCCTGATTACGATTCCAAACAGCCGGATCAGCATTATTCAAAACCTGTCGAAAGACTGGTCTCAGGTGGATCTTTCAATCGCAGTGAGTCCTTCTACTGATTTGCTAAAGGCAATGACCACGCTCAAGCAAACGGCTGTAGATCTCTCTGAAGATAGCGACTGGCGTCGGGCCATATTGGAGCCGCCGGACCTGCTGGGCGTTGAGACAGTCGATTACCGAGGTATCACGCTACGACTGCTGCTAAAAACGCAGCCGCTGCAGCAGTGGCGCGTTGCCCGTGAGCTACGAAAGCGGATTAAGGACGCTTTTGACACGGCTGAAATTGAGATCGGTGTCCCCCAAGAGAAATTAGACATTAATTGGGGTGACGCACGTATGACGGATGGCGTCGCCTTGTTAGCTGCTGGCCATGAGCCCAAGGAGACTGAGCCCGTCAGCGCCAGGGATGACTAGCCTAACGTTAGGTAGGAATTTCTTTTTGCACGCTTTTATTTTGCGCACGATCACTTTGCACGATCACTTTGCAAAATCACTTTTCACTGTCATTTTGAATACCGTCTTCTGGAAAGACCCATTTAGGACCCTCTTGCGCCCTTTCTAACCGTTTGCGGCGAACGGCTTCTTCTGCCATCTCCAGCATGGTATTTAGGGAGGTGTTTTCAATGAATTTGGACGCTTGCTCTTGAGCGTCTTTGTGGGGGCACTGGTCTCCGAGGACACAGCCGTCTTTGCAGGCTTCGGCGCAGTTGATCTCTGCCATGGCGGGGAAAGGGAAATGGAACGTTTGCTTCTTAGAGTTTACGGGATTGGATGGCCTGAGCCTGTCTTCAAGGCTAGATTTCAATTAGCTTTGGGTCACTTGTATCACCGTGGAGGCTGACTTTCTGGGGCTGGCTGAGGCATTGGCGAAGCGCCGCAACGCATCGGTCGAGCTGGGCGGTAGTGTGAGTCGCCATAACGCTCATCCTCAGTCGGCTAATCGGAACTGTAGGAGGCCGTACGGCTGAGACGAAGATGCCCTGTTCCTTGAGCTGATGGCTAAGGGCAAGCACAGTGGCCGCATCTTTAACCTGTAGGCAGACGATAGCCGAATCTGTGGGCAGGCGCTTGAGATACTGCATTTGCACGCTTGGTAGCTCGGTTAGTAGCTCGGCAAGCAGACGGTCGAGCTGCTGGGAGAGGTAACGGGCGTTTTGGTGGAGCTGGGTAAGCCGATTGGGCTGCCGGGTGAGTTCCTGATTCAGCTGGGCGATCGCACCCAAAGCCGCCGCCGTATCTGCGGGAGATAGCCCAGTGGTATAAATCCAGCTTGGCGCCCGGTTGCGCAAAAAATCAATCAGCTCAGCGCTACCGGCCACATAGCCACCTAGGCTCGCGAAGGCTTTGCTCAAAGTGCCCATTTGAATCATGGGCCGGTGGCTGCAGCCAAAGTGCTCAGCGCAGCCTGCCCCCCGCTCACCCAGTACGCCTGCGCTGTGAGCTTCATCGATCATGACCATGGCGTCAAAGTTATCTGCTAGGTCCAGTATTTGGATCAGGGGGCAAGCGTCACCATCCATTCCAAAAACCGCATCGGTGAGAATGAGCGCGCGCCGATAGGTCGCTCTATGCTGCTGAAGTTTGTCTTCTAGATCTTTAATATCGCAGTGTCGGTAGCTCAGGGCATGGGCACCGCTTAGCGCCGCTCCATTTTTCAAGCTCGAATGGTTGTACTCATCAGCCAGGATGAGATCGCGGTGATTGACAATGGCCGTAATGGTGCCCAAGTTGGCAAGGTAGCCGCTGCTAAAAACGATGGCGGCCTCAGTGCCTTTGAGCTGTGCGATCGCTGCCTCCAACTCCAGATGCAAATCCCGATGTCCGCTAAGCAGCCGCGACCCCGTTGCGCCCGTGCCATAGGTTTGGATAGCTGCGATCGCCCTCTCCATCAGCTGCGGTTCCCCCGCAAAACCCAAATAGTCATTGCTGGCCAAATTGACCATTTGTCTTCCCTGAATGGTCACAACAGGACCCGTCATGCCTTGAATCGGCAGAACGCGGCGATGCCAGTTGGCTTTGTGAAGGGTAGCTAGAGACGGCTGAATCCAGCGGTAAGGAGTTGGCATGCTGAGTCTAGCGAGCGGCGATCAGACCTATTCTGACAGATGCGTACATCGTAAAACGCGCAAAAAGCTGACCTCTGCGGACTGCAGAGGTCAGCGTCTCAAAATAAAAATCTATGCCGCGAGCCTACGCCTGCTTCAGCTTGCGGCTTACCAGGAAGCTACCTACGGCCATCAGCGCCAAAACGCTGCCGGGTTCGGGGACAGAAGCAGCGTCATCTTCCACTAGCTCAACTTGGAAGCGGGCGACTTCGTAGCCAGGCGCAGTAAAGTCAGCGTTGAAGAAGTCATCGCTGCTCAGCACATTGCCACCGGGAATGTATCCCTGGGCCAGCGTGACACCGCCCCCTTCAACTTCACCCGTGTCTGCAACCGTCTGACCTAGGAAAGCCGTGGTCTCCGGCAGCTCGTCATTCACCTCTGTACCGCCGTCCAGTACGTTTGAACCTGCAACAATAAAGTCTGCACCCAAGAAGTTGCCGCTGTCATCGAAAATCTGATGAGCCAGCGGGTCGCCATTCGCAATAAAGAAATCGTTACTGGGAATGACCATGCTGGCATAGCTAAAATACCGGCTGCTCTCCGCACTAGCATCGACATCTTCAACCAAAATACTGGCCACTTCACCGGGGTCAATGGGACCTGGCGCAGTCCCCTCAAGTCCCAAGACAGCACCTTGAACGGTACCGCCACCGGCTGCCGAAAATTCAGCATTGAGCGGTGGAATGTCGCCATCTTCAACTAGGCGCTCAAGGCCTGCTGTGATGGGTTCATTGCGGTTGTAAAGATCGAAACTGCCGTCATGCAAGCCAAACCAGGCAGGGGTTAAGAAGTTTCCGTTTTCCGGGGCTAGGTTGCTAACGGTGATTCGGAGAGTGGCAGCACTCGCCAAGGGGGCTACGGACAGAACGGACGCTGCAGCGATCGCGCCTGCAGCGACGCCTCTGAATAATTGCATGGGAGAATCTCCACTGAATAGGTTTATTCAAAGAACACTATTCAGGGAGAGTTCTCAGTTCGGACTGAGAGACGGCTGAGAAGATACTGAAAGGCTTATGAAGTATCAGTAAAGCATTCCCTCCAGCTGCTTCATCTGCATTTCATATAGCGTTTGACACCTGACTCAACCTCCATTCAAGGCAGCAGCCCTTGCCAGAAACGGCAACGTGGACAGCGAGAAAGCTTGCTATTTCTAGCTGTTATTTCTAGCTGCTACCTCTGGCTATTACAAATTTCTACCCATCTTCATCAGCTTGGCCGACAGGAATCATCACACGACTCAGCGTTCGACCATCCTCCATTTCGCTAAGCGTGAGTTCGCCGCCCAGCTGCACCATCAGCGATTTACAAACCCACAGGTGACAGTTCTGAGGGTGCAGCAGGCTGAAGGGAGAAAGCAAGTCTAACGGGCGGCCTTGGGAAAGCTCCCGCAAAATCTTGGGCTCGACGCTGCCCTCGTCAGTGATGGAAATTTCTAGCCAGGTGTTGTCGACTGGGCGGCACCATATATCGATGCGATCGCCGATAGGAGAGCGTCCGCAGGCTTCAGCCATCAGCTCGTACAGCACAAATTCCAGCTTGGTGACATCGCCAAACAGGGTCAGATTGCTCTCGCAGTGCACCTTTGACCACAGCTGTCGCTCCTGGATAAGCGGGTTGGCCTTCGCTGTTGCCCGCTTGAGCAGGCTGATGACCGGCGTACTCCGGCGCTGAACATCAATCTGCCATCGCTCCTGATGGATAACGTGATTTAGCCGATCCGAAAGGTCGCCGATATTTTGCAGGAGCATCTGCTGCTTAGGATTGGCCGGACTGGCCTGGCGGTTGAGCTGCTCAAGGCAATCGTCCAGGCCACGGGTCACATCTTCTAGCTGATGCTGCTTGTACCAGTTGAGCTTAGTAAGGCTTTGCTGCTGCGCCAGCAGGGTCTCTGTGAGCTTGAGATGACGGCGACACCAGGCCAGCTGATGAACAATGATGGCAAACAAAGTCGTCTGCTCATCTGACCACTGGCGGCTGGCATTGTCTGCAATCACGATGAGAGCATTGGGCGCATGCTCAGGCGCAGTACGCAGAGTCATTGCGAGGAGCTGGGAGCCGGGCGGGCCATCTACCCACTGCTGGTTAGCAGGCAGATCTTCTAAATTGAGCGTGAGTAGACCTTCAGTGGCGATCGCCCAGTTGAGCAGTGCGTCGGTTTCTACCGAAATGGCGTGATTTGCCTGAATGCTGTACTTGTTGCTCTGGGCCAAAACGGTACTGACCGTCGCAAAGGCATCTGCATTCTCCCAGGAAATGATGCCAACTAGCGGCACATGTAGCAGCTGAGATAGGTGACGCACGGCGGACTGATCGAGCGCTTCAATTTTGGTCAGCCGCTGCAGGCTGCGCATACCCCATTGGAAGGTTTCATGCAGATGGGCCTGCTGGTCGGTCTGGCGCTGCAGCGCCCACTGATGCAAGATCAGCCCAATCTGGCTGCTGAGGGTTTGTAGCAGCTCGCGTTCTGCCTGACTCCAGCGACGCTCTATTTTATCGATGACGATGATGACGCCTTCAGGCTGATGCCCCGGCGAGGTATTGCTGACTAGGAGCGATTTCGCACCGAGGGCTTGGAGGTGTGATCGCCAGGCGGCAAACTTGAGGTCACTTTCCAGACTTTCTACGCTGGCGGGGGTATGGGCTCGCCGCAGTAGCTTCTCATCGACGCTGTCCAGCGGCGGCCAGTGTTCGCTTCGCCCCATGCCCTGCCCGGTGCGGTAGCACTGATTAAAGCCACCGCGATCTGCATTGGCGCTCAGGACCAGTAGCTGGTCGGTGCCGATGCGAGCAGCCAGCTGCTCCACGCACAGACCCAATACATGTAGCCAGTCGCGATCGCTGTGAATGCTGCGAGTAATACCAGCGCTAAGCAAGTGATCAGAGCGCATGCGACTGATCGCCTCGTCCATTTCAGCTGTTGGCATCGCCAGCCCAACCAGCTGAGCAACCCCCTTAACATAATCTTTCTCAACCTCGCTCCAAATGCGAGGGCTATTGCCTTCAGCTGTGATAAAGCCCTGCAGCTCACCCTGGTACAAAATCGGCCCGATGAGCAGCGACTGGGCTTTGAGATGGAGCACAAGACGATTGGCGATGCTGGCCTTGAGAGACCCTTCTAGCTCACCAATAGCAATCAGCTCACCAGTGCAAAGCGCTTGATACAGGCTTTGCACATCGCTCACTGGCAGGCTGTTATTAGCTTTGTCCTTGAGCTTGCCGACCCGGCACCACAAGTGGCGTCCCCTCGGTTCCAACCAGTAAATGCTGGTTGGAACGCCAACAAATTTTTGGGTCTCATCGGCAACGGCCTCAAGCCTAGCCTCTAGGCCCGATAGCTTGCCCAAGTCGTTGAGCAAGGTGAGTAGGGGCTTGGCGGGCTGTTTGGTTTTTTGCCGCTGCTCTTCCAGGGCATTTTGATGGATAGCCTCTGCCAGGGCGTTGTTAATTGCCAGCAGGGTGGAATTTTCGAGGATACCCGGTGCAACGCCCCACCGCCGAGAGCCGAGCACTACCAGCCCAAAGCAAATGCCCTGCCGCTGAATGGGTAAAATAACCGTCCCTTGAAGTTCAAAGGTTTTAGCAATCCGCGCCCAGGCGCCTGCTCTGGTCTCCTCACGGATATCAGCTAGCACCATCGGCTGTTGCTGCACAATAATTTGCTCTAAGAAATCTCCTGGATGCAGCGATAGGGAGGTGTGCGAGAAGCGACGGGGACCGTTGGTAATCACCCCGCGCGTATCGAGCCTGTGGTTGAAGCGGTCGTAGAGGCCAACCCAGAGCAGCGAGTAGCCAAACTCAGCTCGAATGGCTTCGAGGGCTTCTTGAATGGACTTTTCGAGGGTTTCTGCTTCCCAAATGGCAGGGAGTACCTGACTGAGATCTTGCTTTGAAAGATCGTTTGCGGCGCGGCGATCAGGGCCGTGGAGCGTAGGATTGGCCATGGGGAAGATAGGAGAAGGGAGATGGGACGAGGCAAAACTGCGTGTAAACGCGGGAAGTAGATGCAAGATATGTAGAGTCTTTATACCCGTAGGGTTCCCTTTACAGTCAATTGACTCAACGGCTACTTAACAAGTCAGTTGAGGAACTGTCTACAGGTGCATTGAGCTTGATATATTGCTGTTGCCAGCGATCGCTCCAATTGGGCCGATTCAATTTAGCCAAGGGGTTTCTTTTGCAACAGCTCTACAGATTTGGTCTGCGCCCGCTCTTGTTTAAGACATTTAACGCGGACCCAGAAACTGTGCATCAGCAAACGATTGAGTTGTTGGCCTGGCTAGCGGCTGATCCATCCCGTGGAGCAATGTTTCATCAGCCGAGTCGGCTAGCAGCGCAGGCAGCAATGATGGGGAGCTTTACGCTGCGATCGCCCAATCTCCACCAGTCTCTATGGGGCCTTTTCTTTGAAAATCCCCTTGGGCTAGCCGCGGGCTTCGACAAAGATGGTACAGCGGCCCGGGCCTGGCCGCTTATGGGCTTCGGGTTTGCCGAACTCGGCACCGTGACCCACCACGCGCAGCCGGGCAATCCCAAGCCCAGAATGTTTCGGCTAGCGGCCGACCAAGCAGCCCTCAACCGCATGGGCTTCAACAATCAGGGCGCGGCAGCTCTCTCGGCTCGGCTCGCCGCCCATTGGCCGGCAGGTCACTATCCGGTACCGATAGGCATTAATTTAGGTAAATCGAAAATCACGCCTCTTGCAGAAGCAGCTGAGGATTACCGCAAGAGTTTTGAGCAGCTCAAGAGACAGGGAAATTATTTTGTCGTGAATGTGTCTTCGCCCAATACGCCGGGATTGCGATCGCTGCAGGCCAAAGAACAACTCGCACCTATTTTAGAAGCCCTCCAGTCAGCGAATACTGAGAGCAAGCCCCTTCTGGTGAAAATATCACCAGACTTGGCCGCTGAAGATATTTGCGAGATTGTTCAGCTGGCGCAAGACTTCGCCCTCTCAGGCATTATCGCAACCAATACAACGATTGAGAAAAGAGGGCTGCAGACAGAACGCCTTAAAACGACCGGAAAACTAGTCGTAGATGAAGCCGGTGGCGTTAGCGGAGCGCCTGTTACCCAGCGATCAACAGAGGTCATTCGGTTAATCTACAAGCAGACACAGGGAACGCTGCCCATTGTAGGTGTTGGCGGCATTTTCACAGCTGAGGATGCCTGGGAGAAAATTACCGCCGGTGCCTCTTTGCTACAGACTTACACAGGCTGGGTGTATGAGGGACCGACCATGGTAAAGGCCATTCTCAAAGGCCTATCAGAAAGACTGCGATCGCACGGGCTACAGACCATTTCCGAGGCCGTAGGCCTTACTCACCGATAAGAATCTTAGCCAGTTGCAGATCGCTCTAGAAAGACATCTATCCTGACCATTTTTGAGCTGAGTGGTAAATCTTCATCTAACTGAACGGTTTGAAAATGGGACGACGCCCGCCGTAACAACGACACTTGAGTGGGAGACATTTTCAGAGGCTGCAGATGAAGCCGGGCTATCACGAATTTATGGTGGAATTCACTTCGACGATGGTGACTTGAACGGGCGATCGCTAGGCCGCGCCGTAGGCCGTGAAGTATGGGCGCAGGCGCAGAAGTTTGCCCAAGCTGCTGACTTGTTACATTGGAAATTTAGGGCTGATGGGTTTAGCGATCGCGCAGAAATTGGCGTATTTGTAGTCGATGATGCGACTGGCACGGTAGATCAGCGTTTAGATGACCAGACAGGAAATGAGCCGGCCATTTATTTCCCGTTTCTGGGCGCTAATGCAGATGGCGCAGATCACATTCGTCTATTCGGTAATAACACTTTCGGCTTCGAAGAGATGGCCCTCGGTGGCGACCAAGACTTCGACGACATGATTATGCAGGTCTCATTTGCGTAGCGAATTCGCTAGATATTATCAGGGTCAAGGCCTAACGCTTTTAGCTTTCGAGCTAATTTCTCTGCTTTTTCCTGGGCTTGCTGGGCTTCTGCCTGGGCCTGTTGCACTTCTGCCTGGGCTTGCTGGGCTTCTGCCTGGGCCTGTTGCACTTCTGCCTGGGCTTGCTGAGCTTCTGCCTGGGCCTGTTGCACTTCTGCCTGGGCTTGCCGGGCCGTTCTCTCCGCAGCTTCCTTCGCTGCTCTCTCTTCTTCTTTTGCGATTCTTTCTTTTTCCGTATCGGTTAGGAACCAGCGCCCCTCCGCATCGCACCACCTCAGCCAAGGACCAACCAGTTCTTCAAAGTAGTCATCCCACACTCCCAGGCCAATTTTCAAGTCAGGTAACCAAATGGCAGGTACTTGGTCTTTTCGAACAGCTTGCTCTTCGTAGATGGAGCCATTGTGCCTAAAGTATCGAAGCCTGCTCGTGTACCGGCTATACACAATGTAGTGTGGCACCTTCAGATACTGTTCATAGACGGTGAACTTATCGGGCGGTGTTTGTTTGCTGGCTCGTTCTTCATCCGTTAGCAGTTTGGGAACGCTTGCTGGATTTTTCACCAGCATTTCCTCATCAACAATCCTATCGGCCTCTCCATAGAAGCGACCCAAATCTTGTTTTTCTGTGTTTAAAGATAAAAACTCAACAACGACAGCCGGCACCTGCAGTTCTTGCCAAACGACGTAGCTCATTCGAGGATGTTGGCTTTCGTCGTAGGCACGTGGCACGTCTACCGCCAGGAACCAATCCGGACGCTTGTGCCAGCCAGTGTGATTTAGATCGTAGTAAACGTTTAGATCTGTTCCTGTAAATCGATTGCTGGCAGGATAGTCCCTCAGCTGTAGTGTACGGCTGAGGAGCTGAGGCTGTAAATCGTGAAATTCGTCTGGCAAACCAGGTTCATCGGGAAACTCGCTGGGCAAATCATACATGGTTGGCAGCGATTCTCTGGGGTCTGCCAACGGATTCAATTTGCCCGTGAATCGATGAGTTACAGGAGTCATGGGAGAACGGCCCGTATGCCTAACGTCTTCTATTCTACTGGAAAGCTCTCAAACTCATTTAACCTGTACTTTAAGTCTGTTTCACGTAGGTATCTAGCCATTTCACCATTTCCCAAAGCACGTGACCTACCGCCTCTTTTGAGCGATAGCCGTGTTCTTCGTGGGGTAGGCTCACGTAGCGGACTGTTCCACCAAGGCCTTTCATAGCTTCGTAGAGGCGATCGGTTTGCATTGGGTAGGTACCCGAATTGTTGTCGGCTGCGCCGTGGATAAGCAGCAGGGGATGATTAATTTTGTCGGCGTTAGTGAAGGGAGACATGCGGTTGTAGGTATCGGTGGCTTGCCAATAGCTGCGCTGTTCGCCCTGGAAGCCAAAGGGAGTGAGGCTACGATTGTAGGCGCCGCTGCGGGCAATACCTGCGCTAAAAAGATCGGTATGGGCTAGCAGGTTGGCAGTGGTAAATGCGCCGTAGGAATGGCCGCCAATGGCGATCGCACCCCGCTGACTAATGCCTCTGCCCACCAAGAAATCAACGGCGGCTTCAGCACTGTCAATTAGCTGCTCTATGTAGCTATCGTTGGGTTCAGCGTCAGCTTCTCCAACAATGGGCATGCTGGCACCCGACAGCAGCGCATAGCCCTGGGTCAGCAAGAACATAGCTGAGGCGCGCCGGGGCCGAGCAAAGGTGTTTTCAGCGCGGGTTATCTGACTGGCAGTCTCACGGCTTTTGTGCTCTTCTGGATAGACCCATAGAAGCGTGGGCAGCGGGCCATCTTTCTTAGGGTCGTGGTTGGGTGGGAGATAGAGGGTGCCTGAAAGGGGCAGACCATCCGACCGGGTATAGCGCACAATCTCTTTGCGAATGTCTTTGAACCAGGGCAGCGGATCGCTAAACCGAGTGAGCGCTTGGAAGGGTGTGTTTTTCTCTTCAGAACCTTCGTCGCTGGGGCTGTGAGTGTGTAGCCAATAGTTGGCCGGTTCGGTTTTGCTTTCTTGCCGGACGATGAACTGTTGGGCCTCTGAATCGAGAACTTTGCCAACTCTAGCGAAGCTGTCAGCAGGCGATCGCCAGCACCTTTCTTTCTTTCCTGTGGCCAGGTTAAATCTGTCGAGGAAAGGCCGAATGCCTTCAGGTGAAGCGCCTCTGCCATTGAGATAGAGTTCGCCTTCCAGAGAAAGCAACAGGATTTGCCAGCCGTAGGGGCCCGGGGTCATCACCGGTTCGCCGGGGTGGCTGTAGGCATCCTGAAAATTGCGAGTTTCTAGCAGCTGAGGGGAGGTGGCTTCGTCGGGAGACAGTTTCCAAGTCTTGACCTGACGGGTGTTGTAGAGGGCTTCGTAAGCAAGGGCAACCTTTCCAGTTCCCCACACCAAGCTGTTGAATCGCATCTGCGATTTCCACAACAGCTTCGGCTCAGATGAAAAAGGGGCTGGCAGCGTATAAATGGCGTCGCGATAGTCACAATCTTGAGAGGCATCGCCACCATCTAGCGCTTCGACCCAGTGAAGGGTAGCTGGCCGATCGGCGCGCCAGCCGCTAGAGCGCCGCCCGTCTCGAACAGAGTCAAAATTTATTGGAATCTCTTCTGCCAGCGGCAAGTCTGCCACGGTGTAAACAGACTTTCCCTGACGGTTGAGAATTTCTGTGCGCCGGGGGAAGCGAGCTAAGGGTACCTGATAAGAAAATGGCCGGTGGATGGTGGTGGTCTTTATCCACTGCCCATCTGGAGAAGGTGAGATATTGCGAAAGAGGGCAGGGGATGTGATGACGGTTTGTTTGGGCTGCTGTTGTTCTAACCAGGCGATGTGGACTAGCTTCGAGGAGAGATAGTACTCCAGCAGCGCTTCATCGTGGGGAATTTCTAGAAGATTTGTATAGGTGCGCGCCGGAGCGGTGCGACCGAGATTTTCTTCAATGATGGGGCCTAGAGGATAGCTAGGTGGGGTCGGCGGTGGCCCGTTGTCTGTGCGGACTTTGCAAAGGAAACTGTTGTCGGGCAGCCAGCGAACTGGTCCACCACAGGTAGCATTGAGAATGGGACCGGTGATGGCGCGAGCTTCAGCTGTTTTGAGGTTGAGCACCCAAAGGCTCAGACCGCCGGGGTCAGAGCCAGCAGCGCCAGCAGACCCAGCAGCCTGGGTGTGGGTGAAAGAAAGATATTGGCCGTCGTGGGACCACTGCAAGTTGCGAATGCGAGCATCCGCAGGAAGGGAGAGCACTGGCCGGGCCGTTTTCTCCTGTTGGCGGCGCAGGCTGATGCTTCGGTAGTGAGCAGCTTTGGCCGGTTCCCAAGTGCGGGGGTTGATCTGGAGTCCGGCGATCGCAACTTTGGGTTCAGCCAGTTCTCCAACTGTGGGCATACCCGGCCTACCCAGTTCAACAATCCAGTCGGCCCGAGGAGAAAACGCCACAGCCGGGAGCCGCTGGGCATCGAGCATGGCTGCGATGGGCTCAGGAGGAGTTTGCCAAGTGGCCTGAGCAGGTTGGGTCATGGTAGATGAGGTAGAGGATATTTGCAGCGCGGCCTATTCCGCGAATTCGTCCATTGAGGGACAGGTGCAGACGAGGTTGCGATCGCCAAATGCCTGATCGATTCGGTTCACAGCAGGCCAAAACTTGCGATCGCGCGTCCACTCGGTTGGGAAGACCCCAACTTCAGGGGCATAGCGACGATCCCACTTAGCCACCAAGTCAGCCGTCGTGTGGGGCGCATGCAGTAGCGGACTCTCTTCCGCTTTGACCATACCCGATTCGATTTGTTGGATCTCTTCGCGAATAGCAATCATCGCCTCACAGAAGCGATCCAGCTCGCTGAGTGATTCACTCTCGGTGGGCTCCACCATGATAGTGCCAGCCACCGGCCAAGACATCGTCGGCGGGTGAAAGCCATAGTCGATCATTCGCTTGGCAATATCATCCACATTGACATGGGCCGTCTTCTTAAAGCTGCGCAAATCAACAATACATTCATGGGCCACTAGGCCACTGCCCCCCTTATATAAAATGTCGTAGTGACCTTCCAACCGCTTGGCGATGTAGTTGGCGCTGAGGATAGCAATTTCACTGGCTTGCTTGAGCCCGTTTGCCCCCATCATTTGAATATACATCCAGGAAATGGGCAGAATGCTAGCGCTGCCCCAAGGCGCAGCCGAGACAGCCCCAATGGCTTGCTCGCCGCCCGTTGGGATGAGGCGATGTCCTGGCAAGAAGGGAACCAGATGCGCAGCCACACCAATGGGACCAACACCGGGTCCGCCGCCACCATGGGGAATGCAAAAAGTCTTGTGCAGGTTGAGATGGCAAACATCTGCGCCAATATCACCAGGGCTACACAGCCCCACCTGCGCGTTCATGTTGGCCCCGTCCATATACACCTGTCCGCCCCGAGAGTGAACAATCTCGCACACGGTTTTGATGCTCTCTTCAAATACACCGTGAGTAGAAGGATAGGTGACCATCAGCGCTGAGAGGTCTTCTTTGTGTTTCTCAGCTTTTACAATCAGGTCTTCCACATCAATGTTGCCGTCGCTGTCACACTTAATGGCGACCACTTTCATCCCAGCCATGACCGCACTGGCAGGATTGGTGCCATGGGCCGACTGGGGGATAAGGCAAATGTTGCGGTGGGCTTCGCCCCGAGCGGCGTGGTATTGGCGAATAACCAAAAGCCCCGTGTACTCTCCCTGAGAACCCGCATTGGGCTGGAGGGAGATGCCCGCAAACCCAGTGATCTCAGCCAGCCAAGTTTCCAGCTGGTCAAACAGGATTTGATAGCCTTTGGTTTGCGTCGTCGGCGCAAACGGATGGATCTGCCCAAAAGTGGGCCAGGTGATAGGCACCATCTCAGCAGTCGCGTTGAGCTTCATGGTGCAAGAGCCCAGGGGAATCATCGCGTCAGCCAAAGAAAGATCCTTCTTTTGCAGGCTGTAGAGGTATCGCAGCAGCTCCGTTTCGCTGTGATACTGATTGAAAACAGGGTGGGTAAGGTAGGGCGAAGTGCGGCTGAGTGAGGCAGGTAGGGAGATTGGCTGCAGCGACTCTAAAGCGGGAACGGGCCGCTCCCCAGCAAAGATGGCCAGCAGCTCTAAAACCTGAGCAGGGCCTGTGGTCTCATCGAGCGAAATGCCGAGGGTTTGGGCAGGCATCGTGGGGTCAATGCTGCCTGCCCGCAAATTAATCTGCTGTTCGGCGGCGCGGGCCAGGATGTCGGCAGTGCGATCGCCGGTTTCAATCGTGAGCGTGTCAAAAACAGGGTCACGACCCAGGGTGTAGCCCAGCTTTTGCAATCCGAGAGCAAGCGCTGATGTGAGCTGCTGAATTCTACTGGCGATGCCTTTTAGGCCCGCCGGGCCATGGTACACAGCGTAAGTACTCGCGATAATGGCCAGCAGCACCTGAGCCGTACAGATGTTGCTAGTGGCGGAGTCGCGGCGGATGTGCTGCTCGCGGGTTTGGAGAGCAAGCCGGAGAGCGGGCTTTCCTTTGCTGTCTTTGGAAAGGCCGACCAAACGGCCCGGTAGTTTGCGAGCGTAGGCCTGCTTGGTAGCAAAGTAAGCGGCGTGGGGTCCGCCATAGCCTAGCGGCACGCCGAAGCGCTGGGTGTTGCCCACGGCGATATCCGCGCCAAACTCACCGGGCGCCTTGAGTAGCGTTAGGCTGAGTAAGTCAGCAGCGACGGTAACAATGGCCCCAGCTGCGTGGGCATTGGCAATAAAAGCGGTGTAGTCGTAAATGGCTCCATCTGTGGCCGGATACTGCAGCAGCGCCCCAAAGAAAGAGCCCGCTTCACTGTCGCTGGCCTGGCCAAAGTCAATCTCCCGGTGATCGCCGACGACAACTTCGATACCGAGGGGCTGCGATCGCGTTCTAATTACCTCAATCGTCTGTGGGTGGCAGGCCGCCGACACCCAAAACCGCTTTGCCGCCTTTGCCGCCTTATTTTTGCAGACGCCGTAGCTCATGCTCATCGCCTCAGCGGCAGCCGTACCTTCATCCAGCAGGGAGGCATTGGCAATTTCCAGGCCGGTCAGATCGGTGACCATGGTCTGGTAGTTCAGCAGGGCCTCTAAGCGGCCCTGGGAAATTTCTGGCTGGTAGGGAGTGTATTGGGTGTACCAGCCGGGATTTTCTAATATATTTCGCTGAATGACGGGCGGCGTGATGCAGCTGTGGTAGCCCAGACCTATGTAGCTACGGTAGATCTGGTTTTGAGCTGCGATCGCAGCAATCTTCTCAAGCGCTTCAGCTTCGCTTAGGGCAGCCTCAACCGCCAGCGGCTGACCCAGGCGAATACCCGCAGGAACCGCCGCGCCAATCAACGCATCCATACTGTCGAACCCAAGCACAGAGAGCATTTTGGCAATATCTTGCTCAGACGGGCCAAAGTGACGATCCGCAAAGCGATCGCTCGCTAGCTCACTGACCCAATCGCACCGCTTTTCAGCTACCGCGTTCAACACAGGTTCAGTCGTCGAAGAAATTACTTCAGCAGATGACACAGTAGAAGGAGCCGTTGAGTCGTAGGACATAGTTAAGAGGTTCGGTCGCCAGGATTTAGTAATACTACCGTCAATATTAAGATAGGTTGCAGTAATCGACCTATCTATAGCTTGTGAGCCGTCCCATTACAAAAGCTCAACTCAAGTGTTCACCTAGCACTGAACCCTAAAATAGTTTGCTCTAAGTCGTTCTTGCTCTAAGTCGTTCTTGCTCTAAGTCGTTCTTGCTCTAAGTCGTTCTTGCTCTAAGTCGTTTTTGCTCTAAGTCGTTTTTGCTCTGAGTCGTTTTTGATCTAAGTCATTCGACTTATTCTTCGCTCTCTCCACCCTCTTCCCCTTCTACCTGGTCCTGATAGTCGTCTGCGGAGAGGGCATCGTCTAGCGTAGAGAGATCTTCAGACTTTACTTTAATGAGCCAGCCGCTGCCGTAGGGTTCGTCCGCAATATCTTCAGGGGAAGTAATCAGCGCATCGTTGATTGCTAAGACCTCACCCGAAACAGGTGCCTTGAGATCTTCAACGGCCTTTACAGATTCAATGGTGCCAAATGTTTCACCGGCTTCCACGGCATCTCCTACTTCAGGCAGCTCCAAAAATACGATGTCACCCATCTGGTCAACTGCAAATTCGGTAATGCCTACGGTGACTGTTTGGTTATCTTCGACACGCGCGTATTCGTGGCTGTCTAAGTACTTCAGGTCGTCGGGATAGTCAAATGCCATAGTGCTTGCTAGAAGAGATGAAGAATTGAATTCAATAGTAGGGCTACATGGGTGTTTTATCTTATTTTGTTGCTTTGTAAAAGGGGCGTTTTACGATGGTTGCAGGCAATACTTTATTGCGGATAGCCACTTCAACGGTATTGCCAACTTTAGCAAGCGCTGGCGGCACATATCCGAGCGCAATTGGGTAGCCCAAGGTGGGAGAAAGGGTACCGCTGGTAATGATGCCCACGGTCTGCCCGCTCTCGAGGATGGGGTAGTCATGGCGGGCAATGTTACGACCGTCTAGGGTGAGACCCACTAGGCGACGAGGCGGGCCTGCGGCCTTTTGCTTTTCGAGAATGGCACGGCCCACAAAGTTTTCTGACTTGTCCAGATGCACTAGCCAGCTAAGACCTGCTTCGATAGGGCTGACAGCGTCACTAATATCTTGGCCATACAGAGCCATTGCGGCTTCTAGCCGGAGGGTATCGCGAGCACCCAGTCCGCAGGGCGCTACGCCTAGGTTCATAAGCTTTTGCCAGAGCGCTGGCGCAGCTTCCGCTGGTAGCATCACTTCAAAGCCATCCTCGCCGGTGTAGCCAGTACGGGCCAAAAAAGCTGGATATGCCAAGACTGTTCCAGTGCGGTGGCCATAGCGAGGAATTGTCTGAAGGTCTTCCTGCGGGCACAGCTGCTGCAGGGCTGCGGTAGCTGTAGGGCCTTGAACCGCAATCAGGGCCTGGTCGGTTGAGCAGTCTTTCAGGGTAATGGTGTCGGTGAGGTGCGCCCGAAGCCAGTTGCGATCTTTTTCCGTAGTCGCCGCATTGACAATAAGGGTGATGCGTTCATTTTCGGGCTGATCTGACTGTGGCCCCTGATGGTAAACGATGAGATCGTCAATAATGCCGCCTTGTTCGTTGAGCAAGACAGTGTACTGCGCTTTTCCTGGGGTCAGCCGAGACAGATCGGAGGGAACCAGCAGCTGCAGCTGAGCGATCACATCTGGCCCTATCAGGATGAACTTACCCATGTGAGAAATATCAAAGGCCCCGGCGGATTCTCTGACCGCCTGGTGTTCCTGACGAATACCACTGAACTGCACGGGCATCTCCCAGCCGGAGAAAGGAACCATCCTTGCTTTTTGCTGGAGACAGGCAGCATGCAAGGGCGTGCGCAGCAGAGTAGTCATAGAGGTCTTCTTGGGGGGTACGTTAAATAAGCCTGGCAATAATCGGCCTAGCAGAATTCTACTAGGTCTACATCTGTGAACGCTTTAAAGCAGCGTTCTAAAAATCTGTTTTTGCAATAGATTCTGTTTTTGTAATAGATACTAGGAGCCTACGGAAAAATAGTGACGAGCGAGGGGCCTTTCTTGGGACGTAGTGCGGCTAGTAGCTGGCTAGAGACTTTTCAGGGACTGATGGGAACTCAGTCACATAAGCCGAGTTTTGTCGTATTTGATGTGGGTCAGAGCGGCTGCATGGTGTTAGCGAGGTGGTTTGCTGCGCACCCAAAGATTACGTTTCAAGAAAATATATTGAGGCAGCCGGTCAGATTTCCCCGTCTTAACGTGTATCAGCGAGTCCGGCGGAGCGCTGGCGAGATTTACGGATTTAGCCTCACGGTAGAACAGCTCAGGCAGGTGCAGCGACTGGCCAATCCGAATCAGTTCATGCAGGATTTGCATCGGGGCGGGTCCCGGGTGATTTATTTGCAGCGGCGGGATGCTTTGAGACATGCGATCGCAACCCTTAGAGCCCACAGCGTCAACTGTCGATTTGACGACAGCGACGCAACCAAGTCAAACAAGCTAACGGTCGATGTCAGCGAACTGTTGGCCTGCCTCAAGTACTTAGATAATCAGAGAGTTGAAGCCAGCGCAATCTTGCACGATGTCCCCCGCCTAAATCTGGCGTACGAGACGCACCTAATGGACCCAAACATCTACCCAAGGACAGCCCTGGACCTGTCAGAATTTCTAGGTATTGAAGACATTCGGCCCGTCGGTAGCAGTCTAAAGCTCGTCCATCAGCGCCTTGAAGACATTGTCACTAACTATGACGAAGTGATCGAAGGCGTTGAAGCTTCAGACTACGCCTACCTATTGACCGACAGTCGTCATTTGCTAACAACTTAAATAAAACCGATTAGATGAAACCAAACGCAGCAACACAAAGCCCCCTAGACAGTGCTGACTGTCTAAGGGGGCTCGTCGTGAGGAAATCGGTCGTGAGGAAATCGGTCGTGAGGAAATCGATCTATCCAACCTAGTGACCTCACTAACCACAAATCTGCAGTCGCAAATCTGTAAAAATTACAGCAGCGTTGCAGGATCGAAAGTGGGTGGCAACAAGACGGTATCGACCACGTGAATAACGCCATTTTCAGCCATAACATCAGGCTGAACGACCGTAGCTTCACCATTTACGACAACACCGGTGGGGTCAACAGCGACCTCTACATCGCTACCTTCAACAGTGCTAATAGCGCCTGGCTCGATCTCAGTGGAGGCCACAGCACCAGCCACAACGTGGTAAGCCAAAATTTGCTCAAGTGCCGCCTGATTTTCGGGCTTGGTGAGCTTTTCCACGGTGCCTTCAGGCAGTGCCGCAAAAGCCTCATCAGTCGGTGCAAAGACGGTAAAAGGACCTTCCTGACTCAGAGTTTGCTCCAAACCAGCCGCCTGCACCGCGGCAATCAGCGTGTCAAAAGAGCCATTGGAAGCCGCCACGTCTACAATGCTCTCACCCGTTGCTAGCTCGTCAGTGCCAGCAGGTGCTTCAGCAGCAGGGTCAACGGCAGTGTCATCTTCGACACCTTCAGGCAGCTCAGAAGAGACATCTGCGCCGGTGTCTTCAACAGGCTCACCGGTACAGCCAACAGCAACAGGCAAGATCATCAGCGCTGCAGCGATACCGGCGAACTTATTAATTGACTTAAAGGGGGTTGAGAAACGCATAGTGTTTGTAAATTTAGTGAGCAGTTGAGAAACGAACGGCAGACCCTGTAGCAAAACCATCGCTTACGGTTCAGATGAGCCATCAGGCGCAAACCATTTGTTCCTTGAATGCATTAAAAGATAAGAAAATTAACAATCATCCCGGCCTTCGATTACGGCTTTGTAATGTAAGCGCACAGCTGCCGGGATAGTATCCAGAGGCAATGATGGCCCCTGTAGTTGTAGTCGTGGCTGCCAGGTAGGCAGAATTTTCAATGCACGTTTTATTCGTTGAAGATGAACCCAAAATCGCCAGCTTTGTCCAAGTTGGACTAAAAGAGCAGGGCTTCGTAGTGGACTACTGCGACCATGGCGATATCGCCTACGAGAAGGCGCTTGGCAATGAGTACGACGTGATTTTGCTGGATATCATGATGCCGGGTAAAGATGGGCTGTTCATTTTGAAGCACTTGAGACAGGCGGGGCGCAACACGCCGGTCATTTTGTTGACAGCCAGAAATGAGCTAGACGACCGCCTACAGGGACTAAACCTGGGCGCAGATGACTATATCGCAAAGCCATTTTTTGTAGAGGAGCTGGTGGCGCGGATGAATGCGGTGGCCCGTCGCAGCGTAGGAGAACGGCAAAACCTAGTGACGGTAGGCCCCTTTAAGCTGGACCGGATTACGCGAACGGTGACTTGTGAAACCGGTACGGAGCAGCAGCTAGTGGAGCTAACAACCAGGGAGTTCAATCTACTGGAGTATTTGATGCGATCACCCGGTCGCGTATTCACCCGCACTCAAATGCTAGAGCACGTGTGGGGCTACGACTTCAACCCGAGCACAAACGTAGTCGATGTGTGCATTCAGCGCCTGCGAAAGAAAATAGAAATCAAGGGAGAAGGTCGCTGGATTGAAAGCGTACGGGGGGTTGGCTATCGGTTTCGTCAGGCAGAGTAGACTAGATTAGGTAATCAAAGGAGTTTTCACCAGTATCTTTTACTGAAGAGGTCCAAGCAGTGAATTCAATCGACAGTTTAGATCAGCTTCCTGTGAGATCTGTTGTAGAGCAGTGCCGGGCCATCCTGGCTGCCCATTACCAGAAAAGGCTGAATTCACTAATTCTGTATGGCTCGGCAGCACGGCAAGAGCTGAAGGCTGAGAGTGATATCGATCTTCTTGTAGTGTTGAATCAGCCAGTGGACTGTGCCTTAGAGCTAAGAGCCATTGTGGATTTGCTGTATCCACTGCAGTTGGAGTCTAGCCATTGGATTTCAGCTAAACCAGCGATAGTAGAGGAATTTGAATCTGGGGCTATTCAACTGTACAGAAATATCTTAGAAGAGGGTGTGTCCGTGTGAGTTTTTCAGTTGAGATTGCGGCCAATATGAGGCGGGCTGAAGAGGCTTTACAAGCTGCGAAGCAGCTGTTTGCAACAGGCTTACTCAACGATTCAGCCTCTCGCTCCTACTATTCGGCTTTTTATACAGTCACGGCGCTGTTGTTGTCAAAGGAGAAACAATTCGGCAGCCATACGGGGGTGATGAGGGCATTTGGCCTGTTTTTCGTGAAATCAGGAGAGGTAGAGCGTGAGTTTGGGAAAGGGCTTCATTGGTTAGCAGAATTAAGAAGTGTGGGCGACTATGGAGAAACGAGGCGTCTAAAAAAAGACGAGGCTAAGCTGGGCGTACAGATAGCAAAGTCTTTGATTCACAAAGCAAGAGAACTGCTCGAAAGTTAATTGGGATCTCCAGCTTATTTTGCTGAATAGTCCTGCCATTAAGTTTCAGAGTCGAATGTTTAAGTTACTTGTCCCACTGTTTTTTCAGGCGTTCAATGCGATCGCGCAAACTCTCATTACTCAACCGAGAGCTCAGGCGCTCAACCAGCAGCGGAAATCCCAATGGTGATGGGCGCTTGATATTCATCCAAACGAGGTTTAGCTGGCGCATTCGCTTGAGCGCAGCGGTGAGCCGAGGTTCTTCCATTTGCCCCTCGATGACTTCTCTTTCCGCCTGTTGCAACAGCAGATTATCCGGCTCATATTTGGTAAAAACTTCGTAGATCAGCGATGAACTAATTTGAACCTGATTCGCTGTCTTCTTGGAGCCAGGATAGCCCTTGAAGACGAGCCCAGCGACCTGTGAAACCCCTCTAAAACGGCGCTGCGTGAGTTCGGATATGTTCAAGCTCTCTTTGATTTCTTCGTAGAGATTACGCGTTGAGAAAAAGTCTCCGTCGAACACATTCTCAAACGGATAGTCCTTTGGAGCCAAAATTTCAAAGCCATAGTCGTTCACAGAAACGGTGAAAGTGGCTTTTTCCAGCCTTGAGAATCGATAGGCCCATAGAAACCCCAGTCCCTCATGGACATTTCGCCCTTCAAAGGGATAGACATAAAGGTGCTGACCTTCCCGCGTACGACAGCATTCCACCAAAAATTGGTCCTTACCGGGTAAGTGAGAGATTCTGTCCTGGGTGGCCAGAATCGGCATGATGCACTCGACTTCTGGGCTGACGTTACCTTCTTTGGCTTCGGTGATTTCCGCTCGAATATACCGGCTAAGCTGGTCGGAGATGGCAAGATAGCCTCCGCTCCACACAGGGACAACGCTGGATTTTTTCTTGGCGTTTTTCACATATAGCGTCATGTCTTTCATCTGAAAGAACTCCAGCTGCCTGCCCGCAAAGAAAAACACGTCTCCTTTTTTCAGTCTGGAGACGAAGCTTTCTTCTACCGTGCCGATTTGTCGGCCCTTGGCATAGGCAATCTTCACCTGCTGATTGCCGGTAATGGTGCCAATGCCTAGCTTGTGCATGCGGGCAATTTTGCCATCGGCAATGACGTAGCGCCCCTCTTCCAAAACAATCTTCTTGTAGCGCGGGTAGGCTTTAAGGCATCTGCCACCTTTTTCCAAAAAGTCTAGTATCCAGTCGAATTCTTTCTGAGTGATCGTTTGGTAAGAAAAAGTTCTTTGAATAGCATTGAGGGTTTCAGTCGGTGAGAAGCCATCGCCACAAGCGAGAGTAACGAGGTGCTGGATCAACACATCGTAAGGCTTGTTGAGGGTGTGCCTAGATTCTATTTGGCCTGCAGCCAGCCCCCGACGAAAAGCTGAGATCTCCAAAAGCTCTAGCGCGTTGGTAGGCAAAAAGAAGACTTCAGAAGTGCCACCAGGGAGATGGGCTGAGCGGCCTGCCCTCTGCAGCAGTCGGGCGAGATTTTTAGCGCTACCGATCTGCACGACGCGCTCTACGGGCTGAAAATCCACACCAAGATCCAGAGAGGAGGTGCACACCACCCACTTGATGTCGCCGCTCTTGAGTCCGGCTTCTATGGCCAGTCGCTCTGCAAAGTCTATAGATCCGTGGTGTAGAGCGATTTGATGTTCGTGCTCAGGCAGGGAGAAGGTGAGGGCCTGAAACCATCTTTCGGCTTGCGATCGCGTATTTGTAAATATCAGCGTCGACCGCTTGATATCCAGCGCGTCCACCAGTTCTTCGAACATCCGCAGGCCCAGATGCCCGGCCCAGGGAAAGCTATCGACCGAGGCGGGCAAAACGCTGGTGATAACGGTTTCTCTTTGAATGTTCGACTGAATGACAACAGGATGACTCCCCACTCCAGTCGCCGCCTCAGCAGCCTCCTGCAAGTTGCCCAGCGTTGCTGAAATTGCCCAGGTCTGAAGCGCCGGATTTAGCTGCCTAAGCCGGGTCATACAGAGTTCCGTCTGCGTACCCCGTTTAGAACTCATCAGCTCATGCCACTCATCTAAAATGACGCATCGCAAAGTGCCAAATCGCTTTGCCGAATTCTTGTAGGAAAGAAGCACAGCCAGCGATTCGGGCGTCGTAATCAGCACGGTCGGCATTTTTTTAATCTGCCGACTTTTCACAGAAGATTTGGTATCGCCCGTGCGAGATTCAACGGTAATGGGCCAGTCCATCTCTTCAATCGGGCGACGAATGGAGGCCTCGATATCTCGCGAGAGGGCTCTAAGCGGTGTAATGTACAGCAGCTGCAGACCTGAACGGGCCTTCTCCTCATCTAGAATCTGCGCCAGCGGTCCCATGACTGCGGCGTAGGTTTTACCTGCACCTGTAGGCACTTGAATAATGCCGCTTTTGCCAGATAGATAGGCATTCCAGGTCTTACTCTGGAATGCAATAGGTAACCATCCTTGCTGCGTAAACCAATCATGGATAGGAGTCAGAATAGGCACAACATAGAAACTTTCAGGGCAAATTATTCGTGAATGCGACCGTTCGGCATAATGGTGCCAGTAAGGCGTGCGCCGAGTAGCTTGACCATAATTTTATCGCCGTAGCCGACTTTGGCACCGCTAAGGTCCGCACCGCTAAGGTCCGCACCGCTGAGGTCCGCACCGATTAAATCTGCGCCACTGAGATCCGCGTGGCTGAGATCCGCCTGCAGGAGGTTTGCGCGAAACAGCCGGGCTTTGCGAAGGTTGGCACGATTTAAATTGACCTTGTGCATGAAGGTATCGCTGAGGTCTGCGCCGCTGAGGTCTGCCCCACTGAGGTTGCGACCTGAAAAATCTTTTTCCTTGAGGTTAGCGCCGCTCATATTGACGCCGCTAAGGTCCGGATTGCGCTTGGTCCGGGCCGGTTTATAGCTGTCGTTGGCAATGGTTTTCTTGTCGCCGCCTCGGAACGACCGAGAAGATGACGAGGAAGCTTGAGAAGCAGGCTTCTTTTGGGTGTCTTTTGAGGCCGTTTTTGAACCGTTTTTTGAGGCCGCGGCGCTTGAGGAAGCGCGCGCTGTCGTTTTGCGCTTTGACTTGTCTGTAGCGGCGGTTTTGTCGGTCGCTTTATTGGTCGCCTTATCGGTTGCCTTATCAGTCGTTTTGCCCGTGGCTCTACTGCCAGAGACGTCACTGACGTCACTTTGCCGGGGCCATGGGCTGCTGGGATAGCGAGCGCGATACGTGGCTCCATACTGACCAGCGAAGCTACTGCTCGCGGCGGCAGCGGCTCGGCGGTAGGCCTCGTAGGGCGGGCGGTAGCCACTGCCTCGGCTATTGACATTGCCATTGCCAGCAGTCGTCTGAGTGTAGCTAGAGCGAGCAGCCGTCCGGGCTGTGTCCCGGCTGGGGCGATAGGTGGAGTCGTCACCAGGTCGATACGTGCTGTAAGCGCGATTACTGCGGCTGTAAGTAGAGGTACGACTGCCGTTGCGATGGCCGTTTTGGCTACCGTTTTTACTGTAGGAAGACGTACGAGATTTTTCTTTTTGAGGGGTGGTGACGGCAGGGAGTCTGCCATTTTTGGCTTGCGATCGCAAAAAAGAGCGGGCCTCATTGAGGGTTTTGAGCTTAGCTTCTGCTTTTTCTCGCAGGCGTTCGCGATCGCTCGGAATGCGATCCGGATGCCAAATAAAGACGAGATCCTTGTAGGCCTGATTCACCTCCCGCATAGAAGTGGGTGTGTCTAGGGCCAGCTCTAGAGCTCTGTAGGCCTGTTCGATCTGATCCATACGCGCCGGTCAGCGTGGTTTTCTTTGAAAAGTTTTTATTGATTTTTTTTAATCAGAGTTTTTTAGCTAGATAGGCCTGAATCAGCACCCAAGCGCCCAGCTTAAGAACTTCTTAACAGTGACATTGTCCCTGATTATGCCGGATAGCTCTAGAGACTGCCCCCAATCACAGCAAACTTTAAGACCCTGCTTAACGTTCCTTAAGCTTAGGACAAAAGCCCAGGGCTAATTCGGGTGCTAATTCTCGGTCAGCTTAAGCTCATTAATGTTCCACAAAACACCCCCTAGCGCCGTGTATTGAACATTCTCAACCTTATTGCGGACTGCGCTCATAGAATATTGCCCAACCAAATGGATAAAGGGAAGGTTCTCCTGTACCAGCTTTTGGGTTTCGAAGTAGAGCGCTTTTCGCTTATCTTCGTCCATTTCCTGAGCAGCTTTGATGTAGAGATCGCTGATTTGCTTTTCCCAGGTATACACCTCTCGGCCTGTTAGCGGGGCATCGCCCTGCGCCGCCTGGTTGAAAAAATGCAAACCGCCATCGGTCAGCCAAAGGTTGGCACTGCTGTTAGGCTCTACCCCCGCACCAAAGCCAAGGACGATAGCATCCCAAGCAAGGGAGTCACTAATGTTAGTAATGAGCTTGTTGAAATCCATCGGTTGAAAGTCAACAGTAATCCCAATCAGGGCAAGGTTCTGCTTAATCTGGGCACCTGCGGACTCTCTAATCTTGTTGCCGACGTTGGTCTGTAGGGTGAAGCGAACGCGATTTCCATCCTTGTCGTAGAGCTGATCGCCCTGATAGGTGAAGCCTTCTGCAAGGAGGAGCGCCTTGGCTTCTTCAATGTTGTAGTCGTACACCCGTAGTCCCGCCTCTGCAAAGTAAGGGCTTTGGGGTGCAATCTGAGAATTTTGGAGTTCGCCAAGTCCTTTGAAAATATTGTTGAGCATGGTTTCACGGTCAATGGCATAGGCCACAGCCCGCCGAAAGTTGACGTTGTTAAACCAGGCAGATTTGACCGGTTCCACGACGGGCTTTCCGTTGAATGAACCCTTGTTAAGGTTGAACGTAAGGAAAAGCCGTGTGGTCGTCGGGCCACCGTTGTATACGGTGTAGTCGCCTTGGGTTTCGTCTCGCTTCATCAGCGCAAAGTTGTCTGGCGTGACGGCCATTAGGTCGGCATCGCCCGAGCGGAAGCGGACAAACTGGGCATCTTGAGAGCTAACCACAGGCCAAACGACTTCCTCAATGTAGGGCTGCGGGTCGCCATTGGGTCCTTTCTCCCAGAAATGAGGATTGCGCTCAAAAACGATACGCTCACCCGGGATGAAGCGTTTGATTTTGTAGGGGCCGTTGCAGACAATTTCAGACGGATCGGTGTTGGTTCCCCACTTAGTCATAAAGAGCGGCTGACCGTCAGAGCCCATCGTGTTGACCGATTCTTCGAGGACGTGCTTAGGCAAGATAGCGATGCCTGTGACCCGCAGGAAAGGTGCGAAGGGCTCTGGAATTTTAAATTCTACGCGGCGGGCATCGAGCTTGCGGACAACCGGCAGCTTACCTTCTGCGCCAATGCGAAGGATGTCACGAGTATCGGTGGTAATTTTCTCATTGAAAATGAGGTCGTTGTAAGTAAAGACGACATCGTCGACCGTGAGCGGTTCACCGTCGGACCATTTGAGATTTTCTTTGAGCGTGTAGGTGATGGTCTGCCCGTCGTCTGAGACCACCCAAGATTCTGCAAGGGCCGGAATGATTTCGCTATTGGTCTGGTCGATACCAATAAGCCCTTCGTACATCAGGGCGAGGACGTCGGTGCTAGAGCTTTCTTGGGTCAGCAGATAGTTGAAGGTTTTGGGTTCACCAATGACGGTGCTAATCAGCTTGGGTACATTTTCCCCCTGGACCCGAAAGCTCTCCAGGTTCGGCTTCTGAAAACCGCTGCAGCTAGGGAGTAGGACGGTCAGTCCAACCATGGTCAGCCCCAGCAGCAGCAATCGCCACAGCCGAGTCCCTTTCAGTCGATTGTTTAGCATCTGCCAGCCCATATCGCTTTGCCCGTACCCACTAGTTTTTGGATGCATACAATATAGATAAAAACTTGGCCATTGCGTAGGGGTTGTGCCTGCAAGCTTGCGCTCATATGTAGCTTATCAGGCTATTTCAAGCGGCTTTCGAGGACGATAAGACTGCGGGCCGCAACGGCCACTTTATCTTTCTTTTTGTAGGTTTTGGTGCGCTTAACGAAGCCTTCGGACTTGGTGTCGATCAGCAGTTTCCACTTGCGATCGCGCAGCGGCTCCGGCAGGGCAAATTCCAGCACTTCGTAGTGCGCATTGAACATCAGCAAAAAGCTGTCGTCCATCACCTGCTCCCCGCGGTTGTTAGGCGTAGCAATTTCTTCACCATTGAGAAAAACAGTCAGGGTTTTGACGTAGCCTGCAGTCCACTCATCTTGCATGGCAATCCCATCCACATTGAACCAGCCAATATCACGAATGCCAGAGCCGTGAATTTCTCGCCCGTAAAACCAGTCACGGCGACGGAAAACCGGATGGTTTTTCACCAGCTTGAAGAGTTTTTGGGTGTAGCGCAGGAGTTCCTTTTCTGCTTGGGGCAGATTCCAATTGAGCCAGGAGAGGGCGTCGTCATGGCAGTAGGTGTTGTTATTACCGCGCTGCGATCGCCCCATTTCATCGCCTGAGAGCAGCATGGGAACCCCCTGGGAGAGCATCAGCGTAGCCAAAAAGTTGCGCTGCTGCTGCATTCTGAGCTGTAGCACTTCAGGATTATCGGTGTCTCCCTCTTCGCCGCAGTTCCAAGAGCGGTTGTGGTCTTCCCCGTCGCGGTTATCTTCGCCGTTGGCTTCGTTGTGCTTGTCGTTGTAGCTGACAAGATCGCGCATCGTGAAGCCGTCGTGGGCAGTGATGAAGTTGATGCTGGCATGGGGCCGACGACCGGTGTGCTCGTAGAGGTCAGAGCTGCCCGTTAGCCTCAGAGCAAATTCGCCCAGGGTACTGTCTTCTCCGCGCCAGAAGTCACGGACGGTGTCGCGGTATTTACCATTCCACTCAGACCAGAGCAGGGGAAACTTACCCACCTGGTAGCCACCTGCTCCCACATCCCAAGGCTCAGCGATCAGCTTCACTTTTGAGAGGACCGGATCCTGGTGAATAATGTCAAAAAAGGTCGCCAGCGTGCCGACTTCAAAAAGTTCCCGCGCTAGCGCCGAGGCTAGGTCAAAGCGGAAACCATCGACGTGCATTTCCTGAACCCAGTAGCGCAGGCTGTCCATAATCAGCTTCAGCACCTGGGGATGGCTCATCTTGAGGGAGTTGCCGCAGCCGGTGTAGTCCATGTAGTAGCGCTCATTGTCTTCTACTAGCCGGTAGTAAGCAGCATTGTCGATCCCTCGAAAGCTCAGGGTCGGGCCCATGTGGCTTCCTTCGCAGGTGTGGTTGTACACCACATCGAGGATGACCTCAATGCCCGCGGCGTGCAGCGATCGCACCATGGTCTTAAATTCTTTCACCTGCTGGCCAGCGATACCGGAGGCGCTGTAGCCAGAGTGGGGCGCGAAGTAGCTCAGGGAATCGTACCCCCAGTAGTTGCTCAGTCCCTTACTCACCAGATAACCAGGTGTGGCGTGAAAGTGGTGGATAGGCATCAGCTCGACAGCAGTGATCCCCAGAGACTTGAGGTGCTTGATAGCGGCGGGGTGGGCGAGTCCAGCGTAGGAGCCTCGCAGCGTCTTAGGAATTTTGGGATGCTGCTGGGTAAAGCCCTTGACATGCATCTCGTAGATGATGGTCTCATTCCACGGGGTGTTGGGATGTTCGTCGCCCTGCCAGTCGAAGAGGGGATCGACGACGATGCATTTGGACATCGCTTCAGCGCTATCTTCTATGTTGCAGCTAAGATCTGCGTCGGGATCGTGCCAGCTGTAGCCAAAGATCGATTGGCCCGGGGTGATATCGCCTGCAACCGCGAGCGCGTAGGGATCGATCAGAAGCTTATTTGGGTTGAAGCGGTGACCTTGCTCAGGTTCAAAGGGACCATGGACCCGAAAGCCATACTGCTGACCGGGCTTAACGCCCAGAAAGTAGCCGTGCCACACAAAGTTATAAACTTCAGTAAGCTCATAGCGAGTTTCTTTTCCCTTCTTGTCAAATAGACAGAGTTCTACTCTTGTTGCATTTTCTGAAAAGAGTGCAAAGTTTGTTCCTTGCCCGTCCCAGGTTGCGCCTAACTGATTAGCCGTGCCTGGCAACTGTTGAATTTTCATAGAAGAACAATCTAAAGAGATACACTTTCGATGCTGTCAGGCTCTGCTTTCCCCTGCGTCTGAGCCTTGGATATCTGTAGCCTAAACACAACCAGCCTAGCCGTGACGAGTCGCAAAAGAGGGAGATGTTCAAAAGGCCTAGCGTGATGGCAGTTACAGCTGCTGTTCGCTCAGGGTGTGACGAATGGGATCAACAAGGGTGACAACTGAGGTCAGCATGTCCGGCGCGCTGCTGATAAGGATATCGCGTCTGACTGGGAGGAGCTACTTCATTGTTAGCGTTTCATAGGATTTTTTTTAGTCTTCAGCCTTTTGGAGACAGCGTTGGAAACCCAAGAAATTGACCGGCAGATTGACCGGCTGATTGACCGTCAAATTGTTAGGGAGATGGTCAGGATAATGTCAGCCTAGATGCCTATCCCACCACGAAAAATTGTTTTGGGCATCGATAAAGCTACGTAGATCGCGGCGCCCGAAGCGGTAGGTCATCCGAGAATTTACGGGTGATTCTCCAAAACGGACCGAAAGTAACAGGCATAGCGTAACGAGCATTCCACTAGCTAACGTGCTTGCCCAGAACTTCTGCGAGGCCAGGGACAGCAGCGACGACATCGGACTTGATGGACTTGCGAAGCTTACTGTAAGTGGCGCTGATGACGCCTTTGTTGGCGCGGGCAATGCGGGCATCGGTGGCGCTGAGCACAAGATCGGCGGTGCGATCGCAGTTACTGCTGAGATGGGCAACCGGAGCGCCTTTCTCTACACCTTCTGCCCACATCGGGTCTAAGGCCGCGCAGGTTTCAGGCAGCAGCCGATTGACGGCGCCAGGAATATAGTCAGATCCGATGCCCTTTACCACACCGTAAGCGGCTTTGAGGGCCATGCCGCCGAGACCGCCTTTCGCAGATACCTGCCGGTCGATGAGCTGGGTGCAGTCAGCGGCGATCGCATCGCGGGTTGCCTTATCTTGAATTGCGTTTGTAAGCTGCATATCGCTGCCCGTCTTATATTGGTTGACTTCAAGGGAACATGGTAAGGGCTGAGTGTCCCTTTTGCTCATTCTTAATGCCATCTTTGGGGCAAACTGGGCCAGTTTGAACCAAGCGGTAGCTAAACAGCACAGTCAATTCTAAAGATGTCTTCTGGAGCCTTGCTACCAGAGAGGGTTTCCCAGTTGATCTCTTCTAGAAATTCTTCTGGGCTGCGGGTTTCAACGATATCAACACCCCACTCACCGATCTGTAGGGAGGGCGCGGGGCTAGTAGCAGGCGTGCTTTTTACCCCGCCAAGAGCCATTACAGTGAACGCTTTCTTGTTGTGTTCTTTGCGATAGGTAGCGAGGGTATCGGCGCAGTGTTGGCCGACTTGGCTAGGCGTGTATTTTTGGGGGTCGTAGCTAACCGCAACGATCCAGTGCGGGTTTTCGATGTGGGCGCAGTCAATGCTGTCTGTGTCCTGAAATCCCTT
>JBCBJS010000049.1:0-34934 GCA_038523095.1 Cyanobacteria bacterium J06626_6
GCCTTCACCGTTACGCTCAATGTATATGCTGAGCTCCCTATCTAAGCCATTGGCTTCGACTGCACGTTGGACTTCTTGTCCGGTTGCGATGACTGCGTCATTGACTTGGCTAACCACGTCTCCGGAGCGCAGACCTGCTCTTGACGCCGGTGAATCTGGTACGACGTCTGCAATCAAGACACCTGTGTCGGCTTCTATCGTGAAACCACTGTTGGGATCTCGGTTGATAGAGTCACGAACATCTGGTGTGAGGTTGACCATTTGAATGCCAATGAAGGGATGTTCAACTTTTCCATTGGCGATAATTTGACTGGAGATACGCTGCACTGCATCGATGGGAATGGCAAATCCGAGTCCCTGTGCGCCGCTGATGATGGCTGTATTCATGCCGATGACTTCCCCTCTGGCATTGAGCAGCGGACCACCGGAATTGCCAGGATTGATGGCTGCATCGGTTTGGATGAAATCTACGCGCTTGTCGGGAATGCCGACTTGCCCGCTGGTGCGACCGATGGCGCTGACAATGCCGACGGTAACGGTGTTGTCGAGACCGAGGGGGTTGCCAATAGCGATCGCAACTTCACCGGGCAACAGCTCAGCATCACTCACTGAAAGCGTGGGTAAATCATTGGCGTCCAAGTCGATGACGGCGACGTCAGTAACCGGGTCGCTACCGAGGACAGTCCCTTCGAAAGTCCGGCCATCTTTGAGCGTGACCTGTACCGTGTCGGCCCCTTCAACCACATGGGCATTGGTCAGGATGCGGCCATCCTCACTGACGATGAAGCCGGAGCCAACACCGCTGCGCGTTCTTTCCTGCGAGCCACTGGGTGGAAACTGACTGCCGAACCGATCACCGAAGAACTGCCGGAAGCTTTCAGGGAGTTCAGGCGCTCTGCTCGTTACAGTGCGAGAGGCGTTAATCCGGACGACAGCAGGCCCGACCTTTTGCACGACTTCTGCAACGGTGCTGGCGTTTTCGGAAAGGGAAAGACTAACAGGCGCTGCTGCTGGCGTAGGAATTGAGGTGGCTACAGGTGAGCCGGCTGAGCGATTGAGAGGGCCCATGGCGGCGTAGGTTCCGGCTGTCGCCGTTCCGGCCCCAAAGAGAACTAGAGCAAGGGAGGTCGCGAGCCTCGGGAATTTTTTGTGGGGGGCATGGCCAACGCGAGATTGGGAGCTGTCAGTTGTCATGTGTTTTGGAACGTCTGTATATATTACGGAGGACACTATCACTGTAGAGAGCAGGTTTGGCAGGGGGATGACGATAGTGTGGCAATCGTATGAAATCTGGCACAATGTAGGTGCTCACTATCTTAGATGCCTTCGTGTTAGCGCCTGAAAACCTGTTTCCGTTTCAGCTGGACGACTTTCAATTAGATGCGATTTCGGCGCTCAACCAAGGCGAATCTGTTATTGTGTGTGCGCCGACGGGATCTGGAAAGACGCTGGTGGGTGAGTATGCCATTCATCGGGCGCTAGATATGGGGCGACGCGTGTTTTATACGACGCCACTTAAGGCCCTTTCTAATCAAAAACTCCGAGACTTTAAGCGGACATTTGGCGAGGAAAATGTGGGGCTGCTCACGGGTGATAGCTCGGTGAATCGGGATGCGCCTGTGGTGGTGATGACCACCGAGATATTTCGCAACATGCTATACGGAACCACTATTGGAGAAGTAGGGACGTCTCTGCGGGATGTGCAGGCTGTAGTGCTAGATGAATGTCACTACATGAACGACCGGCAGCGTGGCACGGTGTGGGAGGAATCTGTGATTTATTGCCCACCGGAGATTCAGCTGGTGGGGCTTTCGGCAACGGTAGATAATGGCGGGCAGCTGACGGATTGGATCAATGAAGTGCATGGTCCGACGCGACTGATTTATTCGGACTACCGACCGGTACCGCTGAATTTTCACTTTGCGGTGGAAAAGGGAATTTTTCCGCTGTTGAATGAGTCGGGAACGAGCATTCATCCTCGGCTCAAAAACTACCGCAAGCCGCCTCGCCGACAGCGCGGACAGAAGAAAAAGAAGGCGGGGGCAACCTTACCAAGCGTGCTGAGTCAGCTGCAGGCGAAGGATATGCTGCCAGCGATTTATTTTATTTTTAGTCGGAAGGGTTGCGATAAATCGGTACAGGCTGTTGCGCATATGAACTTGGTGACGGCGGCTGAATCGGCGCTGCTGAAGCGCCGGATTGATAGTTTTGTTGAGCGAAACCCTGAGGCGATTCGTGCGAATCAGTTAGAACCGCTGTATCGAGGGATTGCGGCGCACCATGCTGGCATTTTGCCCGCTTGGAAGAGCCTGGTGGAGGAGTTGTTTCAGACGGGGCTGATCAAGGTTGTCTTTGCTACGGAGACGTTGGCGGCGGGGATTAATATGCCGGCCCGGACGACGGTGATTGCGAGCCTGTCTAAGCGGACAGATAATGGACATAGATTGCTGCATGCGTCTGAATTTTTGCAAATGTCGGGCCGGGCCGGACGCCGTGGGATGGATACCGAAGGGCATGTGGTGACTGTGGAGTCGCCTTTTGAAGGCGCGAAAGAAGCGTCGCAACTGGCGTTGTCGCCACCGGACCCGCTGGTGAGCCAGTTTACGCCTAGCTATGGTATGGTTCTGAACCTGTTGCAGGTGCATACTGCTGAGGAGGCGCAAGCACTGATTGAGCGAAGCTTTGGGCAATATTTGGCAACGCTGCATCTGGCACCTCAGCGCAGAGCGATTGAAGCCTTGGAGAAAGATGTTGCTGTTTTGCGCGATCAGCTATCGCATATTGATGATGGGGTGATAGCGGAGTACGAGAAATTGCGTGGATGGTTGAGGGAAGAAGAGAGATTGTTGAAGATTCTTCAGCAGCAGGCTGAGGAGAGCCTAGGCGGGGGGGATCCGGTGGCGGTGTCGTTTGCAATGGCAGGTACAATACTCTCTCTTAAGGGAAAACATGTGAAGGTTGCTGACCCTCTGCCAGCGGTATTAGTCAGTAAAGTGCCGGGCCCAGGACAGTTTCCGTTTCTGATTTGTTTGGGAGGTGACAATCGGTGGTATGTGGCGACGGTAAAAGATGTTGTAATGCTACATAGCGACTGTGCGCGTTTGCGAGAAGCAGATATGCTCTCTGTTCCTGGTGGTTTGGCGACGACGCCTGGGAAGTCTCGAAAGGGAAATGATGAGAGTGCTGCCATTGTTGAGAAGATGCCGGAATTGGCCTCTTTTGATGAGCAGGCGCCTGAAGTAAGGGAACAAAGAGAGAAGGTTGACTCGGTCTTGGTAAAACTGGATGAGAATCCGGTAAGTCAATTAGAGAATCCGAAGGCGGTGGTGAAGCAGCGGAAGCGGCTGCAGAAGCTGGAGGAAGAGGTGCGCGATCGCACTCATAAATACGACGACTACACCCACCGCTATTGGCTGGAATTTGTCAGCTTAATGCAGGTGCTTGAAAATTTCGAGTGCCTAGAAGACAACATGCCGACTGAAATGGGCCAGCTATGTGCGGCTATTCGGGGTGATAATGAGCTGTGGCTTGGCATGGCGCTGGCTTCTGGCGAGTTCGACCAGCTAGAACCGCAGCAGTTTGCCGCGGCCTGCGCGGGCATCCTCATGGAGAACAGCCGTCCCGATACATGGCTGCGCTATCAGCCATCGCGTCCGGTTCTCGACGCGCTCGGCGGCTTGCGTAATCTGCGTCGTCGCATTTTTCAAGAGCAGCGCCGACAAGATGTACAAATTCCCGTGTGGCTCGAAGAAGACTTGATTGCACTTGTAGAGCAATGGGCCTTGGATGTGGAGTGGGGTGAGCTTTGCGATAATACAAGCCTGGATGAAGGTGACATTGTTCGAATCTTGCGCCGCACGTTAGACTTTCTCTCTCAAATTCCGCATGTGCCGTACTTGACCGAAGAAATCCGTTCGACTGCTCGGCAAGCAGCGTACTTGCTCAATCGCTTTCCAGTCAATGAAACGCCCGATTAGCCTTCGATTACCTATAATTAATATAATTAAAGAATACCTGAATCCCTGTTGGGCTGGTGCTTATGCTAACTTTGCCGATTGAATTAGATGTTAAGACTGTGCAGTTGAGTGATGAGCAATTTTATCAGCTTTGCGTATCAAACCCAGATGTTAAGGCTGAGTTAACAGCAGAAGGAGCGTTGATTTTAATACCACCAGTTGGCGGTTATAGTGGCAATCAAGAGTTTGAACTAAGCCTGGATTTAGGGATTTGGAATCGTAGAACTCAGTTGGGAAAAGTGTTTAGCTCATCAACTGTTTTTAAACTGCCAGGCGGCGGAAACCGCTCGCCAGATGCGGCTTGGGTCGCGCGCTCTAGATGGGAAGCTCTGTCAGACGAACAGCGACGGAAGTTTTCGCCGATTGCGCCTGATTTTGTTATTGAACTGCGTTCTTCTACAGATTCTCTCAGTACTTTACAGGATAAGATGTTGGAATATTTAGATAGTGGCGTGCGATTAGGCTGGATGTTCAACCCTCAAGGCCAAAAGGTTGAAATATATCGTTTAGGCAAAGAGAAAGAAGTGATTACCTTACCAGTGACCTTGTCAGGAGAAGATGTTTTACCAGGCTTCATAACGCACGTGCCAGTGTTTTCAGGATTCTGAGAGGCTACCAAATCTTTTTCATTTGAAGCTTAAAGCCAGGTAGTTCTGGTTCGCAGCTAACAGAGGTAGGATTATCTAGAACCGTAGGGTCAACATCGGGACGGTATTTATGAACGGTACGATTTTTTCGATCGATGAGTAATCCTAGTCGTGCACCGTTTTCAATGTATTCTTCCATTTTGGCTTGCAGGCCTGAGAGCATATCACTATAAGATCTCAGTGCGATCACAAAGTCCGGACAGATAGGTGCAAAAGACGCCTTTTGTTCATTTTTCAGCGCGTTCCATCGCTCATTTGTAATCCATGAAGCATCTGGAGACCTATTTGCTCCATTTGGCAGTGTGAATCCCGCGCTAGAGTCGAACACCTCGCCGCTCTCTGTTTCTTCAGCCCATTTGACAACCTGATAGGAAATTTTGGCGTTCTGATTGCCGGCATCTGAAAAAACCGGGGGCATGACGATGACTTCTCCTAAAGCTGTGCTCTCGATTCGTAACTATGGGTTAGCGGCGCAAAATTCTTAGAACTGCTCCGTCGTCATTGTTATTCTCGGCATAGGAACCGGGAAGTTGACGGTTAGTGGCTTAGCTTTTGGAGGTAGCTGTAGGCTAGTCATGTGAAATGGCCCTATGAGCGCTTATTGCCTATTCTATCAAAGGCGTCATCTAGTTCTATCAAAGGCGTCATCTAGAAAGTGCAGCCAGTTGGAAGTGGCTCTACTTCAGCGAGTTCGGTGGCAAAGTCGGCGGGCAGGGTGACAGATTCAAAGCCTTTTGTGAAGCTACCTTGTATAGCTTGGGTGTGGTATCCAGTGGGGTACATGTGCGATCGCACAATAACAACCTCATCAGCCTCTATTTCTACTGGACCACCAGAGCGGGTAAAAGGCTGTTCATCGACATGGCTATGGGCCAAAATGCGACGATAGAGGAGCGTGCCATCTTCAGTGATGACTTCCCACCAGTTGGCATAGCGATCGCACCCTGTCTCTTCACTGGCAACCGTCACTGAAAATGTATAGTTCCCCTCACTGCTTTCATTGATGCTAACGGCAGTAACCCCTGACGCACTGCTGACTTCTGTTATTTGTGTTGTTTTATTTACGCCATTCTCGCGCCCAGTATCTGTTGAAACATTGCTTGTACAGCCGTTCACCAAGACACTTATAGCTAAGATGCCAATTAGAAACCTCATCATGGATCTGCCGCCTCTTCTATTGTTGTTTGTGCCAGTCTTCTGCTCTTTGTCGAATCTCTTTAAGCTCTTCGTCGGACATTTTGTCTAAATTCTTCAAGATAAAATTCATGCGACCTTGTGAGCTGAGTTTTTCTCGATGACGATCCAAAAAGTCCCAGTAAAAGAAGTTAAATGGGCAGGCATTTTCTCCGATTCGAGCTTTTCTATCATACTCACAGCCTTTGCAGTAATCGCTCATTTTGTTGACGTAGTTGGCGCTAGAAGCATAGGGCTTCGTCGCTAGCACGCCTCCATCTGCGAATAGGCCCATGCCAATCACATTGGTTTGCATTACCCAATCGTAGGCATCAATAAAGGCCGCATGAAACCAATCTTCGACTTCTTGAGGAGACAGTCCCGAAATCAAAGAGAAGTTTGCCAGAATCATCAGCCGCTGAATGTGATGGCCATAGCCTGTGCGCTTGACGGTATCGATAGTTTGGTGGAGGCAGTTGAGCTGTGTATCACCGGTCCAGAAGAAGTCGGGCAGGGAGTGGGTGTGCTCGAAATAGTTGCGGGAAGGGTAGTCGGCATCGACGTGCATGTAGATGCCGCGCATGTATTCGCGCCAGCCAAGGACCTGGCGGATGAAGCCTTCTACGCTGTTGAATGGAATGCTGTTGTCGGCTTCGTAGGCAGAGGCGATCGCATCTATCACTTCCATGGGCTGTAGCAAGCCAATGTTTAAATACGGCGAGAGGAGTGCGTGCCACATGGTGTCTTGGCCGGTGACCATGGCGTCTTGATAGGGGCCAAAGGTGGTGAGGCGATCGCTGACAAAATTATCTAGTACGGCTAGGGCTTGCTCCCGAGTGACTGCCCAGCCAAAGCTCTCTGACTCTCCAAATGTGGGATAGTTGGCATGCTCAACGGTTTCGATGACGGCTTGTGTAATAGCGTCTGGAGAAAAGGTCAAAGGTTCTGGCGGAGATATTTTTCCCTTCGGGGGCTTTCGGTTGTCTTTGTCGAAGTTCCACTGTTCGCCGACTGGCTTTTTGCCATTCATTAACACGTCGAACCGCTTTCTGCCCTCTCGGTAAAACGACTCTAAAAGTAGGCTTTTACGAGAAGACGCCCATTGCTCAAAGTCTTCGGTTGACCAGAGAAAATGATTGTTGGGTGTTTGAACGAAATCGCAAGGGAGGTTTAAGTGCCCTAGATACTCTGAGAAGGGACGATCAGCAGGCTCCATAACGCGAAGTTCATCAATGCTGTTTTGCTCAATCCACTGCTTTAAGGGTGCTTCGAAAGAATTGGCCTTGCTGTAGGTGACAGGCCAACCGCTCTCTTCTAGTTCCTGGGCGAAGTGTCGCATGGCTGACCAGATTAAGACCAGCTTTTGCTTGTGATAGCGACGTTCTTTTACGTGACCTGTCGACTCAATCAGGATGACAGGAGGCTTGCTTTTATCTGCCGCGCAGCCTGCGAGTGCCGATTGCCCTTGCCAGAGCTGATCTCCTAATATCCAGATGCCGACTGCCATACCCGCTCACTAAGACGTATCAGCTATAGTGTATCGCTTTCAAGGTTTTGAGTCTCTACTTAGCGCGGCGCTGGCTGCGGGCTGTGCCCCATGCGGATAGCTGCTGGGAAAGCCAGCGCATAGACTGGTAGCTGCCGACTAGGCGGAGCCGGTTGCCCGTGCGGGCGGTTTGGTTGTGGAAGGTGAAGATGATTTCTGCGCCAAGGGGGTGAACGCCCGGAGCGAGGACAAGGGCGGGGGCAATTTTGATGTTTTTGATGGACATTCTGGAGCAGTGAAGGGTGCTCTCTGTCGGGATACCGTTGGCTATGCCGGTGCGGCTACGCTTTGGCAGGATAAGGGTGGTGACGCTGACGAAGGTGCGACTATCGGCGGCGTCATTGAGGCGGATGATGGCTTTTTTGCGAGCTCGGGGATGGGGGGCTGTGAGCTCGTGAAATAGGATGGGCAGAAGGGCTGCGACGGCGATGGCACAGAGAAAAGAGCCGGTGACAACGAGCGATCCGCCGACGAAGACGACGGTGCCTGCGATGACGGCTATCCAAAGTTCTATGCTGTCTGGGAAGGCGTTGGCCGAATGGGCGGAGATGAGGCCCTCTCGGATGTAGGATTCGGGGCAGTGAATTTCTAGCTTGCTCGGAGTGGAATGGAGCGTGATATCTGCAAATGAGCGCTGAGGAGAGGGGGTGACGTTTTTAGGCGTACGTGCAAAGTTCTGGCGCGCGAGTTTTTGATTTGCGGCAACGCCTGGATCTGTTTTTCTACGGGAATGCGTTGCGCCTTCTGTTAAAGGTTGCTCTAGTCGCTTCACGGTTCTTTGTTCTGGGGCAGGTGCAGCGACGTCGGTGTAGGGCTTTACCATGGCTAAACCCGGGCCGAGCGGGGTGTCTACCTCAAAAGAGCTGAGATAGGGAAGCATCTCAATGTGATTGAGAGCTGCTGAACTGTAAGCAGGCTGTGACAGACTATCTGTTGTTGATGCTATTGATGCTATTGATGCTGAACAGTCTGATGAATGGTCTGTGGATGATGAGTCTTGCGGCGGATAGTCTGTGACTGAATCGGGATAGAAGAAAATGATTTTTACAACAACTTTTGTTTGTGTTTGTTCATCGATTGCTAAGAATGTTTTTTTGCCTGATTCTTCTTTCAGCAGCTCTCTTAAACGGTAGCGTCTATTTTCTTCTGAGGTCTGAGCGTTGTTTGTAGTGGGTTGCTCAGGAGAGGACTCTGCAATGGGTTCGATAATGTGGCCCAGTAATTGGGCTGTTCTAGGTTGGCGCTTCATAGGATAAATTTGTTTTCTAGACGTGTTTTATAGAACGTCTTTCGTTGATGATGAACTGATGGGGTAGAGACTTGTTTCCTTAGCCTGCATTTTTAAATCTAAGCTAGGGCCTGCATCGCCGTGCGTGTAAATACATAGGAAAAATATAACGTGCGAATATGGCACGCTAATGTGAAGTGTCGGTATGACTATGCAAAATCGGGGAACTTACAGCAAAAAATTAGTTGATGGCAGCCTGGTTGATTGCCTTGCACAAACCTTTGTGATTGCTTATGAGGAGCCAACTGAGCAGCTGACAGCGGCGCTAACGGCTGCTGGCTGTCAGTGCAGCGTGCTTAGGCAGGTGCATCAGCCGGGGTATGAAACCTATTCACCGAGCTTCTTGTGTTTGCTGAATCACCGCAGCGCGTGGGAGCTGGCACTGCGTTCTGATAAGCCGACGCTGATTGTAGAGGCAGATTTTGTGCCGGTGAAGAATTTTGGCCAGCTGCCGCCGCCGTTTGACCCAGTGGATGAGGATTTGGGGATTGCTTGGCTGTATACCTGCGCGTCGCAAATTTACAATGTGTCGGATGAGGTATCGCTGAATCCTTGGCGCTCGGATGCGGGTAGGGGGATTTTTGCTCAGGGCTACTCGACTTCGATGGTGGCCTATGTGATTACGGCGCGGAGTGCGCGGGTCCTGATCGATTTAGCGGCTGAGGTGGAGAAGGCGCCGGGGCCGCAGGCCTATTCGCCCTGGGATTCGGGGATTGAGTATTATTTGCGCGATCGCAATTTTCACAACTACGTGCCGTTTCGCAACTACGGCGAACACGGTGGCTTGCCCAACCCCGAACACGGTCAGAATAAGCTTAGTAAGGCTCACCGGGCAGATGTGCTGCACGGACCGCTGGCCTTCGCGCCGATGTATGCCACCGCTGAAGGACAGGTGAACCGCTGGGCGTGGATTAGGTCGAGAGCCTACGCGCGGGTGAAGGGCCTCGGTCGCCTCGTGATGATGAAGTATCTGCGAGGTGAAGTGATTCGCAAGTCGAGCGAGCCGCTACGGCTGATTCGATTTGCGATCGCTCGTCATTTCACCCGTTAAGCAGCCGACCGGCTCGCTAAAGTCGTCAGCGCTTCGCCGGTCACGCGGCAGCCGGTCCATTCATCCATGAGGATCGCACCGATCCGCTTGTAAAACGTGATGGCGCTTTCGTTCCAGTCGAGTACGCTCCATTCTAAACGCCCGCAGCCCTGCTCTACGGCACGCTTGGCTAGAAAGGTCAGCAGATCTGTTGCAATGCCGAGCCGTCTGTAGTCTGGCAATACAAAGAGGTCTTCTAAATAGATTCCCGGTTTCATTAAGAAGGTGGAAAAGTTGTAGAAGTAGGTGGCTGAGGCGACGACCTTGTGGTCTTTTTCTGCGACAATGGCTTCTGCGAATGGCCGTTCTCCGAAAAGCGCTCTGTGCAAATCCGCCTGGGTTCCGACCATCTCATGGGCAAGCTTTTCATATTCACTGAGTAGCTGACTAAAAGAGAAAATGTCAGCAACGTCTTGGGGGGTTGCCAGTCTAATCGTTGTTGTCATAGGTTGCGAATCGATGCGAATCAAATTGACAAGAGAGTATTTACATTTGGCTAAGCTACACTAGCCGACTGGTGACGCGGCCTAGAATCAGCCCCCGGTCTAGGACGCCGAAAGAGCGACTGTCGCTGCCTTCGCTGGTGTTATCGCTGAGGACATAGCAGCTGCCGTCGTAGAAGGCTTCGGTAACGCGCTTGACCATGCGGAGGTGCGGCTTTTGGGGATGCCGACAGACAACGATGTCGCCAGGGTAGATTTTGGCATGCTTAGGGACGGGGTGTACCAGAATATCTTCTCCTGAACGTAGGGTGGGAAGCATGGAGTTGCCGCTGACGCGAAATCGCCAGCGCTTGCCCAGGGTCCAGAGCCCAATTTCTTTCCAATCGCGCCTGAGTTTCATACTGTGAGCGTACTGCTGTACTGTACGGCTTTCCGTTTGGTAGGAGGCAGTTTTTCTGATCTGTTGCAAGTGTGCAGATGAAACAGAAATCCTGCAACGCTGTTTAACAGATTGCAGGATTTTTTAGCATGCTGTAACTGCTGTAACTGAGGAGTGCGGTGACTAGCTAGCGGTATACCAGGCGACATCGCGGCTCTTGGTTTCCCAGAAGATGCTGTGAATCTTTTGAACGGCGTCCATGAGCTCCTGGCAGTGCTGGGTGCTGACTTCTACCTTGCAAGCAGAGCAGAGCTTGGCGGCTTTCCAGAAGGTATCGTGCAAGTCGGGATACTTTTCGAGGTGAACGGGCTTGAAGTAGTCAGTCCACAGAATCAACAGCTCATCTTTAGTGATTTGGGCCTGTTCTTCTTTGATGGCAATGAAGCGAGACATGGTGTTTTGATAGGACGCCATGGCTTGGGGGTCGCTGCCATCGGGGTGTTGCAGATCTAGGATTTTCTTTGTCATGGAGACGACAGCTTCTGCGGCAATACGGGCGGAGGAGGGATCGTATACGCCGCAGGGGCCGTCGCAGTGGGCCTGAACTTCGGGGGCGGGAAACCAGGCTTTTAGCGTAGAAACGACTGTGCTAAACATAGGTTGCTGTTTTGTCTAAATGAAAGGTTTGCTCTATTTTAATAGCCCTAAATGGCTTTGGATGGCCCATTTAGATGCTTGACGGCTTTAGTATACCGCTCTAGCTTTAGCAGGGTTGAACTATTAAGCGTCCTGTTAAGACCCTAGTCAGCGGAACGCCGTTCTTGTAGGGTAGAACAAATGTATTTTTAGCGGTGATAGAAGCGATCTCTAAACGGTCATATTGTCTGGTGAGGGTGATCTGGTGAGGGCACCGCAAGGATGTTGGGAAAAAGTGCTTAGAGGTGACCATTGGAAAGGAGTGCGCTGGGGTGCGCTGGGTGTGTTAGGCGCGCTGGCGGCGGGGCTAGGTGGCTGCGATGCGATCGCCGATGACTATGCCAACCTGCCGCCCTGTGTCGACAGCTACTGCGACTGTGGCGATTTTGCCAGCCAGGATTTGGCGCAGCAGGTTTTTGATTCTTTTAAGGAGGATTACTACGGGCTGGACCGGGACGGGAATGGGCAGGCCTGCGAAAGCTTGCCGGTGGTGGACCTGAGCCCGGACTGGGCGACGTATTTTACAAATAACGCGCACTTGGTGCTGGGGAATCCGAGCAATGCGGGGACGGATAATCCGAATAACTTACTGATTGAGCGTGAGCAGTATGTGCTCTCCTACAGCAAGGCGCGTAATTCGCTGAACTGGGCGAGCTGGTGGGTCGATGACCGCTGGCTGGGGCGGACGGGCAGGCAGGATGATTTTCGCCCGGATGGTGTGCTGCCAAAAGGCTTTTATCAGGCGACGCCGGGGGAGTATCGGCGCAGTGGCTACGACCGGGGGCACATGGTGCCGTCGGGCGATCGCACGGCAAACAGTAGAGACAACTCGCTGACTTTTCTGATGACGAATATCTTCCCGCAGGCAGAGGAGAACAACCGGGGGCCTTGGCGGGAGCTGGAGGAATATGGCCGTGACCTGGTGTACCAGCAGGGCAAGGCGCTGTACGTGATTGCGGGGGTGTATGGCGACAAGGGGAAGGCCGGGCGGGTGACGGTGCCGGGGCGAGTGTGGAAGGTGATGGTCGTGCTCGATTCGACTGAGGACGGCGTGGATAGGGGGACAGAGGTGATTGCGGTGGATATGCCCAATAGCGATCGCATCGAATCGGACTGGCAGCTATACCGAACAACGATTGACAGGATTGAGATTGCTACAGGCTACGACCTGCTCTCAGAGGTGCCAGAAAATGTTCAAGCTGCTATAGAAAGTCGCTGAGACAAGTCGCAAGCTTGAGAAAATGCTGCTAAATGGCTGCTCTAGTAACCTGAGTAAACATACGGACAAAAAATGCAGTGATCTAACGATGTTCTGCCGCCAGGGATATCTTGTACTGTATGTAAATTCGTTCTTGAGCACACTCTATTTACACTACCTATGACCGTCATTGCAGCCCGTAAAACGTCAGATGCGATTACTTTTGCGGCAGATACCCTCATTACCAGCGGCTATCTGAAGTCAACTAGCGCCGACATCATTCACAGCAAGCTATTCCAGCACAATGACATGGCCGTCGGCAGTTCGGGTGACTGCTTCGAATCAACCTTAATGGAACTTTTTACCCGAAATCATAAGCCGACAGACACCGACCGCCTGAGCGTTATTGACTTTTTAGTGGAGTTTAGAGAGTGGGTTCGCAAGAAAGAAGCGGGGTATCAGCCAAGCAACCGTTTCTTGATTGCCTTTTCGAATAAGCTGTTTTTTGTCTGCGGTGGCCTGGAAGTATACGAAGTCCAAGAATTTGAGGCGATTGGGGCTGGGGCCGACTTTGCTAGGGCGGCGATGCACTTGGGCCATACGGCCCGTGAGTCGGTGGAGGTGGCCTGCAAGCTGTCTTTGCTGTGCAGCGAGCCAATTAATGATTTGAGGGTGCCTTTGGTTTAGATGCGGTTTGAATAGGCTTTTGGATGGGTTTTTGAACGGGCTTTTGAGTGGGCTTTGTCTTACAGTGTCCTAGCAATTTGTCTGTGAGCGCTTTATGATCTGAGGCTGTGGCTAACCCGTTCTTCTCAACGGATTTTTCACCACTCCTCTCATCGTTGATTCATGCGCATTCTTCTCTGGTTTCGTAACGACCTCCGACTCCACGACCACGAACCGCTGCATCGTGCGCTGGAAAAAAAGGCGCAGGTGATTCCGGTGTATTGTTTTGACCCTCGGCAGTTTGGTGAAACCCCATTTGGCTTTCCAAAAACGGGAGCCTACCGGGCACAGTTTCTGTTGGAGACGGTGGCAGACTTGCGGGCGTCTCTAAATGCGCTGGGAAGTGACTTGATAATTCGCCGGGGAAAGCCAGAGGACGAAATTCCTGCTCTGGCTGAGGCCATTAAGGCCGATGCGGTGTACTGGCATGAGGAAGTGACCGCTGAAGAAGTCAGCGTGGAACGTGGGGTTGAGGCAGTGTTGGGTAAGCGAAAAATCTCCTCGGAAGTGTATTGGGGGGCGACGCTGTACCACCCGGATGATTTGCCTTTTGAGACGAGTAAGCTGCCAGAAGTATTTACGCAGTTTCGCAAGGCGGTGGAGAAGGGGTCGCAAGTTTTTCCGCCGTTTGCTGCGCCTGATACACTGCCTCCACTGCCTGCAGATGTGGAGCCGGGAAAGATCCCAAGCTTGTTTGACCTAGGGCTTGAAAAAGCAGAAATTGATCCTCGGGGCGTGTTGCAATTTAAAGGCGGAGAGACGGCAGCGCTGGAGAGATTGCAGCATTACTTTTGGGAGGCTGACCGTCTCCGGGTGTACAAGGAAACCCGTAATGGCATGCTGGGGGCGGACTATTCTTCCAAGTTTTCGGCTTGGCTGGCGAATGGGAGCCTGTCGCCTCGCCAGGTGCATGAAGAGGTGCAGCGATATGAGCGGGAGAGAAAGAAGAACAACTCTACCTACTGGATGGTGTTTGAGCTGATATGGCGAGACTATTTTCGGTTTGTGTGTGAGAAGTATGGGCGGAAGGTTTTTCGCAAAGGGGGAATTCGCGGGTTGCCCATTGACTGGCAGCAGGACTGGCAGCGTTTTGACCTGTGGCGGGAGGGCGAAACGGGCTATCCGCTGATCGATGCGAATATGAAAGAGATTGCGGCGACGGGGTTTATGTCTAACCGGGGCAGGCAGAATGTGGCGAGCTTTTTGACGAAGAATTTGGGGATTGACTGGCAGATGGGGGCGGAGTGGTTTGAGTCGCTGCTGATTGACTACGACGTGTGTAGCAACTGGGGCAATTGGAACTACACTGCCGGGGTCGGTAACGACGCCCGAGGTTTCCGCTATTTCAATATTCCAAAGCAGTCGAAGGACTATGACCCGGAGGGCAGCTATGTGAAGCACTGGCTACCGGCGCTGGAAAATTTACCGGCTAAGAAGGTGCACAGCCCCTGGAAACTGCAGCCGATAGAGCAGAAGCGGTTTGGCGTGCAGCTCGGCGTGGACTACCCTAACCCGGTGGTGGATTTGCAAAAATCTGTGGCGGCCAATGAGCGAAAGTACGAGGCGGCCTGGGAGAAACGCAAGGGGCGGCGGTAGGCAGCGTGCGGGCTTCAAGCTATTGATTGAAATTTTTGTAGTAGCCATGCGCCCATCTGAGCTTGGTCGCTCGTATGGCTGAGCTGCACGGCCTCTTCTAGTGTGGAAAGGCTAAAATTGGGTAGTACTTTGGAGACTTCGATGCGCCGACTACCCCTATTCAAGACTTCAAACGACAAGATGCTTTCTTGTTTGACATCGACAATCCAGTATTCCGATATATGTAGGTTTTCGTAGAGCGATCGCTTCACACCCAGATCATCCAGCAGAGAAGTATTAGAGACCTCGACGACCAAGTCAGGCGCAGGGTGATGGTTCAGATTGACGATACCTGTTTGCGTTGGAATGGCGCGAGCTTTGTCGCCGAGCCAAATGGAGAGGTCTGGTTGACAGTCGTCGGTGCCTGCTTTGCGAAGGGTGGTTGTATCGGCCATGCGGAGAGGAATGGCTTTGATGGCGCAGAATAAGTTGAGGGCATAAGTAACGACGACGTGATTGGTTCCATGGCCGAATCCAACTGGCAGCATCTCAAATCTTCCGTGTCCTTTGTAGTAGTAGCCCTTCGCTTTCTCGAGTTGGTCTGCTGCTTGGCAAGTTAGGTACTCATCCCAATTCATCGACATCCAAGTATCCGTTGGGATGGCGACTGGGTTTGGGGGTTGTGCTTTTTCGGCGATCATCGGCAGGGCCTCTTGCTAACGCCTAAACTAGGATTCGCGTTTTGACGTGGTGACTTCATTATAGGAAGTGACGTCAGCAGGGCTGATGCTCATCACGCAGCAACTGCATAACTCCGCACTGCCCAAAGTCCACTGCCTAAAAACCTAGGCGCTTTGATGACGCTGGTGAGGGTATGGGTCTACAGAAGAAGTTGGAGAAGTTGGCACGTTGGTGGGTGGCTGTTCGGTGGCTTTTGAGAAGCGATCGCACATCTGGTCAGGATGCATGGGTTTGCCCAGGTAGTAACCTTGAATCACGTCTGCTCCACAGCGCTGTACCTGCTGCAGCTGCACTTCATTTTCGACGCCTTCTGCCACTACCCGAAAGCCCAAATCGTGGCAGAGCTGAATGCTAGTTGCCAGGAGTATGGTGCCGCGGGCCTCCTCAGTTTCGGGTGCGATGACCAGCTGACGATCCAGCTTAATTTCGTCTGCTTCGAGAGCCAATAGCGTGGTGAGGGACGAATAGCCCGCCCCAAAGTCATCGATTGAAACCTTGTGTCCGGCCTGCCTTAGCTGCCGTACTACCGAGGCTAGCGAATCTAGCTCGACTGTATACGTGTGTTCGGTAATCTCAATGTAAAACTGGATATTGAGCCGTTGCGCCCTGAGGATGAAGGCTTTGACTGCTTGCTCATCGAGCAGAAAGTCTTTGTCAAAATTGATAGCGATTGGCGGTACCGCCAGTCCCATTTGGCGCCATTTGATCACCTGATCAAACGCTAGGGCGACGACCTTGGTATCGACGACCTGGGAGAGGCCTTGGTTGTAGAGCACGGGTAGGAACTTTGGGGGGAGGATTTTACCCTGGTCGTTTTGAAAGCGAAGCAGCGCTTCTAGGCCGATCAATTTGAGCGTTTTAGCATCTACTTTGGGCTGGTAGTACAGCATAAACCTGCCCCCCTGCAGCTGTTGGAGAACCTGCTGTGTCAGCGTCATAGCTTCGAGCATTTGCTGCTGCTGCTGAAAAAACAGCCGCTCCTGACGCTGCTCAATTTCTTCGTTGACAAAGGTATAGGCATCTTCTCCAAAGATCTTGAGGAGGGTGAGCGGTGCCTGCCTTTGCTGACTCGCCAGTATCAGAAAAGGCATATACACAAAGCCATCTGCGACTAGGCACAGCCCCTGGGTTAGGACTGCCAGAAAAGAGCCATTCGATGCTATGTAAGCACTGTACAGAGGCGCTGACATCCAGTGAATTGAGCTAGGCGATATTTCAAATAGGCCGAGGTGAATCGCGCTCAGGGCGATCGCCATGTTCAAAAAGGGCGCTAGCAAAAAAGGAATCAGGAAGATGGGGTTGAGAAGAACCGGTAATCCAAAAAGCAGAACTTCATTCACATTGAAGAATGAAAACGGTAGGCTCAACCGAGCAATGGACTGCAATTGAGTCCGCTTGCCTAAAAAGAAAATTAAGAAAGGAAGAACAAAGGTGGAACCCGACCCGCCAATGTTCATAAAAACATTGTGAAACGTTTTGAGCTGAATGCTGGCTTCTTCCCCTATTGGGACCCTATTTAACAGACTGATCAATCCCTGCGCGCTATGCTCGCCGTGTAGACCAATAAACCAAGTCGATAGAGAAACCAGCTTATACAGAATCAGTTCAGGGACGGCTTCTAATTGATTCCAGTGGGGTAGTGCAGCGATCGCCATGTCTACAATCGGGCTTTCGCGCCACAGTGTAATCACTTGCCCGATGCCCTCAAAGCATAGGACGGTCAGCAGGCCTGGCAATATTAAATTGATCGTTTTTCTGAGCCGGGGGCTCATCTCGGTCTGCATTGCAACTAGGTGAGATTGCGGTAGACCGGAGAAGTACTTTAGCAGGGTAATCGCCAGCCAAGTACAAGGGAGACTTGTCAGAATCGATGAGTTGGAAGAAACAAGTTCAGCCTCGTGGCTAATTTCTAGAAAGCCTGAGACTCTAAAAAAGCACACCATGGAAATCAGTAGTGTGCCGACCTGCTCAAGCCCCTTTTCTTTGGCGAGAAGTGTGCTTAAGGATAAATTGAAGAAAAGCGGGATTAGAAAGAAATATAGCCGGTTGATTTCATCTCCATTCAATGCGGCAATTCCCTGTAGTCCCCAATCCTCCAGCAGACTGGTGAGTTCTGAAGCCAGCACCAGAATATTCATAACCAGAACAATTGGCAGCAGGGAAGTGAAGGCCTCGCGAATAATAAATAAGGACTTCCATCGATTAGATTGCTTAGCCATTGATAGAGTGATGCGCGGCGAGCGGCTTCAGAGTACCCTTTGTTGGAAGTTAAGCTTATTGATGGGACAATATGCAAGATATGTGGGCACTAGCTATATAGGAGCTGTTCTTTCCGAATTGACAACGGAATGAGCGTCTTGTCGTAACAATTTCATCGATCTGTTGTTCTCAGTTCGGCAGACTCACCAAGGAACGGTTCCACTGTATGTGGAAAGCGTATATAGAAGTGGCATCTTATGAATCGGAATTGTTCCCGACTGTCACCGATAAAGTTCCGTTGGTAGATTAAGGTTTCCCAACCGTGACTGATAAAGTCCCGTTAGTGGATTAAGGTTCCCCGACCGTGACCGATAGATTTCCGTCAGCTTTAAAGGGTCTATGCGCCAAAGGTATCGCACTGGTCTACATCGCCCGTCTGCAGGCCGCGGGAGAACCACCCTACTCGCTGGGCTGAGGTGCCGTGGGTGAATGAGTCGGGACTGACGTAGCCGCGCTGGTTACGCTGAAGGGTGTCGTCACCAATCTGGCTGGCAGCGTTCATGGCTTCTTCGACATCGCCAGATTCTAGTAGGCCGCGATTATCGGCGTGGTTGGCCCAGATGCCAGCGAAGCAGTCGGCCTGAAGCTCTTGGGCGACGGAGAGCTGGTTGCTTTGGGTTTTGTTCAGACGGCGCTGGGCGGCGCGGACCTGGTCAGAAATGCCGAGGAGATTTTGTACGTGGTGACCGACTTCGTGGGCAATGACGTAGGCCTGGGCAAAGTCGCCAGGTGCGCCAATCTTGTTGCGGAGGCTGCGGTAAAAGTCGAGGTCGATGTAGACCTGCTGGTCGGCGGGGCAGTAGAAAGGTCCGACGGCAGCACTGGCCATGCCGCAGGCGGACTGGACCGCACCGCTGAAGAGGACGAGCTGAGGTTCGCGGTAAGTGCTGCCAAATTCTCGGGGGAAAATGCTGTGCCAGGTATCTTCTGTGTCGGCGAGGACGACTGAGGTGAATTCTGCGAGCTGATTTTCTTCTGGGGAGGGGGCCTGGTAAACATCGCCGTAGGGGGTTTGGCTGGGGGGTGCAGCCGCGTCGAGCAAAATAGTAGGGTCGCCGCCTAGCAGGGCGATGAGGACGGCGACAATCACCATGCCGATGCCACCACCGCCTACGACCATGGGGCTGCCCCCGCCGCGCCGATAGCTCACGCCGCGCCGATCTTGAACGTTTGTGCTCCGACGACCTGTTTTCCAGCGCATGACATGATTACCTGTGACGATTTGCGGCGATACCTGTGGAGAAGCCTTTCAGGGGTTAAGTCTGCAGGCTAAATAAAGTCTGTATGACTATGGTGTAAAAGTATCCATACATTACCATTTAGACGGGGGCTGACGGGTTTGCTGCGATGGTGAAAGCCTGTATTGCTTGGGTTTAGGCGATCGCACTTTTGGCCGCTGCTACCCGCTCAACCTGACGGGGGGCGCGAATTTTTGAGAAGAGGGCGATCGCCTGCTCAAAATAGCAGCTGCGCTGTTGTTCGGGTAAATAGTCCGTTCTGGTGTGCGCTGGGCTATCACTTTGTCCGCTGCAACCCAGCTGGAAGTAAGCCTCCGCCAAGTCGCAGGTGGCGCCAATATTTTTGCAGAGTTCGATGGCTTTGGTGTGGAGTGCGATCGCTGCTGCCGTGTCCCCTTTTTGCCGTTGGAGAGAGGCCAGCCCCGTTAGTGTCTTTGCCTTGACCTGTACATAGTGGCCTGCTTCAGCAGAAGCCATGGCCCGTTCATACAGCGCTTGGGCTTTTTCAAGCGCCCCAGTTTGTTCAAAGGTTTGTCCGAGCAGCTGCAGGAAGTAGGCGTGTCGTCCGTGCTCGTCGTCTGGCCCAGAGGTGAACTGGGCGAATACTTTGTTGGCCAGGTCTTTTGCTGCTTTTGTCTGTCCTAAATGGGCGCGAACGAGGGCCAGTCCGATAGTTGCTTTGTCGGCCCAGGCCTGATGTGCGCTGCCTGTAGCCAGATTGATGACCCGTTGAAATCGCTCTGCGGATTGGGAGAGTTCCCAAAGGTCGATGCAGTACAGGCCAATGCTGAGATGGGCATCGACTGTCAGCATTTTGAAATAGTAGTCACTGTATGTTGGGGAGCTGATTTGGATAGGTTTGTTGTTATGATCTTGTTCTAAAGTTTGTTCTGAAGTTGTTTCTAGGGCTTGCTTTGTAGCCTGTTCTAGTGTTTTCTCCTGGCAGGCGATCGCGCGGTGAATGTCGCCAGTGATCCAGTACACATCGCCGAGAATATTGTTCAATTCGCTCTGTGCGATTTGCACGTGGGGAAGCACCTGGGTGATGGCATTGATCACTGGCTGCAGCAGACCCATACGGTACAGGCTGCTGGCAAGCGGTAAAAACTGTCGCCACTGGTTGTGACGGCTCTTGAGGAGGACAGCGGCTGCGGCGTTGTAGTCTTGAGCGGCGATTAGGTGGTAGTAGGCTTCGAGGGCTTGGAGCCCATCTTCGACGGAGCGAATGGTTTGAATGCGATCGCTCCAGTACTGAGCGGCGGTGCGGTTTGCCTGCTGCCAGTCGTGACTTTGCCGGAGGCGGGCGATCGCTTCAGCTCTGCTAACCGGGTGTAGCCAGTAGTGGCCTTTGTGAAATTCTAGCAGGGAGCGATCGCGCAGTGAGTGTAGCGTTTGGCGCTGGCGGCCTGCGGGAATGTCCCACATCAGCGCTAAGATGGCCTCGCTATTTAGCTGGGGCTGGTCCTGGTAGCGGTAGCAGCCCAACCGGCAAAACACGCGGTAGGCATCTGGGTCAAGCTGATGCAGACGATTGACTTGGCTGCCGACTAAGTTGCGCAGGTCGGCTGTGCCCAGCAGGTCGGCTTTATTTTCCTGCCAGTAGCTGCCCAGATCTCCGTCAAAATCTTCTAGTGCGGCCGCACACAAAATTTCCATGGCTTTTGCGTTGCCGCCGTAGGCCCGGTGCATTTGCTGCAAGATGCTGAAGTGCTCAGGGAGCTGCGTATCGATGCTGTGCGCCTGAAAGTACTGCTGCCAGGCGGATAGAGCCAGCCCTGGGAGGCGGTAGTGATAGACCTTGAGGCCGGGTTCGCAGAGGCGATCGCGGCTGGTGATGAGCACCGTCGCAGAGGCTGAGGTTAGTGTGCGCAGTAGTTCTACATAGTGGCGGTGTTCGCCAATGAACTGGCCATCGCTGTTTAAGGCAGGTTCTAAATTGTCGATCAAGATGCCAATCTGCTGCGTTTGCAGGTGGCGCTTCAGTCGGCTGAGCGTAACGCCAAATTCTCTGCCGGGTTCTTCATTAAAGTGCTGCCGGAGCCATTCTTCTACTACGCTTTCGACCGGGGTGATATTGGCCGATTCTTTGGCCATGAGAAGCTCTAAAACCTGGTCAAACCTCTGGCAGTATTGCTGTGCCAGGGTGGTTTTGCCGATGCCCCCTTCGCCTTGAATGACGATGATTCGATGGGACTTTGACAGGACATCTAGCTGTGTGAGGGCGCTTTGGCGACCCAGAAAGGCCGGGTCATGGGTAGGTTGTTGAGCCGATTGGGCTGTGACTGCTGCTGGTGGGGCGGAGGTGTTAGCCCGGATGGTGGCGATGACGGCAGCTGAGCCGGGGGCGCTCTTGAGGGTGCGTTTGAGACGGTTGACGAGGCGCGATCGCAAGTTGCCTTTGGTAATGCGCTCGCCGAGGGCTTCGGAAAGATGTTTCCAGAGCTGGGAGGCGACATCTTTTACATGGCCTTCACTGTAGCCTGCGTGGGTGGCGACTTGGCTGTAGGTGCGGCCCTGCCAGGTCTGCTGCAAAATGTGGCTTTGTAAATCGCTTAAGTGCTTACCGGTGCGTTCGTACAGTAGCTGATCGGCATATTCGAGTGCCGTGTCTATCCCCATAGCCTTGTCGAATTCTGTGCTAGTAGACTACCAGCTCGCTACGCGATGTTCCGAACAGAGCGAACGGTTTACAAAATTGCTCACAGCGACTTCATCATTAAGCCTACCCAAGCCCCCTTTTTAGCAATAACCGACGGTGTTTTGCCGACCTTAGCTGACTTTTTCAGACTGACGAACACTGCCAAGGCACTTACGCTGTAGGCAGCATATCGCTCTTTTATGTGTTTTACCGTTATGCCAACCGTCATATCTATGGCCTCTGTGCCTCAGACCCCAGGACATACTTCCGAGATAGTGCCTGTGCGATTAGTCAGCTCTAATTTGAGCCGTTCTAGCCTGTCGATAAATCAGCTCACGAGCCAGGTTGACGACGTCATACAGGGACGTTTACAGGATTACTTACGCAGCTATTTAGAAAATGGTCTGTGGAGTGAGCTGCAGATGGAGCCGCCAAATAGCTTTACAGCGGTTCTGCAAGAAATTGCGATCGCCTACGGAAACACTTGCGCGCTCGTTTGGACGCTAGCGCTGACAAAGGACGGTGCGCGGGCAGCGGTTGCTGAACCTTTGCAAGCCTCGGTCAATGCCCTATGTATGCACTGGATGCGAGGTAAGCGCGCCTATCCCGAAGCGGACTTTTTTTCTGAGGCTAAAACGCTGGGTGCTCTCCGCTCCAAGTGGCAGCAGCCTGCCATTCAATCGAGCCTAAGACAAACGACGCTTAGACTTCAGCGGGGTGTTGAAGGGCAGTGGATAGCCCGATACCCTACGTGCTGGGCCTACGCTGTCGGTCGCACGATGTATCAACTATTGCAGTGGAATCACCAGCTTACTGCCCAAACGCTACGGGAATGCTGGAGGTTGAATGAGACGCCGCTGATTGAAGGTTGACGCCGAGTCGCGTGCTGTTATCAGCTTGTTGTTTTTACCTGTTTGCTAGCCTCTGCTGTTTTCTGTTCGTTTGCTATTTAAGCGTTTGCTTTGAAGCATTTACTTTGTTCCCTATTGTCATCCAGCGATCGCGCTGTTCTCTTCCATGAGCTCATATTCTGTTTTACCCCAAGACCTTGATCCTGCTTGCTTGCCCAAACATGTTGCTGTCATCATGGATGGCAACGGCCGCTGGGCAAATCGCCGGGGCCTGCCTCGGGTGGTCGGTCATCGTGAGGGTGCTAAAACCTTGAAAGATTTACTGCGCTGCTGTAAGGACTGGGGTATCGGCGCGCTGACCGCCTACGCATTTTCAACAGAAAACTGGCGTCGACCGACTGCTGAAGTGGATTTTCTCATGGTGCTGTTTGAGAAAATGCTGCGCAAGGAGCTAAAGGCGATGCACGAAGAGGGCGTACGAATTCGTTTTTTGGGGGATCTTTCTCAGCTCTCTGATCCGCTACAGCGAGAGATGGCACGGGCAATGGCAGAGACTGCGAGCAACACAGCAATTGATTTTAATGTGGCGATTAACTATGGCAGCCGTAGTGAGATTGTTCAAGCCTGTCAGCAGATTGCCAAGCAAGTCGAAGCCGGTGATCTGTCGGCAACAGACGTAAGCGAAGACCTAGTTAGTGAGCATCTGTACACGGCTGGCTGCGATCCCGATTTGCTGATTCGCACCAGCGGCGAGCAGCGGCTGAGTAACTTTTTGCTGTGGCAGTTGGCCTATACAGAGATGTACTTTACCGATGTGTTTTGGCCGGACTTTGACCGGACAGCGTTTCATCAGGCGCTATTGACTTTTCAGAAGCGCGATCGCCGCTTTGGCAATGCGAAAGACAGCGTGCTTACAGAGGCTGTCCAGCCGACAGAGCCAACCAAGCAACCCGCGCTGACCGCTTGAAAATATGCAGGGTCTATGAGCAGCGAGTTATCAGCATAAGGCCCCGAATCACGGCGGATGCAATCCTGTCTTTAACCAAAACCGTCTTGTCTCCCGGATAGAGTCCTAGAGTCCTCTTCTGAGTAGCGAGTGTCATTCAAATCCAGTCGAACGCACGTCGCGCGACCAACAGATGTAGTGCCTTCTATTAAAATGCCCCGGTCTCTCCAAACAAAATGCTCATTCCATCTCTGCAGACGAGGATTAAAGATGGGAACCGTTGCCTGTGATTCTGGATCAATGCTGGCAATAAAGTTGTGACGTCGTTCGTTGCAACGACGACAGGCTAGGGCCAGATTCTCAAGCTCGTCGGACCCATCTAAGGATTTAGGTCTAATGTGATCAATCGTAAATCTGCTTGCACTTAGACGCTCTAAAGACTGGCAGTACTCGCATAAATAGTTGGCTATTTCCCGAACTGTTCGCCTCGTTTCATCGCTAATTGGCATATTGGGCGTCTAGCATTGCATTTATATGAGTAAAATGCGGTCTAGCTCTGAAATGCTATCTAGTTCTGCTATTTCCTCAATGGTGAGCTGATGAGCTTTTTTTCTTTCCAGCAGATTTCCCATTCGACATTGAAGCGTGTCACTAAATCTAAACAGATGCCAGGTACTAAACAGATGCCAGGTACCGATTGGTTCAAGGCGAATTTCATGTATCAGTGAGGATGGCTTCTGAAGAGCTGTAACCATATTTTCTTATAGAATCGGTTGTTTAGAGGTATTGCAAGCTCCCCACAACTATAACTTGCCTAATTCTGGTTCTCTTTGAAATGATCTCAATAAAGTGTCTCGCCGACTACAGATCACTTCTTTTAGGCGTCTTTAGGGTTGATGGCACTGTAGATGGCTGAGTAGTCTTCGTTAGCGAGTCCCTGAGCGATCGCACTTTCGGTTACCTCACCGACACCTGCAGCTACTGTTGTGTCAATGCCTTTAGCCTGGGCGGCCTGTACAAATAGCCTCATGTCCTTGAGCAGGTGCTTGGTGGGGAAGTTGGGGTTTGAAAAATTGCGATCGCACATCCTAGTCAGCTTCTTATCGAAGGTGGGGGCGTACAGCGCGCTTTCTCGAACGATGGTCATAAATTTCTCTAGGTCCAATCCTTCTCGCTGGGCCAAACCCAAGCTCATCGAAAACGCTGCCGTTAGGGTACCAATGAGCTGGTTCATGGCTAGCTTGGTCGCTGCAGCTGTGCCAACCATGCCCATCAGGACCGGCTCAGGCCCGAAGACCTGTAGCACGGGCAGCCACCTGTCAAACTGCGCTGGCGTTGCGCCAACCATCAAAATCAAAGTGCCCGCTTTGACCTGCGGGATGCTACCCAGAACGGGGGCTTCTAGGTAGTCGCCGCCCGCTGCCTGCACCTGCCTTTGAATGTCGCGGCTTTCATCGGGGGCGATGGTGCCCATCTGCAAGATGGTTTTGCCTTTCAGTACGGCTGGTTTGCTCAAGATGGCTGAGCGAATGGCGGCGGCATCGTTCAGCATGGTGAGGGTGATGTCTGACTGGGCGATCGCTTCATCTGGCGTGGCAGCTGCCTGGATACCCGCCGCCTGCAGGGGCTGGAGTTTCTCTGTCGAACGATTCCACACGGTGACTTCAAAGCCTGCGGCCTTGAGCTGAAGTGCCATCGGCGCGCCCATTAGCCCTGTTCCCAAAAGTCCAACCTGCATGTTTTGCCTGCCACTATTGTTGATAGTCCTCTTTATCATAGAGGGGCTTGATTATAGATCTGCTAGAGCCTCGGATTTGAATCCTTAAGAGGCATGGAAGAAGTGGAATGCTTATTCGAACATCTTTTACCCTGGTATGTAACCTCGTGGCTGAGCTTGCTCTATGAGTCAGCCGCTCTTATCACAGCAAAGACCTATGCCCAAGAAAAAGTCTAGTCCCCCGACTACTACTGCTGTTGCTGAGGCAAACGGGTCTGTGCCCGGCGCTGTAAGCAAGCAAGCGGACTCGAAAAAAGAAGCTCAAAAGAAGGAAGCCCGGAAAAAAGAGTCTCAGAAAAAAGAGTCTCAGAAAAAAGAGTCTCAGAAAAAAGAGTCCAAAAAAAAGAAGACTGACAAGCTCAAGAAACTAGACAAGAAGGTTTACGAAAAGGAACTGAGAAGGCTGCAGATAGAGCTGGTGAAGCTGCAGTACTGGGTGAAGGCCAAGGGCTTAAAAGTTGTTGTTCTTTTTGAGGGGCGAGATGCTGCTGGAAAAGGGGGCACAATCAAGCGTATTTCAGAATGCCTGAATCCCAGGATTTGCCGAGTGGTTGCTCTCGGGACCCCGACTGAAAAAGAGAAAAGCCAGTGGTACTTTCAGCGCTATGTGGCCCAGCTCCCCTCCGCTGGTGAAATCGCCCTGTTTGACCGCAGCTGGTACAACCGTGCTGGGGTAGAGCGGGTGATGGGATTCTGTACCCATCAGGAGTATGTGGACTTTTTGCGCTCCTGCCCTGAGTTTGAGCATATGCTGCAGCGGGCTGGCATTATCTTGATTAAGTACTGGTTCTCTGTGAGCGATGAGGAACAGGAGAAACGCTTTCAAGATCGGCTAAACAACCCCATCAAGCGTTGGAAGCTAAGCCCGATGGATTTGGAGGCCCGTGCTCGCTGGGTGGAATATTCCAAAGCGAAAGATGACATGTTTGCCGCGACTGATACGACGCGATCGCCTTGGCATGTGGTCGCCGCTGACGACAAAAAGCGGGCCCGGATTAGCTGCATTCGCCACTTACTCAGCCAAATAGAATACGAAGACTTGACCCCATCTTCTCTGAAGCTGCCGAAGCGTCAGAAGAATATGGACTATGAACGGCCACCGATGGAAACCCAGAACTTTATTCCAGACGATTTTTGAAAGTGAGGGGGACTGATGGCTCAGCAGTACCAGCAGATTTCAGAACAGCATCAAGCCTTTATTGAGCGGCAGAAAGTCTTTTTTGTGGGGACGGCGGCGGCGCAGGGACGGGTGAATGTGTCTCCAAAGGGCATGGATGCTTTTAGAGTGCTAGGGCCGAATCGAGTTGTCTGGCTGAGCGTGACTGGCAGTGGCAACGAAACGGCAGCCCATGTTGCGCAGTCGGATCGGATGACCATTATGTTTTGTGCGTTTGAGAGCCAGCCGTTGATCCTGCGGCTGTATGGCATCGCCCGCGCTATCTACCCGCGCGATGCGGATTGGCATGGTCTGGTTGATGGCTTCCCTGCGCTGCCCGGCACCCGGCAACTGTTTGAGTTGGCTGTGGACTTGGTGCAGACCTCTTGTGGAATGGGCGTGCCGCTGTATGACTATCAGGGCGATCGCAATAGCTTGAATAAATGGGCTGAGAAAAAAGGGCCGACAGGCATTGAAGCCTACCAGCGACAAAAAAATCAGGTGAGCATCGATGGTCTGCCCACCTATTTATTTTCGGATAGTTAGATTCTCTTGCTAGATTTTTTTGCGGAATTCTTTTGCTAGAGGCCTGCGCCTAAGTCAGCGTTTGCAGGTCAGCGTACTGTCCTGTGAGCTTACCGAGCTTTTGTACCAGCAAGCTGAGGAAGAGACCGACATCGGTTACCACGCCGGTCGATTCGACTGAGCCGCGATCGCTTAGCTTGGTCACTACAGCAGGGTTGATATCTACGCACACCATTTTTACGCCAGCGGGCGTCATGTTCCCCACGCCGATGGAGTGCAGCATGGTCGAGAGCATGAGGATCAAATCTGCTCCTTCTATCAGCCGGGCGTACTCAGCTTGGGCCTCAATCAGGTCCATGTGGGTATCGGGCAGCGGGCCGTCGTCGCGGATGGATCCGGCCAGGGAAAAAGGCACATTGTTTTTTACGCATTCGTACATGACGCCGCTGGTGAGCGCGCCAGCTTCTACCGTTTTGGCAATGCTGCCGTAGCGCCTGATGGTGTTGATCGCTTTGAGGTGGTGGCGATGGCCGCCGTGGACAGATACCCCGCGCTTCATGTCCATGCCGAGTGAGGTGCCCATCATGGCCTGCTCAATATCATGAACAGCGATCGCATTGCCGCCTAGCAGCGCGTGCACATACCCCCCCCGAATGAGCTTCTTAAGATGCTCACTACCGCCGGTATGGATGACCACAGGCCCGGCTGTGACAACAACTTTGCCGCCGCGATCGCGAATTTGTCTGAGATCCCAGGCAATTTGTTCTACGACTAGCTCCACGCGCCGTTCACTCGAAACCCCGGCACCCATAAAGCTAAATTCTTCTGTGGATTTCTTTTTGAGCGAAGGCACATTCCTTAGGGTGTGAATGCCTTTGCTGCCAACAACAACTTCTTCGCCAATTTCTAGATCTCTTAAGAGTTTGCAGCGGGCGACTGCGCCTTCTTTTCCTTGGGTGATGGCGATCGCCCCATCCATCCGCTGGCCCTGCACCCGAAACCAGTGGTCGCCAATCAGCACTTCTGTTGGGTAAATGGTCGTGACGTAAAAGTCATCGGGGGCCACTCCTGCTTGGACGACGGGCTCCAACATGGCCGGTTCGGACTCTCGCGGTAGGCTAACTGCGCCCAGGTCAATCAGCTGACCCATGATGTCATCCATCACGGAGCTGTCTGGCGCAGAAACTTTGACATCGGCAACCGAACTATCTTGCCGCTGCTTACCCAGGTCAAAATTCAGTACCTGAAAGCTGCCACCACCGCTCACAATCGTGTCTAGGGTGCGGTTCACCAAGCCCGAATCCAGCAGATGGCCTTCTAAATGAATGACTCGGCTCTGGACCGTTGAGACCTGGGGAGAGTCTTTGCGAGGTTCGGTTGTCTTCAGGGTTAGGCACTTGGCTGCGCCCCCTGCCTTGAGAAATTCTGTGAGCGGCGTTTCGACCACGGTGAAATTGCGATCGCGCAGCTGTTGCTTGAGGACGTCGCTGGCCTTGTTCATCACCACAACCTGGCCCACATTTACCGTGTTGCAAGCAAAATTAATCGCATCGACCTCATCGATAGCAATTCTTTTTTCGGCGGGGACTCGCATTTCGATCAGGCGGTTGGAGTAGGTATCGAAGGCGGCAGGGTAGTACAGAAGGTAGCCGTCAATCAGCGGACAAAAGCAAGTATCTAGGTGATAGAACCGGCTATCGACCAGCCTGAGCGACAGAACTTCCACGTCTAGCCATTCGGCAATGTAGGGATGGGAATCGAGCTCTGAGCGAAATCCATAGCCAGCCCACAGCCAGCCTCCGGCCCGGTCGAGCAGCGCGTCGCCAGCACCCTCAAAGGGCAGGCTTTCTGGCAGCGTGAAAACGGTGAAACCATGGTCTTCAAACCACTTTTGAAAGTGGGGCTCTTCGCCCTGGCGCTCCGGATGGAAAAAACGACTGAGCACCACGCGATCGCCCAGCACCAAGCCTGCATTAGCCGTAAAGACCATGTCAGGCCAACCCTTCTGCGGGTCAACCAGTTCCACGGTGGCATAGTCTTTTAGAACGTTGTGTAGCTGGGTCCACTGAGTTTCCGCGCGATCGCGAGACGATCGATGAATGTTTCCCTCCATCCACGGATTGATCACGTAGTCCACATCGTAGTGATGGGGGGCGCACATCAAAATCTTTACGGCACTATCCATTTGAGAGCATCCTTTGCTAGAGCCTATCGATAATAAAGAGAAGACAGCCTCGACAGTATGAATATTACCAGGACCGCTCCTTCGATAGTCAGCAATACGGCTGCTGGTATTTGATACCTGTCAAGAAGACCCATTAACAGGACCTATCAAGCAAACCCATTAAAAGGACATATCAAGGGTCTCTGACTATAACGCGCTTGCGATGTTAGGGAATCATAACTATAGACTGATTTAGGTCTAAAACTGTGTTGTACAATACTGTTGCGACTAGTAGATAACACCCAAACGATAGATTTATCGGCGCTATTTGTTACCAGCTGGCTTCACCTTTTCTAGGGCGCTAGCTGCTGACTTTATTGCTGAATTTAAGCTGACTTTAATAAATCGACAGCTCAGTCGGCAGCTCAGTCGACATTAATGGTCCGGCGGTATCAACCCCTTTCAAAAAATCTTCCAAAAATAAACCATCGGCAGGCCAGTTCTTCACCTAAATAGTTCTTCACCTAAGTAGTTCTCCATGTCCCAGTTCTCTGCGCCCTAGCTTCACAAACCTAAAGGTCACTTTCACTCAAATGTTCAAGCTGCCCATAGGCCTGCGTTTGAAAAAGACGATTGTATAAGTATCTTCTCTGGGTATCTTCTCTGGGAATAGACGATTAATAATTTATTAAGGCTCAGTGTGTTGCACTACATGTAACTATTTTTGTGAGCAGAGCGTAAAACGTAGGGTGTTAACCCCGATTCTCTCCTTGTTATTTGTCGATAGTCTTAGTCTATATAGGGCTTTTGACCCTACTCTCAGTGGTGAATACAAGAGTTCAATGAATTCAGCCGCTAAAGGAGTCGACAGGTGCAGGCTTTCGTTTTTACTACCAGATTGTGCTCAACTTTGCTCAAGATAGCTGTTTTGTAGAGTCAAAATAAATATCAAAGGGTAGAAGTTTTCGCTGCCGAGGACATTCCTAACGCAGTTTTGTGCAGAGCTTATGTGCTTCTGTTATCCATTGCAGTTCATTGATTAGAAGGGTATTTATTATGCTTCAGACCCGCGTAAGGTATTCTATCCAAGTAGTCAAAGATGAGGCTCAAGCGCTTGTTGCCAGAGGGTCCATTGCCAGAAATTCTCAGCTCTACTCCCTTTCGAGATATTTCGGTGATGATGACTGGGCGTCTATCGAGTCTGTTTTAGAGGATAACGAGTATTTGCTGCGAGATTCTATCTGCGATTTGATCGGCAAAGAATCTTGGCTGAATGATTAATTGACAGCTTATCTGGTTGTCTGCTGAAGTCGCAGACTGCCGGTTAAGGTGAACCACCAAGAGGCTGTCGAGAATGTTGCCTGGATTGGCGGTTGATAGACCTTTTATAAACTTCGGATCGCTCGCGATTGGGAGATGAAATTGATGTGCTGTTGGAAGAGTACTGCTGGAAGAGTACTGCTAGCAGAGTTACAGCCGTAGAGCACTGTCTCCAGAGACTGTGCGTAGAGTGGCTACCTGTAGAGTCTTGTGAGCAGAGGGCGATAGATTTTTCTAGAAGAGGTTTTGGATAGTGGTCATCCGGGGACGACCCTAAAATTGACGGTCACAAAACCTCTCCTTTCAATAGTTGCTACTCAAAAACCGCTGCCGTTCAAAATTGTTAGTCACTCACCCTTGACAGAGGCTTGCTGTCGTCTGCGATACCAACTTGGTAAGTGATTTCATATGGGTTTTCAATTTTTTTAGAGGCCTGTCTGAGTTCAAGACCAATCACCCGACCGTCCTCGTCGTAGTCGAGGACCAATCCAGGTGCGATTTGGGTTGTTTCTTCAATGAGGACCTGCTTGAAGGCAAGCTGTAAAACATCTAAGTCTGGATCGTAGGTGACTTTCATTTTTTATGGGTTGTTGTGTCAATCTACGCTCAATTATAGAGAATAAAAGGGGTTAAATAATGCGTTGCTCAGTATATATTCGATGAGAATGCGACCCGTATTTTACTGACGATATACCGAGAATATATCTTCTGTGCTTGAGTGGCGGGGACATCGTAGGTAGAGCGCAAGTATTGAAAATGTCGTAAAAACGCGAGTGCAGGACGTAGGCAGAGACAAATATCAGCTGAAATGCGCTGGGTGATGACATTTTTGCTCAAATATGAGCGGAGGCTCTTACACTTATATGGCGAACTGCTGAATACATTCAGCAGTTCGCTAAGCACTAAGCTTTATAAAAAAGGGCCGCAACGATACTGATTGTGGCAAGCTTAGTGCAGATCGCTACTGTAGCGTAAGTCTTTTAGGGCTATCGCTCTCTGCCTCTAGGGTCCTCTACGTCTAGGCTTTCTATGTCACAGTTTGAGCAGGTGCCATCAAGATTGTCGCTTGAGCGCTCAACCCTCCGGCCGATCGGCGTTTATCTTCTGTCTGGATTGGCGACGGTCGCTCGGCGATTGCTGGCGGTTGATGCTGTCAGAGGCTATCTGGTGGAAATTTCTCCTCATACCGACAATACGACGATTCTGAATCCTCACTGCGTGGCCGATTGGACTGGGGCCGTTGGGCTGGCTATCTGGCAGGATAGGCTCTGGTTTGCTAAAGACCAAATCGTCTACACCTGTGACTTGGAAATGCTGATGCCGCTTCCCTTTGCCCAGCTTCCTCACGAGGCGAATGGGGTGGCGGTTTGGGAGGATAGGGTTTACGTCACCTGCCAAAAGTCTGGCTACATCCATGTGCTCGACCGTCAGAGCGCAGCGGCCATAGAAAAATTTCCCCAGCCGGGGTTAGGCGCTGAGAGCATTACGGCAACGGAGGATTCGCTTTGGTTGTGCGATCGCACTGAGCAAACCGTGTACTGTCTAGATCGCGCTTCGGGCAAGCGGTTGTTCAGTGCGCTAACGCCCTTTCCCTCTCCGACTGGAATTACCTTTTACCAGCCTACCGAAAGTGATGCGGACCCTCAGTCTGATGCTGCTCCCCTTTGCTACGTTTCCTATGCCTATGAGGAGCCGTATATTCGCGATGATCCCAATGCTGACTCGCCCCATCAGCTAACGTTTCGCGATCGCACCTTCATCCACCCGCTCCACATTCGCCGCTCAGAATCGCAGCCCTACACCCTTTCCAACGGCTACCTCGTCGAAATTTCCTACGTAGAAGAGCTGCTACCCCTAGATCCGGTTCCTCTGAACAACGTTGAGTGGCGAATTTCCCTGCCTGCAGATACCCTACGGCAAAAAGTCCGCCACGTGGAACCCATTGGCCATCCTTTCACCCTAGAAGAACAGAACGGTCAGAAGGTAGCTGTTTTTAAGTTCGATACGCTTTCTCCGAATCAAGGTGGATTGATTGGTTGGAAAGCCACCGTTGAAATGTACAGTCTCAAATACTTTCTCATGCCTGCAGATGTTGAAGATGCGCCGCCCCTATCTGAAGCGCTGCAGCAGCAGTATCTTGTCGATGATGACGAACTGGCTATGGATACGGCGTTTATGCAGCAAGCGGCTGTAGCAGCCGCTGGCACCGAGACCAACGTGCTCAGAAAAATGCTGAAAATTCGCAACTATGTGTACGACCATATGTCCTACGGCATTCAGCCCAAAATTGACACGCCTGATGTTGCTCTTGCTAGAGGCGTCGGGTCCTGCGGCGAATATGTAGGCATTTTGCTAGCCCTGGCTCGGCTCAATGGGATTGCCTGCCGCACCATTGGCCGCTACAAGTGCCCGGCCACGCCCGCCCTAAAAAATCTACCGCTAGAGCCAGATTTTAACCACGTCTGGCTAGAATTTTATGTTCCTGGCGTTGGCTGGCTGCCCATGGAGTCTAATGTGGACGATGTGGTTGAGCGAGGCCCCTACCCAACGCGATTTTTTATGGGTCTCTCCTGGTACCACACCGAACTGGGTAAGGGCATTCCCTTTGGGAAAATGAGTGCTGACAACAAACCCGAAGATCTCTCTATTGGAGATTTGGCAATCAATCACATTAGGTTCACGATTTTAGAAGAGCTGTTGCCGTAATTTTTCTGTTTTATTATTTATGTTGTTGTTTGTCTGTCGTTTTTAGGGCGCTTGTTCGATATGTCGCAACCTTATTCTTTGATGATTCATGGGGGTGCTGGGGCCCTAGAAGATCTTAAATACGAAGCCAGCGAGGCTGAATTTAGAGAGAGCATTTTAGAGATCTTGGCATCTGGGCGGCAGCGTTTGGAGAAAGGAGAATCGGCGCTAGATGTGGTTGAATACTGCGTCAATCTGTTGGAAGACAATCCGTTGTACAACGCGGGCAAAGGTTCTGTTTTGAATGAGAACGGGCAGGTGGAGATGGATGCGGCGCTGATGAATGGTCATGACCTGATGGCTGGGGCAGTGACCTGCGTGAAGAATATCAAAAATCCTATCTCGCTGGCGCGACAGGTTTTGGAGCAAGGTGACCATGTGATGCTAGCTGGTGGTGGGGCAGTGGAGTTTGCCAAGTTTTGCCAGGCGGAGCTGCGCCCGGATGATTATTTCATTGTCTCTCACCGCATTCAGCAGCTGAAAGAAGCGCAGGCTGCAGGGCGAATGATGCTGGACCACGAGACGGTGGGGACGGCTCAGATGCGAGCGGCGGAAAAGCTGGGAACTGTTGGCGCTGCTTGCCGAGACGTGGAAGGGAATCTTGCTGCGGCAACCTCTACCGGTGGCCTGGTCAACAAGCGGTGGGGCCGGGTGGGCGATACGCCGGTTGTGGGTGCGGGGGTCTTCGCCGACAACGCGACCTGTGCGGTGTCAGCGACAGGCTACGGAGAACAGTTTTTGCGCACGGTTTTCTCGAAAACGGTCTCTGACTATGTTCAATTCAACGGGTTGGATGCTAAGGACGCGGCGACAGCGGGCATTCAGTACCTGGTGGATAAGGTGAATGGCGATGGCGGTGTGATTGTGGTGGACAGTGCGGGCCTTTGCGGGGCTGCTCAGTCGACATCGGGGTTGATTCACGGCTGGATTGAATTAGGCGGTGAATCGCAGTGTAGGTTGGGCTGAAGAGCGTCTGTAGCTGCAGCATCACAACAGCTGCTCGCGACCCAGTGTTCTTTGCTACCAGGGCAAGATTTCGCCGTTGGAGTGCCAAAAGGTGCCGGTATTTTCTAGGGTGAGGCTGTCAATCCTTTTCAGCAGGCCAGCGACGGAGGTGGCCGGGGAGATGCCGTTTGGGTTGAAGTTGGTCATGCCCGTGCTGACGAGTCCTGGGTGCAAAATAGCGACGGCGATGCCTTTGGGCTTGAGGTCGTGGGAGAGTGATTTACCGGCCATGGAGACTGCCGCTTTTGACATGCGATAGCCGTAGGTGCCGCCCGAGGTGTTGTCTTCGATGGAGCCCATCCGGCTGGTCATGATGGCCACTTTGCCCGGGTTGGCTAGGTTGGGCAGCAGGGCCTGGGTGAATTTGAGCGGGGCGATCGCATTTACCTCAAACTGCTCTTTAATGCCCTCAATATTCAGCTCACCGAGTGCCGACTGCCGGTAGATGCCTGCGTTGTTTATTAAGACGTCTATGGTTTGGTCTGCAAGGGATTTTTTTAGCGTTGCGATCGCCGCATCATCTGCGACATCAATACCGGCCTCTACGCGAACGGATAGTTTATCTAGCTCGGGTGAGCTTTCACGACACACCGCAATGACATCCTCACCGCGCGCTTGCAGCTGCTTACAATATTCAAACCCAATGCCTCGATTTGCGCCGGTTACCAGATATGTTGCCATCTTGCTTTGTCCCTAGTTCTTTTCTTTGATTTATATAGGACTTACGCAGGAGAAAACTGAAGCGACGGTTTTCTTAGCTGTTCAATTAGGTAGTTGTCAAGCAATCCCTCC